>NZ_JAUETE010000006.1:0-325603 GCF_032484535.1 Bradyrhizobium sp. SZCCHNS3016
CCCGCGTTGACCGTTTCTTTCGAATGCCCATCGCAACCTCCTCATCGAGTGTTGCGACGACCAATTGAATCCACCGGATCGTCCGGCTGAGCCTGTGGTTCCTGCCCCGTGCACTTCTTCACGCACGGGGGCCGCGGGTATCAGCGGATACCCGGCCTTCCCTGCGCCCTCTGTTCAAAGAGGGACACCGTACGATCATCACCCGGGCGCGCAACGCGCCGCGGGATCGCGATGACATGCTGTTTGACATTCATATCAGAACGCCACGCGCATGACCCCTGCGCGTGAGCGTCACTTGCCGTCGTCGAGATGGACCAGCACCGCCGCGTTGGCGATGATGATGGCGTCGCTGCCGGCCTCGGCCGGAATCTCCAGCCCACCTTTGACGGCGGTCACGGTCACCGTGCCATAGGGCAGCTCCTTGGCGACCGCGGCGGTGTCGACAGCCTCCGGATTGGGAACGCCGATGGTGACGTCGACGAGCATGTCCTGCGGCGTCTTGCCGACCATTCGGAAGAAGCCGAGGCTGGAATGGCGGATCGCGTCCGACACCGCGCGCCTGGCGGCCTTGGTGGCGTCGCGGCCATGGACGTCGACGCCCATGCCCATCTCGGTGATGCAGCGGATCCGCGTCATGTCAGGTTCCTCTCGGGTTGCGTTGTCGCTTGGCGCGCGACCTTAGCCGACGCCGCCGCCGACGCAACCCGCACGAAATCGACGGCGACGCGCGGCAAAATGGTCATCGGATGCGGACACATATCGTGCATGATGTCGCTCTGCGCGGTGCTGAGAAAGGTCCTCGATATGACGTCCTCTTCCGCTCTCCCGTCCCGACGATCCCATGTGATCGGCCGGGCCGCCGAGACTGATCGCGGCAGCCGCTGAGGAGAGCACCAATGGGTTTTTCACACACGCTGGGCGGCACGCGCTATCGGTTCGACGACCTCAAAACCTTGCTTGCGAAGGCAACGCCGTTGCGCTCGGGCGACGTCCTGGCAGGCCTCGCCGCGCAGGATGCCGCCGAACGCGTCGCGGCACGGATGGCGCTCGCCGAGCTGCCGATGCGCCATTTCCTCAACGAAGCCGTCATTCCATACGAGAGCGACGAGGTCACGCAGCTGATCGTCGACCAGCATGATGGCAAGGCGTTCTCCCCTATCGCAAGCCTCACGGTCGGCGCTTTCCGCGAATGGCTGCTGTCGGATGCGGCCGACGCAGATGCGCTCAGCGGCGTATCGCCGGGGCTGACGCCGGAGATGGTTGCTGCGGTCTGCAAGATCATGCGGCTGCAGGACCTGGTGACGGTCGCGGCGAAATGCGAGGTCGTGACGCGCTTCCGCTGCACCATCGGCCTGCCGGGCCGGATGTCGACGCGGCTGCAGCCCAACCACCCGCTCGACGATCTCAAGGGTGTCGCGGCCTCGATCCTCGACGGGCTGATGTACGGGGTCGGCGATGCAACGATCGGCATCAACCCGGCAAGCGACGACGTCGACACGATGGTACGGCTGCTCGACTTGATCGAGACCTTGCGGCTTGCCTCGCATGCACCGATCCAGTCCTGCGTGCTGGCCCATGTTACGACCGCGCTGAAGGCGATCGAGCGCCGCGCGCCGGTCGATCTCGTGTTCCAGTCGCTGGCCGGCAGCGAGGAGGCCAATCGCGGCTTCGGCATCACGCTGTCGCTGCTCGACGAGGCGCTCGCCGCGGCCGAAGGCCTGCAGCGCTGTCCCGTCGGTGGCAACGTGATGTATTTCGAGACCGGACAGGGCAGCGAGCTCTCCTCCGGCGGCCATTGCGGCGTCGATCAGCAGACATTGGAGGCGCGCTGCTACGCGGTGGCGCGGCGCTACCGACCGCTGCTGGTCAACACCGTGGTCGGCTTCATCGGCCCGGAATATCTCTATGACGGCAAGCAGATCATGCGCGCTGGACTTGAGGACCATTTCTGCGGCAAGCTGCTCGGACTGCCGATGGGCTGCGACGTCTGCTACACCAACCACGCCGAAGCCGACCAGGACGACATGGATGCACTGCTGACGCTGCTGGGCGTCGCCGGCTGCACCTACATCATGGGCGTGCCCGGCGCCGACGACATCATGCTGAACTATCAGAGTACGTCGTTCCATGACGCGCTCTATGTGCGCAAGGTGCTCGGCAAGCGCGCGGCGCCGGAGTTCGAGGCCTGGCTCGCGGCCACCGGCCTCAGCGATTCCAGAGGCGAGCTGCGCTTCGAGCCGGCGCGGCTGATGCCGGCGCTGCCGCTGCTGGAGGCCAAGTGATGGGCGGCTCCGACAAGAGCGACTCGCCGGCAACTTCGTCATCGGACGATTGGCGCTGGCTGTCACGCTACACCGAGGCACGGATCGCGTTGGGACGCTGCGGTCCTGGCCTGCCGACGTCGGCACATCTCGCCTTCCAGGCTGCCCATGCCGAAGCTCGCGATGCCGTGCTGAAGCCATTCGATGCCGAGCGCTTTGCGGCCGAGGTCACCGCGCATGGCTGGCCGGCGCTTGCCGTGCACAGCCGCGTCGCCGATCGCGCGACCTATCTGCAGCGCCCCGACGCAGGCCGCCTGCTCTCGCCCGCGGCGGAAGCGCTGCTGTCGGAGCCGCGCGCGCCGGCCGACATCGTGCTGGTGGTCGCCGATGGCCTGAGCAGCCGCGCGGTGCAGGTCAACGCCCTGCCCGTGCTCGATGCGCTGATGCCGCGCCTGGCTGCAACCGGCCGACGGCTATCGCCGGTGATCGTTGCTTCGCAGGGCCGCGTCGCGCTCGCCGATCATGTTGGCGAGCTGTTCGGCGCGTCGGCCTCGATCATCCTGATCGGCGAGCGCCCGGGTCTGAGCGCCGCCGACTCGCTCGGCCTCTATCTGACCTGGATGCCGCGCCGCGGCCGCGTCGATTCCGAGCGCAACTGCATCTCCAATGTCCGCCAAAGCGGGCTCGCGCCGGCGGATGCGGCGAGACAAGCCGCCGAGCTGCTCGAACGCATGTTCCGTCACCAGGCTGCCGGCGTCAGCCTCGCCCGGCTGCCGCAGCTGCCGGCGCCGGATGGAGATGGCGCGTCATGATGCCGGCGCAGTCCGAAGCATCACACCGCGCAATAGCGGTCCTGGATATCCTTGTCGGCCAGCAGCGCCGCGGCGCTGCTCTCATGCACGACCTCGCCCTGGTCGATGATCACGGCGCGATCGGCGAGGCGCAGCGCCCATTCGACGTTCTGCTCAACCAACAGCAGCGTCTTGCCCTGGTCGCGCAGCCGCCGGAACAGCACGCCCATCTCCTCGACCAGCACCGGCATGATGCCTTCGGAGGGCTCGTCGAGCAGAACCATGCGCGGCCGCGCGATCAAGGCCCGCGCGATCGCCAGCATCTGCTGCTCGCCGCCCGACAGCGTGACGCCCTCCTGATCCAGCCGCTCGTTCAATCGTGGAAAGGTCTCCGCAACCTCGGCGAACGCCGCGCGCTCCTCGATGTCGGCGCTGGCGGCGACCAGCCCAAGCCGCAGGTTCTCGCGCACCGACAGGCCCGGCACGATGCGGCGCTCCTCCGGAACATAAGCGAGCCCGAGATGAAAGCGCTTGTGGGCCGCAAGCGGCAGCAGATCATGGCCGGCAAAGCGCACGCGCCCCGCGGCCCGGGGCATCAGCCCCATGACGGTGCGCAACGTCGTGGTCTTGCCGGCGCCGTTGCGGCCGACCAGCGCGACCACCTCGCCCTCGTTCACGCGCAGCGAGATGCCGTGCAGGACGTGGCTGGCGCCATACCAGGCCTGGACGCCGTCTAGCTCGAGCAACGCGGTCTCAGCCATAGCCTTCACTCTGTCCCAGATAGACCCGACGCACGTCGGGGTTGGATCGGATGTCCTCAGGACGGCCATCGGCAAGCAGCCGACCGTGATGCAGCACCAGCACTCGCTGGCTCAAGCCCAGCACCATCTTCATCTTGTGCTCGACCAGCAGCACCGTGCGCTTCTCCGCCAGCCGCTCCATCAGCGCGACCATCTCCTTGGTCTCTTCCGGCCCCATGCCCGCGGTCGGCTCGTCCAGCAGCAGCAGCTCCGGCTCGGAGACCAGCGCAATCGCGATTTCCAGCGCGCGCTGTTGGCCGTGGGCCAGATACTTCGCAAGCTCGCCGCGCCTGCCGATCAGGCCGACGGCAGAGAGCGCCGCATCAGCGCGTTCGCCGAGCTCGGCAAGATCCGCGCGCTTGCGCCAGATATCGTAGCTCACCCGCATCGCCTGGGCGGCGACCCGGACATTCTCGTGGACCGACAGGTCGGGAAAGATGTTGGTGATCTGGTACGACCGCGAGATGCCCTGATGTACGAAGCGATGCTGTGGCAGGCCGTTCAGCTCGCGGCCCTTGAAGCGCAAGGTGCCGCTGCTCGGCGACAGCGTGCCCGAGAGGATGTTGAAGAAGGTACTCTTGCCGGCCCCGTTCGGGCCGATGATCGAGGTCAACTCGCCGGCCGCGAACGCGACGGAGATGCCTTCGAGCGCGACGAAGCCGCCGAAGCGACGGCCGATCCCGTCCGCGCGCAACAGCTCGGTGCTCATCGCCGCTCCCTCGCGATTGGCAGCGCGTCCAGGAACGTGCCCCAGATGCCCTTGGGCAGGAACAGCACGAACACGACAAAGATGGCGCCGACCACGATCTGCCAGTGCGGCGTCCACAATGACACGACGTCCTCCAGGATCAGGAAGACCGCAGCCCCCACGAACGGCCCGAAAAAGCTGCGGGCGCCACCGAGCAGCACCATCATCACGATCATGCCGGAGGTCTGGTAATGCAGGATGTCGAGCGGCACGATCGACAGATGCAGCGCAGACATGCAGCCACCGACGGCGGAGATCGCGCCCGACAGCATGAACACGATCAGCTTGCAGCGCTCGACGTCGTAGCCGCAGGCCCGCGCGCGCTGCTCGTTCTCCCTGATCGCCTCGATGACCGCGCCGAATGGCGAGTTGAGGATGCGCGACTGCACCCAGATCGCGATCGCCGCGAGCACCATCAGCACGTAATATTTGTTCACGGGATCGAGGAAGTTGATCTGCGCACCGAACAGACCGATGTGGTCGACCGTGAAGCCGCGCAGCCCGTTCTCGCCGCCGGTGAAGGCGGAGGCCTGCAATGCCACGTAGTAGACAAGTTGCGCCAGCGCGAGCGTGACCATCGAGAAATAGATGCCGCGGGTTCGCGTCGAGATGGTTCCGATCAATGCGGCAAGCGCCGTGCTCGCCGCGATCGCCACCGGCACCGCGGCAAACCACGGCAGGCCCCAGCGACCGATAGCGATGCCGGTCAGATACGCGCCGGTGCCGAAGAATGCGGCGTGACCGAACGACAGCAGACCGGTGTAGCCGAACAGGAGATTGTAGCCCATCACCACGACACCGTAGATCAGGACGTTCACGGCGAGCGCCTTCGACGGCAGCAGCCAGGGCAGCAGCGCCAGCGCGACCAGCGAGACCAGCACGCGATGATCCGCGAGGAAAGCGAAGAGGCGCTGCGCCTGATGGAGCGGCGGTGCTTCGCCGGTCGACTGCACCGTCATCACGCTCTCCCCCTGAGGCCGAACAGGCCCTGCGGCCGGATCAGCAGGACCGCGGCCATGAGCGCGAACATCACGATCGTCGCCATCTCGGGCGCGAACAGCGCGACCATGCTGATGCAGATCCCCACCATCAGTCCCGCGACCACGGCACCGACGATCGAGCCGAGGCCGCCGATCACGGTGACGACGAAGGCTTCCGCCAGCACCAGCGTTCCCATCTCGGGATTGACGCTGCGCATGGGTCCCGCCAGCACCCCGCCGAGCGCGGCAAGCCCGACGCCGAGGCCGAAGATCGCGAGCCACACCTTGCTGATATCGACCCCGAGCACACGCATGATCAGGGGATCACGGGCGCCGGCACGGACCATCAGGCCGACCCGGGTCTTCTCCAGGATCAGCCAGAGCGCCAACAGCACGACGGCCACGAGCGCGATCACGAACAGACGATATTTGGGAAAGAAGCCGACGCCGAGATCGACGACGCCAATCAATTGGGACGGCGTTGGAAACGGAATGCCGTCGCTGCCGAACACGATGCGCACGCCCTCGACCAGGATGTAGCTGAGACCGAAGGTGAGCAGCAATGGATCATCGATCGAGCGGCCATACAGACGTCGGACCAGGACGAATTCGATCAGCATGCCGAACGCGCCGACCAGAATTGGGGCGAGCAGCAAGCCCCACCAGAAGCTGCCGGTCAGCGATGCCAGATACAGACCGGCATAGGCCCCGATCATGAACAGCGCCCCATGGGCGAAATTGACCACGCCGAGCATGCCGAACACGATGGTGAGGCCGAGCGCAGTGATCACCAGCACCGCCCCAAGGGCGATGCCGGAAAACAGCTGCATGATGATCAGCGAGAGGTCCATGCGTTCAGGATCAGGTCGGGTGGCCGAGTTCGCTGCAGCTTCGCAGCATCTCGTCCGCCCCTGGATCGCTGGCCACGATCGCGAACAGGTCGTTCTCGTTCGCCATCGCCGACTTCTTCTTGGATTCCAGCACCAGCACCGACTGCACCGACTGGTGGTCGCATTTGCGGTAATGCTGCGGGCCCTTGGTCAGATCGTATTGCAGTCCCTCCAGCGCCGCGACGACCTTATCGGTCTCGGTGCCGCCGGCTGCCTGCATCGCCTGCAACAGCGAGCCGACGCCGGAGTAGCCATAGGCGCCGTAGTCGGTCGGGATCGCACCGCCATTGGCGGCCCGGAACGCCTTGTTGAACTCGGCCGCGGTCTTGTTCTGTGTCTCGAGACCCCAATAATAGTTGGCGCCGCCGACGACGCCCTCGAACACGTCGGGCCCGACGGCGAGGCGCTGGTTGTGCAGGATCACCGGCACCACGATCTTCATCTGCTGCTTGATGCCGAAATCCACCGCCTGCTTGATCGCGTTGGCCTGGTCGCGGCCGAAATTGCTGATGCACAGCACGTCCGGCCGCAGCGACATCAGCCGCGGCATGAAGGTCGAATAGTCGGCCGCACCGAACGGATGCAGGATCTCGCCGACGCTCTCGGCACCGATCGCCGTCTGCGCCCGCTTGAAGCCGCGCAGCATCTCATGGCCATAGGCATAGTCGGCCACGAGATGGGCGACCTTCATGCCCTTCTTGATGGTCTGGCGGGCCACGGCCGCCGTGGTCATGTGCGGGTTCAGCGCCTCGTGGAAGGTGTATTTGCTGAAATCCTTGGCTTCGTTGATGGTGTCGGACTGGCTGATCGACACGTAGATCACGCCGCGGGCGCGCGTCACCTCGTTGACGGCAAGCTGGACGGCGCTGGAGAGCGCGCCGACGACGGCATGCACCTTATCCTTCTCGATCAGCTCGAGCGTCCGCGTCGCCGCCTCGCCGGCGTTGAGCTTGTCGTCGCGCACCAGCAGCTCGACCTTGCGGCCGGCGACGCCGCCCTTGTCGTTGACCAGCTTGACGGCGAGCTCGGCGCACTTGACCTGGTCACGCGCCTCGGCGGCGAACGGACCGGTCAGCGGCGTCGGGAATCCGATGCGGATGGTGTCATCGGCGGCGCGTCCCAGGCGCGGCATCGCGAGCGTGGCGACACCTGCCGACATCCCCATCAGCGCCGTACGGCGGGATATTCCTGTGCGTCGCAGCCTCGTCTCGTAGTTTGGCATGATCTCCTCCCTCATTCGTTTTTCTTAGAACCGGTTGAGCGCCTTGAGCACGCGCTCAGGCGTGATGGGAATGGTGTTGATGGAAGCGCCGAAGGGCATCAGCGCATCATTGACCGCATTCAGCACACAGGCCGACGCGGCCGCGGTGCCGGCCTCGCCGCAGCCCTTTGCGCCGAGAATGGTGTCCGCCGTCGGCGTCTCGACGTGATCGATGGTAATGTCTGGCATCTCCATCGCCATCGGCACCAGATAGTCGGCCATCGACCCGTTGAGCAACTGGCCGGTCTCACCGTAACGGCACTCCTCGAACAGCGCAGCGCCAAGACCCTGCACGACACCACCGCGCAACTGCTCGTCGACCAGCATCGGGTTAATGATCCGGCCGCAATCCTCGACGACATAGTGCTTCAGCAGCTTGATGAAGCCGGTCTCGACATCGACTTCAAGGTAGCTGCCCTGGATGCCATTGGTGAAGGCAAAGGGGTAGCCCTGCGGCGCGAAATGATGGCTGACCGTCAGTTGCGCCTGAGTGCCCGGTGGCAAGGTGTCGGACCGGAAATAGGCGATGCGCGCGATCTCGGCGACCGGCAGACGCGGCTGTCCCGCGGCGACACTGACGATCTGGCCGTCGATGACGTCGAGCGCGGCGGGCTGCTCCTGCAGCACCAGCGCGGCAATCTCCAGAATGTTCGCCTTGAGCTTCCGCGCCGCCTGCAGTGCCGTCTCGCCACCGATGCCCGCGCCGCGGCAGGCCCAGGTCGCACCACCATGCGGCGTGACTTCGGTATCGCCGGTGATGATCTTGACGTGCTCCTGGGCGAGGCCGAGCTGGTCGGCGACGATCTGGCTGATGATCGCCTCGGTGCCCTGTCCCTGCTCCGTCACGGAGATCGCGCAGCGCACCTCGCCCGACGGCGTCAGGCTGACGGTCGCGCCGTCCTGCGAGGAGATCCGCGCGCCGCCGACGCCGTAGAAGGCCGGGCTCGGATTGGTGATCTCGACGAAGGTCGCAATGCCGATGCCGCGATAGATGCCGCGCCGGTGCAGCTCGGCCTGTTCAGCCCGCAGCGTGTCGTAGTCCATGATCTCGCGCAGCCGCCGCAGGCAGACCTCGTGCGACAGCGCCTCGAACCTGTAGCCGCTCGGCGAGGCCGTCGGATAGGCATTGTCGGCGATCACATTCCTGGCGCGCATGGAAAACGGGTCGATCCCGACGCGGCTTGCGGCGAGATCCACCATGCGCTCGGTAACCGCGCAGGCGATGGGATGTCCGACCGCGCGATACTGGCTG
Organism: Bradyrhizobium sp. SZCCHNS3016; assembly: GCF_032484535.1. Classification (NCBI taxonomy): domain Bacteria; kingdom Pseudomonadati; phylum Pseudomonadota; class Alphaproteobacteria; order Hyphomicrobiales; family Nitrobacteraceae; genus Bradyrhizobium; species Bradyrhizobium sp. SZCCHNS3016. Next base: position 8,984 of record NZ_JAUETE010000006.1, read on the forward strand.
GTCTGCACCTTGTTCTGGAACACGACCTCGAGCGCGGCACGATAGGACTTGAAGTCATACGGCGCACCGATCAGGCGGATGACCTGATTGCCTTCGACGACGCTGGTGCGCGGATAGGTCGAGAACGCGCCGATCGCCGTGGCATCGTGGACGTCCATGGCAAGGATCTTGCCCTCGGCGTCGACGGCCATGCGCGCGCGGACATGGTGATCGCGGGCATGAATATCCGACACGAAGGACTCGATGCGGTCGGCGACGTATTTGACCGGGCGCCCGAGCAGGATCGACAGCCCGACAACCGCCATGTCCTCGTGGTAGACATGCAGCTTCATGCCGAACGAGCCGCCGATATCGGGCGCGATCACGCGCACGCCGGCTTCCGGGATGCCGTAGTGGCGAGCGTACAGATCCTGGAACTGGTAGGGCGTTTGCGTGGCGTGATGCACCGTCAGCGCGCCGCTCTCAGGATCATAATCCGCGACGATGGCCCGCGGCTCCAGCGTGACCGGCGTATGACGGCCGAAGCTGAATTCTTCCACGATCACATGCGCGGCCGACGCGAAGGCCTCATCGACGCCTCCGCTGTCGAGCTGCGTGCGGAAACAGATGTTGGACGCCGCAACCGGATTGACCAGCGGCATCCCCGGCCGACGCGCGGCGTCGAGATCGACCACCGCCGGCAGCTCCTCGTAGTCGACCGAGATCAGCTCCAGCGCATCCTCCGCAATCGCCCTGCTCTCGGCGACTACGGCAATCACGGCCTGCCCGGCCCAGACGACGCGATCCAATGGCAGCGGCAGCTGCGGCTCGGACGTCATGCCCTTGAAATGATCGAGCGTCCCGGTCCACGGCGTGCAGATCTTCGCCAGATCGGCGCCGGTCGCAACCAGATGCACGCCCGAAAGCGCCCGCGCCGCATCGACCTCGATGCGGATGATCCGTGCATGAGCATACGGGCTGCGCAGGAAGGCTGCGTACAGCATGCGAGGCAGGCGAACGTCGGTCACGTAGCGCCCGCGTCCGGCGAGCAGCCGCTTCGCATTCGGTCGCGGCACGGAGCGGCCGATATAGGAATTCGGACGGTCCAGCGAGGTCAGCGGCGCGCTCATTGTGACGAGCCCTCCGCGTCCTGCGATGCCGTTGCCGACCGCGCCGCAGCCACTGCGGCGATGGCGTCGACGATCGCTTCATATCCGGTGCAGCGGCAGAAATTGCCCGAGAGCGCGTCGCGGATGGTCTCGCGACTCGGCCGTGCAGCACGGGTCAGCAGCTCATGAGCGATGATCAGCATACCCGGCGTGCAGAACCCGCATTGCAGCGCATTGCGCCGATGAAACTCGGCCTGCAGGTCGGCGATCACGCCGCCCTCCGAGAGCCCCTCGATCGTATCGATCCGCGCGCCATCGGCCTGCACGGCAAACATCAGGCAGCCATGCACAGCAGCGCCGTCGAGCTGAACCAGACAGGCGCCGCAGGCGCCCATTTCGCAACCGGCATGCGTGCCGGTCAATTCGAGCTGCTGGCGAAGACAATCCACCAGCGTGTCGCGAGGCGCGACGTCACAAGCCACCTTGCGGCCGTTGACGATGAGGCGAATGCGGACCTGCTCGTCGGCCTCGATGTCGACCGGCGCGCTCATGCGGCATCTCCGATCCGTCCCAACAGCCGGCCGAGCAGAACGCGTGCGAGATGCAGGCGCATCGCCGCCGGAACACCGTCGCTGTCAGCAGGCGCGAGATCGTCATCAAGCGCAGCCTGCGCGGCCGCAATCCGTCCGGCATCGATCCGGCCGCCCGTCAGCGCTGCCTCCGCATGTCTCGCACGGGTCGGGACATTGCCGACCGAGAAGAACGCAATGCGGATACGCTCGATCAGATCACTCTGACAGGTCGCGAGCAGGCCGCAACCGACCAATGCATAGTCGCCGCGCCGGCGGGCCAGCTCATCGAACGCAATGCGCTGGCCGGCTTTGAAGAGAGGAACATGAACTGCGACGAGGAGCTCGCCTGACGCGATCGCCGTCTCAAAAAGGTCGGTGAAGAAGTCATCGGCTTTGACGCGGCGCCGGCCGGACGTGCCGGCAATCTCGATCTCGGCGTCGAGCGCCAACACCATCGCCGGAAATTCGGAAGCCGGGTCGGCCAGCGCAACACTGCCGCCCAAGGTCCCGCGATTGCGGATGGCAGGGTGCGCAACAAACGGCGCTGCGGCGCGCAACAGCGGCGCAAACTCGGCGATCAGCGGATCGGTCAGCATCTCGCAGTGCCGGGTCAAGGCGCCGATCCGCAACCACTCGCCGTCCCGCGTGACGCCGCGCAGCTCTGCAATGTGATTGATATCGATCAGAATACGCGGCGCCTGAAGACGCAACGCCAGCGCCGGAACCAGACTCTGGCCACCGGCAATGAAGCGTGCATCGTCGCCGGCGCCCGCATGAGCTTCGAGCGCCTCGCCGATCGTGTGTGCACGAAAATAGCTGAAAGCCCTCGCTTTCATCCGTTCCTCGCCGCCAGGGCTCGCCAGCCCGGAGTCCCAGATTTGTGACCATCTGGTCTTAAAAGAGTTGCACGTGGCGGCAGCGCGGTCAACCAGAAACGAACGATTGGTCACAAATCTGCTTTCGGGTATCAAGCAGGCTGTCGCCGCAATCGATGAGACCATGGCTAAGACCTCGAAGACAGCGAACGCTGAGACAAACGGCCGCGTTGGTGGAGGCCAGCGGAGAACCGACGGCCGCCCTCGCGCGAGGCGCCGCAACATGCGCGCCGCCGACCGCGAGCGCGTGATCGTGGAGGAAGCCATCCGCTTTTTCGCCGAGCGCGGCTTCGAAGGCCAGACGCGGGAACTCGCGAAGCGCATGGGTATCGCGCATTCGGTGATCTACCGGCACTTCCCCAGCAAGGAAGCCCTCATCGAGCGCGTCTATCAGGAGGTCTATCTGAGCCGCTGGTCGCAGGATTGGGGCCCGCTGATCCGCGATCGCAGCCATCCGCTGAAGGCACGGCTAACCGGCTTCTATCTCGACTATGTGGCGCGCGTGTTCGAATATAATTGGGTGCGGATCTTCGTGTTCTCCGGCATGAAGTCGTTCGGCATCACCGGTCGCTACCTCGACCTCGTCCGACGCGAGATCATCGAGCCTGCCGCGATCGAGCTGCGGCATGAACTGCAGCTCCCAGACGCCGCTACCTGCCCTCTCGGCAACCGCGAGACGGAGATGTTCTGGGGACTGCACGGACGCATCTTCTATCTCGCGATCCGAAAGTTCATCTACGAGACACCCGTTCCATCCGATCTTGAGCAAACCGTGCGTGATGCGATCGACCTCTTCATGGACGGCGCCAGACTGGCGCTCCCGCGGCTCGTGCACGACGATCAGGCCGGAACAGCACGATGATCCGGCCCGTCGTCGGCGGCGATGCTGAGCAGGCTCTCTGAGGCTACCGAACATGCCTGCCGGCTGCGGCCTTCACGCCGTTCGGCCACGCCCACCATTGCGGCTGATCTTCGCGGCGACGAGATAGGATAGCGGCATGGCGACGACGAATCCGACCAGCGCCGCCAACGGCAGGTCCTTCATCGGGCTCGCAACCAGCCCCTGCACCGTCAACAATGCCGTAACCGCGCTGCCTGCAAGCACGGTGCCCAGCATGACCCAGATGAGAATTGCGACCTTGAACATCTGTCTTTCTCCGCCAGTAGGAAAGCTTTCGATCCCTTGACGCGAGAATGCTCTGCCTGCGACCTCGAGCCGGCATTGATTTGGAACAACCGGACTCAGCAATCGAGGGAGGAGCGACCGCTCCTCCCTCGATCAGTCCCGATGAGCCCACGGAATGCCGCCGACGCCTCACGATCGGCGATCGAACGACACTGCTCTATCGTGTCGCTGGAACGAAGTGATCGCGCTTGCTGACCGAAGTACCGGTCGCCGGATCCGTGATCTTGATCTCGATGTCCACCGGCGCGGAGGGAAGGTTGGCCCCCTTGGCCTCGATCGACATGCGGATCTCGCGGGTCTGGTCCTGGCCGACATCGATCACCATGCGACCGTCCTGCTCGCGCGTCTCGCCGGCCACCGTCACCTTGGCGTTCGGAAGCCCCACGACGTCCAGCACGAAGTCGCGCGCGCCGCGCTTGTTGAGCAGGCGGACTGTGTAGTCGTTACGGACGCCGCCATCCGACAACTGAACGAACAGCGGGTTACGTTCATGCAGCACGTTGATGCCCATCGTGCCGCGCGTGGCCAGCGAGTACAGCATGATCCCGCCGACGATCGCGATGAAGCTCGCATAGATGACCGTGCGCGGCCGGATGATCCGGTAGATCTCGGGCTTGCCTTCCTTGCGGCGCTGCACGTTGATGTCGGTGTCGTAACCGATCAGGCCGGTCGGACGGCCGATCTGGGTCATCACGCTGTCGCAGGCGTCGATGCACAGGCTGCACTGGATGCAGCCGAGCTGGATGCCGTGGCGGATGTCGACGCCGGTCGGGCAGACGTTGACGCATTGGTGGCAGTCGATGCAGTCGCCGGCGGGAGCGCCCTGCAGCCGTGCGGCTTCCGCCTTCTTGACCGACATGCGCGGCTCGCCGCGGTCGCCCTTGTAGGTGACGTTGAGCGCCCATTCGTCGGTCAGCGCGGCCTGGATGCGCGGCCACGGGCACATGTAGATGCAGACCTGCTCGCGGGCGTGGCCGGCGAACACATAGGTCGTCGCCGTCAGGATGCCGATCCAGAGATAGGCGGTGAACGGCGCCTGGAAGGTGGCAAGGTCCTTCACCAGCGTCGGCGCATCGTCGAAATACAGCACCCAGGCGCCGCCGGTCCACCAGCCGATCATGATCCAGAGGAAGTGCTTGAGCGCGGCCTGGCGAATATGGGTGAAGGTCCAGCCGCGCCTGTCGCTGAGGATGCGCTCACGGCGATCGCCTTCCACCCAGCGCTCGACGACGTAGAATAGGTCGGTCCACACCGTCTGCGGACAGAGGTAGCCGCACCACAGCCGGCCGGCCACTGCATTCATCAGGAACAGGGCGACGGCCGCGATGATCAACAGCCCCGTGAAGTAGTAGACCTCCTGCGGCCACAACTCGATGAAGAAGAAGTAGAACCGGCGATGCGGGAAGTCGACCAGCACCGCCTGGTTCGGCATGCCGGGACCGCGATCCCAGCGGACGAAGGGCAGCAGGTAGTAGATGCCGAGCGTGATGCACAGGATCGTCCACTTGATGCGCCGGAAGCGGCCGTGCACGGCCGCCGGATAGACCTTTTCGCGCGCCTTGTAGAGCGGCCCGACGATATAGGTTTCGTCCGAGTCAGCCATGATATCCTCGCTTCATCTTGCCGTCCTTCCGACCGATTCAGGAGAACGCGTTGCCGCTTTTGAGCCCCAGCTTCTTGAAGACGATCGCTGCCGGACAGAAGCCCGTGAACGAGGCCTGGATCATGTTCACTCCAGCAAAGGCCGCCAGCAAGAACCAGTAGGGACTGACGTACCAGCCCAGGGCCAGACTGAGCAGGACGACGATCCCTGCGAAGGTGAGAACTGCTTTGTCGACGTTCATGACATACTCCCTCATGGTTGCATTTGAGCGTAATCAAGCAAGTGCCGGTCCGGCCGTACGGCTATTGCCGCAGGCCGGACAGTGTCCAGGCGACGATTCGTTGCGAGTCCATCGCACCCGAGATCCGCGCCAGCTCCCGCCCCTGCTGCAGCAGCAGCATGGTTGGAATTCCGGAGATGCCGAACCTCGCCGACACCTCCGGCGCCTCGTCCGAGTTCAGCTTCAGAAGCTGCACGCGCGGCTCCAGCTCTTGCGCAGCGCGCGCGAACATCGGCGCCATCGCGCGGCACGGGCCGCACCACGGCGCCCAGACGTCGACGAGCAGCGGCAAACTGCTATGCGCGACATGGCGTTCGAACGCGGCCTGGTCGACCTCGATCGGATGGCCGCTGAACAGCGGCGCATGACACTTGCCGCATTTCCCCTGCGTCGGCGCCCGGTCCGCGGGCAGACGGTTGATCTGCCCGCAATGGCCGCACACGATCTGCAAACCGTTGCTCATGTGCCGGTCCTGACTTCCTTGATCTTGGCGATGTTGAGCCGGTCGAGCAGGAACTTCTCGTAGAACGGCTCGGGCGTCCCGCGCCTCATCTTGCGCAGGAAGTACTTCTCGAAGGCGACCTTGGCGTAATGCACCCACTCTCCCTTCGACGACCAGTTGACGTTGCGCGGCGGGATCTGCGGCTGAGCCAGGAAGGCCACGCCGGAATCGCCGAAATCGGCAAGACAGATCGCGTTCCAGGTCGGCTCGGCTTTTGGCTCCTCGCCGCGCAGCAGCGCCCCGATGTTCAGGGCCGTCGCCGTCACCATCGATTCGATCATGAAACCCGTCTTGGGCACCCCGACCGGCACCGGCGTCGGCCCGATCGGCGGGATCGCAACGCAGACGCCGATGGCAAACACGTTGGGGAAGGTCGGATTGCGCTGATGCTTGTCGACGACGACGAAGCCGCGCGGATTGGTCAGCTTGTCGATGCCTCTGACGGCGCCGACGCCGCGGAATGCCGGCAGCATCATCGAATAGGCGAACGGCAGCTCATGCGTCTTGCGGACGGAGCCGTCGTCGGCGACCTCCTCCACGAACATGCGGCCGTCCTCGACCTTGGTGACGCGCGCGCTGGTGATCCACTTGATGTGCTTCTCGCGCATCTCGCTCTCCAGCAAGCCTTTGGTGTCACCAACACCGTCGAGGCCGAGATGACCGATATAGGGTTCGGATGTCACGAAGGTCATCGGCACCTGGTCGCGCAGCTTGCGGCGGCGCAGCTCGGTCTCCAGGATGAACAGGAATTCGTAGGCCGGTCCGAAGCAGGATGCGCCCTGCACCGCGCCGACGATCACCGGGCCAGGCTTCTCGGCCAGCCTGTCGAACGCCGCCTTGGCATGGGCGGCGTGGTCGACATGGCACACGGACTGCGTATGTCCATCCGGTCCGAGCCCTGGAATCTCATCGAAGGCGAGTTCGGGACCGGTCGCGACGACGAGATAGTCGTAAGCCACCATGGCGCCGTCCGTGAGCTCGACCTGGTTCTCGGCGGCGTGCACCCTCTTGGCGCCCTGCGTCAACAGCCGGATACCCTTGCGCTGCATGACGTCGACCAGATCGATCTCGATCTCGTCGCGCTTGCGCCAGCCCACGGCCACCCAGGGGTTGGACGGCACGAAATGATAGGAGGACCCCTGCGAGACGACGGTCACGCGATCCTCCTTCCTCAGTTGCGGCAACATTTCATAAGCCATCAGCGAGCCGCTCAGCCCCGCCCCGATCACTACGATTTCCGCCATTGGGATCCTCCATCCGCACTTGATTCATTCTTGCTTCATGTCACCGCGGCGCCGCCGCCGGCCTTGACTATATATTCGAATATCTGTATATACGCAACTATGAAAATTAACGCTGACATCATGGAAGCGGCGGCGGACCAGGCCAGCGACCTGCTGAAGGCGCTGTCGAACCGCCATCGCCTCCTGATCATCTGCCAGCTGGTCGACGACGAGCGGTCGGTCGGAGAACTCGCCGAGTTTCTCGGCCTGCGCGATTCAACCGTGTCGCAGCACCTGGCGCTCCTGCGCAAGGACAGCCTGGTCACCGCCAGGCGCGAGGGGCAGACGATCTACTATTCGATCACCAGCGAGCCGGCCCGCGAGGTCCTGAAGACGCTCTATCAGGTCTATTGCGCAACGCGGCCGCCGAAACCTGCGCCGAGACTATGACGGCGCGATCCCGCCGACTTGACTAGCATCAAGTGGGAACCCGCATCCCGGTGGGATGTCTTTGCCGCCCACGGATGTTTCGCTTTACCCGATTTAGGTCAATAGAAGAGACAGGAATAGGCTGATGCGTAGATTATCGGTCCTGAGCTTGATCGCCGCGATGGCGTGGCAGGCGGCGCCGGCCCTTGCGGAGACGCTGACGGTGGCGCCACGGCAGGTCGCCGACGAGAAGGCGGTGTTCGCGACGGTGGAGAGCATCAGCGTGGTCCCTGCCCGCGGCCGTATCGGCGGCACCATCGTGCAGCTTTCGGTGCGCGAAGGCGACCCGGTCAAGCGCGGCCAGCCCATCGCCTTGATCGGCGATGAAAAGCTGGCCCTGCAGATCAAATCGCTCGACGCCCAGATCGAAGCGCTGCAGGCGCAAGCCAACCAGGCGCAGATCGACTTCACGCGCACCGAGGGCCTCGTCGAGCGCGGCACCCTGCCCCGCATCAAGCTCGACGAGACGCGCACGGCGCTCAACGTCGCCGAGAACGGGCTGCGGGCCAAGACCGCCGAGCGTGCCGTGGTCAACCAGCAGATGAGCGAAGGCCAAGTGCTGGCGCCCGACGACGGCCGCGTGCTGAAAAAGCTCGTTGCCGTCGGATCGGTCGTTCTGCCGGGCGATCCCGTGGTGACCGTGGCGCAGCAGAACTTCAAGCTGCGACTGCGCGTGCCCGAGCGGCACGCTCTCTTTCTCAAGGCGGGCGACAGGGTGCGGGTCGACGGCGCCGAGTTCGGTGACAGCGCCGACAAATGGGGTGTGATCGACCTGGTCTATCCGCAGATCGAGGAAGGCCGTGTCGTGGCCGACGCGATCGTCTCCGGTCTCGGCCAGTATTTCGTCGGCGACCGGCTCCGGGTCTGGATCTCCGGCGGCCAACGCGATGCCTACGTGATCCCGCAGCGCTTCGTCACAACACGGTTCGGCATCGACTATGTCCAGTTGCAGCAAGGGGCGCAGAAGGTGAGCGTTCCGGTGCAGCGCGGCCGCGCTCTGCCGAGCGCCGATCTTCCCGATGGACTCGAAATCCTGTCCGGCCTGCGCGCCGGCGACCAGTTGGAGCAGCCGTGAAACTCGGACTCTCAGGCAAGCTTACCCAGGCGACCATCGCCTCGCCGCTGACGCCGCTGTTTCTGCTCGCGGCGCTCGTGGTCGGCCTCATCGCCGTCGTCGTGATCCCGCGCGAGGAAGAGCCGCAGATCAGCGTGCCGATGGTCGACATCCGGGTCAACGCCGACGGCCTGCGTGCGCCCGACGGCGTCGAGCTCGTGACCAAGCCGCTGGAGACCATCGTCAAGGCGATCGATGGCGTCGAACACGTCTACAGCCAGACCGAGGACGACCGTGTCATGGTTACCGCGCGGTTCCTGGTGGGAACCAAGTTCGAGGACGCGATCCTGCGCGTCCACGAGAAGCTACGCGCCAACCTCGACCGCATCCCCGTCGGCATTCCCGAGCCGCTGATCGTCGGCCGCGGCATCAATGACGTCGCCGTCACCGTGCTGACGCTGTCGCCGAAGCCGGAAGCCGCCGGGCGCTGGTCCGACAAGGACCTCTACGAGCTCGCCGACAAGCTGCGGGCGGAGCTGACCAAGGTCGACAATATCGGCCTCACCTATATCTCCGGCGGCGGCGCCCAGCAGATCCGGGTCGAGCCCGATCCGGAAAAACTGTCGCTGTTCGGCGTGACCCTGCAGCAGCTCGTCGCCAAGGTGAAGGACGCGAACCGATCGTTCCTGGCCGGAGACGTCCGCGACGGCGGCATCGTGCGCAATGTCGCCGCGGGCCAGACGCTCACGGGCATCCCGGACATCGGCCTGCTGCTGATCTCGACGCGCGACGGTCGTCCCGTCTATGTGCGCGACGTCGCCACCGTCGTCATCGGCCCCAATCTCGCGGAGCATCGCGTTTGGGACGATGCCCGCAACGACAAGGGCGATTGGCACCGGGTGCCGGCGGTGAGTCTTGCGCTCGCCAAGCGCGCCGGCGCCAATGCCGTGGTGGTGTCTCACGACATCGCGCAGCGCCTCGAAGGGCTGAAGGCCAGTCTCATTCCGAGCGACGTCGCAGTCACGGTGACGCGCGACTACGGCGAGACCGCCAACGAGAAGGCCAACGAGCTACTGTTCCATCTCGGCCTCGCCACGATCTCGATCGTCGTGCTGATTGCGGTCGCCATCGGCTGGCGCGAGGCCCTCGTGACCTTCGTGGTGATTCCGACCACGATCCTGCTAACGATGTTCGCCGCCAATCTGATGGGCTACACGATCAACCGTGTCAGCCTGTTTGCCCTGATCTTCTCGATCGGCATCCTGGTCGACGACGCCATCGTCGTGGTCGAGAACATCGCCCGCCACTGGGGCATGCATGACGGCCGGCCGCGCCTGCAGGCCACCATCGAGGCCGTCGCCGAAGTCGGCAACCCCACCGTTGTCGCGACCTTGACCGTGGTCGCCGCCCTGTTGCCGATGCTGTTCGTGTCGGGACTGATGGGCCCCTACATGGCGCCGATCCCGGCCAACGCCTCGGCGGCGATGCTGTTCTCGTTCTTCGTCGCCATGGTGGTGGCGCCGTGGCTGATGCTGCGGCTGGCGCCGAGGTCGACCAGCGCCTCGGCAGGCTCTCATGATGCGCATGGCGAAGGCCGTCTCGGACGCATCTACCGCAGCGTTGCGCGCCCGATCGTCGCCAGCAAGCGCTCCGCCTGGATCTTCCTGCTCGGCGTCGGCATCGCCACCTTGCTGTCGATGACGCTGTTCGCCACCAAGTCCGTCACCGTCAAGCTGCTGCCGTTCGACAACAAGTCGGAGATCGCCGTGATGGTCGATCTGCCCGAAGGCGCGAGCCTGGAGGATACCGAGCGCACGCTGTTCGCGGCCGCCGATATCGCGCATGGGCTGCCGGAGATCACGACCGTGCAGAGCTATGCCGGCACGGCGGCGCCGTTCAACTTCAACGGTCTCGTGAGGCACTATTATCTGCGGGAGCGGCCCGAGCTCGGCGAGCTCCAGGTCAATCTCGCCGCGCGCGGCGACCGCAAGCGCGCGAGCCACGACATCGCGCTCGAGCTGCGCCAGCGGCTGAAGAGCATCCCTGTGCCGGCCGGCACCAGCATCAAGGTGGTCGAAGTGCCGCCCGGGCCTCCGGTGCTCGCCACCCTGCTGGCGGAGATCTACGGTCCGGACGCGGCGACTCGGCGCGCCGTCACCACCGAACTCAAGAAGGTCTTCGCCGACGTTCCCTTCATCGTCGACATCGACGATTCCATCGGTCAGCGCCGGCCGCGGCTGCGACTGTCGATCGACCAGGACAGTCTCGAATTCTTCGGTGTCGAGCAGCGCGACGTCTACGACACGATCCAGACGCTGTTCGGCGGCGTCTCGGTCGGCTACTCGCATCGCGGCGAAGACCGCAATCCGATCGAGATCGCCGTGCGTCTGCCGAAGCACGACAAGAGCTGGAGTCAGGCCCTGGCATCGACGCCGGTGCCCGCCAACACGGTGCCCGGCAGCAAGACCGTCGTCGAACTCGGCCAGGTCGTGAAGGCCACCATGGAAGAGGGGTCGCCGACGATCTTCCGCCGTGACGGACGCTTTGCCGACATGGTGATGGCCGAACTCGCCGGCCGCTTCGAGGCCCCGCTCTACGGCATGCTCGCGGTCGCCGACCGGATCGACGCCCATGACTGGGGCAAGCTGCCGAAGCCCGTGATCGGCTTCCACGGCCAGCCCAAGGACGAGTCCCGCCCGACGCTGCTGTGGGATGGCGAATGGGAGATCACCTACGTAACCTTCCGCGACATGGGCGCGGCGTTCGGCGCGGCCATCCTCGGCATCTACGTTCTGGTCGTGGCACAGTTCAAGAGCTTCCGGCTGCCGCTCGTGATCCTCACGCCGATCCCGCTGACCCTGATCGGCATCCTGCTCGGCCACTGGTTGCTGGGCGCGCCGTTCACGGCGACGTCGATGATCGGCTTCATCGCGCTGGCCGGCATCATCGTCCGCAACTCGATCCTGCTGGTCGACTTCATCCGCCACAGCGGCGGCGAGGGCAAGACGTTGCGCGACGTCGTGCTGGAGGCTGGCGCCGTGCGCTTCAAGCCGATCCTGCTGACGGCGCTCGCGGCGATGATCGGTGCAGCGACGATCCTGCTCGACCCGATCTTCCAGGGGCTGGCGATCTCGCTGCTGTTCGGCCTGGCCTCATCCACCCTGCTCACCGTGCTCGTGATTCCCGCAATCTACATCGCGCTGCGCGAGCCCGGCAAACCCACCACGAAGATGTCCTAGGAGATGATGATGGACAAGAACTACCCCGAGCTCTGCAAGGACATTTCCGGCAATCTGCGAACGCTGCGCAAGGACATCCCCGAGGTCATGCACGGCTTCTCTGCACTGGCTCAGGCCGCGAGTCGCGACGGCGCCCTCGACAAGAAGACCAAGGAGCTGATCGCGCTGGCGATTGGGGTCGCCGTCCGCTGCGACGGCTGCATCGGCTTCCACGCCGACGCGCTGGTGCGTCTCGGCGCGACCCGCCAGGAGGTCGAGGAAACGCTCGGCATGGCCATCTACATGGGCGGCGGACCGTCGCTCATGTATGCCGCCGATGCGATCGCGGCCTTCGAACAGTTCCAGGAACAAGCGACAGCCGCCGCCTGAGCGCGGGTTCAGCCGCAGATATCGAGAATGGCCAGCATGTAGATGCGGATCATGTCGAGATAGTCGGGAATGTCGACGCGCTCGTCCGGCATCGTGTTGTAGCGGCCGCCCGGCCCGCAGACGATGCCCTCCATGCCGCCATACGTATAGAGATGGCCGGCGTCGGTGCCATAGAAGCAGCTCGGTGCCACCGGGCCCGTCGGCTGGGAGGCGCCGCGCACGACGCGATAGGCATTGTTGACGGCTCGGACGATCGGGCTGTCCGGCGCGACCTCGAACGGCGGCATGGTCGGCACGCCGGCGCGGTCCTCCGACATCAGATGGGCCTTCAGGCCGGGAAAACGCCCCTCCAGCGCATCGAGCTCGCGCCGCATGTCCGCCAGCGCGCCTTGCTCGGTCTGCCCTGGCGCATAACGGCCGGAGCCCTTGATGCGGACGAAATCCGCGACCTGCGGCGTCCGCCATTCGTGCAACTCACGACCGAGCGCGCCGTGCACGACGCCGACATGGACGCGGTTGATGGCCTCATGTGCCGGCGAACGCGCGCCGGAGAATCGCATCGCATTGAGACGCGGAATGAGATCGCAGGCGGCAGTGATGGCGTCAACCGCCTCCTCCCGCTTCGACAGATGCCGCGTGTTGCCGACGAGCTCGATGATGAACATGAATGCCGCGGCATGCATCGTCATCGCCTTGAGGTCGGTTGGCTCAGAATTGATGAAATAGTCCGCGCGCAGCCCTTGCTCCAGCAACGAGTAGGTGCCGACTCCGCCCTGCAGCTCGCCGACCACATAGGTCAGGATGACGTCGCCCCTCAGCTTGACGCCGGCCTCGATCAGCGTCTTGACCGCGCAGAAATAGGCGGCGTCGCCGGCCTTCATGTTTGACACGCCGATTCCGTAGACGAAGTCGTCGTCCACCTTCCCTGCCCAGGGGTCGACGGTCCAGCCTTCCGTCACCGGATTGGTATCGACATGGCCGTTGAACAGCAGACTCTTGCCGCCGCCGGTGCCGTTCCAGCGGCCAACGGCGTTGACGCGGCCTTCGGCACCGAACGGCGCGACGACCGCATCCAGGCCGATCTCGCTCATCTGCTCGGCCATGAACGTCGCGAGCTGCCTCTCGCCTTCGGTCTTCGAATAGCTCTTATGCTGTACCATGCGCGACAGCAGCACGAGCGACTCCGGGACGGAGATACGGGCGAGCAGGTCGTTGCGATCCATGGGGGCAATCCTTGCGGTCAGCCAACGGGCGCTGGCGAGGCCGCCATCAGCTCGCGGGTGTAAGGGTGAACGTCGTCTGCGCCGAAGGCATCGACGGCACGGCTGTCGACCAGCCGGCCGTGGCGCATCACGACGATGCGGTGCGCGATCTGCCTGATCAGGTTGAGATCGTGGGTGATGAAGAGATAGGCCGCGCCGGTCTCGGCGCGCAAAGCCAGCAGCAGCTCGATGATCTGGGCCTGGACGGAGACATCGAGAGGCGCCGTGATCTCGTCGCAGATCACCAGTCGCGGCCGCGCGGCAAAGGCCCGTGCGATTGCGACGCGCTGCTTCTCGCCGCCGGATAGCTGGTGCGGCCAGCGCATCGCATAGGACGCTGGCAGCCGGACCTGATCGAGAAGGCGCGGCACTGAGGCGACATCACCGCCGTAGAGCCTCAAGGGACGCGACAGGATCTCGCCGATGCGGTGACGCGGATTGAGCGAGGAATCCGGGTGCTGGAACACGATCTGAACATCGCGACGATAGGCGGAATTCATGTCGCGGGCCCCGCGCAGCATCCGGCCGTCGAAACTGATGGTACCGTCGAAGCGGGCAAGCCCGGTCAGGGCGCGCGCCATGGACGATTTCCCCGAGCCGGATTCGCCGACGAGGCCGACGATTTCGCCTGTGCGGATGTCGACATCGACGGCCTTGGTTGCCGGTGGTGGCGACGCGCGGAACAGGCTGGCCCGGCCGTAATGCACCTCGATGCCACGCGCCTCAAGCACCATGGCAGCGCCCGGCTGATCATTCACGAGCCGCCGCTCCGGACGCGGCACCGCGGCGATGAGTGCCTTGGTATAGTCGTGCTGCGGCGTCCGAAATATATCAGATGCCCCCGCCTGCTCGACGATGCGGCCGTGCCGGATCACCGCGACACGATCGGCGACCCGGGTCATCATCGCGAGATCGTGCGAGACGTAGAGCGCAGCGACGCCCGTCTCCGCGCGCAACCGCGCGAACAGCTCGATGATGCGGGCGCCGGTGATGACGTCGAGCGCCGTCGTAGGCTCATCGAACAGGATGACATCGGGCCGGCAGCCGAAGGCCGTCGCGATGATCACCCGCTGCTTCTCGCCGCCGGAGATCTCGTGCGGATAGCGCCGCAGCACCGCCGCGGGGTCACGCAGCTCGACATGGCCGAGCAGCTCGATCGCGAGATCCCTGGCGGCCCGCGCGTTCAGACCGCGATGACGCATCAGCGTCTCGGTGATCTGACGGCCGATGGTCAGTGTCGGATTCAACGCGGTCGACGGGTCCTGGAACACCATGCCGATCCGGCGGCCCCGCACCTCGGTGAGTTGCTTCGGGCTCAGAGACCGCAGGTCGATATCGCCGAGGCGCAGCGATCCCGAGATCTCGCGGGCATTGGCCGGCAGATGCCGCATCAGCGCCCAGGCCAGCGAACTCTTGCCGGAGCCGGATTCGCCCACGAGGCCGAGCACCTCGCCCGGCGCGATCTCGAGTGACACGTCGCGCAGCACCTCGACGGCGCCCGCCGATGTGACGTAGTCCAGCCCGTAATTGGTGATGGCGAGCGCCGGCTTCATCGATCGTCCCGCGGATGCAGCGCGTCGCGCAGCGCATCGCCGACGAGATTGAAGGCGATCGCCGACAGCGCGATCGCCGCCGAGGGCGCGATCAGTATCCACGGCGCCTGGTGCATGTATTGCCGCGCATCGGCCACCATCAGCCCCCATTCGGATGCCGGCGGCTGCGCTCCCAGGCCAAGGAAGCTCAGCGTAGCGAACAGCATCACCGCAAACGACACCCGGATCGTGGCCTCGATGATGATCGGGCCCATCACGTTGGGAAGCATTTCGCGAAAGATGATCTGCGATGCCGCCTCGCCGCGCGCGATGGCAGCCTTGACGTAGTCCTGATTGCGCACCGCAAGGGCTACGGAGCGCGTGACCCGCGCCATGCCAGGCGCAAACGCAAAGCCAATCGCGATCACCGCGTTGACAGCCCCATTGCCGAGCGTGCTGACCAGCAGCAGCGCCATGAGGAGACCGGGAATGGCCATCACAGCATCGTTGTTGCGCATGATGAATTCGTCGGCCTTGCCGCCGAGATAGGCCGATGCGACGCCTATCACGGCGCCCATCGCGCTGCCGGCGAGCGTCGCCGCGAGCGCCATCGGAACGGTGGCGCGCGCGCCGGACAGCAGGCGGCTCAGCACGTCGCGGCCGAACTGGTCGGCGCCCAGCCAGTTCTGCCATCCCGGCGGGCGGAAACGGCCGAGAAAATCCATCTTCTCCGGCCCATAGGGCGCGAGCCACGGGCCGAGGATGCAGATGATGGCGAGGGCAACGAGCAGCATCACGCTGATCACCCCCTGCGGCTTGCGGATCATCCTTCCGAACAGCTCAGTCATAGCTGATCCGTTTGTCGAGCAGCGCGTAGACGACATCCGCCAGCGTGTTGGTGATCGCGTAGGTGACCGCCATGATCATCGCGCCGGCCTGGATCGACGGCAGATCGCGGGTGGTGATGGCGATCATCAATGCGCGGCCGATGCCGGGGATGGCGAAAATCTCCTCGATGACGATGATGCCGCCCAGGAGATAGCCGACGTCGAGCGCGACGATGGTGATGACCGGCAGCAGCGCGTTGCGCATCACGTGCCGCACCAGCACCGTCCGCTCGGGCAGGCCCTTCAGCCGCGCCGCGCGAACGTAGTCGGACTGCAGCACGTCCAGCGTCTCCGAGCGCATCATGCGCATGACATGCGCGACGAGAATCACAGAGACCGTCAGGACCGGAAGGATCAGATGGCGTAGCGCCAGCCCGGCATCCTCCAGCGGCGACACGTAGCCGGTCGCCGGCAGCCATGGCAGGATGTCGGTCAGCAGCAGCGCCAGCACGGTTGCGGTGACGAATTCCGGCAGGGAGACCCCGAGATAGGCGATCACGCTGGTCGTCGTATCCGTCGGCCGGCCCTTGCGGAGCGCCGCGAAGATTCCGAGCGGGACTGCGATCAGAAGAGTGACGACGAGAGCGCCAGCTGCCAGCAGCAGAGAGCGCGACAGCGCCGTCAGCATCTCCGGCGCGACCGACAGGCCGGTGCGCATGGAGACGCCGAAATTGCCCGTGGCCGCGTGCGCGACCCAATGCGCGAATTGCTGCCAGACCGGATCGTCGAGCCCGAGCCGGCTGCGAACGGCTGCCAGCGCCTCTGGCGAGGCGTTCTCGCCAAGCAGCGTCTGCGCGGCATCAGCCGGCAGCGCCTGTGTGATGGCAAACACCAGCACGCTGACGATGACGACCGTGTAGACCATCAGGAGCAGCCGCCGTAGCAGCCAAGCGAATGACACCGCTCGGATCCTGCCTCAGCTGCGCTTGGGCGCGCCGGCGCCGAGCGAGACGAGATCGAGCCGGAACACCGATCCGCGCGGATGCAGCTGGTATCCTTCCACATAGGCGCGCTGCGCCGCCAGGATGTCGAAGAAGACCGGAATGACCGACGGCACCTCCTCGCTCATCATCGTCTGGGCCCGCGCATAGAGCGCGGCGCGATTGGCATCGTCGGTCTCGCTACGCGCCGCATTGACGATCTCGTCGAAGCGCGCATTGTTCCAGCGCGTCTCGTTCCAGGCGGCGTCCGAGGTGTAGAGCAGCTTGAAGATCGCGTCGGCGGTCGACTGCATGTTGTAGAAGCCGACGTAGAAGTTGCCCTTTTTCCAGACCTGGTCGAGATAGGTCGCGTGCGGCATCGTCTGAACGTTGATGCGGAAGCCGGCGGGCGCCGCCATCTCACGGATCGCAACGCCAAGCTGCGTGCGCGTGTCCGGCTTGTCGGATGCCACCATCGTCAGGTCGATGCCGGAGGGATAGCCGGCATCGGCAAGCAATTGCCTGGCTCTGGCGATGTCGGGCTTCTTCAGTTTGCGGTCCTGATAGAAGCGGTAGGCGGGGCTCAGCGGCGTGTCGTTGCCGGGCGTGCCATAGCCGCCGGCCACGAAGCCGGCCATGGCCTCGCGATCGATGGTCAGCGCCAGCGCCTGGCGCACGCGAACGTCGTTGAACGGCTTCTGATCACAGCCCATGTTGACGTTCAGAAACTGCCCCGAGGGGATCCGCACCGCCTTGACGCCGCTGGCCTTGCCGAGCCGCTCATATTCGCCGGGCGTGGTCGACAACATGAGATCGATGTCGCCCGAAATCAGAGCCGATGCCTCGGCGGTGCGGTCGGGATAGACGAGGATCTCGACGCGATCGAGTGAAGGCCGCGCGGGATCGTAATAGACCGGGTTGCGCTCGACGACGATCTTGCGGTCCGGCTCATAGGACACGAGCTTGAACGGCCCTGAACCATTCGCCTTGGTGGCGAGGCTGGCGAGATCGGCAGCAACGACTTTCGCAGGCACGATGCGCGCATTGTTGTAGGCGAGCGCGACCGGAAAATCGGCGAAGGCAACCGATAACGTGAACCGCACGGTCGACGCATCTACGGCGGCGACATCCTTGATCGGGCCGACATTGGTACGCGCCGGTGACGCGGTCTTCGGATCGAGGATCGCCTTGAAGGTCGCGACGACATCCTCCGCCGTCAGCGGCGAGCCGTCGTGGAAGCTGAGATTGGGCCGCAGCTTGAACGTCCACTCGGTGAGCCCCGCGCCGGCCTGCCACGACAAGGCGAGGTCCGGCTCGACCGACATGTCCGGCTTCAACCGGGTCAAGTTGGAATAGAGCAGCTCGGTAATAAGGTATTCCGGATTGACGCGCGCGAGCAGCGGGTGAATGACGGCCGCACCCTGATCGACCGAGATCCGCAACACGCCGACGCGCTTGGGCGCCTCGGCGGAGAGAGAGACTTGCGGCAGGGCACCAAGCGCGAGCGCGGAGCCGGCAAGGAAATGACGACGAGTCACGGACGGCATCGGGCGAAGTCCTTTTCGGGCGTGATGGCTTCGGGAGAGAGCTCGGGACAGAACTCGGCTGCAAGATAGGCGAGCACCGACTTCGCCAATGCGACGATGTCGGTGAGCGTCGTCGATTCGCCCGGCGCATGGATGCGGCTATCGGGCCTGCCGAGGCCCGTAAGCAGCACCTCCTGCACGCCCGTGGCCTGCTGCACCCAGCCGAAATCGGAGCAGCCGGACGCCCCCCATCGGGCGAAGTCCTCGGCCGCGTAGCCGAAACCGGCCGACAGCGCCTGCTGCCAGCGCGGCCAATGCGGCCCGCCGGGATCGGATGTCGGCATCAGATGACCGGTGAGGATGATCTCGACGTCGAGCATGCCGGCCGCCTGCCGGATCGCCGTTTCGATCTCGCGGCGCGCGGCGGCGAAGTCCTCCTCGGGCGCATAGCGGCGGCACAGGAGAATCTCGACCAGCGAGGGGATCTGTCCGCCGCATTGGCCGCCATGAATAGCCGAGATGTCGAGGCTCGCGGTGAGCGGTCCAGCCGTCTGCGGAGGTGGCGGCAACGTCGATGTCCGCTGCGCGACGAGCGGCTTCAAAGCGGCGAGTGCATTGAGGATCGGCAGCGCCGCCTCGATCGCGTTGGCGCCGGCACGGCGCTGCTCGCCGGCATGGGCCGCCTTGCCGTGAACGCGCACCGTGAGCGTGAACAGGCCGAAGCAGCCGGCCCAGATCCGCGGCATGGCGCTGCCGTTGAAATTCAGAATATGCCCTTCGAGGCGCCCCTGTTCGGCAAGGTAGCGCACGCCGGGATAAAGCCCCGCCTCCTCGTCCGTGCACAGCAGCAGCATCGGATCATAGGCCAGCGACAATCCAGTCTGCTGCGCGGCGCGGAGCGCGAGCAGCGCTGCCGCGACGGATCCCTTCATGTCGGCTGCGCCGAGTCCGGTCAGACGGTCACCGTCGCGGCTCAGTTGCAGCGGATCGGTCGCCCAGTCGGGCGCCGCCGGTACCGTGTCCACATGGAAATAGAGCCCGAGCACCGGTCTGCCGGAGCGGCGCCGTGCGATCAGATTCGTGCGCGGTCCGCGCGCCCCCGGTGCGCGCCATAGATCCTCCGGGACAATCACGCGCTCGCAATCCAGCGCCAGCGGCCTAGCGAGCTGCTCCATCACGTCGGCAAAGGCATCGTAGCCGGCGCCCGGCGGAAAGCTGGTGTCGACCGCCACCATCTTCCGCAGGTCCTCGACGGCAGTCTCGGCCATGGCGTCGATCGCAGCGAAGGCGCCGGCTAGGCTGGGCTCGCCCCGATCCACTGGAATGCCCTGAGAAATCATTTGCCGTCAACTCAATCCTATATTCTATATAGAAATAGAATTCACGACGCGGCATTTGTCAATTCCATGAAAAAGGCAGCTGTGGTCAGCAAAGCGGCAGACGGGGTGGGTGCGGGTCCAGGCGCGCTGCCGGTGCCGCTCTACGAGCATGTCAAGCGCCAGATCGCCGAGGCGATCCTGATCGGCGACATGCCGCCGGGGACGGTGCTGCCCGGCGAGGTCGCGCTCGCCAATCAATATGGCGTCGCCGTCGGCACCATCCGCCGGGCGCTGGCCGACCTCACTGCCGGCGGCATGCTGATGCGGCGGCGCAAGACCGGCACGGTGGTGACGGGCCGCGCGTCGCAGCATGGGCTCAGCTTCTTCTTCCAGTACTTCCGCCTGCTCGGCGCGGACGGCAGCCTGCTGCAGTCGCAAGCCGAGGTGCTGTCGGTAACGACCCGCACCGCCGAGCCGGCCGAAGCGGCGCTGTTCGGCGTGGCCGACGGCGAGCCGCTGCTGCATCTTCATCGCATCCGCCGCGTCGCCGGCGCGCCGGTGCTGCATTCGCGGATCTCGATGGTCGCGAGCCGCGTGGCGGGATTTCCGCGCGAGCCGAAGAAGGTCCCTGCCCTGATCTACCGCCATCTGCTCGAGGCCTATGGCATCCGGATCGCCGCGGTGCGCGAGAAGGTGACGGCCGAGGTCGCCACCCAGGAGGACCGCAAGCTGCTCGGCCTCTCCGCGCCAGCCGCCGTGCTCGTCATCGACGAGGAAGCCTATGACCAGACCGGCGCGCTGGCGATCCTCAGCCAGCACCGCGCCACGACGGCGCAGCACTACTACTCCAACGAGATCCGCTGAGCGGACCTCGGCTCAGCAGCCCCAGCGCAGGGCGGCCGTGTGCACCGGCGCGTCCCACAGCGCCATCGTCGACTCATCGAGCGCGGTGACCGTGAGCGAGCAGCCGGCCATGTCGAGCGAGGTGACGTAGGAGCCGACCAGCCCACGCGCGATGGCGAGCCCACGGCCTTCCAGGATGCGCCGGGCCGCATTGGCCATCACGTACAATTCCATCGCCGGCGTTGCGCCGAAGCCGTTGACCAGCAGCAGGCACGGCGTGCCGGACTTGGGCGCGAGATCGGCCAGGATCGCGCCCATCATCTCCTCGGCGATCGCATCGGCCGAGGCCAGCTTGACCCGGCGGCGGCCGGGCTCGCCATGGATGCCGACGCCCATCTCCATCTCGTCGTCACCGAGCGTGAAGGTCGGCTTGCCGGCGGCCGGCACGGTGCAAGAGGTCAGCGCCACGCCCATCGACCGCGTGCGCCTGTTGACGTTGTCGCCGAGCGCCTTGAGCGCATCGAGATCGCGCCCCTGCTCCGCCGCGGCGCCAAGCATCTTCTCCACGACCAGCGTGCCGGCAACACCGCGGCGGCCGGTCGAATAGGTCGAGGTCTCGACGGCGACGTCGTCGTCGGTGATCACGGTCGCGACCTTGGTCTCCATCATCTCCGCGGCCATCGCGAAATTCATCACGTCGCCTTCGTAGTTCTTGACGATGAACAGCGCGCCCGCGCCCGTGTCCACGGCCTGCGCGGCCGCGAGCATCTGGTCCGGCGTTGGCGAGGTGAACACCTGGCCCGGACAGGCGGCGTCCAGCATGCCCTGCCCGACGAAGCCGGCATGCAGCGGCTCATGGCCGGAGCCGCCGCCGGAGATCAGCGCGACCTTGCTCGGCTTGAGGCTCTTGCGGCGAACGAACTTGTTGTCCTCGCCCAGCGCGACGATGTCGCCATGCACGGCGGCAAAACCCTGCAGGCTCTCGGTCAGCACGTCGGAAACGGCGTTGATCAGCTTCTTCATGGCTTCCCTCCCGGTTCGGCGTCGTCGTTGTTTTCGTTGGCTGAGATCAGCGCGGTGATGCCGCGCGCGACGCCAGTGATGATGCGGTCGGCATGGGCGTTGAGCGCGGGGTCGCCGAAGTCCGGCAACTCGACCACGAGGCGCCGCATCGGCCGCTGCGCCTCGGCCTCGTCCAGCCGGCCCGGATGCGCGGCGCGGTAGGCGGTCAGAAACGCCTGCTGCTCATGCGGCGAGAAGTGACAGATGTGGAAGATGGTCTCGAGATGCTGCAGCGGGATCGGCGTCGCATAGGCCGGATTGACGATCTGCGAGATGAAGCTGCGATTCTTGCCGATCGCCTCCGCCAACCGCTGCCGTGTGCCGGAGGGACGGCTGTCGATCACCGCGCGCAGGATCGCCTTGTATTCGGCGAGCGGGCTTGCGCCCCCCGATGCATCCTGGTCACTCATGCGCCCTCTCCCGCGGCCTTCTCCGTGCCCTTGGCGAGGTCAAGCTCGCGGATCGCCGACTTCACCAGCGGCAGCAGGCCTGGCGCAACTGACAGCGCGCGCACGCCGACCCCAAGCAGCGCCGGCATGGCTCTGACATCCCCGGCGGCGTCGCCGCAGATCGAGACTTCCACGCCCCGCGCGCGACCAGCGCGCACCACATGGGCAATCATCGCCAACACCCCGGGATGCAGCACGTCGGCATAGTCGGCGACCTCGGCGCCGTCACGCGAAGCAGCGGTCGCGTATTGGGTCAAGTCATTGGTGCCGATCGAGAAGAAGTCCGCAGCGAAGTCATGCGCTGCCAACGCAGCAGCCGGCACCTCGACCATCATTCCGAAGGCCGGCGCGGCGAACGCGGCGTTGCCGGCGGCCAATTCGGCGAGCACGGCGCGGAGATGGCAACGCGCGACGTCCAGCTCCGCTGCATTGGTCACCATCGGCAGCATCACCTTGAGCGGTCCGAGCGCAGCGGCGCGCGCCAGCGCGCGCAGTTGAACACGGAAGATCTCGGGATGACGCAACGACAGACGGAGGCCACGCAGGCCAAGAAACGGGTTGCTCTCACCATCGATCGTGTAGCCCGGAATCGGCTTGTCGCCGCCCGCATCGAGCGTGCGGATCGTGACCGGCCGGCCTTCGGCCCAGCGCACGAGCTCGGCATAGGCGTGATATTGCGCCTCCTCGTCGTGAAGCAGGTTGCCGGTGAGAAACTCCGTGCGCGCCAGACCGACGCCATCGCACGCTGCGGCTGGCAGCGCCGTCATATCGCCGGGACCGGAGATGTTGACGAGCACGGAAACGAAGGTGCCGTCGCGCGTCAGTGCCGGTTCGTGCTGCCGTGCCCTTGCCTCCGCCCTGCGGCGCGAGACCGTCTCGTCCTCCGCCCGCGCGGCGGCGACAGAGTGCGCGCTGGGATCGGCGATGACGACACCGCGACCGCCATCGACCAGCAAATCCCCTGTCAGCTTGTCCCAATCGTGACCGAGCCCGACCACCATCGGCACGCCGCGGCTGCGGGCCAACATCGCGACATGGCTGGTTGGGCTGCCCTCGCCGAGCGCGATGCCCCCTCCATTCGTCCACTCGATGGCGAGGAAAGCCGATGGCGCCAGATCACGCGCAACGACGATCGCCCCCTTCGGCAACTTGCCGTTCTGCTGCAAGCCAAACAAGTGTCGCAGTACGCGATCCCGGATGTCGGCGAGGTCGCCAGCGCGGGCGCGGAAATATTCGTCCTCGGCGGACTCATACCCCGCCATCTCCTCCGCCATCGCCGCGCGCCAGGCCAAATCCGCAGCGACGCCGCCCTCGATCTGGACGTAAGCCGCCTCGGTCAGCGCATCGTCTTCGAGCAGCGCGAGCTGAAAGCCGATCAGCTCGGCGGCGTCTCCCTCGAGCCTGTCGATCAGCTCGGCTACGGCCTCGCGCGCATGCGCGACCGCTACGGCGAGCGCTTCATGCTCCTCGGCGATCGCCCCTTTCCTCCGGCTGGCGCCCTCCAGCGCATGCAGGATCGCCGCGGGCCCGATGGCCAGCCCGTCCGACGCCGCCCGCCCGAAGATGCGCCGCTCCATCGTCACTCCTCGTCGAACTTGCGGTTCACCAGATCGACCAGCGCGGCGATGGCGGCCTCGGCATCGGTTCCATTGGCGCGCAGGAACAGCGTCTCGCCCTTGGCGGCCTTGACGCGCATGATCTTCACCGGGCTCTTGGCATCGGTCCAGGGCCCGTCGGCCGCGATCGCGACTTCGATGGTCGACGCAAAGCGCTTGGCGAGCTGGGTCAGCTTGACCGAGGGCCGCGCATGCAGCCCGACCTCGTTGGTCAGCAGCGCATGCGCCTTCGCTTCCTGCATGCCGATCTCTCCACCGTCAGCCATTCTCGTTCCTGCTCATCCGCCCATCAGCTCTTCGGCGGTTGCGCGCACCGCATCGAGCGGCGAGCCGCCGGAGGCTTCCGTCGCCGCCATCACCGCGCCTTCGACCAGCGGCGCGTTACAGATCACGATGCGCTCGCGCCGTTCCTCGGGCATCATCTCCACCGCCATCTCGCTGTTGGTTTCAGCGCCGCCGAGATCGACCAGGATCGCAACACCTGACTCCGACCATGCCTTGTCGATCGCGCCCATGATGGCGCCAACGTCGGTGCCGAGTCCGCCATCGGCATTGCCGCCGACCGCCGCGAGCGGCACGCTGTCGCCGACCATCTGCCTGACCATGTCGGCCGCGCCTTCCGCCACCTTGGCGGAATGCGACACGATGACGATGCCGACATTCTTCTGCTCACTCATGATCAGGCCTCATTGAATACGCTGCAGATCGCCTGCACGAGCAGGCTGGACGAGCGCGCGCCGGGATCCATGTGCCCGATCGAACGCTCGCCGAGAAACGAAGCACGGCCGCGGATCGCCAGCATCGGCACGGTCGCGTCGGCGGCTTCGGCAGCGATCGCGGGCAGCCGGGTGGCGAGATCGTCGCCACCGGCCGCAAAAGCTGCCTGCACCGGGATCAAGACGTCGAGCATGGTCTTCTGGCCTGCTTCCGACTTGCCGCGGGCTTTCACGTCCGCAATGGCACGCCCGAGCGCCGCCGCCGCTTCAGCGGCAGATGGCTCTGATGGCAGCACCTTGCCAAGTCCCATCGCCAGCGTGCCGTAGAGCGGACCGGACGCACCGCCGACCTTCATCACCAGCGCCATGCCGACCGCCTTCAGCGCCTCGGGAAGAGGCTTGGCTGAAATGTTCTCGACATCGGCGAGAACGGCCTCGAAGCCGCGCTTCATGTTGAGTCCGTGATCGCCGTCGCCGATCGCCGAATCGAGCGCGGTCAGTTCCTCGGCATGCGCGATGATGGCATAGGCCATCGCCATGATCAGCCTGCGCTTGAACGCCTGGTCCATTGTCTATCTCACCCGCTGGCCCGCCCGGTCGAACAGCAGCGGCCGGGTGAACTCGATAGCGACGGCGTCGCCGACTTTCAATTCCGTATCCGGCTCGACCAGACTGACGATGGTCTGGTCCTGCAGTGTGATATGCAGATGATTCTGATCGCCGAGATGCTCGATCCATTTCACCCGTGCGTCCGCACGGGTCTCGGCGCGCCGGACCGTCATGTGCTCGGTGCGCGCGCCGATCGTCGCGACGTCGCCCGGCACTGCGAGATCCGGAAACAGCCCGCGCGGCAGCAGATTGATGCCGGGACTGCCGAGCCGGGTCGCCACATAGGTATTGGCCGGATCCTCATAGACCTCCCGCGGGCTGCCGACCTGCACCAGCCGGCCCTGCTCGATCACGCCGATGCGGTTGGCAAGCGTCATCGCCTCGATCTGGTCGTGGGTGACGTAGAGCATGGTGGCGCCGAGATCCTGCTGGATGCGCTTGAGCTCGATGCGCAGCTCGGAACGCAGCTTGGCGTCGAGCGAGGACAGGGGCTCGTCGAGCAATGCGATCGCAGGTCTGCGCACCAGCGCACGGCCGATCGCCACGCGCTGCATCTGACCGCCCGAGAGCTGAGTAGCGCGGTTGCCGAGCTTGTCCTCGATCCGCAGCATCCCCGCGACGTCACCGACGATGCGCTTGATCTCAGCCTCCGGAATCTTGCGCACCGGCGAGCGCAGCGGAAAGGCGAGATTGTCGTACACCGAAAGATGCGGATAGAGCGAATATTGCTGAAACACGAACGTGACGTCACGCGCGGCCGGCGTCGCTTTCGTCTGATCGACGCCGCCGATAGTGATGCTTCCGCTATCCGGCATGTCGAGGCCTGCCACCAGGCGCAACGTCGTGGTCTTGCCGGCGCCGGTCGGACCGAGCAGCACCACGAGCTCGCCATCGCGGATGATCAGCGACAAATCCCGTACCGCCGGCTTGGAGCCGAACGACTTGCTGACGGCGTTAAGACGCGTCTCAGCCATGATGGCGCCCTCCTCTCACCGGCTGCTCATACAGCGCCGTGCGGATTGCACGGCCCGTGGCGGCGTCGAACAGCGAAAGCCGGTCGGCGCGGAAGCCGAGTCCGACCGGCTCGGCGCGCTCAATCCGGACCGCCGCGGGCGCGCGCGCCTTGACGGTGCCGCGAGCCGTCGTGACGGTGATGATCTGGGTGGTGCCGAGATATTCGGTGCCAAACACCTCGCCGCGCAGCCCGCCTTCCGCGCTGAGCGCCACCTGCTCCGGCCGCACGCCGAGAACCAGCTCGTCACTCTCGGCATCCTCGCGCAGCTCGGGCACGCCGATTTCGGCGCCGTCGATGCGCACGCAGTTCGTGCCGGCGCCTAGCCTGCCCTCGAAGCGGATGAAGTTCATCGCCGGCGAGCCGATGAAGTCCGCGACGAACATCGTGGCGGGACGGTCGTAGATCTCCTGGGGCGTTCCGAGCTGCTCCACGACACC
This sequence comes from Bradyrhizobium sp. SZCCHNS3016, assembly GCF_032484535.1. Taxonomy (NCBI): domain Bacteria; kingdom Pseudomonadati; phylum Pseudomonadota; class Alphaproteobacteria; order Hyphomicrobiales; family Nitrobacteraceae; genus Bradyrhizobium; species Bradyrhizobium sp. SZCCHNS3016. Next base: position 35,657 of record NZ_JAUETE010000006.1, read on the forward strand.
GCGATTCATCACCGCGATCGTGTCGGCCATCGACATCGCCTCGAGCTGGTCGTGAGTAACGAACACAGTGGTCGCCTTGAGCCGGTCGTGTAGCGCGCGCAGCTCGCCGCACATGATGTGACGGAACTCGGCATCGAGCGCGCCCAGCGGCTCGTCCATCAAGAACGCCTTGGGCTCGCGGACAATGGCGCGGCCGAGTGCGACGCGCTGGCGATCGCCGCTCGACAACCCGCTCACCGGACGGTCGACCAGATGGTCGATGCGCAGGATGCGCGCCGCTTCCTCGACCCGCCGCCTGATCTCCGCCTTGGGCACCCCCATCGAGACCAGCGGAAAGGCGATATTCCGGCGTACGTTCATGTGCGGGTAGAGCGCGAACAGCTGGAACACCATGGCGATGTCACGCTCACGCGCGCGGCGGAAGGTGACGTCCTCGCCGCCGAGGTTGATGGTCCCCGACGTCGGCAGTTCCAGGCCTGCAATCATGCGCAACGTGGTGGTCTTGCCGCAGCCGGAAGGACCGAGCAGGCAGAAGAACTCGCCGTCGGCGATCGCGAAGCTGGTGCCGCGCACGGCGGCAAAGCCGCCGAACTCCTTGAACAGGTTCTCGATCCGGATCTCGGCCATGGCGTCAGTCCGGGAACTTGGAGACGATGGTGAACATCACGACACCAGCGAGCGTGGTGATGAAGGAATAGGTGTAGAGCACCAGCGCAAACGGCTGCAGCAGCATCAGCACGCCCGCCGCAATGAGGATCGTCGCCAGCGTCTCCATCGGGCCGCGCCGTAGCGCCCGTGGCCAGCGCGTGGAGGCCACATCGGCCGGTTGCTCTTGTGCCATCTCGCTCATTTGCGCACCGCTCCGAAGGTGATGCCGCGCAACAGGTGTTTCCTCAGCAGCACCGTGAACACGACGATCGGGATCAGGAACAGCGTGGTGCCCGCCGCTACCGCCGGCCAGTCCTGGCCGCCCTCGCCGATGATAATCGGAATGAAGGGCGGCGCGGTCTGCGCCGTGCCCGAGGTCAGAAGCACCGCGAAGGCATATTCGTTCCAGGCGAAGATCAGGCAGAAGATCGCGGTGGCGACGATGCCGGTGGTGGCCTGCGGCAACACGACCTTGAAGAAGGCTTGCAGGCGGGTGTAGCCGTCGACCATCGCCGCCTCCTCGTATTCGCGCGGGATTTCGTCCATGAAGCCCTTGAGCAGCCAGACCGCGAGCGAGATGTTGACGGACGTATAGAGCAGGATCATGCCGAGCCGCGTGTCGGACAGGCCGAGCTCGCGATACATCAGGTAGATCGGGATCGCGACCGCAATCGGCGGCATCATCCGCGTCGACAGGATGAAGAACAAGAGGTCATCCTTCAGCGGCACCTTGAAGCGCGAGAAGGCGTAGGCCGCAAGCGTGCCGAGCACGACCGACAGCGCGGTCGAGCCGAACGCGATCACCAGTGAATTCACGTAGCGCGGGATGTAGTTCGATGGACCCGCGACCACCATGTTGCGGCCGCGCGAGATGCTGTCGCAGAGGCTGGCGGCCGGCGGCAGCTTGGCCATGTACTCCGGGGCCTGCCGGGTCCGGGTCGTGAACAGGTTGCAGTAACCCTCCAGGCTCGGCTCGGCGACCAGCTTCGGCGGATAGGCGATCGCGTCCGATGGCGACTTGAATCCGGTCATGAAGATCCACAGCAGCGGCACCAAAGTGATCAGGGCATAGGCGATCACCACGGTTGCCGCGATCCGCTTGGTCAGCGGCGACGGATCAACGACGGAATGGGCGGTTGCGAGACCGGTCATCGGCTTTTCACCCGGTTGAGCGCCTTGACGTAGATGTTGGCGAGACCGAACACGGTGACGAACAGGATGATGGCGAACGCCGAGGAATAGCCGGTGCGCCACTTTTCGAACGCCTCGCGCTTCAAGGTGATCGAGGCGACCTCGGTCGTCGAGCCTGGGCCGCCGCCGGTCAGCAGGTTGACCATGTCGAACATCTTGAAGTTCTCGATGCCGCGGAACAACACCGCGAGCATGATGAAGGGCAGCGCCATCGGCAGCGTGATCGACCAGAACTGCCGCCACGGCGAGGCGCGGTCGACCTCGGCCGCCTCATAGATGTAGTCGGGAATCGAGCGCAGGCCTGCGAGGCAGATCAGCATCACGTAGGGCGTCCACATCCAGGTATCGACGACGACGATGGCCCAAGGCGCCAGCGGCACCTGCGCCAGCATCTGGAACGACGACGCCGGCATGCCGGTCACGGCGGCGATGACGTAATTGAACAGGCCGATCTGCGGCTGGTACAGGAAGGTCCAGAAATTGCCGACCACGGCCGGCGACAGCATCATCGGCAGCAGGATCAACGTGGTCCAAAGGCCGTGGCCACGGAATTTCTTGTCGATCAGCCAGGCCAGGGTGAAGCCCAGCACGGTCTGGATCAGGATGGTCCAGAACACGAAGCGCGCGGTCACCGTCATCGCCGCCCAGACGTCCGGATCGGTCAGGATCGACTGGTAGTTGGCGAGCCCGACATCGAGCACGGTGGCGTTCGGACGGTTCGCGCGATAATTGGTGAAGGACAGCCGGATGGTCCAGATCAACGGGAAGATGTTGATCGCGAGCAGCAGCAGCATGGTCGGCGTGATGAACAGCCAGGCGATGGCGAGCTCGGACAGGCCGCGCACGCGCCCCGCCACGACCGGCGGCGTCACGAGGGCGGCGCGGTCAACGAGGCTGCTCAGTCCGGTTTGGTCGGTCATGCGAGGGACTGCTTCACTGGCTGCTTCTGGCTGGCGGTGAGACTGGTTGGTCCGCCCGGCAAGCCGAAGCTCGCCGGAGGGATTGTCGTGGCGCATTCCGCGTGTGCGCGAGGTGCCGCGGCCGTCAGAGCTTGCCGTCCTCCTTGAAGACCTTGGTCCAGTCGGCGATCAGCCCGTCGAGCGCGCCCTTGGCGGTGCCCTGGTCGGCGACGACATAGTCGTGGACGCGCTTCTGCATGGCGAGCAGGAGCTGCGCGTAGGACGGCTCGGCCCAGAAATCGACCACCTGGTCCATCGCCACCAGAAAGTCGGCAGCGAACGGCGCGGTGTTCTTGAAGTTGGGGTCGTTGAGCACGCCCTTGTGGCAGCTATAGCCGCCGAGCGCCCACCATTTCTTCTGGGTGTCGAGCGAGGCAAACCATTTGATGTAGGCCAGCGCCTCGGCACGGTTCGGCGAATAGGCCACCACCGAGATGCCCTGCCCGCCGAGCTGCGAGCCCTTCTCCTTCTGCGCCGGGTTGACGAAGAAGCCGATCTTGTCGCCGCCGACATTGGGGTCCTTGTAGAGGCCCGGGAAAAAGGCGAACCAGTTCATCTGCAGCGCGACCTGGCCGGACTTGAAGGCGTCGAGCCCTTCCTGCATGTAGCCATTCGAATAGCCGGGCGGCGTGCAGCACTTGTACAGCGCCTTGTAGAATTCGAGGCCCTTCACGGCGTCGTCGGAATTGACAAAGCCCTGCATGTCATACGGCTTCTTCGGGTTCTGATACTTGAAGCCGAACGGATAGAGCGCGTTGGTGACGCCCATGGTAATGCCTTCCGAGCCGCGCTCGGTGAAGATCGCCGCGCCATAGACGGTCTTGCCGTCGATCACCCGCTTCTGGAAGAACTCGGCAATGTCCTTCAGCTCTTCCTGCGTCTTCGGCACCTCGAGCTCGCGGCCGAACTTCTTCTTGAACTCCTCGCGGATTTCAGGCCGTGAGAACCAGTCCTTGCGATAGGTCCAGCCGTTGGCGTCGCCCATCGCCGGCAGCGCCCAGTAGTTCGGCGTGCCCTTCGGCCATTCGGCGTAGCCGGCCACGGTAGCGGGCATGAAGTCGGAGATCTTGATGCCTTCCTTATCGAAGAACTCGTTGAGCTTGACATATTGACCGTTCTCGGCGGCGCCGCCGATCCACTGGGAGTCGCCGATCATCAGGTCGCACAGCTTGCCCTTGGAGTTCAGCTCGTTGAGCATGCGGTCGGCGAAGTTCGGCCACGGCACGAACTCGAATTTCATGCTGACGCCGGTCTTGGCGGTGAAGTCCTTGGACAGCTCGACCAGCGCATTGGCCGGGTCCCAGGCGGCCCAGCACAAGGTGATGGTCTTTCCTTCGGCGCGTGCCGGCGCGGATGCGCCGAGCACGGTCGCAGCGGCGACCGTCGCCGTCAGTGCAAATGTCTGCAGCAACTTCATCTGGCACTCCCTCCCTGTTGGCGCCGTCCCCGCTTCGCGTGGGTGACGGCGATGCATGGCCTGCGGCGAGCGGCGCCGTCACAACGACAGCGCGAGCCGCAAGCGTTTCCCCATGGCCCCGGATCATTGGTCCGAGTTAAGTATTTTGTTTAGTAGATTGTGGATGACTAAACATGTCAAGCGCGTTTTCGCCACGTTTGCAGCGCATCATGTTTAGCGACTGCGGTAAGCTGCTCGTCGTCCGGAGGTTTGCCGGGATGGCGATGGCGCGACTCTCCGGCGCAGCCGCCAGGACGCAGGCTCGGCCCAACTCCAGGCTGCATCCGCGCGATCAGCCCTTCGCCAACGTCACGCCGCAACTGACCCGGCCGTCAGCGATGAGGAAGCGTCCGGCAAGGCGAGCAACGACGGCCGGCCATCCCTCTCTCTCGACGCGCGCCTCGAACGTGCCTGCCGCCCATGCGATCGTGAGCTCGACGTCCTGGAAATCCAGGAAGCCGTGCGTGATCGGATACTGGCATTTGTAGTAGGCTTCCTTCGCGCTGAAGATCACGATCGGCAGCATCGGCTGCAACGCGTCCGGCTGCGCGCGAAGCCATCGCCGCTCGGCCGGCGTAAGCACCAGGTCGCGCATCGACGGATCGAGCTCGCGCAGGTCCTCGACATCCAGTCCGAGCGACGAGACATCCCTGCTTCGGGCTACGGCCACGGCGCAATGATCGGCACAATGTGAGATGCTTCCCACATAGCCCGGCGGCCACACCGGCGCGCGATCCGGCGCCGGGACGAGCGCCACCGGCGGAGCTCCGAGCGCGGCCAGCGCCCTGCGCGCCAGGACCCGCGCGGTCGCGAACTCGGCCCGCCGCTTGGCGACCGCGGCTTGAACATGAGCGCGCTCCTCGGCAAACAGTTCGTCGTCCGCCAGCGAGAGGCTGGAGGCCACGACGACGACCGGGCCTTCAAACAGATCTGCAAGCACCCTCGTCACCAACTCTGCACGCGCGTCTCTTTGCGGACCGGCCTCGACCGACCGCCACCGTATACGACACGGCGACGTCGAAGCGAATTCCAACGGTTCAACATGTTTCGCGATCTCGCGGCGCCACGCGCCCGAGCTTTGCATGGCGAGCGCACGCTGCCGCTCGGCGAGCCGCACCACCGACCACTGCGGATCGGCATCGACCAGCACCACCTTGCGCCCGGCGAGGTGCCAATGCACCCAGCTCGCCCCGGCAGCCCATGCTCGTATCAGGATCGGAACATAATGCGATGCAAGTCGATTCTGCCATAACTCGTCGGCTTGTCCAACGCGCCCCTGCCGCTGTCCCCGCCATGCTTCTCCGCGCCGCTGAAATGCGCGTCACCGGGCAGCTTTCGCTTGACGGCGGCGGGCTGCGACGGGACTTATCCAGTCCCTCCGTCTGCCGAAGAAGTGCGTTCCCATGACCGCCAATCCGCTCTCGATCCTCAAGACCGTGTTCGGCTATGACAGCTTTCGCGGGCGGCAGCGCGACATCGTCGAGCACGTGATCGCCGGACACAATGCCTTCGTGCTGATGCCGACCGGCGGCGGCAAGTCGCTGTGCTACCAGATCCCGGCTCTGGCGCGTCCCGGCCTCGGGCTGATCATCTCGCCGCTGATCGCGCTGATGGAGGACCAGGTCACCGCGCTCCGGCAGGCCGGCGTGAAGGCCGCGGCTCTGAACTCGCGGCTCTGGGGCGCCGAGAAGGACCTGCTGTGGCAGGACATCGAACGCGGCGAGCTCGACCTGCTCTACATGGCGCCCGAGACGCTGCTCAGGCCGGAGAACCTGGAGCGTCTCAAGGCCGCGCAACTGTCGCTGATCGCCATCGACGAGGCGCACTGCGTCTCGCAATGGGGCCATGATTTCCGGCCCGAATACCGCGCCCTCGACTGTCTCGCCGGGCTGTTCCCGACGATCCCGCGCATCGCGCTCACCGCCACCGCCGATGCGCCGACGCGGGCCGAGATCGTCGAGCATCTCTCGATCGGCGACGGCAACAGCTTCATCGCCGGCTTCGACCGGCCGAACATCCGCTACGGCGCGGCGGAGAAGACCAGCACGATGCAGCAGATGCTCGCCTTCCTGAAATCCCGCGAGGGCGAGAGCGGCATCGTCTATTGCCTGTCCAAGCGCAAGACCGAGGAGGTCGCCGCCTCGCTCAGCGACCACGGCTTTCCCGCGCTGCCCTATCATGCCGGCATGGAGATGAAGGCGCGGGAGAAGAACCAGCGTCGCTTCCAGCTTGAGCAGGGGCTGATCATGGTCGCCACCATCGCCTTCGGCATGGGCATCGACAAGCCCGACGTGCGCTTCGTGCTGCATGCCGATCTGCCGTCGAGCATCGAGGCCTACTATCAGGAGACCGGCCGCGCCGGCCGCGACGGCCTGCCATCGGAAACCCTGATGCTGTACGGCGCTGAGGACATCGCGCTGCGCCGCCGCTTCATCGATGAGTCGGACGCGCCCGATGCGCGCAAGCGCACCGAGCGCCGCAAGCTCGATGCGCTGCTCGGCTTCGCCGAGACCTGCCAATGCCGGCGCCAGGTGCTGCTGCGCTATTTCGGCGACGATTGCGCGCCGTGCGGCAATTGCGACATCTGCCTCGACCCGCCCGAGACCTTCGACGGCACCATCGCCGCGCAGAAGCTGCTGTCCTGCATCCACCGCACCGGCGAGCGCTTCGGCCAGGCCCACGTCGTCGCGGTGCTGCTCGGCGAGACGGACGAGCGCATCGAACGGCTCGGCCATGACAAGCTCTCCACCTTCGGCATCGGCAAGGAGCACGACCGCAACGCCTGGCGCTCCATCGTCCGCCAGCTCGTCGCGCATGGGCTGATCAGCGTCGACGTCGCCGGCCATGGCGGCCTGTCGATCTCGCCCGAGGGCCGCCAGTTCCTGCGCGACAAGCCGCAACTCAGCCTGCGCGTGCTGAAGAAGACCAGGCGCGACCGCAAGGCTCGGGAGCGGCAGACCACGACGACATTTCCTGACCTCGACCGCGACTTGTTCGAGAAGCTGCGCGTCCGGCGGATGGAGCTCGCCAAGGCCCAGAACGTGCCGCCCTACGTCATCTTCCACGACAAGACGCTGGCCGAAATGGCGGCCCGCCATCCGCGCTCCGTCGCGGAGCTTGCGAGCATCCCCGGCGCCGGCACGGTCAAGCTCGCGCGCTACGGCGAGGCATTCGTGGCGGTCATCAAAGCGCATGATGCGGGCGCCTGAGCCCGCCATCGTCCCGCAGCACCGCGACTCCTTCGCTCGACTATCAGACGGCACACATGGCCTCACACATGGGCTCGCGATCCCGGCCGGACGCTCGTGACGATCGCGAAACGTCGGCGAGCCGGATGCGCGGAAATGTGACGGTGATTTGCCCGAGTGCAATTGATTAGTTGACGACAAACCGGCTGCACGGGCAGTTCGTGCATGAGCGGCATGCACGGATTGCCCGTCGTGCAGCGAACATGCGCGCACACCCGTAGCATGCGTTCGCACCCGTTGTATTTTGTCGGATTCCCGACACCGACTTTTCTTGACCCTCGCGCGGCACGCTCTTAGTTTCCGTTCCCGCTTGAAACGGCAATCAACAAACTCATATGGGCGGACGCGATGGTTCGGGAATTCGAGTACAAGGGGGAAGTGTTTCGGGTGACGGCGCATGGCATCCATGGCCATGAGGAGATCTTCATCGTCCACATCGACGACGGCGTCGAGGGCGGCGAGACCTCGATCGACCGGATGACCGAGGAGAACGACACCAGCGCACCGCTGGAGGACATCATCGTCATGCTCTGCGACAAGCTGATTCCGGAAGCCGGCATCGTCTGCCGCGAGCCCGGCGGCGCGTTCGCCTGGCGCGAGGGCAAGGTCGTCTACCAGGTTCACGACGGCGTGCAGGAGCTCAGCCGCGGCTGATCGCAGGCGCCGCGCGTCGCGTGGGGATGCCGTGGTCAGATGCGCCGCTGCACCGACGCGGGTTGGAGATCCTGCTCGCAGCGGCAGGTCCTCTGCGCCCTCTTCTGCAGGATCTGCGAGACCATCCGCTCCGTCCCGGTCAGGCCGGTCAGGATCGTCGCGCCGACAGCCATGCCGGATCGCAATCCGGCGGGCATGGCCGCCTTCAGCAGGCTGATCTTCAGCGCAATCCGGCTTTCGCCGTCTGGCGAGCCGGACGCCGCGCCGATCAATTCGGCATCCGCGACATGCCCATAGAGCCGGACGGAGGGCAGACCGGGCACGTCGATCGTGACCGCCTGTCCGATCGCGACATAGGTGATCTCGGAGACCGCGAGGGCAGCGATGACGTGGGGCTCGCCCGGCGTGACCACCGCCATCAACGACCGATCTGCCGTCACGGCGTCCCCGACATGGAGACCGCTTGCGGCCACGACGCCGGCGACGGGAGCGATGACGTCGTTCAGCGCGACCGTCGCGGCGCGCTCGTCCCGGTGCTCGATCCGCGCCAGAACCTGTCCCGCAACAATCTCCTGATTGTCGGTCACGAGCAGGTCCCTGACCAGGCCGGACACCGCCGACCTGACCGGGACTTCGTTCATCCTGACATAGGCATCATCGGTGTGGACGAGATATTGGCCGACGGTCACGTACTCGACCATCCATGGCAGCGCGACGAGCATTCCGATCATCAGGCCGAGCCCGACGAGCGACCACAGCGCACGTCCCACGGACGCCCTGGGTCTGGCGCGCAGGTCCGCCGGGGGACGCTCCTCATGCAGAATCGTCAGCCGGGATCCGCCCGGCGCTTGCTGTCCGTCCACCGCTCGCTCCTCACGACCACGGCATCGGGCGCGTTGCCGCCTCGGCGGCGTCCTCGTGACGTGAGGGTCGCGCCCATCGAATGCTCGTGACGCCGATGTGGCGGCTCGCGGGCCGGTTGATAATGGCGCCTGGACCGAATTGGGTCTTCAATTTCTCGAAACAATGCCGGCGTCGACGACACCACGACACCGCCGCAACCTCGACACGAGACGGCGGTAACGCCGTTGACCGTCACGCAAGCTTTGCCCGCTCTTCAAACGACGGCCCCAAACAACTTTCCGATGCCTGCGGTGAGACCCAGGGCGAAGGCCCCCCAGAATGTCACGCGAAAGGTGGCGCGCGGAATGTTGGCCCCGCCTGCCTTTGCGCCGATCGCTCCCAGCACCGCGAGAAAGGCGAGAGAAGCCGCAGAGACGATCGGGACCAGCAAGTTGGCGGGCGACACGACGACCATCAGCAAGGGCATGGCGGCTCCGACCGAAAACATCATGGCCGAGGTCACGGCGGCCTGGATGGGCCGCGCTGCGGTGATCTCCGAGATCCCCAATTCGTCGCGCGCATGAGCCGTCAACGCGTCTTTCGTCATCAACTGCTCGGCCACCTGCCGCGCAAGGGATTGATCCACACCTCGCTTGACGTAGATATCGGCAAGCTCGTCGCGTTCAAATGCGGGGTTGTCGCTCAGCTCCTTGCGCTCCCGTGCAAGGTCGGCCTGCTCCGTATCCGACTGCGAACTGACGGAGACATATTCACCGGCGGCCATCGACATCGCTCCCGCGACCAATCCCGCGACACCCGCGATCAGGACGTCGTTTCGTGTCGCTGCTGCCGCAGCAACACCGACGATCAGGCTTGCAGTCGAAATGATGCCGTCATTGGCTCCGAGAACGGCCGCCCTGAGCCATCCGATCCGCGCCACCAGGTGGCTTTCAGGGTGGACGTGAAGACGGCTCATGTCTTTCTCCTGATCACGCCTTGCAGCCTCGTCGCGGCCGCCACGGTGTTGGAAATCGTTCCATACTTCCTGACATTCTGATGAAGCAGCTCGAGCCGGCGGTCATCTTCATCGGTGTCGACGATCAGGTCGTAATCGATCGACGCCATCATCGGCGGGCTGTCCTGACGGACGCCGATCAGCCGCACTTCGACGCCCCGAACATGGAACTTGAGCATCGGCGTCACGCGTTCGATTCCCTTGATCATGCAGGCGGCAACCGCGGCGAGAAGAAGCTCGGCCGGGTTGAATGCATCCCGCCGTCCCTTGACGTCGGTATCGAGCACCACGGTCGCATCCTTGCAGTCTGCGACGCTTTCATGCGCATCGATCCGTCGGGCGTTGACGCGATACTCCAGCATTGGCGAGTCTCCGGCCGTGTTTCCTGGGGGATTGGCAATCCGAACCATGAGCGCAGTGATCGATCGGATCGCGACCGTTCGGTCACGGCACCTGAAGCGAGGGCGCAATCCGTCATTCCCGACAGGCCGGTCGCCTCCCCTAGTCGTCCGAATGAGGCAGCATGCGCAGGAGCGTCCGATCCCGGAAGATCCAGTGATGGATCAGCGCGGCAGCCGCATGCATTGCGGCCACGATGACGAGGGCGTGGGCGAGAATTTCGTGCACTTCCTTGACGTTGTGAGCAAACGCGCGGTCCTTGGGCCAGGGCGACGCGATCTCGGCGATGCCAAACAGCGGCAAGGCATCACCGCGCGCAAACTGCAACACGATTCCAACGACAGGCACGGCAAGGAGCAGCGCATAGAGGGCGTAGTGCGCGAAACGCGCCGCCGGATCCTGCCACTTTCCCATCCATGTGGCGAAGTCGGTCGTCTCGGGCGGCGGAGATGGATCGGCCAGCCGCCAGGCCAGGCGCACGGCCAGAAGCGCGAGGATCGCGATCCCAGCCGTCACGTGGATGAACAGGCCGGATTCGCGCGGTGCGCCCTTGGGCAGCACGTCACCGAAGACACCAAGCGCCCAGGCGACGGCCACGAGCACGACCGTCAGCCAATGCAACGTCTGCGGAATTGCGCCGTAGGTTCGCGTCGAGTTGAAGAGCTGCATCTCGGAAACCCTCTCGGGTCAAAATATGGTCCTGCCGCGACCGTCCCTTGTTGATGTGGATCAATCCCTTGCGCTGGCTGCGCGCGGAGGCAAGACGCCCGGCGCGGCCCGGCTGGCAGACCGAGCCCAAATCGGCGCCGTCAGGCGGCGAAACCACCGGTGCCCCCCTTGCGCAACGGAGCGCCGGGCCGGATGCTCCGGGCACATCGTTCATCATGGGAATCGCTTCATGTCCGTCGACACCGCCGCCGCCACCGATCGTCTGATGCGTTTTCTGGCCGTCCCGGGCGTGACCGGACAGGAGAAGGCGATCGGACGCGAGATCATGGCGGCGCTGAAGCAGGCCGGCGTGCCGGCCAAGGCGATGCGGCTCGACGATGCCAATACGCGCATTCCGCTGCCGACCGAGACCGGCAACCTGATCGTCGAGCTGCCCGGCCGCGGCAGCCAGCACAATCAGCCGCGGATCATGTTCATGACCCATATGGACACGGTGCCACTGTGCGCCGGCGCGCAGCCGAAGATCTCCGGTCGCAAGATCGTCAACCAGGCCAAGACCGCGCTCGGCGGCGACAATCGCTGCGGGTGCGGCATTCTCGTCACGCTCGCGGCCGAGCTGATCCGGCAGAAGCTCGACCATCCGCCGATCACGCTGCTGTTCTGCGTGCGCGAGGAGAGCGGGCTCTACGGCGCGCGGCACGTCAACACCGACGACCTCGGCGCGCCCGAGATGGCGTTCAACTTCGACGGCAGCTCCGCCTCCGCCGTCACGATCGGCGCTGTCGGTGCCGACCGCTGGGAGGTCGAGATCTTCGGCCGCGCCTCGCATGCCGGCGTCGCGCCGGAACGCGGCATCAGCGCCACCATGATCCTGGCGCTCGCGCTCGCCGAGGTCAAAGCCGGCGGCTGGTTCGGCAAGGTGGTGAAGGGCAAGGGCAAGGACGCCAAGCAGGGCACCAGCAATGTCGGTCCGGTCACCGGCGGCGAAGGCCGCCCCGCGGGCGACGCCACCAACGTCGTCACCGACTACATCCATGTCCGCGGCGAATGCCGCAGCCACGATGCCAAGTTCATCCGCGAGATCACCAAGGCCTACAGGACCGCTTTCGAGACCGCCGCCAAGCGCGTCACCAACAGCGACGGCAAATCCGGCCGCGTCAAGTTCAAGGCCGAGACCGACTATCATCCGTTCCGGATGAAGGAGACCCTTCCCGTCGTCAAGCGCGCCACGGCCGCCGTCTCCGACATCGGCGCCACGCCGACGTTGCGCGCCGGCAATGGCGGCCTCGACGCCAACTGGATGGTCCGCCACGGCATCCCCACCGTGACCTTCGGCACCGGCCAGAACGAGCCGCACACGATTGACGAATGGATCAACCTGGACGAATATGATCAGGCGTGTGCGCTGGCGGTGCGGCTGGCGACGATGGGGTGAGACGACGCCGTCCGGACACGCAGGCGGAATGGCTGCAACCTCCCTGCTCCCGCGCAACGTCGCGATGACGGGCTCGCCTGCAAACGCGCATGTTCCGAACAGGTCGGACAGCGAGGCCATGACGTCGCGCTCCCGCGGCGGATTGCACCCGGGCTTTGCGTCCTTTGGTCCTCTTCTCCTCGAAGAAGAGGCGCAGGGAAGACCGGGTATCGGCTGATACCCGCGGTCCGCGTGCAGCAGAAAGCACGCGGCAGAACCACAGGTTCAGCCCAATATCCGGCCTTCCCTGCGCGACGGTTTGAACGGGTTATAGGCGCTCTCCCCGGGGATCGGCTGTCTTGCCCCCGTCGCCAGCGGATCATCATCACCGCCGGCTTGGCATCAGCACCGCGATGCCAGGACCACACCATTTCGCCGTCGCCTCGCTCCGTTCGTCGGCGCGGACTTTGACACCCGGCTGCGGAGCAACGCGCCCATCGCCTCCCCAGCTCGACGCTCGTGACGATCGCGAAACGTCCCTCTTCAGCGAGCCGGGATGCCCGGAAATGTGGAGGTGATTTGCCCGACGTAGCAAGTGATGAGTCCGCGACAAACTGGCTCGACGGGCAGTTGGCGCATGCGCGCATGCAGAGATTGCCCGTCGTGCAACTCGGGATGGCGTGAGCTCATCGGGTCATAGCGGCCAGCATCATCGACGCCCTTCAAACGTCTTCAGTTGTTGGAATGCACCGTCACGGTGATGAGTTGGCTCCGGGCTGCCGGGTCGGCAAAGCATGAGCCATTCCCCTCCTCCGCGTGCCCAGCGGCACCGGTCCGATCGCATGGAAGTTCGGGCGGGGCCGGAACTCCGAAGCGCAGCAGCGGTTCTAGTGTGGTGGACCTGACATTCGCTTTGGACTGTCGCCAGCTCCTCGAGCGAGGTCGGATCAAGAACCGCAATCGATCATCCGTTTGCCGGCCTTGTTCGGCTCTGACATTCGTCAACCGTTCTTAGCAGAGCCGGACACCGGAGACATCCGCCGATCACGGCGCACTTCACTGGAGGCCTGATATGTCGACCAAAACAGCTCTGCTCGGCCGCACGGCCGCAATTGCTTCATTGACTGTACTCGCGATCGGCGCCCTGGCCCCGACCAGTGCCGACGCGCGAAATGGGCGCTGGCACGGCGGCGGCGGCGCTGCGGTCGGCGCGGCGCTTGCGGCGGGTGCCATCGGCACCGGTCTTGCGATCGCCGCAAGCCGCGACGCCTATGATTACTATGATGGTCCGGTCTACGGCGGCCCGGCGTATTACGAGGCGCCCGCCTACTACGGAGTGAACCCCCACGCCTATGGCTATTACCGCAAAGGCGAATACCCCTATCAGATCTATGGTGGTGACAGCCCGAACGCGGTTTGCGCGCAAGGAACGACCTGGAATTGCCGCTGAGCCGCTTCTGATTGAAACCTCGGCGTGGCACCGGGCGAGGTCTCGCGGCGCTCGCCCGGCGCTGGACTCCCTTCTCTGCCCCCGTGACCAGTCCCGTAGCCCGCCATGAGCGCAGCGACATGCGGGACAGGTCTCTCCCCGGCGTCGCTTCCCCGAAGCCCGTTGAGCCTCGTCGCGTAGAGCCGGCGAAGTCAGTTTCGCGCGCTGTCACCCCCCGCAAACGGATCGCTCGAAGGGCGACATCCAGCGGCGCGAGCGACCGAAGCTGCCATCCGCTTCAGCGCGCGTCACCCACCAGGCGAAGATCGATCCTGCCGATCACGTCCGCGCGCAACCTCCCGGCAGCGGCCATTGCCGCCATGGTCTATCGCAGTGTGCTGACGTTCGATCCGAGCGACACGATGCCGCCCAGCACCGCGGCAATCGCCCCGAGGGCGACGACCGCATTGGATCCCAGCAGGCCCAGCACCGCGCCGAGCAGCAATCCTGCGCCGACATAGATCACGACCCTCGAGGCTAGGATGATCTTTCGACACCGCTCGGCCATCTCGGCAAGCGCCTCGATCCGGGAGATTTGATCGCTCGGGTCGTCCTCGTTCATCAGACCAGCTGTTCTCCATGGTGTTTGCTTTGAGCACTATTCCCTCTCCGCCAGCCAACGTACGGCCAATGACTGGACAATCCAAGAGATGGTTTGCAGCCGTGAGGCATCGACCTTGGTCAGCGAGATAGTCAAGTGCACTGTCAGCGCAATCCCGCAATCGCTGGCGCGAACGCACCGAGAGCAAGCTGGTCATCGTTCATCGAACAGACGACGAATATCGGCCATCGAACGAAACAACTTCATCGGATGGCCCAGCACGACTTAGTGCACTGTCACCCGCAATCTCGCCGCGCCGCATTTCTGCTACGGTCTACCCTGAGTCGAGCGGAGGACAAGCACATCATGGCTTTGACCATCATTTGCGTAAGCGGACCTGCTAACAGCCCGGCGATGTTCTCGGCATTTTTGAGATGCCTTACCGCGGATATTTGGCGACAGCGTACCGCTTCATATTCACCACAACGAGAACCGTTCGCTGCTGATGGCAACGCAGGCTGGCGAGCCAACCCATAGAGGTCAGAAAGAGCCAAATCGCAGCGAAGGCCCCGAACTCGCGCCGGATTGACTCAGATCAACACAAACGATCGACGTCGAGGGCATGCTGTACATTGTGACCCACCATAGAACTGCGCTCTGCTCGATAGAGACCCCTGCTCGCTGGAACGCCTACTGAGCCAGCCGACGCGCCGCGGATCAATCCCCGATTGGGAATGAAGATGAAGCACCTTTTCACGGCACTTTTTGCGGCTGCAATCGTCACCTTAGCTTCGGGCGTCTCGCAAGCCGATTCCGGAAAAACTTGGTACGTGAATCAGGCAAGTAAGAGTGCGGGGGACGGGCACGCCTGGAATGCCCCGTTCCAATCCCTGCAGGATGCACTATCAGCGGCCTCTAAGAACGACGAAATCTGGGTGGCGCGTGGCACGTATTATCCCGATGCGACCGATCAGACCAAGTCATTTGTCCTCAAGGAGGACATCGCCGTCTATGGGGGCTTCTCAGGCAACGAAACGGCGCGGCAGCAAAGGGATTTTCGAAGGAATGTAACCATACTCAGCGGCAATATCGGCAAGGGCGACAAGACGAAAAACACAAAGACCATTATTATGGGCGCTAACCGAGCCATTCTGGATGGCTTCACGGTCTCGGATTCTTACGGGACGGACAAGCCCCGCATGCATCTCGTGCCGGCCGACATTCTCAAGAACGACATGATCGTTGGCGGCGGCATGAGAAACTTCATGACCAGCCCCATTGTGCGCAACGTCGTCTTCAAGAACAACTACTCGCCCAAGGGCGGCGCCGTTTACAATGTGCACAAGGCGGGCGCGGACCAGGCCGCCTTCATCAATGTCGATTTCATCGACAATGTAGCCGAGCTGCGCGGCGGCGGCGTAAGCAACGATCTCGGCGCTATGCCGCGCTTCATCAACTGCCGCTTCATCGGCAACCGCAGCAACGACAAAGGCGGTGGCCTTTACAACGACTTTGCCGCGTCGCCGCTTGTCTTCAACACGCTGTTCACAGGCAACTCGGCCGTGAGCGCTGGCGGCGTCGGCAACGACGGCGGCTCGGCACCACTGCTCGTCAACGTGACAATCGTGGGCAACAAGGCCAGCAGCGCGTTGGGCCCGGACCTTTATCAGGGGACAGGTGCGAACAGCAATCCGATCCTCATCCGCAGCGTTGTCGGTAAGGTCTATAATTGGCATGAGGACATTGTGTCGGAGGTCGGCTCGCTCGCTCCTGCGGGAAGCACGCTGCCGCTGGCCGACTTCATCCCCATCAGCAACCTCAAGGGGGAGTTGGAACCCGTTGCCCTTAAATCCGCGCCCGCTTATGCGCGCGGTTACCAGCCCGGCTTAGACGGCGCGCTCCTGCTGAAGAACGGCTTGGTCGAGAAACTCGTCCAGATTTACGTGAAGAACAGCGGCGCGGTCGAATATCAGGGCGAGTACATCCGGCCAGCGGTCAGCGCCAAGGCCGTATCCGCGCCGGTCATCTATGTCGTCCCGGACAACCCGGCCAAGGCACAGGACGGACTTTCCTGGGCAACCGGGTTCTCCGACTTACAGGCGGCCATCGACCTCGCCTCGGCCTCGAAGGCGGCGGTTTGGATCAAGGCCGGCACGTACAGGCCTGCCAAGAAGGACGGCCGTATCGCGGCCTTCATTCTCTACGACGGCGTGAAGCTGTACGGCGGGTTTGCCGGCACTGAAACTGCCTTAGAGCAGCGTCGCGCCGCCGGCGCGCGGACAATTCTGAGCGCGAGGGCCGCCAAAGGCGGCTATCGATATGCGCACGTCCTCTATGGTGCCGATGACGCGCTGCTCGACGGATTGACGCTGCGTGACGGTCGCGCGGTCGGCCGGACTTACAACGGCAAGGGCGGCGGGTTGCTTGCCTATCATGCCGGCAAGAGATTTCTGCCGCGCGAGGCCGCGATCGGATTCAAGATGACGCTGCACAATTGCCGCTTCGAGCACAACGAAGCACTCGAAGGCGGAGCGATTTATGCCTACGGCAAGGCCAATCTCACGATCTCCGATACCGTCTTTGAAGGCAATCGGGCCGTCTATGGCGGCGCCAACGTCAACCGCGAGGGCGTCGTCGTCACATGTCAGAAGTGCTCGTTCACCGGCAATCGGGCATCGCAGGATGGCGGCGCAACCTACGAGGATTACGGCTCGCATGTGAGCTATGAGCAAGCCCGGTTTACGGCCAATAGCGCGCGCCATCAGGGCGGCGCCATCTATGAGATCAGCCGGGCCTCGCAATTGGAAGCGACAGTCGTCGGCGTCAGCAAGTCGGCATTCGTCAAGAACAAGGCGCGCGACGGCGCCAGCATCTATAATCTCGATGGTAGTACGCTGACGATCACGAACTCGACCTATCCGGCCAAGACGGTCTACAGCCGGACGCCATCCGAGAGCAAATAGAGGCGGCAACGCCGCGCCACTGAAGCCACTCACCCTGAGATGAAGCAAGACGACGACGGCGACTGCGATGGCGCGCAGACCGTCAATATCTGCTCGATACTCGCCAGTGCCCTTCTACGGCCATATCAACATCGATCGAAAAGCCGACACCACAGCGCTGGCTGAGCCTTCAGGCGGCGGCTATGTTTGGCCCATCGCCCAGACGTCATGGGGCCGGCCGCGGCCGGATGATGGGTGATGCAGGACTCGAACCCGCAAAGCCATGAGGGCGGATTTGCCGTCGGTCGGACGTCGTCGCCGTCGATGACGCGGATGATTTCAACGGAGTCAGCCGGACCTTCGTCCGTGTCGGGGACGGTTCGGTAAAGCAGCAGGTAAGGCGCCTCGACCAGCATACGCATGGACGGGCGGATCGGAACGGCGGGCGCCCATCCGCGGTTGCGATCTCAGCAGTTCGAATTTCGCTTCGATTCGGTCGAGATGACGCTCAGCGGCGGCTGGCTGATCGACCCCGATCAGCAGGTAGACGTCGAGCAGATCGGCCCAGGCCTGGTTGGACCAGACCAGCTCAATCGGCATTGTGGGAGGCTTGCTTCGCTCCCTTCAGCCGTCGCGGGCGTCCGTGCGCAGCTGCTTCATATCGACCTTGCCAGCAGATCCGCTGGCGATGCCTTCGTCCCAGGCCTGCCGCAGGTGCCTGACGTCCTCCCGGCACAGCTCACGCTTCAGCTGCCAGTCGCGCACCGCCTCGCGGACGATCTCGCTGGTGGTGGCATATTCGCCCGACTCGACCGATGTCTTGAGGGCTGAGACCTGCTCGCTCGTCAGCGCAACGCTGACTTTTTCGACAGATGCCATCGGATGCTCCAAGACCGGGGAGCATAAATTGCCACCATTTGCTACCGCAAGCCAACAGCTCCCGCCTCCGTGACCGGTCCGTAGCCCGCCACGAGCGTAGCGACATGCAGGGCCGGCCTCCCCCCGGGGCCGCTCCCGCCGACGACCGTTTGGCATCGGCGGGCGCTCGCCCTGGCTACGCGACGAGAACACGACGCGCATCACCCATGTGAGCGCGGCCAGGAGTATGCTCACTGCGCGTCCGGCGCGATCACGCCCTTGCTGAACAGGAAGCAACCGTAGAACCGGCGCTCGCCGGTCGCGATCACGCAATAGGCGGTCTTGGCTTTTTCATAGAACGCGTGCCGCTCGACGCCGACCAGCGGCCAGGACCTGCCTTCGGCGCGGTCGATCACAGCCTGAACCTCCTGCTGCACCGGCGGCACCACCTCGGGCTCGCC
This sequence comes from Bradyrhizobium sp. SZCCHNS3016, assembly GCF_032484535.1. NCBI lineage: Bacteria > Pseudomonadati > Pseudomonadota > Alphaproteobacteria > Hyphomicrobiales > Nitrobacteraceae > Bradyrhizobium > Bradyrhizobium sp. SZCCHNS3016. Next base: position 54,444 of record NZ_JAUETE010000006.1, read on the forward strand.
GACGACCTCCATCCTGACCGCGGCATCGTCGATGAAGGTGTCGAGCGGCAGCACCGACAGCACCGCCTGGACCGCGCGCGCCGCGCTGACATTGTCGATGCGCAGGAGCTCGCCGAACACCGTCTGCCGCGCGATCGCATCGGCCGGAAAATTGCTGTCGCAGATCACGAGACGGTCGCCATGCCCCATCGCCCTGACAGCATAGAGCACGTCGGCATTGAGCAGCGGATCGATCCCCTTGAGCATGGTTTACTCCCTGCATCTTCTTTTTCATTGCTATCGTAGGATAGGTCGGGCGCCGGCGAAACCATCCTCTCACGTCAATTGAGCTGATTGGCTGAGCTGATTGGCATCGCGCGAGGCCGAATCCGCGCTACTTGCCGATCAGAACCCGGACCGCGCCGTTCACGGCAAGTCCGCAAATGGATCCAGCACGGGGACATCCAGCGGCTCGAAATGTCCGAGGTTGCGCGACAGGATCGTCAATTGATGCCGGCGCGCGGTCGCTGCGATGATGATGTCGGCGAAGCCCGGCGCCTGTCCAAGCCCCCTCGCCCGATCCGACAATCGGCCCGCGATCCGCGCTGCCCGCATGTCGAACGACAGAATGCGCTCACCGTACAGATGCATGACCGTCTCGAGCCACTCGGCGAGATCAGCACTCTTGCGCGTTGCTCCCTCCCGTCGCAGCTTTGCGATCCCGTCCTCGATCTCGGCCACCGTCACAACCGACATGAACAGTGAGGCCGACTGCGCCTCCATCCAGGCGGCGAGCGCCGGAGGCACGGGTCGTCCCGGAGATGCCGCCGAGATGACGTTGGTGTCGACGAGATACAAGGCTCAGAGCTCGACGGACCGGGCCAGCGAAGCGTTCCGTTCAGGCAGATCATCCGGCGCCAACGGCGCGGACATCAGCAGGCGACCAAACGACGGGACGTTGGACAGCCGTTCCCATTCCTCGTAGCTCAAGACGACCGCCTGCCGCTTGCCATGTCGCGTAATGACCGACGGCTTGCCGTCCATGGCCTCATCGACCACGGCGGACAGGTTGGCTTTTGCATCCCGAAGCTGGATCTCGCGCATGCCCGGCCTACCGTGACTACAGTAGTCATATATAGCAGCCCGGGCTGCGAACGGCAAGGCCATACAGCCTACCTGAACCCGCTTTGCTCGACAGGTCGCGTTGATCCGGTGCAGTCAGTTCGCGCACCGTCACCGCCCCCCGCAAACGGATCGCTCGGAGTGCAACACCCGGCGGCGCGAGTCACCGAGGCTGCCATCCGCTTCGGCGCGCGTCACCAACCAGACGAAGATCGATCCTGCCGATCAGGTCGGCGCGAAACCTCTCGGCGGCGGCCATTGCCGCCATGGTCTGTCGCAATGTGCTGACGTTCGATCCGAGCGACACGATGCCGCCCAGCACCGCAGCAATCGCCCCGAGGGCGACGACCGCATTGGATCCCAGCAGGCCCAGCACCGCGCCGAGCAGCAATCCTGCACCGACATAGATCACGACCCTCGAGGCCAGGATGATCTTTCGACACCGCTCGGCCATCTCGGCAAGCTCTTCGATCCTCGCCTCGATCCGGGAGATTTGATCGCTCGGGTCGTCTTCATCCATCAGACCAACTGTTCTCCATGGTGTTTGCTTTGGGCATTATTCCGTCACCGCCCACCAACGTACGGCCAATGACTGGACGATCCAAGAGATGGTTTGCAGCCGTGAGGCATCGACCTTGGTCAGCGGGACAGATCAAATAGCTCGTTCGAGCGCATCGCCGATGAAGCCGCGATTTCCCCTCAACGGAAGGCCCGATTGCCATGAATAGAAGACCGCGGGCGGCTGGATGTTCGGCGTCGTCATCCGTCCGGTGCTGGAGCGCCTCGTCGTCACACACTGAAGCCATGAAGCCCAATCAGAGAGGTCAACGACGCCCAATTCACAACCCACCTACTAGAAGGTATTAATACCTCAGATCGCGATGCGACCTTATATATTATGTTCGCTCACAGGAACCTGCCGTACTCATAGGCACTCGCGCGTCATCGCCGGCGAATGCAGCGATCAGCTACGCTGCGGCTTCTCGCTCAATCACAGCAACCTCTGGCACACTTGATCGCTCAGACAAGCCGGGCGCGCCGAGCGCCCTTCATCATCCATCGCCTGCTATCGCCAGGACGGCGATGGAAAATCGCCAGACGATGGTCAGCCTCATGTCCTGGTCGGTTGGCAGCGCAACTGAGATTCGCGCCGCAACTACGTCTCGGCGATCCTGAAGCACACTTGCAAGCAAGACGCCCGCCAGTCAAACGCAGCGAAGAGGCTGAGAGCGGAAGCACATTCGAGGATCGGAGCGGGCTCCTTTTCCCCCGGATTCGCGGAGGCGCCGCGATCGTGCCGCGTGACGTGGTGTAGCTGGTGTGGCACCAAGTTCACCGGCGCGGGCCGGGACGGTTACAGGAAGGTCAGCCTGATAGCGTGGAGGCTGACGGTGGGATCACCGCTGAAGGGTGCTATGGTTTTCAGCGGCCGACGCCGCCGAGAGTCACGTGTGTTCGGTGAGATCACGTGACGCGCTGACAGCTCAAAGCCCCGCCCCCTTCGCGATCGCCGCAGTGAACGAACGGTCGAGGATTGCCACCGCGTCGAGCCGCTCCTTGATCAGGCCGGTGCGCGTGTAGAGGTCGATCGTCTTCTGCTCGTCGGCGACGACGGCATCGTCGACCGGCACGATGCGCACCTTCGCACGCTTGAGCCAGTTCAGTGGTACGGAGGACGGAATGTTCATCAGCCGGCCCCAGGTCTCGGCATAGCTCTCGACATTGCCGAGCGACCACGCACGCGCCGCCGCAAGCCGTTGGACGAAGTCCTCCAGCGCCGCGCGCTTGTCCCTGATGGCGGTGGGGGTCGCGACCTGGAAGCTCAGGCCGGGCGTCAGTCCTTCGCCGGTGATGATGCGGCGCGACTTGAACAGCACCTCCTCCTGGCTCACATACGGCTCCCAGGTCGACCACGCATCGACCGAGCCCTGCGTATAGGCGACCTTGGCATCGGAGGGCGGCAGGAATACGAGCTGGATGTCGCCGGTGGTCCAGCCACGCGATTCCAGCGCGGCGAGGATCAGTTGGTGACCGATCGAGCCGCGGCCGGTCGCGATCTTCTTGCCCTTGAGGTCGTCGAAGCTCTTGATGGCCGAGCTTTCGGGCACCAGCATCGCAAGACCCTCCTGAGTCTGGCGAATGGCGGCGATCGCCTTGACCGGCACGCCCGAGGCGGCAGCGAAGGTAAACGGCGCGTCGCCGACGAGGCCGGTCTCGATCGCGCCTGCGCTGAGCGCTTCGAGCAAGGGAGCCGCCGCGACGAACTCCTTCCACTCGATGGTGTAGGGCACGTCCTTGAGCACGCCCGCTGCCTCCATGACGGCGCGCGCATTACCCTTCTGGTCGCCGACGCGCAGGGTCGCCTGCGCGAAGGCGGAAGCCGTGAACGCGAGCAGAACACCCGCGGCAAGCAGAACGCGCTTCATTCCGCGGCCACTCCCTTCGCGCCCTGCCGCCGCGCGATCAGCTCGCGCGTCGCGGGGATCAGCTCGCGGCCGTACTCGATGGCATCGATCAACGGATCGAAGCCACGGATCAGGAAATGGCTGATGCCGAGATCGTAGTAGTCGCCGAATACGTCGGCGACCTGCTCCGGCGTGCCGACCAGCGCGGTGGTGTTGCTGTTGGCGCCTGTAAGCTTGGCGATCTCGGTCCACAGCCGCTTGTCGACGCGCTTGCCCTGCTCGGCGATCGCCAGCAGCCGCTTGGCGCCATCAGTGGCATGACCATCGGCCGGCTTGCGGTAGCCGGTCTGGTCCTGCAGCGCGGTGGCGCGCTCCAAAATCTCCTGCGCCTTGGCCCAGGCCTTCTCCTCGGTCTCGGCGAGGATCGGCCGCACCGAGAGCGAGAACCGCGGTGCCGGACGGCCGTGCCTGGCGGCCGCCGCGCTGACGCGGGCGACCTGCTCGCGCACCTGCGCATAGGACTCGCCCCACAGCGCATAGGTGTCGGCATGCCGGCCCGCAACGTCGATCGCGGCATCGGAGGCGCCGCCGAAATAGATCCGGATGCCCTCCTTGCGATACGGCTTCACCTGCGCGAACGCGTTCTCGACTTGGTAGTACTTGCCAGCATAGCTGAACGGCTTCTCGCTGGTCCATTCGGCGCGGACGATGTCGAGGAATTCGCTGGTTCGGGCATAGCGCTCTTCCTTGTCATCCAGTGTGTTGCCGTCCTGGCGCAGCTCGGTGGCGTTGCCGCCGGTGATCACGTGCAGCGCGACGCGGCCCCTGGAGAACTGGTCGAGCACCGCGAACTGCCGCGCCAGCAGGGTGGGTGACGTGAACCCCGGCCGCTGCGCGATCAGCACGTTGAGCCTCTCAGTGACGCCGAGCACATGCTGCGCGACCTGCAGGCTGTCCGGCGAGGTCGAGTGGAACGCAAGCAGCGCGCGGTCGAAGCCGGCATTCTCATGCGCCTTCGCCACCGTCTCGATGTGGACGGGGTCGAGCACCGGTCCCTTGCGTACGATGGTCTCGGACGAGTTGTTGTTGGAAATGAAGCCGATGAATTCGATCTCGGACATGTGTCCTCTCTCCTCAGGTTCTCAGAGTCCAAGCGCCAGACGGCCGGCGGCGATCCGCGTGGCGTCGTCCTGCGGGGTATGCACGCGGCCGCACAGCACGTCGCGATAGTGCCGCTCGAGCGGGTTGGCGCGGCTGAGGCCGTGATTGCCCGACAGCGACAGCGCGTCCTCGACGGCCGCCACCGCATTGTTGGTGACGGTCAGCTTGATGACGTTGCCTTCGACCGGGCTGACGACCCTGCCCTCGTCGAAATCGCGCGCCACGCTATCGATCAGCCGCGCATTGACCTGTAGCCGCGCCTCGATCGCGCCGAGCACCTCCTGCGCCCGGGGCAAGGTCGCGAGCGGTGCGCCGAGGCTCGACGGCGTCCGCGTCCTCAGGAAGTCGACGATCCAGTTGCGTGCGGCGCGCGCGACGCCGTCATAGATCGCGCCGACGAAGGCGGCATGGACCAGCGCCTGCGTCGGGTTCTGCACCCGCCAGCCCTCCGGCTTGCGCAGCTCGATCTCATGGTCCAGCGGGATCACGACGTCATCGAACACGACGTCATGGCTGCCGCTCGCGCGCAGGCCGAGATGATCCCAGGTCTCCAAAATACTGATGCCGGGCAGTCCGGCCTGGACCAGGAAGAGTCCAAGCCGGGGCTCGGCCTCGTCGGTCTTGGCCCACACCGAGTACCAGCTCAGGATCGGCGCACCCGTCGAGTAGATCTTGCGGCCGCTCAGCCGCCAGCCGGTGTCGGTGCGCCGCGCAATCGTTTCCGGCAGGCCGCCGCGCGACGGCGAGCCCAGCGCGGGTTCGACGCGGAACGTGTTGATCAGCGCGCCGCGCTCGACCGACTCCCGCGCGAGCTTGCGCGCAAGCCGCGGCGGATACTCCTGGTGCCGCGCCATCACCAAGTGCTGGATGTAATGCATCGCCAGCACCAGCGCCGTCGACGGATCGGCTTCGGCAATGATCCCGAGCACGCGCGCGGCGAGACGTGCGCCGGCGCCATGCCCGCCAAGCGCGGTCGGCACGGTCAGCGACAGCAGGCCCGCGTCGAACAGGTCTTGAAAATTCTGGAACGGGAAGCTGCGGTCACGGTCATGCGCCGGCGCACGCTCGGCGAAGACGGGCACGAGCCGCAGGGCTCGTGCAATCAGCTCTTCGTCGTCCGCTGCACCGACCGGGCGCGGCGCGATGCTTTCGATGACGGCTACCATGTTGCCTCCAAGCCGAGGAGCCCAAGGATCTGCCGGCGCAGATCGGCAAGATGCGGATCACCGCGATGCCGCGGATAGGGTCTGTCCACGACGATGTCGGCCTTGATGCGCGCGGGGCGGTCGCTGAGCACGATGACGCGATTGGCGAGCACCAGCGCCTCCTCGACGTCGTGGGTGACCAGCAGCGTCGTGAAACCCTTGCGCTGCCACAGCGCCACGAGCTCCGCCTGCATCGCGATGCGGGTTAGCGAATCGAGCTTGCCGAGCGGCTCGTCCAGCACCAGCACCTTGGGATCGTTGACCAGCGCCCGCGCCAGCGCGACGCGCTGCGCCATGCCGCCGGAGAGCTGATGCGGATAGGCGTTGCGGAAGTCGGACAGCCCGACCAGGTCGAGCGCCGCATCGACACGATGGCGCTGCTTCTTGAGGATGCCCTGCGCCTCCAGTCCCAGCGCGACGTTGTCCCGCACCGTGCGCCATGGAAACAGCGTCGGGTCCTGGAACACGACGACGCGCGAGGGATGCGGTCCCCTGATGCTGATCTCGTCCTCGCGCAGCACGCCGCTGCGCGGCTTGTCGAGGCCGGCGATGAGACGCAACAAGGTCGACTTGCCGCAGCCCGAGGGCCCCAGCAGCGCGACGAACTCGCCGGGCTCGACGATCAGGCTGACATCGTCGAGCACCTTCAGCTCGGCACCGTCGATGTCGAAGGCATGGTCGACATGGGCGATGTCGATCGCGGCACCCGGGAACGCCGCCCGTCGAGCTTCCGCAACGGCTACCATTTCACGACGCCCCTCTGCCAGACCAGCACGCGGTCACGGGTCTTGAACAGCAGCGTGATCGCGCCAGAGCAGAGCAGCGACATCACCAGCAGCGCCGCATACATGTTGGCGTACGCCGCCCAGCCCTGTGCCCATTGCAGGTACCAGCCGAGACCGGCCTTGACGCCGATCATCTCCGCGACGACCAGGACCGCAAAGGAGGCCCCGAGGCCCATGAACAGGCCGACGAACACATGCGGCAGCGCCGCGGGGATCGCGACCTTCAGCACCAGGAACGACGGCTTGGCGCCGAGCGTCCGCGCGACGTCGTAGTACGCGCTCGGCACGCTGGCGACGCCGGACCAGGTCAGCACCGTTACGGGGAAACCAGTGGCGAGCGCGATCAGGAACGTCGACGCGCTCCAGCTGGTCGGGAAGCTGAAGAAGGCAATCGGCAGCCATGCCGTGGCCGGCAGCGGTCCGATGAAACGCAGCACCGGGTGCACCCAGTACCCGATCCGCGTCGACCAGCCGATCGAGACGCCGGTGACGAAGCCGATCGCTGCGCCAATGACGTAGCCGCCGAGCTGCAGCTTGATCGAGGCGAAGACGCTGTCGAGCAGCTTCGGCAGATCGTCGGTGTAGACCTCGATGATGGCCTGCGGCGGCGGAAAGAACGGCAGCGGCAGCCAGGCGTATTTCGCGGTGGCAAGCTCCCACAGCGTCAGGAACACGCCGAGCGCGATGAACCAGGGGCTGCGCTTGCGCAAGCCGCGGCCCACACGTCCGAGTTGGTGCGCGGCCAGACTGGCCACCAGCAGGATCGCCGCGATGACGAACCCGGCGATTGCGAGATCGGTCGTGCGCGACCAATCGCCGACGTCCTCGCGGATGAGGCAGGACGCGCCGAAGGCGGCCCAGGCGAACGCCGCGGCTATGCCGGGCACCACCTCGCGGAGCTTGTCGGCAAGCAAGCTGCTCCGCGCGAGCTCGCCGGCGGCGACGTCAGACAGAGAAAATGTCGACATAGATGCGCTCGGCGAATTTGCTGGTGTCGGTGCTGGGCTTGAAGACGGAGACGACCTTCAGGTCGTCGGCATAGGCCTTCAGCTCCTGCTTCAGCGGAGCACCATGCGGATGATGATGATGGGTGTGATAGCGCACCATGCCTTCGAGATCGGCGAGCGTCGCCTGCTTCGGCGCGTAAGGCTGGAACGACTTCGCCGCCTCGACCGGGTTCTGCGCCGTGAACATCGCGGCATCGAGCAGCGCTTGCGTGATAGCGCGGCCAACCTGCGGCTCCTCGCGCACGAGGCTGCCACGCAGGCCGAGGATGCAGCAGACGCGGTTCTGATACTCGCCGTCGAGATTGGAGGCGACCTCCTTGTAGGCCGGGTCCTTCAGCCAGAGATAAGCGAGCGGATCGGACGCCAGGAACGCCTGCGTCTCGCCCTTGTCGGCGGCGACGTTGACGACCGCGCCTGGATAGACGCGCCAATCGACATCCTTCACCGGATCGATGCCGAGCCGCGCGAGCTGGATCGAGAAGAAGTTCTTGTCGGGACCACCGAGATCGCCGACGGCGACCGCCTTGCCCTTGAGGTCCGCCAGCTTGGTGATGCCGGAATCGCTGCGCGCCAGCACCCGCATGCAGCCGCCATGGGTGCCGGCGGCGATCTTCACATCGAAACCCTGCTCCAGCGGCTTGAGCCAGCGCAGCGCCATGCCGAGGCCCGCATCGCTCTTGCCGGTCGCGATGGCTTCCAGCAGCTGATCGGTCGAGCCCGAGTAGTTGATCAGCTCGACATCGAGATTGTACTTCTTGAAGAGGCCCTGGTCGATCGCCACCGGAACCGGCGTCAGGCACACCGCGCCGGCATTCCACGACAGTTTCAGCTTGCGCGGCGCGCCGGTGAGAGCCGGCACTTCAGCCGCCGTCCGGCAGATCGGAAACTGCTGAAAGTCGATCTCCGGCGCGGCTCGCAAGGACAGAGCCTGCGCGGCAAGGCCGCCGAACGGCGCCACCAACGCGGCTCCGGCGCCTGCCTGCAGCAGCCGACGCCGGCTCAAAGTGCTTGTCGTCTCCGTGTTATCCATCACCCTCTCCTGCCGACAAAGCTCCGCCGATGCGCAGGCGCACGGCGCCCGCACTCCATCCGCGGAATGCCTCGATGTCTCGTTGACCGTGCGCTGTCGTCAGCGCCCCAATGATGAATGGATGATGCGTTCGCCCGTCCGCATCGTCAATGAAATGGATTTTCGAATGTGGCGCAACGGTGAGCGAATATCTCCCCGCGCAACGAACTTCACAAAGCAATCAGTTCTTCCGCGCGCTTCGCAGGCGAAATCACCCCACACGTCGGCCGGAATCGGCCGTCGCGAGACCAAGATCGCGCTGTCGCTGCCGCACGCGCGGAATGATCTCGTCCGCGAAGTGCTTCATTTCAGCCTCGAACGGCTGGAACTGCAGCATGAACAGCTCGATGCCGGCGGCGTGGAAGTCGATGATGCGGTCGGCGACCTCCTCATAGCTGCCGACCAGCCCGGCGGCCGTACCGCCATTGCTGCCGACGCGCGCGCTCTTTTGCATGGTCTGCATCATCACCACCTTGGGGTCGGTGTTCTGCTTCTGGATCGCCTTCATCGGCGCGTCCTTCTCGGCGAGAAGCAGCAGCCGCTGATGCGCAGCTTCCGCCTCCGCCGCGGTCGGACGTGCGATCACGAAGGCCGATAGGCCGAAGCGAGGCGGCGGCGCCGCACCTCTCGGCCGCGCCGCAACGTCGCGGATCAGGCCGGAGACGTCGGCGAGCGGCTGGCCGTTGATGAACCAGACGTCACCGTGATCGGCGACCAACGACCGCGCCGGCTCGGATTCGCCGCCGACATAGATCCTCGGCCGGACCCGGTAGAGATCCTTCGGCCGCAGCGCGTAGTCCTGCACGTCGAAATAACGGCCCTTGTGCGTGAGGCGCTCGCCCTGCAGCAGCCGCGACACCACCGAGATCCATTCGCGTCCATAGGCGTAGCGCTCGTCATGCTCGGCGAAGCCGATGCCGGCGCGCTCCAATTCGGGCTTGTTCCAGGCATTCACGAGATTGATGGCGAAACGCCCGCGGCTGATGTTCTCGATGCCGAGCGCCATCTTGGCGAGCACCACGGGATGATACAGATAGGGCTTGATCGCGGTGATGATCTCGATCCGGCTGGTGAGCGCTGCGAGCGCCGCTGCTGCGCTCCAGGCCTCGAGCTGATCGAGATCCTCCTGGTGCGGATTGATCGTGTGCTGGGCCACCAGCGTCGAATCATACCCCAGCGCCTCGGCCTTCAGCACGAGATCGCGATTGCGCTCCCAGGAGGCATCATAAGGCTCTTCCGGATCCTGATGCGCCGCGCGCGGGCCATGCACCAAGGCCCAGATGCCGAAACGAAGCAGATGCGTCATGTTGAGCCTTCCGAGTTCAGCGTCGCGCATCGTCGTCCCGACACAGCACGATCCCCAGAGCACGTACTAACAAATCTGGAAAAGACGTTCTTGCCGCTTTTGGCCCGCGCGGGAAATCGAAAACCTCCAGGCCTGACAACAATTGGAAAACGGCTCTATTTCGATCAGCCAAGTTTCGTGGGACAGTTTGCCGGCGCGCAACGAGGCGGCGTGACACGGCCGCCTGCGCGCATCCGATCTACAGATCTGCCGAGTGATCTCGATCGGCAGAGGCATGACATCGCGAGGCGACGCACTCTTGAGCAATCTCGAACAAGCTGCCGAGACGATCGAGCTGCTGCAGACCAATCGTGACGCCGCGCGCCCCAGCGCGGACAGGCGTCGCGCGCTGAACCCGGCGACGCTGCAGGCCCTGTCTTGGCTCGCGCCCGCCCTCCTCATCGTGATCTGGGAAGCGGCGGCGCAGGGCGGCTATGTGTCGCCACAGGTGCTGCCGGCGCCCAGCATGATCGTACGCACGGCCTTCAAGCTGACGACGCATGGCACCCTGCTGAACGATCTCGGCGTCAGCCTGCTGCGCGCTGCTGCCGGCTTTGCGATCGGCGGCGCCATCGGCTTTGCGCTCGGCATTCTCGTCGGCTTCTCGCGGATCGCCGAAGCCCTGATCGACCGCAGCATTCAGATGATCCGCGCGATCCCGTTCCTCGCCATGCTTCCGCTGGTGATCGTCTGGCTCGGCGTCGGCGAGGCCGAAAAGGTGTTTCTGGTCGCGCTCGGCGTGACCTTCCCGATCTACATCAACACCACGCTCGGCATCCGCCAGGTCGATCCGAAGCTGATCGAACTCGGCCGCGTCCAGGCGCTGTCGACGCTGCAGCTGATCCGCCGCATCATCCTGCCCGGCGCCCTGCCCTCGATCCTCACGGGCGTCCGCTATGCGCTCGCCACGGCGTGGCTCGCACTGGTCGTCGCCGAGACGATCGGCGCGCAGTCCGGCCTCGGCTTCCTCGCGATGGACGCCCGCGAATTCCTGCGCACCGATGTCATCGTGCTGACCATCGTGATCTACGCCCTGATCGGCGTCGGCGCCGACCTGATCGCGCGCTGGCTGGAGCGGCGGCTGCTCGCATGGCACCCGAACTATGGAGCGGCGCGATGACGGTCCAGTTCGCGCCGCCGCTGCAGGGCGCCACCGCGCCTGCGGTGATCGTCAATGGTCTGCGCCGCGCCTATGGCGAGCGTACCGTCATCGAAGGCCTCGATCTTCGCATCGAACGCGGTGAGTTCGTGGCGCTGCTCGGCGAGAGCGGCTGCGGCAAGACGACCTTGCTGCGCGCGCTGGCCGGGCTCGATCCGATCCAGGCTGGCCGCATCATCGCGCCGCGCCGGCCCGCCGTCGTGTTCCAGGAACATCGCCTGTTGCCCTGGGACAGCCTGTGGCGCAACGTCGCGCTCGGTCTCGATGTGCCCGACGCGCGCGCCCGCGCCGCCGCGGCGCTGGCAGAGGTCGGCTTGGGCGACCGCCTCGACGACTGGCCACGCAATCTCTCCGGCGGCCAGGCGCAGCGCGTCGCACTTGCCCGCGCGCTGGTGCAGCAGCCGGAGCTGCTGCTGCTCGACGAACCGTTCGCCGCGCTCGACGCGCTGACCCGCATCCGCATGCATGCGCTGGTACGCGAGCTCGTGGCCAATCATCGTCCCGGCGTGCTGCTCGTCACGCACGACGTCGACGAAGCGATCGCGCTCGCCGATCGCATCCTGGTGATGCGCGACGGCCGGATCGCCTTCGAGCACCGCGCGGATCGCAGCGGCACGGTCGCCCGCGGCGACCTGCTGGCTGAGCTCGGTGTGTTCGGTTCACACGCTCACGATTGATTTTCGGAAGGATCGACATGTCTTCGGATGACTTCTCCCGCCGCCAGTTCCTCGGCACCGCCGCCTTCGGCATCGGCGCGCTCGCCGGCTTCACCCTGACGGATGACGCATGGTCCGCGCCCGGCCGCGTCACGGACACGGTGCGTCTCACCTGGGGTCTCTCGGGCCTCAACCTGATCGCCAAGGAGCGCGGCGAGTTCGAGAAGCTGCTCGCCAAGGACGGCATCAAGGTCGAATGGCTCGGCCCGTTCCCGAACCACGCCCCGACCTTGCAGGCCGTCACCGGCGGCACCGCGGATTTCAGCTTCGGCGGCTCGACCACGCCGGCGCTGGCGGCGATCATTGCCGGCTCGCCACTGGTGTTTACGCAATTCGTCGTCTACGAGCCCCGCACGACAGCGATCATCGCCCGCGATGATTCCGGCATCAACAAGGTCGAGGATCTCGTCGGCAAGTCGGTCGCCGTCAACCGCTCCGGCCTCGGCGAATTCCTACTGGTCGCCGCGCTGGAGAAGCACAAGGTCGACCGCTCCAAGGTCAAGTTCGTCTACCTCAATCCGCCGGATGCGGCGCCGGCGCTGGCTTCGGGCAAGGTCGACGCCTGGTCGATGTGGAGCCCGGGCGTCGATATCGCCCGCCTCGACTACAAGGCGCACGACATCTTCCTGGAAGGCCGCGATCTCGAGTTCCAGATCGACTACACGTCCTATCTGACCACCCGCAAGTTCGCGACCGAGAATCCGGCCCTGGTACGCGCCGTCAACGAGGCGTTTCGCGCCGAGGGCAAATGGATCTCGAAGAACAGCAAGGACGCCGAATACATCGCGCAGAAGGCCGGCAAATACAGCGATCAGATCCGCGATCAGTTCATCGCGCTGAACCGCAAATACCGCTATTTCTCCGTCAACGACAAGCAGTTCGTCGCCGACCTGCAGAAGGCCGCCGATTGGCTGGTCGAGCGCAAGGTGCTGCCGGAGCCGGTCAAGGTCGCCGACCACCTCGCCCAGATCGACGAACCGGCGCCGCAGCGCTGAGCAGCTCGCTTCCTCTTGTCTCGCTACCGTCCGGGTCCGTCATGAACAAGCCGCTGCCCACCAAATCCTTCACCACCGAGCCGCCCCTTCCGCTCGCTCCTGGCGCACTCGAGACCCTGCTCGCCGCAATCGCCGAAGGCGAGTCGGACCGCGAGCGCGAGCGCATCCTGCCGCACCAGCAGATTGCGCTGATCAAGCAGGCGCGGCTAGGGGCGCTGCGGCTGCCTGTCGCCGCAGGCGGCGCCGGAAGCTCGATCCGCGATCTGTTCCAGATCGTGATCCGGCTCGCCGAGGCCGATGCCAATGTGGCGCACATCCTGCGCAATCATTTCAGCGTGGTTGAGCGGCTGGTCCGCAATCCCCGCGACGACCAGGCGCGCGAATGGCAGAAGTCGGTGGCCGGCGGCGCGATCATCGGGCTTGCCACCACCGAGCTCGACAGCCCCCAGGTCGGCAACATCACGCCGAACACAACCTTCACGCCTGATGGTGACGACTATCTGCTGAACGGCACCAAATATTACAGCACCGGCACCTTGTATTCCGATCTCGTGCTGGTGCGCGCGGCCGATCCGAGCGGGCGTCCCGGCGCCACGATCATCCCGGTCAACCGCGACGGCATCGAGCTGATCGACGACTGGGACGGCATGGGGCAACGGCTCACGGCGACCGGCACCACCCATTTCCGCAACGTCAGGGTCAAGCGGCAGGAGATCGTGTTCGACGCTCCGGACATCGGCTACGGCGTGCCCTATTCGAACACGTTCGCGCAGCTGTTCCTGACCGCCGCCGTCGCCGGCATCAGCCGCGCCGCCCTGCGTGACGCAATTGCGCTGGTCCGCTCGCGCAAGCGCACGTTCTATTATGCGCCGCACGAGAAGCCGACCGAAGACCCGCTACTGCAGGAGACGATCGGCAGAATCGCGAGCGCGGCGCACGCCGCGGAGACGGTCGTCCTTGTTGCGGCCGAGGCGCTCGACGCGGCCACGGAGGCGTTCGATGCCGGACGCGCCGATGCCGAGGAGCTGGCCCACCGGGCTGCACTGCTGTCGGCGCAGGCCAAGATCATCGCGGATGATGCGGCCATCAAAAATGGCGGACACATCTTCGACGTCGGCGGCGCCTCGTCGACCAAGAAGGCCACTAATTTCGACCGGCACTGGCGCAACGCCCGCACGCTGTCGTCGCACAACCCGGTCACCTACAAGGAGCGGGCGATCGGGCAGTATCTAATCAACGGCACGCCGCTTCCGGCCAAGGGCTTCTTCTGACCGACGGCGCTGCCGCGACGAGGGACACGACCAATACGGCTCGTGCCCGAAGGAGGCGACGGATGAGCAAGCGTGACCTTCATCTCGTATCCGAGACCGCGTTCGATCCCCGGCACTTCCACTCGGCCCTGCGCCGTGTCGCGGCCGGCGTCAGCGTCGTGACCGCAGGCCGCGGCGAGGAGATCACCGGGGTGACGATCGCCTCGCTGATCTCGCTGTCATCAGAGCCGCCGCGGCTCATGATCAGTCTCGGCAGCCGGTCGTCAGCGTTCCCGCTGATCGCTCGCGACGGCTGGTTCGGCATCAACATCCTCAGCTCGGACCAGCTCGCGCTCGCTGATCGCTTCAGCACGCCGCATCTGTCGGGACAGCAGAAGTTCGAGGGCATCGACTGGTCGCGCGGCCCGGCCGGCGTCCCGCTGCTGCAGCACGCCCAGGCCGCGATCGCGTGCGAGGTCGACGAGATTATCGAGCGCTACGCGCATGCGATCATCGTCGGTCGCCCCGACAGCGTCGAGCTTGCGCCCAAATTGTCGAGCCTGCTGTATTGGAACGACCAGTATGTCGAGGTCGACCGCAATGCGGATCTCGACCTGCTCGCCGAGGTCAGCGTGCCCTTGACCCATGTCCGGTGATGACGCGCATGCGCACGGAGAAAACGGCATGAGCTCTCGCCCCACCACGGGATCGGGCCCGGACAACGCCACCTCTGCAGGCGAACGCTGGGGTCTCGACCGGCTCGTTGCGGAGCTGCGCGTGTCACGCGAGGAGACGCACAGCATCCGCAAGGACGGCGTCATCCACCGGCCGCCATCGCGCGAAAAGCTGGCGCAGATCGTCTCCGCCCTCACCGAAGCCCTGTTCCCGCGCCACTATGGCCAGTACGATCTCGACGGCGAGAACATCGACTATTTCGTCGGCCACCGGCTCAGCATCGGGCTCGATCTGCTGTCGGACCAGATCCACCGCTCCGCTTTGTTCGTCGGCGATGAGCTGATCCCGGGCTTCCGCCAGCCCGAGGCTGTGGAGCTGACCCGCCGCTTCGCGGCTGGGCTGCCACCCCTGCGCGGTGTCCTGATCAGCGATCTGCGCGCCGCCTTCGTCGGTGACCCCGCCGCCAAGAGCTTCCCGGAGATCCTGATCGGCTATCCCGGGATGACGGCGATCATCCATCACCGGATCGCCCATCTGCTCTATGGCCTCGACGCTCGCCTCGTGTCGCGGCTGATCGCCGAGATCGCCCATAACAGCACCGGCATCGACATTCATCCGGGCGCCCAGATCGGCTCCGGTTTCTTCATCGATCACGGCACCGGAGTGGTGATCGGCGAGACCGCCGTGATCGGCGACCACGTCCGGATCTACCAGGCCGTGACGCTCGGCGCGCGCCACTTCCCGACCGAGGAGGACGGCACGCTGATCAAGGGTGACGCCCGCCATCCGATCGTCGAGGACGACGTCGTCATCTATGCCGGCGCCACGATCCTCGGCCGCATCACGATCGGACGGGGCTCGACGATCGGCGGCAACGTCTGGCTGACCCACGACGTGCCTGCGAACAGCGTCGTGACCCAGGCCTCCCTGCGCAACAAGGTCGGTGGACCTGCGCTGCAGAAGTCATGATCGACTCATTTTGCGGTGACGGCGACAGTCGCCGCGACCGAGCACACGGGTCGATCGACGATCCGCTGCGCAGGAAGGCAGCCGCTCGAAATGTCGCTCCCCCGTTCCTGATGAGGACGACGTATTCATGCTCCTGCCCCGGTCAACAATGCAAATCCATTTCATCGACAGCATCGGGACAGGGCCACTAGATTTTGATCTCCCGCAGCCGGCGCCAGTCGCTCCGATGGCTGCAGCGTTTCAACGGAAGCTGCGATGTTCGACCCTCTCGCCGTGATCAGTCTTCAGCAGAATACGCCCGGGCTTGCCGATACCGGTGAGCCGCCCGGCGGCATCCAGGACCATTCCGGCAAGCGCCGCGTGGAGGGCCACAAAGCAGGTCTCGACCTCCGCGCCGGCATCAACTGGCTGGCCGATCAAATCGCCCGGCGCCTGCGATCGGTTCACGACTTGAGCTACGCATCCGCCCGCGATCCGCACTAGCCGATATCGGTCGGTTGCCGATACACGCACATCAGCACACCACAACACGAGCGCCCCATGAGCCAGCGTCGCCAACTGAACCTCAACCTCTTCATCTATCCCGGCGGCCATCACGAGGCGGCCTGGCGCTACAAGGGATCGTCGGCCAGCCGGGCGCTCGACATCACGTATTATCAGCAGTTGGCGCGGACCGCGGAGCACTACAAGTTCGATGCGATCTTCTTCGCGGATGGTCCGGCGCTGGCCGACAATGTCCGCTACGCGCAGCGCTTCCGCTTCGAGCCGATCACCTGGCTGTCGGCGATCGCCGCCGCGACCAGCCGCATCGGCCTGATCGGCACGGCTTCGACCACCTACCACGAGCCCTACAATCTGGCGCGCCTGTACGCCTCGCTCGATCATCTCAGCGGCGGCCGCGCCGGCTGGAACATCGTCACGACAAGCGCGCCACAGGCGGCGCAGAACTTCGGCCTGCCGGAGCATCCGCCGCATCATGAGCGCTACGAGCGCGCCAAGGAATTCCTCGATGTCGTGACCGCGCTGTGGGACAGCTGGGAGGACGACGCGGTCGTCAACGATCCCGCCTCCGGCATCTTCGCCGACACCGACAAGGTCCATGCGCTGAACCATGTCGGCAAGTATTTTCGCGTGCGCGGTCCGCTGAACGTGCCGCGTTCGCCGCAGGGACGGCCGGTCTACGTCCAGGCCGGCTCGTCGGAGGATGGCCGCGCCTTCGCGGCGCGCTTTGCGGAAGCCATCTTCACCGCGCACCAGACGCTTCAGAGCGCGCAGGAGTTCTATGCCGACATCAAGCGCCAGGCGCGCGCGCTCGATCGCAATCCCGATCACGTCAAGATCCTGCCCGGCATCAGCCCGTTCATCGGTTCGACGCAGGCCGAAGCCGACCGCCTGCAGGAAGAGTTCAACGACCTGATCCAGCCGGAGTATTCGCTGGTGCAGCTGCGCCAGATCCTGGGCCTCGACCTCCAGGGCTTCGATCTCGACGGCCCGTTCCCGCGACACCTGATCGAGACCGACGGCGCGCGCGGCGTCGCCAGCCGCTTCAAGCTCGTGGTCGACATCGCCGATCGCGAGAAGCCGACGATCCGGCAGCTGATCCAGCGCCTCGCCGGCGCACGCGGCCATTGGGTGATCGCCGGCACGCCGGAAAAGATCGCCGACAACATCCAGACCTGGTTCGAGAACGGCGCCGCCGACGGCTTCAACGTGATGCCGCCCTGGCTGCCCGGCGGCTTCGACATGTTCGCCGAGCACGTCGTGCCGATCCTGCGCAAGCGCGGCCTGTTCCGCGAGGACTACACCGGCGAGACCCTGCGCGAGCATTACGGGCTCGACCGTCCGGACAGCGCCTTCAGTCACCAGGTCCAGGCGATTGCCTGAGATCCGTTCTCGGGCGGCGCGAACGCCCTGCAAGGCATCCGCGCCGCTCTTCGTTTGTTGAAGCTTTGGAAGTCCCATGCCTGCATTGACACGATCGCAAGTCCTCCGCCTGCTCGCCGCCTCGACGCTCTCCCTGTTCACCGTCACCAGCGCGTCGGCGCAGTCGGCCGAGAAGAAGGAGCTCAAGGTCGGCTTCGTGCCCGGCCCCTATATCGACGAGTTCAAGATCGGCGTTGCGCCCGAGCTTGCGAAGAAGGGCTATCAGATCCGCTATGTCGAGTTCTCGACCGGCCTCGAGGCCAACAATGCCGTGTTCAAGAGCGAGATCGACGCCAATGTCATGCAGCACACGGTGTTCCTGAACTCCTACAATGAGCGGCAGAAGACCGATCTCACCGGCATCGTGCACGTGCCGACGCCGCCGATGGGGATCTATTCCAAGAAGCACCCGCTCGGCACCAAGATCGCCAGCGGCGCCAAGATCGCGGTGCCGAACGATCCGGTCAACCTGCAGCGCGCGCTGTGGATCCTGCGCGATCTCGGCCTGATCGAGATCCGCGACTCCAAGCCGGTCGACGTCACCGAGCTCGACGTCATCAAGAATCCCGGCGGCATCAAGATCGTCCCGCTGGAGGCCGCGCAGGCGCCGCGCGCGCTCGACGACGTCGACTTCGCCGCCGTCCAGGGCAATTTCGCGATCTTCAGCGGCCTGAAGCTGACCAACGCCTTCGCGCTGGAAAAGATGACGACGCCCTACATCAACGTGGTCGCGGTCAAGCGCGACAACGCCGACACCGCCTGGGCGAAGGACATCGTAGCGGGCTACAAGTCGCCAGGCTTCAAGGCCGCGATCTTCGCCGATCGCTTCTATGACGGCTTCACGCTGCCCGATTACATGAAGTGACCAACGGCGGCGGCCCGCGCTCGTCACGGGCCGCCGCTGATCTCGGTCGACGCCAGCTCTACTTCAATCCGAAGCCGAGCGCGCGCAGCGCCTCGGTCAGCTTGTCGCGGCCGTTGAGTGCCTTTGCCGAACCCAGTCGGTTCAGCACGGTTTCTCGCCAGCCGACTGCAGCGATGCCCTGGCTGGTCTGGAAGTCGCGCAGCGTCTCGTCATAGGCGGCGATGCCGTGGATCTCGTCCGTCGGCGCATAGCGCTCGCGATGCAGGATCACGCTCTGGCGCAGCCGCGGCTTGACGTCCTCGCCGGCGGCCCGATCGGCATAGCCAACGCACAGGCCGAACACGGCAAGCACGTTCGGCGGCAGGCCGAGTTCCTCGGCCACTGCCTGCGGGCGGTTGCGGATCGCGCCGATATAGACCGAGCCGAGCCCAAGCGCCTCCAGCGCCACCACGGCGTTCTGCGCCGCCAGCGCGGCATCGATGACCGCAACGAACAGCGTCTCCAGGAAATGGATGCCGTCGTCGGGGCGACCTTCACGCCTGGCCAGACGCTCCGCCCGCGACAGGTCGGCGAGCCACACCAGGAACAGCGGCGCCTCGCGGATGTGCTTCTGGTTGCCGGCGAACTCCGACAGCCGCTGCTTGCGCGCGGGATCCTCGACCGCCACGACGCTCCAGGTCTGCAGGTTCGAGGATGACGCTGCCGATTGCGCGGCGGCCACCAGCGTCCCCACCGTGTGCGCCGGCACCGGATCAGGCCGGTAGCTGCGGATCGAGCGATGCGCCAGCAACTGGCCGAGGATGCCCTCGGCGCCGGCGGCGACCGCAGGGATATGCGCGCCGTAGCGCTTGCGCAGCGCCGCCGTGATGCCGTCGTCCGCCGCGGGCGATGGTCTCGTCTCGATGATCGTCATTCCAATCCCTCGCGTCAGGCCGTGCGCGTCTCGCACCGGCCGCTATCTGGTCCAGCTTGCGCTTCGATCGGCAGCAAAGCCGACCGCGCGGACGACGGCAATCCCCAATGGATCATGCGTGCGGTGTCGCAGCGCTCCACTACTCCGCGGCACTACTCCGCAGCCTGGGCCGCAGCGGGATCAATCACGGGTCTACGCAAGCCCGCCTGCTCCATCAGCGGCAGCACGCGACGGCCGAAGAAGTCGAGGTCCGGCTGAAAATCGTAGAACGACAGTTGCAAGCCATCGACGCCGGCCTTCTTGAGCTGGACGAACTGCTCGACCACCTGCTCCGGCGTGCCGATCACCTCGATGTTGCCGCCGATGGCCCGCCGCTTGGGCGCATCGACGCCGACACGGCCGCGCCAGGCATGGGCGTCGCTGTCGAGCCGGTGGAAGTCGCCGACCGGGTCGGCATGGGCGACGATCGCGTCGTGATAGGCCCAGGTCTCGCGCTCGGTCTCGCGGCAGATCACCATTGGATTGAGCAGCGTGCGCACCTCGCGGCCGATCTCGCGCGCCGCCTGCTTGACCCTCGCCGTATGCGCCGGCAGCGCCAGAATAGCGCTCTCGAAGCTCGAGCCGACCGGGCTGGTGATGAAGACGATGTCGGAATAGCGCGCGGCAAAGGCGATGCCGGCGTCCGAGCCGGTGGCGTTGACCAGCACCGGCCGGCCGTAGCGCGGCTTCGGCGTCACGAAGGCGCCGTTGAGCTTCCAGGACGACTGGCCGGAGAACGAATAGTTCTCGCTCTCGCCCCACAGCCGCTGCAGCACTTCGAGAAACTCGGCGGCGAGCTCGTAGCGGCGATCGTGATCGATGCGACTCCAGCCGAACGCCTCGTGCTCGGCGGCGCGATGACCGGTCACGACGTTGATGCCCCAGCGGCCGTTGGATATGTGGTCGAGCGTGGCGCCATATTTCGCCAGATGCAGCGGATGCCAGGGACCGTAGAGCACGTGGATGGTAGAGATCAGGATGATGCGCCGGGTCAGGCTCGTCAGCGCCGCCGTGGTCATGAAGGAGTCGAGCGCCTCGCCGGTGAACACGCCGCCATAGCCGCCCTTGGGCAGCCATTGCGACAGCGCGAACACCAGATCAAAGCCGAGATTCTCCGCCGCCAGCACCAGGTCGCGGTTGTAGTCGAAATGCCAGGACGTCGTCCGCGGCAAGGTCGAAGCGCTCCAGCCGCCGGCCTGGATCGGCAGGAACAGGCCGAGCAGCAGCGGCTGTTGCAGCGCTTGCGACAGCGGGCTGTCCGGCCGGTCGGCAGGTCCCGGAAAGCCGTCGAGGCCGACCAGGGCTCCCGGCCGGTGGGTGATGATCGTCATGCAGTCCTCTTGTCCTCTGCCTCGGCTGCGCGCACGGCCGCATCGCCAGCCCGGCGAAACACCGTTTCCATCAGCCATTGCTCGTTGGGATATTGCCCGGCCCATTCGTCCCAGCCGGAATGCTTGCGATATTGACCGAGGCGTCCCGAGGCCACCGCCGCGTCCGGCGTGATCGCGACGCGGCGGTCGCAATCGGGCGCGATGTAGATCGCATCCGCGCGGCAATAGAGCTCGCACATGAAGCAGGTCTGGCAATCCTCGACCCGCGCCAGCAGCGGCGGCCCGGATGGCGCGCGTTCCAGCACGTTGGTCGGACAGACCTCGACGCAGGCACCGCAATCCGTGCAGCGATCGGCAACGATGAGCTCGATCATGACGCGGCTTCCAGCGCGATCGAAGCGGCCGGCGCGCGGCGCATGTCGGCTGCGATCTCGACGCGATCGAGCCCGCGGCTCACGAGCCGCACTGCGAGGTCCGGGTCGAGGCCCGGATGATCGATCCGGCGATGCAGGCCCCTGCTCTCGGTACGCCCCAGTGCGGTCGCGACCGACCAGCGCGCCGTTGCGACCAGCGCTGCCGTCTCGCGCGAGCGCAGCGGATCGCCACCCGCATGGTCGGCGATCTCCCGCCACAGCCCGTCGAGCGAGCGCTGCGACGCGGCCAACGTCGATTCCTTGCGGAACAGGTTCTTGTCGAACGGATGCATCTCGGCGCGGACGCCGGCCCTGATCGCGTCGAGATCGAGCGCCCTGCTCCGCAGCCCCGGCCGCAGGCCGGCCTGTCCGAGCGCGGTCAAGGGCGAGGCCTTCGAACCGATGCTGCGCGCCAGCCGCGCGGCCGCCTGTCCGGCGCGGACGCCCGACGACAGCGCCCAGGCCGAATTGATGTTGCCGCCGCCGGAGATCGCACCGGCAACCTTCTCGCGCGACGCGTTGTCGCCCGCGACGAACAGCCCCGGCACCGCAGTACGCCCATCGAGATCGTCGACCCTGACGCCGCCGAGACCGCGGATCGTGCCGTCATTGTGCAGCGTGACCTCGAAGCGATCGCGCCAGGGATCGACGCCCCAGCGGTCGAACACCAGCGGCACGTTCGGCGAGATCGTGTGCAACCGGGCCTTGATGTCGTCGGGCAGAAGATGGAGCGAGCAGAACACCGGTCCAGCAAGCATAGCCTTGGCCAACCCGATCGTCTGCTGCGGCCCGAACGGCAGATCGAGCTCGCGCCCGTCGGCGTCGTAATAAGTCGCGAACGCATAGGCCATGCTGCGCGTCATCGTCGAATGCGCCGGCGCGATCGTGTAGGCCGCGGTGAATTCCATCCCAGAGAGATCGGCGCCGGCCTCCGCCGCCAGCAGATAGCCATCGCCGGTATTGGTGCGCGATCCCAAGAGATGCGACAGGAAGCTGGTGCCGCCGGCAGCGAGCACAGTCGCACCTGCGGCGATCTGGTAAGGCCGCGCCCCATCCTGACGGCGAAGGCCTCGGGCACCGCCGATCGTGCCGTCACTGCGCGCCAGCAGTTCCAGCACTGGCGAATGGTCAAGGATCGTGACGCCATGATCACGCGCAAAGGCACGCAGCGCCCGAATGTATTCGGGACCGCGAACCGCGCGATAGTTGGTCTGCCCGTCATCGTCGATGCCGAACGCGTAGTGGCTCGCGAGCGTTGGCAATGTCCGCCAGGTCTCCGCGATGATCCCATGCATCCATGCGGCTTCGCCGAGACCGAGACCCGCGATGACGCGCTGGCTGACGGCCTGCTCGCGCGCCTGCGGCGGCACCCACCAGTGACCGGGGCCGGCCGCGGCCGTGACGCCGCTGGTGCCGCAATAGCCCTTGTCGACGAGGATCACCCGCGCACCGGCGCGCGCGGCCGAGACCGCAGCCCAGGCACCGGCCATGCCGCCGCCGATGACGAGCACGTCGGCGGTGAGCGATAGTGGATCTGGCCCTGAAGCAGTCACGGCGACACCGGATGTGTCATCCGCAAAGCGCGCGCTCCCGTTCGTTCTGCCGGCGTGGCCTGCCCAACCATGTTCCGAACTCCGCAGCCGTGCGCAAACGACGCACGCGCGCCGTCATGGTCATCCAGTGTGGCGCCGCTGGCAATTTCAGAGTTGCGCGATTTTCAAACGCTCTGTTCTCGCCGCGATCCATGATCGGAGAAGATTTCGGTCGAGTGTTCCAGGCTTTCATCGCCGCCCGGCGCGCCAGCCGGCTGCAAATAATATTTCTATCGCAGCGTCGCTCATGACGACACACTTGCGACAGCAATCTGCATGTTCTTGGAACACCATCGGTCGAAACGCGCCAACAAGTAGAATATTCGTCTTTCCGAATCCGGCCGATGTTTTACGTGCTAGACTACAAATGTAGCACATCGTCCGCGCGCGAGAGAAAAGGCATCTTTGCATGAGCCGTTTTCCAGAACGACACGCGATCATCGTCGGCGGCGGCGCATCCGGCGTCCTTCTGGCCTATCAGCTGCTGCAACGCCCGAAGTCCGATATCCAGGTCACCTTGATCGAGAAGCGTTCGGAGGTCGGTCGCGGGCTGGCCTATCACACCGGCAATGCTGATCACCTGCTCAACGTGCGCGCTGCCAACATGAGTGCGCTGCCCGATGATCCCGACCATTTCTGGCGCTGGCTGTCGACGCACGAGCATGGCCTGCGGCTTTGTCCCGATCCGTTCTGCTTCGTGCCTCGCTGCCTTTATGGCGACTACATCGCCAGCCTGATCGCGCCGTTCCTGGAGACCGACGACGGCGCCCGGCGTCTCAGCATTATCCGTGGCGAATGTACCGCGGTGAGCGAGGGCGCTCACACCGTGACCGTGAGTTTGGCGGATGGGACGCGGCAGGTTGGCGACGTCGCGGTGTTCGCGACCGGGCATGACGCGGCCATCCCGCGCTCGGCCTGGCATGCCGATCCCTGGATCTCGCCGTCCATTCCCGGCTTCAGCCGCGATTCGGCGGTGCTCATTCTCGGCGCCGGCCTGACCATGGCGGACTACGTGCTGTCGCTGCTGCGCGAGGGACATCGCGGCCCGATCCTCGCGATCTCACGCCGCGGCCTGATGGCCAAGGGACATCGGCGTATCACTCCCTGCAAGATCAGCGAGGATGAGGTTCCGTTCGGTGCGCGCGGCAGCGTTCTGCTGCGCTGGTTCCGGCAGCGGATCGCCGCCCACATCGCCGAGGGTGGCGACTGGCGCGGCGTCATCGACGCCGTCAGGCCGTTCAGCCATCGGCTGTGGCAGGACTTGCCGCTGGCGTCCAAGCGCAGCTTCCTGGAGCATGCGCGGGCGTGGTGGGATGTGCATCGGCACCGCATGGCGCCGGAGGTCGAACAGCGCATCGCACAGGCGATCGCGGACGGCCAGCTTCGCGTCGCCGCCGCCAAGCTCGTCAAGATCGATGGTGGGACGCAAGGCGCCCGGGCGCATTATCGCCGGCGCGGCCGCAGCGAGATCGAGACGCTCGAGGTCGGTGCGGTGATCGACTGCACGGGGATCGTCAAGGATCCCCGCGCCACCGCCAATCCTGCGGTCCGCAGCCTGTTCGATCAGGGCCTGGCGCGTTGCGATCCGCTGCGGATCGGCATCGAGGTCACGGCGGATTGCGCCATCGTCGGTGCCGATGGCACGCCGTCACAGCGCCTGTTCGCGATCGGCCCGCTGACTCGCGCCGCCTTCTGGGAGATTATCGCGATCCCGGACATCCGAAGCCAGTGCGCCGATCTGGCGGACCGGCTGTTGCAGGCCCGCCCGATCGTGGTGCCGCCGCGCGATGCGCCGGCATTGGCGGCGGCTCCCGATCACCAGGTCGCGATGTAGGTGCCCTTGAACCGGGTCTCCAGGAACGCCTTGACCGGCTCGGACTGGTAGGCCTCGATCAATTGTTTGACCCAGGGCTTGTCCTTGTCCTCCTCGCGCACTGCGAGGATGTTGACCCAGGGCCCCTCGGCATTTTCACGCGCGATGGCATCCTTGGCGGGATTGAGCCCGGCCTGAACCGCGTAGTTGTTGTTGATCGAGACGAGGTCGACGTCGGCCAGCGCGCGCGGCAGCTGCGCCGCGTCGAGCTCGACGAATTTCAGCTTCTTGGGATTGTCGGTGATGTCGGCGACCGACGAGGCGACGTTGCTCGGATCCTTCAGCTTGATGACGCCGTGCAGCGCCAGGATCATCAACCCGCGCGCGCCGTTCGACGGATCATTGGCGATCGCGACCTTGGCGCCTTCCGGAAGCTCGGCCAGCGTCTTGTATTTCTGCGAATACACGCCCTGCGGCGAGGCGATGGTGGTCGCGACCTTGACGATCTTCCATCCGGTCTTGGAGATCTGGTTCTTCAGATAGGGCTCGTGCTGGAACGAGTTCGCCTCGAGATCCTTCAGCGCCAGCGCCTGGTTCGGAATCACATAGTCGGTGAACTCGACGACCTTGATGTCGAGCCCGCGCTCGGCGGCGACCTTCTTCACGACGTCGATGATTTCGGCATGCGGCCCGGCGGTCACGCCGACGCGAATGGTTTCGGCCTGTGCGGGAAGAATCAACGATACCAGGGCGGCGATGGCAACAAGGGGAAGGCGCATTCAAGTCTCCAACGAAACAACTAAGTCTCGGTGCTCACTAGCGCCGCAACAGCCGGGCCGCAATCGCAGGTGCGAACAAAGCAATGGACGCGCTCTCGAAAGTGATCATCGCGCACAAATGTTCTTTCATCTCAGCCTTTCTGATCGATTCATTCTCTCAATCTGTAGCCCGGATGAGCGAAGCGACATCCGGGGTCACACGAGGCCGTGGAGGAGAACCCGCATGTCGCTGACGCTCATGCGGGCTACGCTCGCTCAGTTGAACAGGTCCGGCTCCTGCGCCGTGATCCAGTCCCACAGCGGCTGGAAGCTGAAATAGCCGCCCTTGTGGGTGCCGACCTGCCCTGCCGTCAGCTTGGCGATCTCGTGCGGAATCGGCTTGGTCGGGCCGGCCGCCTCGGCCAGCAATTGCGTACGCGCGGCATTGTCCATCGCGATGTACCACCACGCGGTCGCCTCGATGGTCGGGCCGACGGTCAGCAGCCCGTGATTCTGCAGGATGGCGGCCTTCTTCGTTCCCAGCACCTGCGCGATCTTCTTGCCCTCCTCGGCATCGAGCACGACGCCGGTGAACGGGTCGAACAGCACGTGGTCGTCGTAGAACGCGCAGGAATCCTGCGTCAGTGGATCGAGCAGCCGGCCGAGCGCGGACCACGCCTTGCCATAGGTCGAATGCGTATGCGCGGCGGCGATCACATGCGGATGCGCCGCATGGATCGCGGAGTGGATGACGAAGCCGGCCTGGTTGATCGGCCTGTCGCCGATCAGGATGTTGCCATCGTGATCGACGAGCTGCAGGTCGGAGACCTTGATCTGGCTGAAATGCGCAGACAGTGGATTGATCCAAAACCGGTCCGGAAACTCGGGATCACGCACGGTCACGTGGCCCGCCAGGCCCTGATCGAAACCATAGCGGGCAAAGAGGCGGAAGGTCGCCGCAAGGCGCTGCTTGCGATGAAGCCGCTCCTCCGCGAACGTGGCGGCGGGCTCGCGCTCGACGAGCGCAAACTTCCTGGGTTTTTCGACGAGCGTATTCATGTCCGTTGACCTCTTGCCTCGAGCGCGCGCGTCCGTCGCGCGGTCAACTCGTTAGGCTGATGGTAGAACGAACCGCGCGAGACGATCTTTTCAAAGATCGAGGCTCACCGGAAATGCCGGCGAGCCCTCGTTTCCCACGTAAACCGAAAACATCTCCGCCGCGCCGTCACAGCGCAATCTCTGCTCAGCGCTGCCGCAGCCGCCGATTGAGCCGGCGCGCGAGATGATCACCGACGGTCTGCACCGTCTGCACCAGCGCGATCAGGACGACCACTACCGCCAGCATCATCTCCGGCATGAAGCGCTGGTAGCCGTAGCGGATGCCGAGATCGCCGAGGCCGCCGCCGCCGACGGCGCCGACCATCGCGGAGTAGCCGAGCAGGCTGACCACCGCGAGCGTCAACGCCAGCACGAGGCCCGGCAAGGCTTCCGGGATCAGCACCTTGAACACGATCTGCAGCGGCGTCGCGCCGAACGAGGACGCGGTCTCGATCAGGCCGCCATCGACCTCGCGGATCGCCGCCTCGACCAGCCGCGCGATGAACGGCGTCGCCGCCACCGTCAGCGGCACGATCGCAGCCCCCGAGCCGATCGACGTGCCGGCGACGAGGCGCGTGAACGGGATGATGGCGACGACCAGGATGATGAAGGGCGTCGAGCGCGTGGCGTTGACGACGACGCCAAGGATCGCGTTGGCCGCGGGCGCTGCGAACAACTCCCCCGCGCGGCTCGTCGCCAGGAAGACGCCGAGCGGCAACCCGAGCGAGGTCGCGACCAACGCCGCGGTCGAGACCATGAACAGGCTCTCGCCGGTGGCCTGGACGATCAGGTTGATGAGCTCAGGAGACATAGCCGAGACGCTCCGCTGCGAAGCGATGCTGTGAGAAATAGGCCAGCGTCTGCCGCGCCGCCGCCTCGCCGCCGGGAATGCCCAGGATCAGCGAGCCGACATGCTGGCCGCCGATCTCATCGATGCGCGCCGACAGCAGCGCGACATCGATCGACAGCTCGCGTGCCAGCCGCGCCACCAGCGTGTCGCCGGCATCCGAGCCGCGCACCTGGACGCGGAGCACCGTCTGTCCGATCGGCACAGGCTCCTGCACGAGCCGGCTCGCCAGCGACACCGGCACGGCATCGCCGAGCACCTCGGCCAGGAACGTCTGCGTGATCGGATGCTTCGGATGGGTGAAGATGTCGGCGACATGGCCGCGCTCGACGACACGGCCGCCATCGATCACGACGACCTCCTTCGCGAGCTGACGGACCACGGACATCTCGTGGGTGATCAGGATGATGGTGACGCCGAGCTCGCGATTGATGTTGGCGAGCAGGTCGAGGATCGCGCGCGTGGTCTGCGGATCGAGCGCCGACGTCGCCTCATCCGACAGCAGCACGTTCGGCCGCGTCGCGAGCGCGCGCGCAATGCCGATGCGCTGCTTCTGCCCGCCGGACAGCTCCGCCGGGTAGCGATCATGCTTGTCGGCGATGTCGACCAGCTCCAGCAGCTCGGCGACCCGCGTCCTGATGTCGGCCTTCGACCAGCCGGCGATCTCGAGCGGGAGTGCGATGTTGTCGGAGGCCGTGCGCGACGACAGCAGGTTGAAGTGCTGGAAGATCATGCCGATCGAACGCTGCGCCAGCCGGAGCGCCTGGCCGCGCAGAGCCGAGATGTCGCGTCCATCAACGACCACCCGTCCCGCCGTCGGCTTCTCCAGCCCGTTGATCAGCCTGACGAGGCTCGACTTGCCGGCGCCGGACCGTCCGATCACACCGGTGATGGAGCCCCGCGCGATCGCGAAGTCGATGTCCTTGAGCGCCTCGACATCCGGCTTGTCGCGATAGGCGGGATAGATCTTCGACAGCCCCTCGAAGCGAACCATCGGCTCGGCGACGAGAGGCGAAGGAAAGAGACCGGTCGGCACGACCGGCTCGGCGATCCCCAGGCTTGGGTGGGCATTCATGGACTGACCTTGGACTGACTTTGGCTTCAGATGCTGCAGCGCACTCGAATTGCGATCACCATCGCCTGCGATCAGTCCAGAGGCAATTTCAGAAAATGCCCCCAAGTTGGACGAAGCTTCTCACGGCGTCACCGTCCGTGAAACGTCATCCTCCTGCTCACGTTCAATCGAAGTGGAACACCAGCATCCGCAATTCGATGCTCTCGCGCGGTGGCGCATCGGCCGGCGTCGTCGGGTCGACGAAGGCGGTATGCGGTCCGAACCGCGTGCGCCCATCGGTCGCCGAATCGTAGCACTTCAGCAGCAGCGCCTCATCGGGCGTCATGTCCGGGAAATAGAACCAGCGATGAGCGGGATTGTACGTGACGGAGTAGATCTCGCCGTTGCGGTTGGGATAGATCAGGTCAGACGCGACCAGATCATCCGGCGCGACCGTGGTCCCGTCGCACATCGCCAGCGGCGTGTCGCGCAACGGCCCGATGATTGGCCGCCACAGGTTGATCACCTGAACCCGCCCGCGCAGCAGGTCCTCCGCCTCGGCGCCGAGATGCTCACGCACCCGGTTGGCACCCGACGTCGCGGTCTGGTCCACATGCACGCGCGTCGCCGGCTGGCGCGGCCCGCCGTCACGGACGTCGGGAGCACCGGCCACACGCTTGCGCAGGGTGTGGTCGAAGATCACGACGCGATCAGCGCGCAAGGTCGCACGAATGAAGGCCTCCGCCGCCGGATAATAGATGCTGCGGATTTCCTTCTCGTTGGTGAAATCACGCACGAATGTGGGGTGTCGCACCAGCGCAAAGCCCTCGCGGTCGAGCGAGAATGATTGCGCGATCGGGCGGCCGTTGAACACCGGCACCTGACGGGGCTCGGGCAGCGCGGTCGATTTCGGCTCGCCCGGCGGCGGGTCGAACGCATAGGTGCGCGGCTTGCCCGCGGTGGGCGCCAGATAGTTCAGCTCGGCGAGAACGAAGGGCAACGCTTCGATCTTTCTCTCGACCAGGCTCATGGATGTCTCCGGGCAGTTTCATGCGATTGCATGTAGCTTGATCGGCGCCGGCGGTCAGAACAAGCCGGCGCCCGAAATAGCAACGCTCCTGCTTTCGCTGCGGCCCGGCGTAGCAAGGAATTGCTCGTCGAACACAGTGCTAGACCGAAGTTTTCTTCTGTGCGTCGCGTCCTGCGCCAGGACATGGCTGGCATGACATCACCGCAGCCAGACTCGGCGCCATCGGGTCCCTTGCATTCGGGTCACGCCGCCCGCGCAGAAAAATTCTTGCTCGATCAGCCTGAAAATCGCGCGACCCATTTTATTGACGGCATGCGGCGTCCTTCTACACTCAGCATCAGAGCACCAACGCGCCCCGCGCCGAACAGACACGATCCGACGCCACCGCATGTCAGCCGCACCTCCGCAGGTCTTCGCCATCGATCTTGGCCGGCGCCCGGCCTTCGTGTTCGCCGCGAATGATCACGACATGGCGCAGAGCCTGGTGCGGTCACCGCGATTGCTCCACGCGATCGACGCTTTCTGCCGGCTGAGGCGTCCTGCCCAGGCCGAACGGCTTGCGCTCCGCGGGGCAACCGACGACGAGGCCGCCGTCTATCGCGACCGCGCCGACGAGCTTGCCGACGGGGCGATCTCCCGCCTTCTGTTGGTTCATATCAGCCCGGACTGACACCGCAGGGAGCGCAGGCCCGTTCGGGCCCGCGCCTGTGCAGCGCGACCGCCCTACTCCGCGGCCTCGCTGAGCCCAAGCCGCGCCCGCGGCACCTCGCCGGTCACCACCGACACACGCTCGCCCCAGCGCTCTTCGGGATAGTAGTCCCACACCGCATGATGCTGGCTCGCCCAATTGTCCCAAACCAGCAGCGAGTTCGGCCGCCACTGCACCCGCGTCTGCAATGCAAGCTGGCCTTCGATGTGACGGAACAGGAGCTGCAGCAGCGCATCGCTCTCGCGCCGGGTTAGCTGCACGATGTGCGAGGTAAAGGACGCATTGACGTACAGGAACTTGCGGCCGGTACGCGGATGAGTCACGACCACCGGATGCTCGGATAGCGGATAGGTCTTGCCGGGATCGGGCTTGGCGCCATAACCCGCGGTCCAGGCCAATGATCCATCATGGATGGCCGTGAGGCCATCCAGCAGCTGCTTGATCGGATCCGACAGGAATTCATAGGCGAGATACATGTTGGCGAAGGCCGTGTCGCCGCCGAGCGGCGGCGTCTTGGTCACACGGAGCAGCGAGACCGCAATCGGGCTGGGATCGCAGGACACGTCCGGATGCCAGCCGTCGCCGGCGGTGAAGCGCGAATTCGCATCGGTCTTCCACGACAGGAATTCCGGATCGAACGGCCCGTCGTGCCGGAAGCGGGTCGCGGCCAGCTCGTGCCGGTGCAGCGACTTGCCGAAGCGGCGCGCAAAGCGCTTGTGGTCGTCTTTCGAGATCTCCTGCTCGCGGAACACGATCGCAAGATTCTCATCGAGCGCGCGGTGGATTTCCGCGAACTGCTCGTCCAGCAGATCCTTGGTGAGATCGACGCCGCCGATCTCGGCGCCGACCGTCGGACTGAGCTGCCGCACCTCGATCGTGCGATACGGTTCGCGCCGGGCGCCATTCCAGGCCTGGATGGCCAGCTTGTCGTTGAAGTCCCTGTAGAAGCTCATGACTTATCTTTCTCGAAAGTTGCGATGTGGGAGATCAAATGACCGCGCGGCGCAGGCGTCCGCCGCCGGCCGTGACGAGCGCACGGGCCGCGCGTTCGGCCTCGCGCGCCGAGGCAAAGTGCTGTCCCTCCAGGCTGTCGAATGCGCGTTCGGATGAGAAGAAGCTGAAGCCGCGCTCGTCGGCCGTGACGATGCCGGCGGTGCGGTTGAGGACCTCGATGATGTAGGCTTTGGACATGGCTGATCGTTCGCCGCCTGCGTGCGGCACTCCTGTCTGATCTGCAGATGGGTGAAGGCGTTGAAGTCGGCTGCGGCGATCAGCAACAGGCCCCGGTCGCCGCAGAGAAACAGCGGCCGGCAAGGCGCTTGCGCACCAGGCGATCGGCTGCGGTTCGGGTTCTCATCTGACGTTCCGTGGTTGAGCGATGACGACGGGGAATATCGGCGCGAGGCGCTATGCGGTCAATGAAATGGAACTTCAAAGATTGCAAACCAGCGCATCGTTTATTTCAGAACGACACATCTCGACGCAAATAGTCGCTCGCTTATCCGGAAGCTGGGATTGAGACGGACTTGCAGATGACGCGGCGTGGGACATCGTACGACAAAAGCTTTCTCCACGTTTCAAACAGCAGGCATGGCTCGGGGATCTCGCGGCCGCATGCGCCCGAGCTTTGCATTCGTTCGACCTCTCCTCTCGAAGAAGAGGCGCAGGGAAGACCGGGTATCGGCTGATACCCGCGGTCCGCGTGCAGCAAATAAGCACGCGGCAGAACCACAGGTTCAGCCCAATATCCGGCCTTCCCTGCGCGACGGTTTGACGGGTTATAGGCGCTCTCCCCGGGGATCGGCTGTCTTGCCCCCGTCGCCCGCGGATCATCATCACCGCCGGCTTGGCATCAGCACCGCGATGCCAGGACCACACCACTTCGCCGTCGCATCGCTCCGTTCGTCGGCACGGGCTGTGACACCCGGCTGCAGAACAACGCGCCCGTCGCATCTCCGGCTCGACGCTCGTGACGATCGCGAAACGTCCCTCTTCAGCGAGCCGGGATGCGCGGAAATGTGAGGGTGATTTGCCCGACGTGGCAAGGGATGAATGCGCGACAAACTGGCACGACGGGCAGTTGGCGCATGCGCGGCGTGCGGGGATTGCCCGTCGGGCAGATGACACACGACTTCAGAAATCGACGGTTCGTGTCAGAGACGGATTGCGCAGGGGCACATCATCCGCTGCAAGCGGGGCGAACATCAACAGCCGTCTGTAGCCGGCACGTGGCACAACGTTGGAGCCATCTGCGCTGCGTTACGACCAAACCTACTCAATCGGCACAGCTGAGTAGCCAAAGAGTTTGGTGCACTGTCCCGCAATCCCGTGGTTATACGGGGCTAACGCTCCCATGGGCCGCAAGACATACAAACGAGATTCGGCAGAATCTGCTATCAATAAGCTACTGATAAACAACAGCTATTTGTGTATGCCCCAGCCGCTCACTTGCTGGGTCACCACACGGTTTTCGTCCAGCCTGGTCGCATATTTCGAGAATATTCACGGAATAAATGTCGTCGCCTGTTGACTTACGGCCCAAGAAACCTATTTTTTTGGGGTAGTTTCTGCGAATATTTGGAGAAGATATCATGGATGCTGCTGTGGAGCGTGGCGGTCCGACCAGCAAGCGGGAGAAGTTCCGGGAATTGGCCCAGGCACGCACAAACAAGGCCATCGAAGCCATTCTGCGGATCGGGAATTTGTCCAACCGACAGATCTATGATTTTGAGGAAGCTGAGGTGCGCAAAGTCATCCGTGCTTTGAAAGACGCCGTCGCAAGCGTGGAGGCCCGATTTGAATCTCCGCGCGGCAAGACCGGCGGCGGCTTCAAGCTCTGAGAGGATGACATGACCACGAGCGCTGTTGCCGCACTGCAAGTTGTCGACGAAGATTTTCTCATCGCCAGCCTCATCGAGCGCTGTCCCAAATCGATGATGATTCGCGAACTGATGATGAACGCGCTCGAAGCTGCGCAACATGCGCCAGTGGGAAGTCGCGTAGTAGAGATCAGCGCCATGCCTATGGATGGTGTCGACAAGCTGGTGATTTGGAATACAGGCCCGGGTATGGATGACCTTGAGTTGCTCAAGATTTGCAACATTGCGTCGTCTCTCGGCAAAGAAAAAAGTCTGACCGGAAATTTCGGTATGGGCGCAAAAGTCGCGTCGCTGCCGTCCAATCAGCGCGGAATGCGTTACCGTTCATGCAAGAACGGCCGCGTGCATGAAGTGATTCTTTGCAAACGCGACGGTGTATATGGGCGCCTGCGGCGCTACGACTCTGAGACAGATACATACGTTGAAGTCGTGGATGTCACCGACATCGCGGAGCAGAATGGCCGCACGCTAAGCGTCGACTGGACTGAAGTAATGCTGCTTGGCAACGATCCCGAGCAAGATACCGTGCGGGACCCATATAACGGCGATCCAGAACAGGACGCGCAATGGTTGGCAACGTACTTGTATCATCGCTTTTATGGGCTTCCGGAGGGCGTCAGGGTTACCCTACTAAAGGGCACGAATAAGCTGGACGGAAACCGCCAGTTTGAACCGATTCCAGCGCGGTTAAGACACTTTGAGCGACATGAAACGGTTTCGCTCCCCGATGGTATGAAGATTCACTATCTGTATGACGCACAATATAACGGCACCGGCCATAACAAATCGATTAGTGGCGCAATAGCGTCAGCGGTTAGCACCTGCGGGGTTGTTTACAAGAACGAATTGTACGACTTGTCGAAAGGACGGCAGTGGACGTTTGAAGCTCCAGTGTTTGGGGTCCCCTTTGGGGCGAAATACATCTCGATTCACATTGAGCTACCTAACAACTTCCCGGTGGTCCCTGAAGCGTATCGCCAATTTCTGCAGTACACGGGTGGGGAGCAGCTCCGACTTCAGTCGAAAGACTTCGAAGAACTAGTGCGTGAGAACAGGCCAGAGTGGCTCATTGAGCTAATCCATTCATTTGCACCCGATAGCCGGACCAGTGACGAAATACGGGACGAGTTGCAGCGGTTGCTGAATCAACTACGCGTCCGTCGTGTTAGCCCCAAAGCAGCTGCGCAAGGTGAAACAGGCGTTACCCCAGGTGCCGGTCCCGCAAGCGAACGCGGGCAGGACGCGACAGGTGGGGGCCGTGCGACAGAATCGGTGTCTACGCCACGGTCCAAGCCGACCGATCTATCGGTCATGCCCGCCGGAGCAAAGCGGGCCGAGATGTTTAAGAACCTAGAACGCGCCCCGGAGATTATCCCCCTACTGACGGATGAGGATATCGACGAAAAAGGTCTGAAGGGGCGCGCGGCACGCTACGTCATGGAAGCCGGACAGTTGTTCGTTAACATGAAATATCCGGCGATCAATGAAATGCGTCTCCAGTTGGAAGCTGAATACGCTGGAGCTAACGACCCAGAACTGATGCGTTCTCTGGCGCAACAACACGCTCAAGACTCGATGGTTCTCCGTGTCGGGCGTACCGTGGTCTATGCTTTGGCGAAGCAACTCAATAAGGAATGGGATCAGAAGGCGCTTGAAGCCGCTTCATCTCCAGAAAGTCTCAGCATGGCGGCAGACAATTTTGCCGATGCGATGCAAAACATCCGCCGCGCCATCGGAAAAGCGCTGCGCGTTTCACGGGTGGAGGTCGATGCGGCATAGACGCCAAGGCGAAACGGCAAACAGGCGGAGGCGCACATACGGGCTGCTCAGAGCTGCCTTCAAAAGAAGAACTCGGCCAGCTATGTGATATTGCTGGGAAGCGGAGAACCACACGATTTCGCCGTCGCATCGCTCTGTTCGTCGGCGCGGCTGTCACATCCGGCTGCAGAGCAACACGCCCATCGCTTCCCAAGTGATGAGTTTGCGACAAACTGGCACGACGGGCAGCTGGTCAGTTGGACGACGAACGTTCGTCCGTGAACGCCCCGCTTCTTTCCTCATCGTCACGGCCATCCACGTCGTCTCTATCACGAAGAAGGATGCGGATACCCCGCTATTCGTCGCTGGCCTCACGCTGAACGTGTCAGGGAGGGCCATCTGGACAGCGGGCGAAGCTCATCAGTTTTGTGCATTCTCACCGCAGAGAAATTAAGGCGCGCTCACCCCATAAACCTCGTTACTTTTGCGCGAAAAGGCGAACCGCCTTGACAACCTCAACGACAGCCTCGGCGAACACGCGGTAGGGCACAATCTTACGGATTGCTGGCACGCCAAGCGCCATAAGCGAAACAATCCCTTTGCCGATCTGGAGATCATGCTCGCTATGGTCGGGGTTCTCATAATGAGCACGATCAACCCGGTTAATTCCGAGGTCGCCGATCAGCATGACCACTGGAATGCCTGCAGCTTCCGCAATCTGGAGTTCAATGCCAAGCCCTGTGGAGGGGAAGCTTGCTTCGGCAACGACCAAATCCGCCTCCTCCACCATTCGCCTGTCCCAAGCATAACAGAGTGCAGCGCGATCGCCCTCGGGTTTGGATGCGAGTTGTGGATCGCTATTAACCAAAGCGTATTGAACCAAGTCAATACCTTCAGTAGCGCGAAGTTGAGACGCCATTTCGTGAATGTAGCCGACATAGTCCGGAAAAATATCTCGGGGAACGTGGGTCAGACCGCACGCAATGTAGACATTCATTTTTTGTCTCAGACCGGAGTTCTGACGTTAGGAATCATGATTTGATGTCCTGTCATTTCGCAAGCAATCTCATCGAGAAATTGTGGAGCTGCCATCGCCACAAACTCGCTCAGCAACCAGTTCTTTTGACCGTCAAGGAAAGAGCGCAGTTCTGATGGCTTGTATCGACAGATTTCGCTGAGGCGATGCATCGCGGAAAGAGTCAATGTAAGCGGGCTACGACGGATCTCATAAGAACCTGAAGTCTTCAGATACCAAAGAGTATGTGAGCCATTTATGTAATGAAAAACCCGTCTAAGCTCAGAGTTTAACCTTTGCAAAGATTCCAATTCCGCATCAGTCGGCCGGCTCGCGGTGGTCCATTGGATCGAACTGACCGACTGAACACTAGGACTTCCATCCATTGCGGGCTCCACTTCCGTCGGCAAACTTGTCTTATAGGAATTCCAGTCCACACCTTCGACGATCTCAGCTAAAAGTCTGACATTCCCCGATATAGAATCTCGACAGAAAGCGAGATTTTTCAGAGGAAGAAACCTCTCTTTTCTCTTTGGGTAGCTGAGACAATAGGTCCGATGAATATATATAAGATTATACAGAACGTCTTCGAGGCTATGGTTGCGTCGCGTCTCCGGTTCATTGAAATAGCCGGCTAACGCAGGGACGATGCCATTTGGCCTAATCCCAATCCCTTCATTACTGAGAACGACTTTGCTGTTGGGCCCTCGCATTCGGTGTGGGCCGACACCATGACGTGGATCGAAAGTTATACCCTTGGCCGACAGCAAAGCTTTCGCCGCATTCATGAAGCAATAGTAAAGAACGAGCGGCGCCGATTCGATCGGAAGGCCCTGTGCAGCTCGATGAAAGTCTCTTGACTGCCGCCAATAGTGAAGGGCCTCTTCCTTGCGTTCACGGCGCAGCCAAAGGTCAACGTAGTTGAACGGATCCAGCGTCAGGACCGTCTTCATACTAAAATTAGAATTGTTCACCGCCTTAGTCAGGCCGAGCGCTTTCGTACCGATCCCAATATGCTCGATTGACAAATAGGGGGCCCCTTTAGCGGATGCTACATGAACTCCACGGTTGCGCCGTCAGGATATCATCTATCATGGCAAACAGCGCAACCTTTCTTATCATTGCAGGGGCCCTACTCCCACTCAATCGTCCCCGGCGGCTTGCTCGTTACGTCATACACCACCCGGTTCACGCCCTTCACCTCGTTGATGATGCGCGTGGCAACCGCGCCCAAAAACTTCATATCGAACGGATAGAAGTCCGCCGTCATGCCGTCGGTGGAGGTGACGGCGCGCAGGCCGACGACGTAGTCGTAGGTGCGGCCGTCGCCCATGACGCCGACGGTCTTGACGGGGAGCAGCACGGCGAAGGCCTGCCAGATGGTGTCGTAGAGGCCGGCTTTGCGGATCTCGTCGATGTAGATGGCGTCGGCCTTGCGGAGGATGTCGAGCTTGTCGACCGTGATCTCGCCGGGGCAGCGGATGGCCAGCCCGGGGCCCGGGAACGGGTGGCGGCCGACGAAGACGTCGGGCAGGCCGAGCTCGCGGCCGAGCACGCGGACCTCGTCCTTGAACAGCTCGCGCAGGGGCTCGACCAGCTTCATGTTCATGCGCGCCGGAAGGCCGCCGACATTGTGGTGCGACTTGATCGTCACCGAGGGGCCGCCGGTGAAGGAGACGCTCTCGATCACGTCGGGATAGAGCGTGCCCTGCGCCAGGAAATCGGCACCGCCGATCTTCTTGGCCTCGGCCTCGAACACGTCGATGAAGAGGCGTCCGATGGTCTTGCGCTTCGCTTCCGGGTCCGTGACCCCTGCGAGCTCGCCGAGGAAGAGCTTTGACGCGTCCACATGCACCAGCGGGATGTTGTAGTGGTGCCGGAACAGGTCGACGACGGTCTCGGCCTCGTTGAGCCTGAGCAGGCCGTGATCGACGAACACGCAGGTGAGCTGGTCGCCGATCGCTTCGTGGATCAGCACCGCCGCGACGGCGGAATCGACGCCGCCGGAGAGGCCGCAGATGACCTTGCCCTTGCCGACTTGCGCGCGGATCTTCTTGATCTCTTCGGCGCGGAAGGCGTGCATGGTCCAGTCGCCGCCGAGGCCGGCGATGTTGCGGACGAAGTTGCGGATCAGTTTGGCGCCGTCGGGCGTGTGCACCACCTCGGGGTGGAACATCAGGCCGTAATACTTGCGCGCTTCGTCCTGGATCACGGCGAAGGGCGCGTTCGGCGAGACGCCGGCGACCGAGAAGCCCGGCGGCATCTGCGTGATGCGGTCGCCATGGCTCATCCACACCTGGTGCTGCTCGCCCGTCTGCCAGACGCCGTCGAACAGGCGGCTGTTGGTCTTGACCTCGACGTCGGCGCGGCCGAACTCACGGTGGTGGCCGCCCTCGACGGTGCCGCCGAGCTGGGCGGCCATCGTCATCTGGCCGTAGCAGATGCCCATCACGGGCACGCCGCTATCGAAGATCAGTTGCGGGGCGCGCGGGGAGCCTTCCTCATGGACCGATTCCGGGCCGCCGGAGAGGATCACGGCCTTTGGGTTCATCTGCCGGAAGGCGGCCTCCGCCTTCTGGAACGGCACGATCTCGCAATACACGCCGTCCTCGCGCACCCGGCGCGCGATCAGCTGCGTGACCTGGCTGCCGAAATCGACGATCAGGATCTTGTCGTGGAGCGCGGCCACGGAGGTGTCGGCGGCGGCGCTGGCGGGGGTGTTGGGCTGGGCTGTCATGGCAAGGAATTACGCCGACAGCACGAGTCCCGCAACCCTTGGAGCGGCCTTCAAAGGCAGTGATTCCCAGCGAATGAGGATGCGCCTGCCCATGGGTGGCAGCGCCGTTGCGCAGGGCGCGGTCTGCTCCCCTCCCCCCGCGCGAAGCGAAGCTTCGCTAGGCGGGGAGGGGTTGGGGGTGGTGGGGGTCTCCGGTTGACACTCTTTGCTGGGTACCCCCCTCCCCACCCCTCCCCCACAAGGGGGGAGGGAGCGCAGCGCGCGTGGGACGACGCGCTCGGCTCGAACGTGGATCACGTTGGACGGCGCAGCCGCGGGGCCACGATGGCCCTGCCCGTCATTGCGAGCGAATCGAAGCAATCCAGGGTGGCGGGCGGGACTCTGGATTGCTTCGCTCGCAATGACGGCGGAGAAGGCTATGCCTTCTTCAGCACCGACACGAAGAACCCGTCCGTACCCGTCCGGCGCGGGGTCATCAGCCAGCCCTCCGGCGTCTTCAGCGCGGCCTCGGCGAAGGCCTCGGCCTTGTCCCAGAGGACGGTGGCGATTTGCTCCGGGGGCTGAACCGCGAACTCCGGATGCCGCTCCACGAACGCTCTCACCTGGTCGCCATTCTCCGGCTGCAGCACCGAGCAGGTGATGTAGGCGATGCGGCCGCCGGGCTTGACCAGGGCGGCGGCGCGGTCGAGCACCTCGGCCTGGTCCTTCAGGCGGATCTCGAGCGCGCCGGGGCGCATGCGCCATTTGGCGTCGGGGTTGCGGCGCCAGGTCCCCGTGCCCGTGCAGGGGGCATCGATGACGACGAGATCGGCCGAGGCCTTGATGTCGGCGAGCGGGTCGGCGTCGCCCTTCGGGCTGCGCACATCGGCATTGTGGACCCCGGCGCGCGACAGCCGCTCGTGGATGGGCGCAAGCTGGCGCTTGTCGTGGTCGGTGGCGATCAGGCGACCCTTGCCGCCCATCATCGCCGCCAAAGCGAGCGTCTTGCCGCCGGCGCCGGCGCAGAGATCGATCACCTGCTCGCCGGGCTTGGCGGCGGTGAACAGCGCCGCGAGCTGCGAGCCCTCGTCCTGGACCTCAATGGCGCCCTTGATGAAATCCTCCTCGGCATGGATTCCGGGATTGCGGGCGTCGGCACCGAGCGTGATGCGCAGGCCGATCGGCGACCACGGCGTCGGCACGGCGCCGAGATGCTTGAGCGAGGCCTGCACCTTGTCGCGCTTGGCCTTGAGCGTATTGACGCGCAGGTCGAGCGGCGCGCGGCTGGCCATCGCCATGGCCTCGGCGACGCGGTCGTCGCCGAACACGGCGGCGAGATACGGGTCGAGCCAGTCGGGATAGTCGCCGGCGACCGGCGGCGGCGCGCCGTCGGTGGTGCGCGAGGCCAGCGCCCGCTCCTCCTGCGCGTTCAAGGGCGGCGGGGCGAAGCGGCTGCCGTCGCACATCGCACCGATGGTCGCGACATCGAGGCCGCGCTCGAGCTTGAGCATGCCGAGCACGCGGGCGCGCGCAGTGTCGTCCTCCATCACATAGGCGCTGGAGGCGCGGCGGCGGAGCACGTCCCACACGAGCCCGGCAATGGCGGCGCGGTCGCCGGAGCCGGCGAAGCGGTGGCTGGTGCCCCAGTCCTTCAGGGCCTTGGCCGCCGGCGCCCTGTTGGCCTCGATGGTTTCGATGATGTCGATGGCGGCGGACAGCCGGGCGGCGGGGGTCATTCAGGGTCCAGTTCTAGATCAGGAGCAGTATCTTGAGGGCGAAATACAGCCACATCGCCAGCAGCACCAGCGCCGAGGCGGTCCAGGCGAGCTCGCTTCTGTCCTTGGTGCCGCTGACGAGACCGGCATTGACGAAGCGGGTCACCACGAACACCCAGGACAGCAGCACGATGACCAGATCGGCGTGCCGCAGCGGCAGCGCAATGGCGATCAGGGCATAGAACAGGGTCGGCAGGCCGAATTCGTCGGCGGCGTCAGTGGCTTGCGCCCGCGTCTTGTTCCAGAACAGCAGCGCGAAAGTGAGCCCGACCTCGACGAAGACGGGCAGCAGCACCATGGTCAGCGACATGAGAATCCCCCTGGAAGTCGAAGGCCCGGCATGATGCCGGGCCGTCATGATTGAACCGGTTCCCAAGGGACTCCCGACAAGCCCCCGTGGTTCCCGTTTTTCTGCGACTGGGCCGAACTTTCACATCAGGAGTGGCTCAGGCCTTGTCCGGCCCGACCCGCACCAGCTGCTTGCCGAAATTGGCACCTTTCAGCAGGCCCATGAACGCGGACGGCGCGTTCTCCAGGCCCTCGGTGACGAACTCCTTGTACTTGACCTTGCCGTCGCGGACCCAGGCCGACATGTCCTTGAGGAAGTCGCCGTGGCGGGACGCGAAGTCGGAAACGATGAAGCCGCGGATGGTGAGCCGCTTGGTCAGCACGTTGCGCATCAGGGCGCCGGCCCATTTCGGGGCGACCGACTGGGTGTCGTTGTAATGGGCGATCAGGCCGCAGACCGGCATGCGGGCGAAGGCGTTGAACAGCGGGAACACCGCCTCGAACACCGGGCCGCCGACATTCTCGAAATAGACGTCGATGCCTTTCGGGCAGGCTTCCTTGAGCTTGGCGGCGAGATCGGGATCGCGATGGTCGAGGCAGTCGTCGAAGCCGAACTCGTTCTTCACGTAGTCGCATTTGTCCTTGCCGCCGGCGATGCCGATGGCCCGGGCGCCCTTGATCTTCGCGATCTGCCCGACCGCCGAGCCGACCGCGCCGGAGGCCGCGGCGACCACGACGGTCTCGCCCGGCTTGGGCTGGCCGATGTCGAGCAGGCCGGTGTAGGCCGTCATGCCGGGCATGCCGAGCACGCCGACGGCGGTCGAGATCGGCGCCAGCGCCGGGTCGACCTTGGCGAGGCCCTTGCCGTCGGAGATCGCGTGCGTCTGCCAGCCGGCGCGCGCCAGCACGATGTCGCCGGCTTTGAAGCCCGGATTGTTCGAGGCCACCACCTCGCACACGGTGCCCGCCTCCATGACGCCGCCGACCGGCACCGGCTGGGCATAGGACGGCCCGTCGCTCATGCGCCCGCGCATGTACGGATCGAGCGACAGCCAGATCGTGCGCAGCAGCACTTCGCCAGCACCGGGCGTCGGGACGGCGTGCTCCTCGAGGCGGAAGT
The DNA here is from genome assembly GCF_032484535.1 of Bradyrhizobium sp. SZCCHNS3016. NCBI lineage: Bacteria > Pseudomonadati > Pseudomonadota > Alphaproteobacteria > Hyphomicrobiales > Nitrobacteraceae > Bradyrhizobium > Bradyrhizobium sp. SZCCHNS3016. Next base: position 96,222 of record NZ_JAUETE010000006.1, read on the forward strand.
CTGACGGCTTGGGCTCGCCGACGGGACGGGCGGCGAGAACGATGCGCTTGGCTTGGGACATGGTGTTTCCTCTTTTGTTGGTTCTATAGGCCGGCTGCTATCGAGGCCTGATGGTTCGAGACGCGCCGCAAGGGCGGCGCTCCTCACCATGAGGGTCTAGCGCGTCTCCGCGGACAGAGTCCTCGTCCTGAGGAGCCCGCCGAAGGCGGGCATCTCGAAGGACGGCCGCGAACTCCGTCGAGCTTACGCCCCGCCCGGATAGTTCGGGCTTTCGCGCGTGATCGTGACGTCATGCACGTGGCTTTCGCGCAGGCCCGCGCCGGTGATGCGGACGAACTCGGACTTGGAGTGAAACTCGCCGAGATCCTTGGCGCCGACATAGCCCATGGCGGCACGGAGACCGCCGGCGAGCTGGTGCATGACGTTGCCGACCGGGCCCTTGTACGGCACCTGGCCCTCGATGCCCTCGGGCACGAGCTTGAGCGTGTCCTTGATGTCCTGCTGGAAGTAGCGGTCGGCCGAGCCGCGCGCCATCGCGCCGACCGAGCCCATGCCGCGATAGGCCTTGTAGGAGCGGCCCTGCCACAGGAACACCTCGCCGGGGGTCTCGTCGGTGCCGGCGAGCAGCGAGCCGACCATGGCGACGTCGGCGCCGGCGGCGAGCGCCTTGGCGAGATCGCCGGAGAACTTGATGCCGCCGTCGGCGATGACAGGCACATCGGCCTTCTTGGCCGCCTCGACCGCATCCATGATCGCGGTGAGCTGCGGCACGCCGACGCCGGCGACGATGCGGGTGGTGCAGATCGAGCCCGGACCGATGCCGACCTTGACGGCGTCAGCGCCGGCATCGATCAGCGCCTGCGCGCCGTCGCGGGTGGCGATGTTGCCGGCGATCACCTGCACGGCGTTGGAGATGCGCTTGATGCGGTTGACCGCCTCGAGCACGCGCGAGGAATGGCCATGCGCGGTGTCGACCACGATGAGGTCGACGCCGGCCTCGATCAGCTTCTCGGTGCGCTCGAAGCCACCCTCGCCGACCGTCGTCGCCGCGGCCACGCGCAGCCGGCCCTGGCCGTCCTTGCAGGCGAGCGGATGCGCGACCGCCTTCTCCATGTCCTTGACGGTGATCAGGCCGACGCAGCGGTACTGATCGTCGACGACCAGCAGCTTCTCGATGCGGTGCTTGTGCAGGATCTTCTTGGCCTCGTCCTGGCCGACGCCCTCGCGCACGGTGACGAGGTTCTCGTGCGTCATCAGCTCGGAGATCTTCTGGCGCGGATCGGTGGCGAAGCGCACGTCACGATTGGTGAGAATGCCGACCAGCTTGCCCGGGATGCCCTTGCCGCCGCCGGTGACCACCGGGATGCCGGAGAAGCCGTAATCCTTCATCAGCGCCAGCGCGTCGGCGAGCGTCGCCTCGGGCGCGATGGTCAGCGGGTTGACCACCATGCCGGATTCGAACTTCTTGACCTGGCGCACCTGGGCGGCCTGGCCCTCGGGATCGAAATTGCGGTGGATGACCCCGACACCGCCGGCCTGCGCCATGGCGATCGCCATGCGCGCTTCGGTGACGGTATCCATGGCGGAGGCCATGATCGGAATGTTGAGCGGGATCTCGCGCGTCACGCGCGAGCGGATGTCGACCTCGGAGGGAAGCACATCGGAGAGGCCCGGCTTCAAGAGCACGTCGTCGAAGGTGAAGGCTTCGCGAAGTGTCTGGACGGTCGCCATCGTCAACTCCTTGTCTGCGGCCAAAACGGCCGCGATGCGGGTACGGATGAGCGACGCCGCCGTCGAGACCATGCCTCGCCGTCGAATCGGTGCCCATCGGTGGGGTTGACGCGGGTCGATAGCATGGGCCTGTGACGAATCAAAGGGCCGATCCACCATCCTCCCGCGATTGCGAGGAACGGCTGACAACGGCCCTCATTCGCGTGCCGCGCGCAATAAAAGATCGTGAATACCCTGAATCCGGAGCAGAAATTCCGCTCGCCTCCAGACCCGCCGGCCTCAGCGCCAAGCGCCCGGCGGCGGGCCGTAGCGCCTGATGGCGTCGACCACCTCGCGGTGCCGCCGGTCCTCCCGCCGCATGTGCACGGCGATCAAAGCGTGCGCCGAGGGCACCAGCAGCAGCACGTGGAAGAACAGGCCGAGGATGATGCAGACCACCGACAGCAGCAGGTTGAAGATCGCCGCGAAGGGCTGACCGTTGAACAACAGGCCCAGCGGCGGCACCAGTGCAGCGAGCAGATAGATCATCGACACACCTCCAAAACGGGACGCGACAGCGTCGCGCTGCATCTAGTGGGCCATGCGGCCGGTGCAATGGCCTCGGTTGTCGCGGGGTGATAAAGCCGCACCGCCCGCCCCTCCTCCTCCCCGCCTCCGGTCTTCGATGAACAAGCAACGCATCATTCCGCTGATCGTCGCCACCGCCCTGTTCATGGAGAACATGGACTCCACGGTGATCGCGACCTCGCTGCCGGCGATCGCCAGGGACATCGGCACCAGCCCGCTGACCTTGAAGCTCGCCATCACTTCGTATCTGCTGTCGCTGGCGGTGTTCATCCCGGCCAGCGGCTGGACCGCCGACCGCTTCGGCGCGCGACGCGTGTTCTCCAGCGCGGTCGCCGTGTTCATGATCGGCTCGATCGGCTGCGCCTTTGCCAACTCGGTCGAGAACTTCGTGTTCGCCCGCATCCTTCAGGGCATGGGCGGCGCGATGATGACGCCGGTCGGCCGGCTCGTGCTGCTGCGCTCGGTCGACAAGAGCGCGCTGGTCGGCGCCATGGCCTGGGTCACCATCCCCGCGCTGATCGGCCCGGTCATCGGGCCGCCGGTCGGCGGCTTCATCACCACCTATTTCTCCTGGCACTGGATCTTCCTGATCAACATCCCGATCGGCATCGTCGGCATCATCATGGCGCTGCGCTTCATCGATCCGATCAAGAGCGAGAACCCCGAGCCGTTCGATCTCACCGGCATGGTGCTCGCGGGCATCGGCCTCGCCGGTCTCGCCTTCGGCCTCTCCGTCGCCGGCCTCAATTTGCTGCCATGGTCGGTGGTCGGCAGTCTCGTCGCGATCGGCGCAATCTCGATGACGCTCTATGTCCGCCACTCCTGGCGGACCAACTCGCCGGTGCTCGACTTCTCGCTGCTGCGACTGCCGACCCTGCGCGCCTCGATCGTCGGCGGCTTCATGTTCCGGCTCGGCATCGGCGCACTGCCCTTCCTGCTGCCGCTCTTGATGCAGCTCGGCTTCGGCCTGTCGCCATTCCAGTCCGGCCTCGTCACCTTCGGCTCCTCGGCCGGCGCGATGGGCATGAAGGCGCTGGCCGCGCGCCTCATCCGCGCCTTCGGCTTCCGCCATCTGATGACGGTCAACGCCGTCGTCAGCTCCGTCTTCCTCGCCGCCTGCGCGCTGTTCACGCCGGCGACGCCGCTGCTGCTGATCCTGATCATTCTCGTGGTCGGCGGCTTCTTCCGCTCGTTGCAGTTCACCGCGATCAACACCGTCGCCTATGCCGAGGTCGAGACTGCGCAGATGAGCCGCGCCACCACGCTCACCAGTGTCAACCAGCAGCTCGCGATCTCCGCCGGCGTCGCGGTCGGCGCGTTCTCGGTGGAGACCACGATGTGGATGCACGGGGCGAGCCAGCTCACCGCGTCGTCCTTCGCGCCCGCCTTCATTGTCGTCGCGATCACGTCGGCGCTGTCGTCGATCCTGTTCTGGCAGATGCCGGATGACGCCGGCAGCGAGATCTCAGGCCGCAAGGTGGCTGCGATCGCGAGCCGCAAGGGCGCCGAGAAGGGCGCGGAGAAGGCCGCCAGGAAGTCGGCGAGCGAGACCACGCAGGACGTGCGGGATCAGCGGCTGGGGTAGCGACCGTTCTCCGGTCAAGGTCTCCTCGCGCCGGACTTCCAGAACTCGGCGAGGCGATCCGCCCACATCCGCGCGTGCAGCTCCGTGGCGGCACGGCTCATGTGGCAGCCGTCATGGCGCAGCGTAAGCCCGATCTGATCCGTATCCGGGCCAGGATGGACGCCGAGCGCCGGGTTCGGCACCGCAGCCTGCGCCGAGCGTATGATCTCGTCGGGAATGCTGCCGCAAAGCGTCGCCGTGGCCACGAAGATCGGCGCCGTCACGTCGGCCGCCCGCAGGCCGGCGACGATCTCCAGATAGTTCCGCAAGTACGACAGCCGGCCCGCTTCCTTCATCTTCGGGGTGACTTGCAGATGCGTGCCGTCCTCCGCCCCGTTTGTCGAGAAGGCGAAGGCGTTGGACTCGCCCTGATGCCAGAGCACCGCGCTCGGCTCGAGACCGGCGTCGCGCAGGCCGGCGATGGTTGCGAGCAGCACCTCGAAATACTTGCCGCCGCGGGCGCGCCACTCCTCCAGATAGGTGCCGCCGATGGCGACCGGCGCAATCAGCACCGTCTTCGCCAGCCCGCGATCGATCAATTCATCGCCCAACCGGGTGGCGACGTTCTCGCCCTCGCCCGGCGTTCCCAGCAATGGATTGCGCGCCACGTAGCAGCGGCCGTCGAAGCGGTCGAAATTGTAGAACCGGTTGTGAGGCTGATAGAGCCGGCCACTCTGATCGGGCGCGCCGGTGTTGGAGATGTTCGACTGGCCCGCGGTCAGAAGCACCACCAGCCCCTCGCGCGGAACGGCGTCGCAGGCAATTGGCGTCGCCCTGGCACGGCCAGCCTCGTTGTCCCCCATGAGACAGCGCGAGGCGTTGCCGCCCGCGATGAAATCCGCGTCAGAACCGTACAGCGCAAGGGCGAGGTTGCGTCCCTGCAGCAGGCTCTGCACCTCCGGGTCGCTGCTCGCGCCGTCGATACGACGGTCGATGTCGGCAAAGGCGGCGCGCCGCGTGCGTACCTGCTCCAGCAGCGCCAGGAAGCCTGTGCGGGTCGAGATCGGTCCGACGGCGCAGGGAACGCAATTGCCGTCGCGTGACCTGGCAGAGGTTGTCGGCTGGCAGACGTCGCGAGCCGGCAGCACCTCCGCAGCTCCTGCCGTGGCAGTCAACGAGACGGCCAACCACGCACCGACAAGCGTGGCCGCGATTGCGCGTCGCATCATGTTCGGATCACTTCCTTCGCCTCGTTTGACGGCCGCCTCAGGCGCCGGGCCCTGACTTCCCAGCCATGCGCGCGACACGGCCTCGTTCGAACATGCGTCGGGAGCGCGGGTTTTCCATTATAGTCCGACTTCATGAAAGAGAGCCGAATCGACCCGCAGCCGCTCGCGGCGATGGCGATGAACTGTTGGCCGTCCGCGCTTCTCCTGGCAGCGACGGCGCTTGCCGTCCCGGCACTCGGCGGCCTTGTCAGGCCGGCCTTCGTGCTCGGCTGCGCGGTCGCCGGCTGGTTCGCGTGGCGTCGCAGCCCCGAAGCCCACGTTCAGTCGGCGATCCTGATGTTCGCCTTCGCTCCTTTCGTGCGCCGCCTGGTCGACATCTCCGCAGGATTCGATTCGTCCGGCATCATGTTGAGCGGCCCCCTGCTGTTCATCATCGCGCCAGTTCCGAGTCTGGCACTCTCGCCCTCGGCCAAGGACAGGCCGGGCAATCCCTGGCTTGTGGCGCCGCTCATCATCCTCGCCTGCATCGTCTATGGCGGCGCGCTTTCGATCTTCCAAAACGACTGGTTCAACGCCGCCAATGGCGGAATGAAATGGGCCGCGCCCGTACTCTATGCGATCGCCCTGCAGCAGCGGGCGCAATCCGACGGCGCCCTGCTCGATGCCATCACGCGCGTGTTCCTGCTGGTGCTGCCGCTCACCGGCCTCTACGGCATCTGGCAATATGTCGATCCGCAAGGCTGGGATCGGTTCTGGATGGTGAACGCCAGCATCACCTCGGCCGGCTATCCGCTGCCCTACATGGTGCGCGTGTTCAGCACGATGAACGGCCCGGCCAGCTACGCGACCTTCACGGCCACGGGCCTGCTGCTGGTGGGTTTCCTGCGCCCGGGATGGCCGGCACTGGCGGCGATGGCGCCGGCGGCGCTCGGCCTGTTGCTGTCGCTCTACCGCACCAGCTGGATCACGCTCGCGGTGGGCGTGCTGTTCTGCATGCTGTTCCCCTCGACGCGGCGTCGTGCCGTATCGATCACGGTCGGACTGGTCGGCGCGGTGATCGTCACCGTCATGTTCACGCCGTTCGCGGAGGTCATCACCTCCCGTCTGGAATCGCTCGGCAGCGTGTCGCAGGACAGCAGCGGCAGCGAGCGGCTGGATGAGTTCGTCACGCTGTGGAATGCGCCGAACAGCATGGTCCTGGGATCTGGCTTCACCATCACCGACGTCGGCGTCGCCGGCGCGATGCCGATCGACGGGCAGATCATCGCAAGCTGGGTGACGATGGGCATTCCGGTCGGACTGATCTGCCTCGCAGCCTATGTCTGGGTTGGGCTCGCCGCCACCGGCGCCGCCTGGCGGATGCCGACGCGCGAGGGTGCCGTGCTCGGCGCGATCGCCATCAGTGCGCTGCTGATCCAGCTGCCGCTGACCAGCATCTCCTCCGGCGAGGTCTCGGCGCTGTTCTGGATGCTCGTCGCCATGGCCTGTCCGCTCGACCAGATGGCCGGCGGCGCACGGCGCACCGTCGACGCTCAGCAGCATCAGGCCGGCGCCTGATCGGACGTTGCAACGCGCGGCGCGATCGCCGCAGTCTGCGGCTTGCGGGAGGCCAGCGGTGCAAGCCCGAAGACCGGCAGCAGATGCAGCCGCTGCAGGATGGCATGCGCGATCAGAGGAAGCACGACACCGGCCGCCGTCCCGGCCAACAGATAGACCCATGGCGATGGCGGGATGTGCAGCTTGAGCATGATGATGCGCATGCCCGACCCGCTGAGGATGTGCAGGACATAGATCGTCATCGACGCTACGCCTGCGGCCGCAAGCCAGCGATGACGCGCCGGGGCAAGCAGCTTGCAGAGCCCGACCGTGCCGGCGATCCCGAGCACACAAGCCGGCAGGGAGGCGAGCCCGTTGGCGTCCATGCCGGACAGCTGGCCGCCCAGCGCCACTGCGGCCGCAAACGCAATCCCGATCACGGCCAGGAAGGACCAGCCGAACGGCCGCCATTCCGCCACCACGCTGACACCGTAGACGCCCGCGACGTAGAACGGCAGATGATGCAGCGTGAGCGCGAGGTCAGGCCGGATCGGCAGCGCGAGGAACACGCAAAGCCCGGCCAGCGCGAGCGTGATCAAGACCGTCCGCGACGGGACCAGCACCGCGATCACGTGGCAGATCATCAGCGCGTAGAGGAACCAGAACTGTGCGATCGGACGATACCAGATCGCGGCGAGATCGCTCGCGTGGATCGGGATGTTGGCATCCCGCGCCAGCAGCATCGTGATCCCGCCCTGGATCAGCGACCACAGCACGTAGGGATAGGCGATGGTCCAGAGCTTGGACGTGAGGAAGGAACGCGCGCCGCGCCGCAAGCTGTGCTGCACGTTCAAGCCGGCCAGGAAGAAGAACAGCGGCATGTGGAACGTGTAGAGCGTGTAGTCCATCCAGCGCGCGACGGCTCCCTCCGGGAAGATCCCCGGGCGCACCAGACCGCCAAGCACGTGACCGTACACCACCAGGATGACGCCGAGGCCGCGCGCGAAGTCGATCCACGCCGTGCGCGCGGTGTCAGCCGTTGCCCTCTGCGTTCCAGCCTCCACGCCCGATATGTCCTACCCTGTCGCGCAGCCCGCGTCCGGTTTGCGATCCTGCGAAGTCAGCGCCGCATTCATCCAAGTCATAGCGCAGCCGGCTTTGCAGCGCCGTCGGCGCCTGCCAGGACATCGGGGGTATTCTCGCGTTAGTCTTAACCAACCGATAAGCCTCTGCCGGATGGCTGCCGGCTACGCCGGGGATCGCGACCAGAGCCAGGCACGAGGTGGAGACGCTGGCCACCTCACCCGGCGCCGGCGATCAAGCGCGGCGCGTCCGATCCGCTGCGGCCTGGTCGGCACACGCGACTCGGGCTCCCGCGCGGCCCTTCCCAGGGGAACGGCCGACGCAGGGCTCGTTTGCAGCTCATGGCCCAAGAGCTGGCGCCGCATCCCACCCCAAGCCGGGGGCTCACCCCTGCCCTCGAACGCAACATCGAGGCGCCGGTCGACCGGCGCAAGCGCGAGCTGACGGAGGCGACCACCCAGCAGAAGGTGGCCGAAGCGATCACGCGCTTCACGAGGGCGATGACTTTCGTCTATCTGCATCTCACGGTGTTCGGCTTCTGGATCGTCGCCAATCTGCATCTCATCCCCGGCGTGCCCGCCTGGGACGAGAGCTTCGCCGAGTTCGCCATGATCGCGTCGGTCGAGGCGATCTTCCTCTCGACCTTCGTGCTGATCTCGCAGAACCGCATGGCGGCCGAAGCCCACAAGCGCGCCGATCCCGACCTGCAAATCAGCCTGCTGGCGGAGCCCGAGCTAACTCAGGTCGTGACGCTGCTGAACCAGATGGCGCAGCGGATGGGCATCGAATGCCAAACCGGAACTGCGCGACGCGTCGAAGGACATCGCGCAGGAGCGCGTGCTCGACAAGATCGAGGAGGCGCAGCGCTGACGTCGCGCGAGCAGCATGCGGGGCCGGTGTCCCCGCGGTCGTTGCGCTCGCCCGGGCGACGCACCACCGGGGCAGCAAAGGTGGCGCGGTTCAGCTTGCGCGCCACACTCAATCCTCATTCGCCTTGAAGCGCCCGAGTCCCTTGAGGACGAACGGCGCGACGAGCGCAATCAGCGCGACCACCAGCAGAGTGGCAGAGATCGGCGACTGCAGCAGGGTCATGGGATCGCCGAGGCTGATCGCGAGCGCCCGCCGCAACTGGCTCTCGGCGATCGGCCCGAGGATCAGCCCGACCACGACCGGCGCAATCGGGAAATCGAACCGGCGCATCAGGAAGCCGAGCACGCCGAAGCCGGCCAGCATCGACAATTCGACCACGGACGGCTTTGCGGCGATCGTCCCCATCGTGGCGAACACGAGGATGCCGGCGTAGAGCCAGGGCGTCGGGATCGCGAGCAGCTTGACCCACAGACCGACCAGCGGCAGGTTGAGCACCAGCAGCATCGTGTTGGCGATGAACAGGCTGGCGATCAGGCCCCAGACAAGGTCGGGCCGCTCGGCGAACAGCAGCGGGCCCGGATTGAGGCCATATTGCTGGAAGCCGGCGAGCATCATCGCGGCGGTCGCCGAGGTGGGCAGGCCGAGGGTCAGCAGCGGCACCAGCGTGCCCGCGGCGGAGGCGTTGTTGGCGGCCTCAGGACCGGCGACGCCCTCGATCGCGCCCTTGCCGAACTGATCGGGATATTTGGTCAGCCGTCGCTCGGTCGAATAGGACAGGAAGGTGGGGATCTCCGCCCCACCGGCCGGCAGCGCGCCGATCGGAAAGCCGAACATCGTGCCGCGCAGCCACGGCTTCCACGACCGCTTCCAATCCTCGCGCGTCATCCACAGCGAGCCCTTGATGGCCTCGATCTTCTCCTCGCTATGGTGCCGGCGCGAGGCGACGTAGAGCGCTTCGCCGACCGCGAACAGGCCGACCGCCAAGGTCGTCACCTCGACGCCATCGAGCAGCTCCGGCACGCCGAAGGCGAGCCGCGCCTGTCCCGTCAGTTTGTCGATGCCGATCAGGCCGAGCGTCAGGCCGATGAACAGGCTGGTGAGGCCGCGGATCGGTGAATCGCCGAACGTCGCGGACACCGTGACGAAGGCGACGCACATCAGCGCGAAGTAGTCCTCCGGCCCGAAGCGCACGGCGATGTCGACGAGATACGGCGACAGGAACGCGAGTCCGATGGTGGCGATGGTGCCCGCGACGAACGAGCCGATCGCCGCCGTCGCCAGCGCCGGGCCGCCGCGGCCGGCCTTGGCCATCTTGTTGCCCTCGAGCGCGGTCGCCATCGAGGCGCTCTCGCCGGGGGTGTTGATCAGGATCGCGGTGGTCGATCCACCATACATGCCGCCATAATAGATGCCGGCGAACATGATCAGCGAACCGCCGGGATCGAGCTTGTAGGTCACCGGCAGCAGCAGCGCGACGGTGAGCGCCGGCCCGATGCCCGGCAGCACGCCGACGGCGGTGCCGAGGAACACGCCGACCAGCGCATAGAGCAGGTTCATGGGCTGAACGGCGATCGCCATCCCATGCGCGAGCGCGGCAAAGGTGTCCATCAGAGCAGTCTTTCGAGCGGACCGGCGGGAAGGCTCAGGGTCAGGAGGCGGTCGAATGCGAGATAGATCAGCGTCGTCAGCACCGCGCCGATGATGACGTCGGTGACGAAGGCGCGCCGGCCGAACGCGGCCGACGTCGTCACGAACAGCGCGGTGGTCGCCAGGATGAAGCCGCCACCGAAGCCGATGATCGCGATCAAGAGCGCGAGGCCTGCGAGGATCAACAGCACCGCCATCGGATCGGAGCTCTCGCGCGGCGGCAGGTTGCCTCTGAGGGCATCGATCAGATTGGCCAGTGCAAGAATGCCGAGCCCGATCGCGATCACGACCGGCATGACCTGCGGGCCCATGCCGTACATCGTGGTCGCCGGAATCTGATTGGCGTCATAGACAAGCACGAGCGCGACAGCCGCCAGCAGCGCCGCAATGACGATGCCGGCCTTGTCGACGCCTCCCGAGGCGGGTGTCTCGGTGCCGGCGCTCTCCGTCGTCATGACTTGACGAGGCCGACCGACTTCAACACGTCGGTGACGCGGACGTTCTCCTTTTTCAGGAAGTCGGCGAATGCATCACCTGGAAGATAGGCGTCATCCCAGCCCTTCTGCTTCAGGATCTCCTTCCACGCATCCGACTTCACCATCTTCTCGACGGCCTCGCTGAGCGTCTTCTTCTGCTCCGGCGTGATGCCGGGCGCCGCGACCACCGAGCGCCAATTGGCGAGCACGAGGTCGATGCCCTGCTCCTTGAAGGTTGGGATGTCGACCCCTGGAATGCGTTTCTCCGAGGACACACCGATGGCGCGCAGCTTGCCGCTCTTGATCTGCCCGTCGTATTCCGACAGGCCGGAAATGCCCGCCGTGACCTTGCCGCCGAGGATCGCCGCCAGCGACTCGCCGCCGCCCGAGAACGGGATGTAGTTGACCTTCTTGGCGTCGGCGCCGACGGCGCCGGCGAACAGCGCCGCCATCACGTGATCGACGCCGCCGGCCGAACCGCCGGCGAAGGTGACCTTGGCGATGTCGGCCTTCAGCGCCGCGGCGAGATCCTGCGCCGTCTTGATCGGCGAGTTCGCGGGCACGACGATGACCTGGATCTCCTCGGTCAGCCGCGCGATCGGGGTCACCTGCTCCAAGGTCACCGGCGACTTGTTCATGGCGAGCGCGCCGACCATGACGAAGCCGTTGACCATCAGCTGGTTGCCGTCGCCCTTGGCGCCGTTGACGAACTGCGCGATGCCAACGGTGCCGCCCGCCCCCGCCACATTGGTGACCTGGACGCTGCGCGCCACGCCCGACGCGACGAAGGCCTGCTGCATGGCCCGCGCGGTCTGGTCCCAGCCGCCGCCGGGCGCGGCCGGCGCCATCACCTTCAGCTCGAGCTGCTGGGCGAAGGCCGGAGCACCGGCAAGGAAGGTCAAAGCGACGATGGCGCCGAACAGGCGCGTACAGAACGAATTCAAAGCGATCCTCCACGGTCGGCCGAACGAACGGCTCGCGTTTCTTCTCTTGCCCCTCACGAGCGGCATTTCAGCGGGAAATGCGGCCCCTGTCCAGACGGGATTGCTCGCGCCGTCGCCCGCGTTGCAGCAGCAGCCCTGGGAGGACGAGACGGTTGTGGGAGGAGCGGCCTAACCGCAAGTCCAGACCATCCCCACTGGCGTCCGCGTCCAGCACGGGCCGAAGCTGCCGCCATTGTAGTGGCCGCGATAGAAGCCTGGCTGGCCGAAATAATGCCACTCGCCGTTGTAGAGCATGTATTTCGGTGTGCCGTCGATATACCAATGGCGGCGGCTGCCGCGCGGCCCGTTGCGCATGGCCTCCTTGTCGGCATAGAGCGGCAAGCTGTTGTTGGGCGGCTGCTTGTAGCCGGGCAGGAAGCCATAGCCCTGCCAGCGGTGGGCCTTGCGCTTGTGCGACGGCGCGGCGGTCGCGATCGCGGGGACCAGCAGCAGAAGCGTCACGATCGAGACGATGAAACGATGTGGCATCACGGCAGCCCGATGGATACGAGGTCTCGAATCTTCAGTTCGATTGCGGCACGGCAACGGCCGTACCGTCATGAATTGTTTCAGCGATGCCGCCGATGCGCGCGGCGCGGCGGAGGCGACGGCGGGGCGTAGAAGGGATTGAGGTCGCACATCGCGGACCGGCCCGACGCCGTCGCGCGACATTGCGGCAGCGACGTGTAGCTGCAGTCGATCCACTCGCCACCGCCAAACCGGCCGCCCTCATAGACCTTCATGCACACGGGATAGCGCGGATCGTAGGCCTGGGCGTGAGCCGGCCCCGATATGGCCGAGCCCACCATCAAAGCGACCGCGACAGCGCTGCAGGTCAGGACACGCATTTCGGGACCTCCGGAACGGGTCTCGTCGGCCAAGCCGATTCCCGAGACCTTGTTGCATCTGCTCTGTATCGCCGGCGCTGGCCGGTCGCAATGACGACATTACAACAGGTCGGCCTGCTCTCCGCCGCGGAAACCCATCGCCAGCACGTAGCGCTCCGACGAATCCTGCCGGCTCGCCGCCGGCTTGACGTGGCGGACGCTGGCGTAATCGCGCTTGAGCTGCGCCATCAAGTCGGCATCGGCGCCGCTCTGGAACGTCTTAGCGAGAAAGCTGCCGCCCGGTTTGAGCACCTCGCTGGCGAAATGCGCGGCGAGTTCGACGAGACCGACGATGCGGAGCTGGTCGGTCTTGCGGTGGCCGGTGGTGTTGGCGGCCATGTCGGACATCACGACGTCGGCGCGGCCCCCGATCATCGCCGTCAGCTTCTCCGGCGCATCCTGGGCGTGGAAATCGAGCTGGGTGAAGGTGACGCCGGGGATCTCGCCCATCTCCAGCAGATCGATCGCGACCACCTTGCCCTTCCCGGCCTCGGCCCCGACCCGACGCGCCGCGATCTGGCTCCAGCCGCCAGGCGCAGCGCCGAGATCGACCACCGTCATGCCGGGCTTGAGCAGCCGGTATTTGTCATCGATCTCGAGCAGCTTGTAGGCCGCGCGCGAGCGATAGCCGTCGCGCTTGGCCTTGATGACATAGGGATCGTTGAGCTGGCGCTCCAGCCAGAGTTTCGAGGACAGCTTGCGCTTGCCTCCGGTCTTGACCTGCACATGCATGCGGCCGGTCGTGTCTTTTGCCATGTGTTTCTCGGTCGTCGTGACCAGACGCGGGAGGCGAAAATCCGTCCATGCTCGAGGTCTGGCGGAACTACAAAGGTCACCCTCCCCTGGAGGGGGAGGGTCGATCGGGAGCGAAGCGAGCGATCGGGGTGGGGTGAGCCACACGAAGACTGCTCGTGGAACTCACCCCACCCCGTCTCACATTGCGCTGCGCTCCATGTGAGACGACCCTCCCCCTCCAGGGGAGGGTGAAGTCGCTACGCCGTGCGCAGCGCGCCGTCCTCGCGCATCATCTCTACCAGCATGCCCTCGCGCAGGCCGCGATCGGCGACGCGCAGCCGCGGCAGCGGAAACGCCAGGCGAATCGCGTCGAGAATGGCGCAGCCCGCGAGCACGAGGTCGGCGCGGTCGATGCTGATGCAGTTGTTCTCGGCGCGCTCCTGGTAGCTCATCGCCAGCAGCTTGGCGATCGTCGTCGTGATGTCGGCATCGTTGATCCAGATGCCGTCGACCCGGCGCCGATCGTAACGCGCGAGGTTGAGATGAATGCCGCCGAGCGTCGTCACGGTGCCGGAGGTGCCGAGCAGGTGCATGCCGGAGAGGTCGCCGCCGTTCTCGGCCGCGAACGGCCCGACATGCTCGGCCACGGCCTCGACCATGGCGGCATAGATCTCCGGCGTCACGTCGCGGCCGCCGAAGCGTTCGGCCAGCGTCACGACGCCGAGCGGGATCGACATCCAGGCCTTGATCCGCGGTTCGGCGTTGCGTTCGGCCGGATCGCGCTCGATCCGCACCAGTTCGCTGGAGCCGCCGCCAATGTCGAACAGGATGGCCCCGCGTCCGCCTGGATCCAGCAGCGGCGCGCAGCCCTTGACGGCCAGCGCCGCCTCGGTCTCGCGGTCGATCACCTCGAGCTCGATGCCGGTCTCCGCCGCCACCCGGCTGCGGAACCCCTCCGCATTGGAGGCGGCCCGGCAGGCCTCGGTCGCGATCAGACGCAGGCGGCTGGCCTTCTTGGATTGGATCTTGTCCCGGCAGATGCTGAGCGCGGCGATGGCCCGATCCATCGCCGCATCGCTGATGCAGCCGGTGGTCGAGATGCCCTCGCCCAGCCGGACAATGCGCGAGAAGGAGTCGACCACGCGGAAACTGTCGCCCGAAGGACAGGCGATCAGGAGCCGGCAATTGTTGGTTCCGAGGTCCAGGGCCGCGTAGACGCTGCTGCCATTGCTGGCGCAGGAAGGCGTCGCGACGTCCAGACCCGGACGCAAGCCGGGCTCCAGGTTCCCGCGCGGCGTGGGACTCTCCCGCAGCCGCGTGTCATTGATCATTCAAATGTCTTTCCGCTGGCCGAACCGGCCCAGATGGAAGTTCTCTTTCATGAGACATTATCAGTGGATAGCGCCGGCGCAACAGCCCCTCCGTCAGGCGTGATGCACCATTCCTAATCAACCGTTGTCCGGCCGCGGGCGCTGCACTATCTGGGAACAGCCCGCATTTGCGACCAATCCAGCTCTCCGGATCCCCTTCCATGCAAGATCACACCTCCCCGGCCTCCCTCGAAAACGCGATCGCGCTGCAGAAATTCGGCGTCGGGCAGCCGGTCCGGCGCAAGGAGGACGACACGCTGGTGCGCGGTCACGGCAAATATACCGACGATTTCAACCTGCCCGGCCAGGCCCATGCCTGGATCGTGCGCTCCAGCCACGCCCATGGCATCATCAAGAGGATCGACACCGCGGCCGCCAAGGCCATGCCCGGCGTGCTCGGGGTGTGGACTGGCGCCGACCTCGCCGGAGCCAACTATGGCCCGTTCACCTGCGGCCTGCCGCTGAAGGGCCGGGACGGCTCGCCGCTGCTGCAGACCAACCGGCCGGCGCTCGTCACCGACAAGGTGCGCTTCGTCGGCGACCCCGTCGCGTTCGTGGTGGCGGAGACCGCGGCACAGGCCCGCGACGCCGCCGAGGCGGTCGAGGTCGATATCGAGCCCCTGCCCGCGGTCACCAATGCCGAGGAAGCCGCCAAGCCCGGCGCGCCGCAGCTTTATGATCATATCCCCAACAACGTCGCGCTCGACTATCATTATGGCGACACGGCCAAGATCGAAGAGGCCTTCGCCAAGGCCGCGCACGTCACCAAGCTCGACATCGTCAACACCCGCGTCGCCGTGGTGTCGATGGAGCCGCGCGTGGCGCTCGCCGCGTTCGACGGCAAGACCGAGCGCTTCACCTTGCAGGTGCCGACCCAGGGCGTATCCGGCAACAAGGCGACGCTGGCCAAGATCCTGAACGTCGCGCCCGACAGGGTCCGCATCCTCACCACCAATGTCGGCGGCTCCTTCGGGATGAAGAACGTCTCCTATCCCGAATACGTCTGCATCCTGCACGCCGCCAAGCAGCTGGGACGTCCGGTGAAGTGGCGCGACGAGCGTACCACCGCCTTCCTGTCGGACAGCCAGGGCCGCGACCAGATCATCCATGGCGAGCTGGCACTGGATGCCGACGGCAAGTTCCTCGCCGTGCGGCTGTCAGGCTATGGCAATCTCGGCGCCTACATCATGGGCGTGGCGCCGCTGCCGCTGTCGCTCAACACCGGCAAGAACCTCGCCAGCGTCTACAAGACGCCGCTGCTCGGCGTCGACATCAAGACCGTGCTGACCAACGTCACCCTGATGGGCGCCTATCGCGGCGCCGGCCGTCCCGAGGCGAACTACTTCATGGAGCGGCTGATCGACACCGCCGCGCGCGAGATGGGTATCGACCGTCTCACCATCCGCAAGCGCAACTTCATCAAGCCGAGCCAGATGCCGTTCCCGGCCGCGTCGGGCGTCACCTACGACTCCGGCGACTTCGCCGCGGTGTTCGAGAAGGCGCTGCAGGTCTCCGACTACGCCGGCTTCGCCAAGCGCAAGCGCGAGAGCCGCAAGAACGGCAAGCTGCGCGGCATCGCCGTCGGCTCCTATCTCGAGGTCACCGCGCCGCCGTCGGGCGAGCTTGGCAAGATCACCTTCGATGCCGATGGCGGAGTGACCCTGACGACCGGCACGCTCGATTACGGCCAGGGCCACGCGACCCCGTTCGCGCAGGTGCTGTCGGCGCAGCTCGGTGTGCCCTTCGACAAGATCCGGCTGGAGCAAAGCGACTCTGATCTCGTGCGCTTCGGCAACGGCACCGGCGGCTCGCGCTCGATCACCGCGACCGGCCAAGCCATCGTCGAATCCTCGCAGCTCGTGATCGCCAAGGGCAAGCAGGCCGCCGCGCATCTGCTCGAAGCCTCGGAAGCCGACATCGAGTTTGCCAACGGCCAATTCACCATCGCCGGCACCGACCGCAGCATCGACATCATGGAGCTCGCGCGCCGCCTACGCGAGGGCAAGATGCCCGAGGGCCTGCCGGCCTCGCTCGACGTCGACCACAACTCGACGGTAACGGAGTCGACCTTCCCCAATGGCTGCCACGTCTGCGAGGTCGAGATCGAGCCGGACACCGGCGTCGCGCAGATCGTCGCGTATACCGCAATCAACGACTTCGGCACGGTGATCAATCCGATGATCGTCGCCGGCCAGCTGCATGGCGGCGTCGCCCAGGGCATCGGCCAGGCGCTGATGGAGCATCTGCGCTACGACGAGAGCGGCCAGCCGATCACCGGCTCGCTGATGGACTACGCGCTGCCGCGCGCCTCCGACGTGCCGATGATGACGGTGGACAACCATCCGGTGCCCGCCAAGAGCAATCCCTTGGGCACCAAGGGCTGCGGCGAAGCCGGCTGCGCCGGCTCGATGGCGAGTGTGATCAATGCGGTGATCGACGCACTGTCGGATTACGGTGTGAAGCATCTCGACATGCCGCTGACCACCGAGAAGCTCTGGCGCGCGATCCAGGACGGCAAGGCGAAGACCGCGGCGTAGCTGCTTCGCAGCGCTCGCGATGAGGCGAAAACATCTCATTGCCAAACGAAAGCCCGTAGCCCGCATGAGCGCAGCGATATGCAGGGTCTCACGGGCTGTATCGGTGAGCCCGGATGTCGCTCCCGCCTGCACCCGCTGGGCGCCGGCGTGCGCGCATCCGGACTACGGACTGTCGAGATTGGGCCGCGGGTCCTCTCCACGTCATTGCGAGCGTAGCGCGTAGCGAAGCAATCCAGACTGCCTCCGCGGCAACACTCTGGATTGTTTCGCTACGCTCGCAATGACGGGAGTGTGTGGCAAGCAGCGTACCCAGAACTTCGCTGTCATCGTCCGCGCAGGCGGAGCATGACAGCTGTCTTTTGGATGCCGCGTGCCTCTTGCCAAGTCCGTCCGCTAGGCGGCCGCCTGCGCGCGCGGCTGGTAGATCGCCACATGGTGACAGTGCGCCAGCGGCCGCGTGCCGTTCGCCACCACCAGCGCATCGATCTCGACGAAGCGGTGGCCCTTCTTCTCGTAGTTCGCGACCACCCGGCCACGCGCGGTGATCTCGTCGGTTTCGGCAATCGCCGACAGCAGCTGCATGCGGCTGCCGACGTGAATCCACGGACCGAGCACGATGTTGTCGACCAGCAGACGGTTCATCACCCGCTGCAGCATGCCGGGATGACCGAGCCGCTCGCTGGCATAGATCGGATCGCGCTCGCGGATCTCGGCGAGATAGGCCGTCGCCGCCTGCCCCGGCCAGGCGCGTGGCGCAGTGCCGAGCCAGCTGCCGACGGCGAACGAGTCTGCGCCGATCGCCGACCGCACCGCTGCTGGCGGAACATCGCGATAGTCGGCCAGCACCACGTCGGGCGCCGCCGCCGGCAGCGACGCGGAACCGGTGGCGCAGATCTCGCCTTTACTCGTCACCTCGAGGCTGAGCCCGTCGCCGACCTCCTCCGCCCTGACCTCGGCGATCTCGCCGTCATAGACCGGCTTGGTGAAGCGCGCCTCGATCAGCCCACGTTCCAGGAACGCCCGCCCCCAGCGCGCGACCGGCTGATGCAGCATATAGGCCAGCACCTCGACGCCGGGCACGAGGCCGCCGGCGAAGCCGAACCGCCGGGCCACGCTGTCGTCGTGCATCTTGTTCTCGGACTGCTTGGCCGTGTTGAACGCCTCGACCGCATACGCCGCGATTCCATCTGCCATCCTTGCCTCCCGTTGCCCCATTTTTGGTCGATGGTAGCGGCCGGAAAGGCCGTGGCAAGCGGCGCGTTTGGCTCGCAATTCCCGCTGCGATGGAGTACCAACCGGACCATTCCAACCGATGGCCCGATGACGACCGAAACCGCCCCGATCAACATCTATGTCGACGCCGACGCCTGCCCGGTGAAGGACGAGATCTACCGCGTCGCGATCCGGCACGGTCTGCCGGTGATCGTCGTCGCCGGCGGCTTCATCCGCGTGCCGGAGGATCCGTTGATCACGCGCGTGGCGGCCGGCACCGGCATGGATGCCGCGGATGACTGGATCGCAGAGCGCGCCGGCGCCGACGACATCGTCATCACCGCGGACATTCCGCTGGCGAGCCGCTGCGTCAAGGCCGGCAGCGCCGTGATCGCACCGAACGGCAAGCCGTTCACCGAGGAGTCGATCGGCATGACGCTCGCCGTGCGCAACCTCATGACCGATCTGCGCTCGTCCGGCGAGGTCACCGGCGGGCCGCGCTCGTTCACGCCGCGCGACCGCTCCACCTTCCTCTCCACCCTCGATCAGACCATCCGCCGCATGCAGCGCCAGCGCGCCGCGCGGATGCAACAGCAAGGCTAGACCCATGGCGCCGCCTCTCGTCCAACTCAAGGACATCCGCCTGACCTTCGGCGGCACCGCCCTGCTGCAGGGCGTCGAACTGTCGGTCTCGCCCGGCGAGCGCGTCTGCCTGATCGGCCGCAACGGCTCCGGCAAGTCGACGCTGCTCAAGATCGC
Organism: Bradyrhizobium sp. SZCCHNS3016; assembly: GCF_032484535.1. NCBI lineage: Bacteria > Pseudomonadati > Pseudomonadota > Alphaproteobacteria > Hyphomicrobiales > Nitrobacteraceae > Bradyrhizobium > Bradyrhizobium sp. SZCCHNS3016. The sequence goes on from NZ_JAUETE010000006.1 coordinate 115,408, forward strand.
CGCCGGCCTCGTCGAATGCGACAGCGGCACCCGCTTCGTGCAGCCGGGCGCCACGGTTCGCTATCTGCCGCAGGAGCCGGATTTCTCCGGCCATGCCACCACGCTGTCCTATGTCGAGGCCGGGCTCGGCCCGGGCGACGATCACTATCAGGCGCGCTATCTCGTCGAGCAGCTCGGACTGACCGGAGAAGAGGATCCCGCGCATGTCTCCGGCGGCGAGGCGCGTCGCGCGGCGCTGGCGCGCGTGCTTGCACCCAACCCCGACATTCTGCTGCTGGACGAGCCGACCAACCACCTCGACCTCACGACCATCGAGTGGCTGGAGAACGAGCTCGACGGCCGAAGCTCGGCGCTGGTGCTGATCAGTCACGATCGTCGTTTCCTCACCAATCTGTCCCGCGCGACCGCGTGGCTCGACCGCGGCCAGATCAGGCAGATCGACCGCGGCTTTGCGGCGTTCGAGGCGTGGCGCGACGAGGTGCTGGCGGAGGAAGAACGCGAGCAGCACAAGCTCGACCGCAAGATCGTCAACGAAGAGCACTGGCTGCGCTACGGCGTCTCCGGCCGCCGCAAGCGCAACGTCAAGCGGCTCGCCAATCTGCATGCGCTGCGCCAGCAGCGCCGCGACTATCGCGGCACGGCGGGCGCCGCCAACCTCGCCGCGGCCGAGGCCGACAAGTCCGGCAAGCTGGTGATCGAAGCGAAGGGCGCATCGAAGAGCTTTGGTGATCGCAAGATCGTCGACAACTTCTCCATCCGCATCCAGCGCGGCGACCGCATCGGCATCGTCGGCCCCAACGGCGCCGGCAAGACCACGCTGGTCAACCTGCTCACCGGCGGCAGCGAGCCGGACAGCGGCAGCATCCGGCTCGGCGTCAATCTGGAGACGGCGACGCTCGACCAGCACCGCGAGAGCCTCGATCCCCGGACGACGCTCGCCGAAGCGCTGACCGGCGGCCGCGGCGATCACGTCATGGTGGCCGGCAAGCCGAAGCACGTCGTCGGCTACATGGAGGACTTCCTGTTCTCGCGCGAGCAGATGCGCACGCCGCTCGAAGTGCTCTCCGGGGGCGAGCGCGGCCGGCTGATGCTGGCGCGCGCGCTGGCCAAGCCATCGAACCTGCTGGTGCTGGACGAGCCGACCAACGATCTCGACTTGGAGACACTCGACGTGCTCGAGGACATGCTCGGCGACTACGAGGGCACGGTGATCCTGATCAGCCACGACCGCGACTTCCTCGATCGCGTGGTCACCTCGGTGATCGTCCCCGAGGGCAACGGCAAATGGCAGGAATACGCCGGCGGCTACAGCGACATGCTGGCGCAGCGCGGCGCCGACCTGAAGCGCCAGCATGCCAAGGCGGCTGAGGAGAAGAAGGAAACCAAGCACGCGGCCGCGGCGCCTGCGAGCGCGCCGAAGCGCAAGCTCTCCTTCAACGAGAAGCACGCACTGGAGACCTTGCCGAAGACGATCGCCAAGCTGCAAGCCGAGATCGCCAAGCAGCAGGCCGTGCTCGCCGACCCCGCGCTATATGCGAAAGACCGCAAGAAATTCGACGCCGCCTCCCTCGCCCTCGCCACTGCGCAAGCCGAGCTCACCGCCGCCGAAGACCGCTGGTTGGAGCTCGAAGTGCTGCGCGAGGAGATCGAGGGCGCGTGACGTTCATCGAAATCACTTCGTCATTGCGAGCGAAGCGACATGTCCGCCATAGCCCGAAGGGCGACGGCGGAAGCAATCCAGGGCTGCAGTCGTGACTCTGGATTGCTTCGTCGCTTCGCTCCTCGCAATGACGGCTATATGGAGTAAATGACATGACCACCCCGCTCGCCGCCAAGATCGCCAGGGACTACGGCACGCCCTGCGCCGTCATCGACATGGACAGAGTTGAGCGCAACATCGCGCGCATCCAGACGCAATGCGAAGCCGCCGGCGTCGCCAACCGCCCGCACATCAAGACCCACAAGAGCCCGGTGCTTGCCAAGCTGCAGATCGAGGCCGGCGCGCAAGGCATCACCTGCCAGAAGATCGGCGAGGCCGAGATCATGGCGGCCGCTGGCATCAGCAACATCCTGATCAGCTACAACCTGATCGGCGAGGAAAAGATGGCGCGTCTTGCCGCACTGCAGACCAAGGCCGATATGACCGTCGCCGCCGACAACGCGACCGTGATCGCCGGCCTGCCGCAGGCAGCAAAACAATCCGGCCGCACGCTGTCGGTCGTGGTCGAATGCGACACCGGCCGCAAGCGCGCCGGCGTCGAGACACCGGCCGAGGCGATCCAGCTTGCGCGCCAGATCAAGGCCAGCGAGGGCCTGCGCTTCGCCGGCTTCATGATGTACCCGACCGAGACCGGCTGGGACGAGGCGCAGCGCTTCTATGACGAGGCCCTGGCCGGCGTTCGCGCCGAAGGGCTGGAGGCTGCCATCGTCTCGACCGGCGGCTCGCCCAACCTGAAGAATCTCGGTAAGCTCAAGGGCGCCACCGAGCACCGGCCCGGCACCTACATCTACAACGACCGCATGCAGGTCGCCGCCGGGGTCGCCAGCTGGGACGACTGCGCGCTGCACATCTACTCCACCGTCGTCAGCCGCGCCGCGCCCGAGCGCGGCATCCTCGACGCCGGCTCGAAGACGCTGACGACCGACACCGGCGGCCTCGACGGCCACGGCCTGATCCTGGAGCACCCGGAAGCGAAGATCGCGCGCTTCGCCGAGGAGCACGGCTTCCTCGATCTCTCCCGCAGCAACACCCGCCCCAATGTCGGCGACGTCGTGCGCATCATCCCCAACCACGTCTGCGTCGTCGTCAACATGATGGACGAGGTCGTGATGGTCCGCGGCGAGGAGATCCTGGGCACGTTGCCGGTCGCGGCGCGGGGCAAGCTGCGGTAGGACGAAGCTCTCTCGCAGCGTCATTGCGAGGAGCGAAGCGACGAAGCAATCCAGAGTCGCGCGCGTAACCCTGGATTGCTTCCACCTACGCTCGAGGAGCTTCGGCGGACACGTCGCTTCGCTCGCAATGGCGAGAAATCGGTAGGGTGGGCAAAGACGCGAAGCGTCGTGCCCACCGCGTTCTCGTACGAATGCTAATGGTGGGCACGCTTCGCTTTGCCCACCCTACAATTCGAGCCACTTCAACACGCCCCTGCCCGCGGCGGCCCCGGTCGCGAACGAGGCTTGCAGCAGATAGCCGCCGGTCGGGGCTTCCCAATCGAGCATCTCGCCGGCGGCGAACACACCGGGCAGGCGTTTGAGCATGTAATCGGCGTCAAGCTCGTCATGCGCGATGCCGCCGGCGCTGGAGATGGCGCGGGCGAGTCCGGCGGTGCCCGTCAGCTTCAGCGGCACGGCATTGATCAGCGCCGCGAGACGATCGGGCGGCAGCGACGAGAGTGACAGGCCGTGCGCCCTGGCCGCCTCCTGCAGCAGCCCGATCGCCACCGGCGACAACTGCACCGCCTTGCGCAGCACGTTCGAGAACGACTGCTTGCCGCGCGGTGCCGAGAGCCGCGTGACGAGATCGGCTGTCGCGAGGTCGGGCCGCAGCGCGACATGCAGGATCGCCCCCCCTGTCAGCGCGATCGCCTCGCGCAGCTCGGCCGACAGCGCATAAACGGCGCCGCCCTCGATGCCATCGCGCGCGACGACAGCCTCCCCGCGCACGCCGCGATCACCGAACGACAGCGCGATGCCCTTCAGCGGCTGGCCCTCGAAGCGATCGCGGAAGATGTCTGACCAGGCGACGGTGAAGCCGCAATTGGCCGGCCGCAGCGGCGCGATCGCGACGCCCTTCGCCGCCAGGATCGGCACCCAGCCGCCGTCGGACCCGAGGCGCGGCCAAGAGGCGCCGCCGAGCGCGAGCACGACAGCGTCAGCGGCGACCGCGCGCGCTCCCGCCGGCGTCTCGAATGTGAGATGTCCGTCCGCGTCCCAGCCGGTCCAGCGATGCCGCAACTCGACGCGCACGCCCTGCGCATCGAGGCGGCGCAGCCACGCGCGCAGCAGCGGCGAGGCTTTCATTGCCCTCGGAAACACGCGGCCCGAGGAGCCGACGAAGGTCGGCTCGCCCAGCGCCTCGCACCAGTCGCGCAGCCGCTGCGGCGGGAACGCGCGGATCGCCGGCTCAAGCCACGCCGCCGCCTCGCGGTAGCGCGCCAGGAAGGCGGGCAGCTCTTCGCTATGGGTGAGGTTGAGGCCGCCGCGACCGGCCATCAGAAACTTACGCGCCACCGACGGCATCGCATCGTAGACGGTGACGGCGGTCCCGCCCTCGGCCAGCACCTCGGCCGCCATCAGTCCGGCCGGGCCGGCACCGATGACGGCGACTTGGTTTGAAGAGGACATGGCGCCAATCTAGGCCGAGCAGGTCGCCGAGCAAAAGGTCGTCATGCCCGGGCTTGACCCGGCCATGACGGCGGAGTTCGACCCGGGCATCGTGTCTTACAGCTTGATCCCCAGCCGCGCGGCGGCCTGACCGACATATTTCTGCGTCTGCTCGAATGCGCCCTGCAGCGCCCTCGCCTTCGACATGTCGCTGATCTCGGCAAAATGCGCGGCGATCGCGTCCGGCGTCCATTCCTCCGGCGGCAGGTTGATGCCCTCGCTCTCCAGGATCCTGATCACCGCGAAGGAGCCGGCACCCGCGCCCATGATGGTCCGGGTCGGCGCGTCCTCGCTCAGCAGATACTCCACCGCGGGCGTGATCGATTCCGGCTTCATCAGCTGCAGCGCCTGCGGTGGCAGCAGTTCCTCCGTCATGCGCGTCGCCGCCGTCGGCGAGATGATGTTGACGCGGATGTTGGTCTTGCGGCCCTCCTCCGCCAGCACGTTCATGAGGCCGACCATGCCGGTCTTGGCCGCGCCGTAGTTGGCCTGCCCGAAATTGCCGAACAGGCCCGAGGACGAGGTCGTCAGCACGATGCGGCCGTAGTTGCGCTCGCGCATGCCGTTCCACACCGCCTTGCAGCAGTAGAAGCTGCCGACAAGATGCACATCCAGCACCTTGGCGAAATCGGCAACCTCCATCTTGCCGAACGACTTGTCGCGCAGGATTCCGGCATTGGCGCACATGATGTCGACGCTGCCCCACTCTTTGGTTGCGCGCTCGACCATCGCCGTGACCTGTTCGAAATTCGAGACGTCGGCACCGTCAGCCATCGCGGTGCCGCCGGCTTTGCGGATCTCCTCGACCACCGTCTCCGCCGCGGTCATCGAGCCGCCGGTGCCGTCGCGCGCGCCGCCGAAATCATTGACCACGACCTTGGCGCCGCGGCTCGCCAGTCCCAGCGCATGCGCGCGTCCGAGACCATTGCCTGCGCCGGTGACGATGGCGACGCGTCCGTCGAATCTGATTGCCATGATGTTTGTCCTAGGTTCTAGGCTCGTCATGCCCGGGCTTGACCCGGGCATCCATCCACTTCGAAAAACTCTCAGTTTTGTTGGATCGCCGGGTCAAGCCCGGCGATGACGAGGGGTGGGTTGGGACGAAGAGAGTTAGCTCAGATAGATCAGTCCGATCCAGTCGGCGACCAGCGCGGGTTTGTCCTCGCCTTCGATCTCGACCGTGACATTGGTGCGCGACTGCAACTCCTTGGGCTTGCGCAGCGTGGCTTCCGCCAGCACGAAGCGGCCGCGCACGCGCTTTCCCGATTTCACCGGCGAGATGAAGCGCAGCTTGTCGAAGCCGTAATTGACGCCCATCGCCGTGCCCTCGATCGCCGGCATGACCTCGTAGGACATCACTGACAACAGCGACATCGTCAGGAATCCGTGCGCGATCGTGGTGCCGAACGGCGTCGCCTTGGCTTTCTCCGGATCGACATGGATGAATTGATGATCCTCGATCACATCGGCATAGGTGTCTATGCGCTGTTGATCGAGCACGTGCCACGATGACACGCCGATCTCCTGGCCCACCATGGCCTGATAGGCTGCGAGCGAAATCGGCGGCTTCTTCCAGATCTGGTTCATGCGTTCCTACACCTCGTGCCCGGACGGCCTGGTCTTCAGCTCCGGGAAATCCTCTTCCTTGAACTCCGTGCCGCGCAGATGATCCGTGCGGTCGTCCTCATGCTCCAGCCGGCGCAGCTGCACGCGGCGGATCTTTCCGGAGATCGTCTTCGGCAGCTCGCTCACGAGTTCGAGCCGGCGGATGCGCTTGAACGGCGCCAGCCGCGCCTGAAGATGGGTGAAGATCGACAGCGCCGTGGCGCGCGAGCGCTCCGCGCCCGCCGTCAGCAACACATAGGCTTTCGGGATGGCGAGACGGATGGGATCCGGAGACGGCACAACGGCAGCCTCGGCGACGGCCTCATGCTCCAGCAGCACGCTTTCCAGCTCGAACGGCGAGATGCGGTAGTCGGACGATTTAAACACGTCGTCGGAGCGGCCGACGAAGGTGAGATAGCCGTCATCGTCCTGGAACACGACGTCGCCGGTGCGGTAGCGCATGCCATCGGCGCCGGACAGCTTACCGTCGTCGCCCTGATAGCCCTGCATCAGGCCGGCCGGACGCTCGCCGGTGAGCGCCAGCGTGATCTCGCCTTCGCCGGCGAGATTGCCGTCGATGTCGGCGACCTCGACGCGATAGCCCGGCAGCGGCCGCCCCATCGAGCCGATCTTCAGTTTCTGGCCCGGCGAGTTGCCAACGATCGCCGCGGTTTCGGTCTGGCCATAGCCGTCGCGAATCGTCAGCCCCCAGGCGGCACGCACCTGATCGATCACCTCCGGATTGAGCGGTTCGCCGGCGCCGCAGGCCTCGCGCAGCGAGACCTTGAAGTCGGCGAGATGTTCCTGGATGAACAGCCGCCACACCGTGGGCGGCGCGCACAGCGTCGTGACGCCGCAGCGTTTGATGATCGCGAGCAGCCCCTTGGCGTCGAAGCGCGGCTGATTGACCACGAATACCGTGGCGCCGGCATTCCAGGGCGAGAAGAAGCAACTCCAGGCATGCTTGGCCCAGCCCGGCGAGGAGATGTTGAGGTGCACGTCGCCCGGCTGCAGGCCGAGCCAGTACATGGTCGAGAGATGGCCGACCGGATAGCTGCGGTGGCTGTGCCGCACCAGCTTCGGCTTGGCCGTGGTGCCCGAGGTGAAATACAGCAGCATCGGATCATCCGGCTGCGTCGGCCCATCCGGCGTGAACGCCTCGGTCGCGTCGGCCGCCTGCTCGAACGGCAGCCAGCCGGCAGGCGCTGCCGGCGCGCCGACGACGATGCGGACGAGATCATCGGCGCCGAGATCGGCGAACTTCGCAACCTGATCCTGCGCCGCGACCACGGCCTTGGCGCGGCCGCGCTCCAGACGATCGCGCAACTCGTCGGTGGTCAGCAGCGTCGTCGCGGGGATCACGACGACGCCGAGCTTCATCGCCGCCAACATCGTCTCCCACAGCGGCACGACGTTGCCGAGCAGCAGCAGCAGATGGTCGCCGCGCTTCAAGCCCTGCGCGCGCAGGAAATTCGCGACCTGGTTGGAGCGGCGCGACAGCGCCGCGAAGGACAGCTTGGTCTGGCGGTCCTGCGCGGCATCGAAGATCCATAGCGCCGTCCGCTCGCGACTCTCCGGATCAGATGCGAGTTCGGCATCGAACCAGTCGAGCGCCCAGTTGAACGGGACGGGATCGGGCCAGCGAAAACCCTTCACGGCCGCATCGTAGTCGGTGCGATGCGCCAGCAGAAACGCGCGTGCATCCTTGAATGTCGTCATCAGATGGTCCCGGCGAGCTTGCGGACGTGCTGAATGATCCCTGAAAAGTCGACGCCGCCATGGCCGGCAGCCTCAAATGCCTTATAGATCTCCTGCGCATGCTGTCCGAGCGGCGTCGCCGCGCCGGCCGCCTTGGCGGCGTCCTGCGACAGCGTGAGGTCCTTCAACATCAGCGCCGTCGCAAAACCGGGCTTGTAGTCGTTGTTGGCCGGCGAGGCCGGCACCGGGCCCGGCACTGGGCAATAGGATGTCAGCGACCAGCACTGTCCTGACGAGGTCGAGGCGACGTCGAACAGCGCCTGATGCGACAGGCCGAGCTTCTCGCCGAGCGCAAAGGCCTCGCTCACCGCGATCATCGAAATGCCAAGGATCATGTTGTTGCAGATCTTGGCCGCCTGCCCCGCGCCGGCGCCGCCGCAATGGACGATCTTCTTGCCCATCTTCTCCAGGATCGGCTTCGCCGTGGCGAAGGCGCTTTCCTCGCCGCCGCACATGAAGGTGAGCGTTGCGGCCTTGGCGCCGCCGGTGCCACCGGACACCGGCGCGTCCACGGCGGCGATGCCGTGCTTCGCGGCCAGCGCATGCGCGGCGCGCGCGCTCTCGACGTCGATGGTCGAGGAATCGATGATCAGCGCGCCCTTCGTCATTGCCGGCACGACCTCGGTCCAGACCGCCAGCACATGCTTGCCGGCCGGCAGCATGGTGACGACGGCATCGGCGCCCTTGGCCGCGGCGACGGCGCTGTCGGCGATTTCGGCGCCATCGGCCTTGGCCTGGACGCGCGAGGCCTCGACCAGATCGAACGCGACCACCTTGTGGCCGGCCTTGACCAGGTTGGCGGCCATTGGTCCGCCCATGTTGCCGAGGCCGATGAATGCGATCGTTGCCATGGTTCGTTCTCTCCCCTCGACCTGATTGTTATTTGCTCTGCGGAAAGGTCAGCTCGTCGGCGCCGATCTCGGCGAGATATGGCGCCAGCATCTCCAGTGTCACCTGATCGACATCAGGCGGCGACCATCTGGGCTCGCGGTCCTTGTCGATGATCGCCGCACGCACGCCCTCGCGGAAATCGTCGCTGCGGAACACTTCGAGCGCCGCACGATACTCGCGCACCAGGCATTCCTCCAGCGACGCCGCACCGCGTGCCAGTCGCAGCAGCTTGAGCGTCACGACCATGCCGCGCGGCGACTTCTCCTTCAGCGTCTTCAGCGTCGCCAACGCGAGCTCCGAGCCGTCCGCTCTCAGCGCGGTAAAGATGTCGTGCATGCTGTCATGGGCGAACCACGCGTCGAACTTCGCCTGCTGCGCCGCCACCGGGCCGGCCGTCTCCGACGTCGCGAAGCCGGCGATCAGCCGGTCGATCTCGATCGACAGCGTGCCCGGCCTGACTTTGGTCAGGACCTCGCGCAGCGCCGGCCATTTCTCGGTCGGCACCACGGCATCGGCAAAGCGCGCATGGATCGCATCGGGCCCGTTCATGGTCTGCCCGGTCAGGCCGAAATAGGCGCCGAGTTCGCCGGGCGCGCGCGACAAGAGCCAGGTGCCACCGACGTCGGGAAAGAAGCCGAGACCGACTTCGGGCATTGCAAGCTTGGTCTTCTCGGTCACGATGCGGTGACGGCCATGCGCCGATAGTCCGACGCCGCCGCCCATCACCAGCCCGTCCATGTAGGCGACATAGGGTTTTGGGAACGCCGCGATGCGCGCGTTCATGATGTATTCCTGGCGCCAGAACACCTTGCCGAGATCGCCGTTCGTCTTCGAGCTCTCATAGAGCCCGCGGATGTCGCCGCCCGCGCAAAGTCCACGCTCGCCCGCGCCTTCGAGCACGACAATTGCGACGGCCGGATCGCCCTCGAACCGATCCAGCGCGGCGTCGATGCCCATCGACATCTCCAGCGTCATCGCGTTGATCGCCTTGGGCCGGTTCAGCCTGACGATGCCGGCCGAGCCTTCGCGGCGGATGATCAGGTCGCCTTCGATGACCTCGCTCATCGCGCCGCCTCGATCAGCTTGCGCGACACGATCAGGCGCATGATCTCGTTGGTGCCTTCGAGGATCTGGTGCACGCGCAGATCGCGCACGATCTTCTCGATGCCGTATTCGCTCAAATAGCCGTAGCCGCCGTGCAGCTGCAGCGCCTGGTTGGCGACCTCGAAGCCGACATCGGTCCCGAAGCGCTTGGCCATGGCGCACAGCATGGTCGCGTCAGCATCCTTGCGGTCGAGCGCAGCCGCCGCGCGCCAGACGAAGGTGCGCGCCGCCTCCAGCTCGATCGCCATGTCGGCGATGCGAAACTGCAGCGCCTGGAATTCGTCGAGCCGCTTGCCGAACGCCTTGCGCTCTTTCGTATAGGCCAGCGTCTTGTCGAGCGCCGCCTGCGCGCCACCGAGCGAGCAGGCGGCGATGTTGAGACGGCCGCCGTCGAGCCCCGCCATCGCGATCTTGAACCCAATGCCCTCCTCACCCAGCCGGTTGGCCACCGGCACCCGCGCATTCTCGAAGATCACGGCCCGGGTCGGCTGCGCATTCCAGCCCATCTTGCGCTCATTGGCGCCGAACGACACGCCGGCGGTGCTGGCATCGACCACCACCGTCGAAATTCCGCCGGGACCATCGGCACCGGTCCGCACCATCGCGACGAGGATGTCGGTGGCGCCGGCACCGGAGATGAACTGCTTCTGCCCGTTGAGCACGTAGTCGTCGCCGTCGCGCACCGCGCGCGTGCGCAGCGCCGCCGCATCGGAGCCCGCGCCCGGCTCGGTCAGGCAGTAGCTCGCGATCAGATCCATGGCGCAGAGTTTCGGCAAGTAAGCCTGCCTCTGTGCCTCGGTGCCGAAGGTGTCGATCATCCACGAGGCCATGTTGTGGATCGAGATGAAGGCCGAGACCGTGGGGCAGCCCGTCGCCAGCGCCTCGAAGATCAGTGCCGCGTCGAGCCGGCTCAGGCCCGAGCCGCCGACATCGTCGCGGATGTAGATGCCGCCCATGCCGAGGCCCGCCGCCTCCCGCATCACATCGACGGGAAAATGCTTCTCCTCGTCCCAGCGCAGCGCATGCGGGGCAATCTTCTCGGCCGCGAAGGCGCGCGCCATGTCGCGCACCGCGATCTGATCCTCGTCGAGAGCGAACTGCATCCGTTCTCCGCGTTTCCTGGTCTTGTTTGTTGGTCTTTGCGCTTTCCTCATGCGCCGTCATTGCGAGGAGCCGAAGGCGACGAAGCAATCCAGACTGCCTCTGCAGAAAGATCCTGGATTGCTTCGCTTCGCTCGCAATGACGAAGGAGAGAGTCCGAACGGACCCGACCTCACTTCATCAGCGGGATCGAGAACTCCGCGCCTTCCTTGACACCGGACGGCCAGCGCGAGGTGACGGTCTTGGTCTTGGTGTAGAAGCGGATCGAATCCGGACCGTGCTGGTTGAGGTCGCCGAAGCCGGACTTCTTCCAGCCGCCGAAGGTGTAGTAGGCGATCGGCACCGGGATCGGCACGTTGATGCCGACCATGCCGACATTGACCTTGGCCGCGAAGTCGCGCGCCGCGTCGCCGTCGCGGGTGAAGATCGCGACGCCGTTGCCGTAATCATGCTCCGACGGCAGCGCCAGCGCCTCGGCGTAGTCCTTGGCGCGCACGACCGACAGCACCGGGCCGAAGATCTCCTCCTTGTAGATCCGCATGTCCTTGGTGACGTTGTCGAACAGACACCCGCCCATGTAGAAGCCGTTCTCGTAGCCCTGCATCTTGAAGCCGCGGCCGTCGACGGCGAGCGTCGCGCCTTCCTTGAGGCCAATATCGACATAATTCTTGACGCGCTCGACCGCCTCGCGGGTCACCAGCGGACCGAAATCGGCCGAGGGATCGACCGAGGTGCCGATCTTCAGGCTTTCAACGCGCGGGATCAGCTTCTCCATCAGCCGGTCGGCCGTGGTCTTGCCGACGGGCACGGCGACCGAGACCGCCATGCAGCGCTCGCCGGCCGAGCCGTAGCCAGCGCCGATCAGCGCATCGACCGCCTGGTCGAGATCGGCGTCCGGCATGATGATGGCGTGGTTCTTGGCGCCGCCGAAGCACTGGCAGCGCTTGGCGTGCGCAGCCGCGCGCTCATAGATGTACTGCGCGATCGGCGACGAGCCGACGAAGCCGATCGCCATGATGTCCGGATCCTCGAGGATGGCGTCGACCGCCTCCTTGTCGCCGTTGACGACATTGAGGATGCCCGCCGGCAGCCCGGCCTCGATCATCAGCTCGGCGAGCTTCATCGGCACGCCCGGATCGCGCTCCGAGGGCTTGAGGATGAAGGCATTGCCGCAGGCGATGGCAGGGGCAAACTTCCACATAGGAATCATCGCCGGGAAATTGAACGGCGTGATGCCGGCAACGACACCGAGCGGCTGGCGCATCGAATAGATGTCGATACCGGGGCCGGCTCCCTCAGTGTACTCGCCCTTCATCAGGTGCGGAATGCCGCAGGCGAACTCCGCGACCTCCAGGCCGCGCTGGATATCGCCCTTGGCGTCGGGGACGGTCTTACCATGCTCCCGCGCAAGCAGATCGGCGAGCTGGTCATAGTCGCGCTGGACGAGTTCGACGAACTTCATCATTACGCGGGCGCGGCGCTGCGGATTGGTCGCGGCCCAGGCCGGTTGCGCCGCCTTTGCGTTCTCGACAGCGGCACGGAGCTCGGCGCGAGAGGCCAGCGCGACCTTGGCCTGAACGTCGCCGGTCATGGGCTCGAAGACGTCGGCCGTCCGTCCAGACGTGCCCTTGACCTCTTTGCCGCCAATGAAATGACCGATCGAACGCATGGGGTATCCTCCGCAGGGGTAAGCAGTGCCGATTTGGCCGGCATCTTGCAGTCTTTGCGGCGTTTGGGAAGGGTCTAAGCGCTGCCCGGCGCTGCGAAAATGCCGCCCCTTCGCTCGGCCGGCACGATCACGGCAGGCCCTGCAGCGTGGCGCGCTGCGTCCACCATCCGAGCCGCGCGACGGATCAGCGCTTCGCGGCTGCCGCCTTCTTCACGGGCCTTTTCGCGGGCGCCCGCGCAGGGGCCCTCCCCGCCGGCCCGCCGCCGCTGGCGACAGCCAGCGCCACCTCGCGCCCGGAGCTCAGGATTTCGTCTGACAATTCGCCGCTGCCCATGAGTCGCGCCATCACGAGCGTCCCCATCAGCGTCGCGAGCATCGCCGAAGCCCGCCTTCGCGCAGTCTTGGCCGGCACGTCGCTGATGTACTCGGCGAACAGGGCGATCAGCTCTTCCAGCTTCGCAGCAAAGGCCTTGCGGGTCTTTGCGCTCTCGCGGGCGATTTCCGCTCCAAGCGCGGGAACCGCGCAGCCGTGACCGACATCGTCGCGATGAGCCGCGGACAGATAGCCGTCGACGATGGCCGCGAGTCGCTTCTGCGGCGGCAGTTGGTCCAGCAGCTTGCGCCAATGCTCAATCGAACGGTCGATCGCATAACCGAACGCCTCCACGACCAGCGCCTCGCGCGAATCGAAATGCGCATAGAAGCCGCCATGAGTCAGCCCGGCCTCCTTCATCAGGTCGGCAACCCCGACACCGTGAGCACCACGCTCGCGCAGCCGCACCGATGCCTTGCGCACGATCCGCGCGTGGGTTTCCGCCTTGTGTTCCGGAGAGTAACGCATTGCCGTCCCATTGAATGTCTGCGGTCATACAATAACAGTTCTGCGTCCTGCTGACTGCAGCTATTTGATGAATTCGAGTTGATCTAAATCAACTTCGCTGGCCTGATTTATTCCCGGCACACTCTCCCTTGCCCAGGAACCCGACGAGGACAACCCATGGATATGCTCAATTCCCACTGCGGCGTGAGTCGTGACGGCCGCGGCGTGGTCCGGCTGACGATCTGCAATGCCGGTCCGCTCAACATTCTCGGTTCGGCGGCGATTCTCGACATGGAAGCCGGCCTGCAATCGCTCGCCTCCGAAGCAGGCATTCGCGTTCTCGTTTTGGCCGGCGAAAGCGGGAAGAGCATGATCGGGGGCGCCGACATCAAGGAGATGGCGACACTCGATCAGGCTTCAGCGGAAACGTTCATCTCGCGACTTGCCGGGCTCTGCGATGCGGTGCGAAATTTTCCTGCACCCGTGATTGCGCGGATGCCGGGGTGGTGTCTGGGTGGCGGCTTGGAGGTCGCAACGGCCTGCGATATCCGTGTCGCGGCACATGATGCCAAGTTCGGCATGCCCGAGGTTCGTGTCGGCATCCCCTCGGTCATTCATGCCGCGCTGCTGCCGCGTCTCATCGGCTGGGGCCGCACGCGCTGGCTGCTGATGACGGCCGAGACGATCGACGCGCCAACGGCGCTCGCCTGGGGCCTTGTCGATGCCGTCGCCGCCGAGGGAGAGCTCGACATCGCGGTCGAGAAGGCCGTGGCATCCCTGCTCGCCTGCGGTCCCGAAGCGCTGCGGACTCAGAAGGCTCTGCTGCGGCAATGGGAGGAGCTGCCGCTGAAGGAGTCCGTCGAGATATCGATCGGCGCCTTCGGACGGTCGTTCCTGACCGACGAGCCGAAACGGCTGATGCAGCAGTTCATCGACCGCAAGCGATAGCAAGTTTCTCCAAGTCTCGTCTCGCGGATCCCGGCAGTGTCGCGCCAGCTTCACGACAAGTTCAGCGCGATTGCCGGGGTTTCCTTTTTCGCGATGTCATTATATGATGATCATCATCTTTTTTAAGGGAGCCTGTCATGGCCTCGTCCGATCCCGTCGTGATCCTGTCCGCTGCCCGCACTCCACTCGGCCGCTTCATGGGCGAGTTGTCGCCGCTGAGTGCGCACAAGCTCGGTGCGCACGTGATCAAATCCGCGCTCGAACGCGCCGCCGTTTCGCCTGACGCGGTCACGGAGGTTGTCATGGGCAACGTGCTTCCGGCAGGTCAGGGCCAGGCTCCGGCGCGGCAGGCGGCACGGGGTGCCGGCCTGCCCGATGCCACAGGCGCCACCACCATCAACAAGGTCTGCGGCTCTGGAATGAAGGCCACGATGCTGGCGCACGATATCATCCAGGCCGGTTCTGCCGACCTCGTCGTGTCCGGTGGCATGGAAAGCATGAGCAACGCGCCGTATCTGCTGGCCAAGGCGCGCGGCGGCTATCGTGCCGGGCACGATCGGATCCTCGATCACATGATGCTGGACGGCCTGGAGGACGCCTATGAGACCGGACGCTCGATGGGCGATTTTGGCGAGGCGACGGCCGAGGCCTATCAGTTCACCCGCGCCGACCAGGATGCCTACGCCGTCGAGACGCTGACGCGTGCGCGCAGGGCGGTCGAGAGCGGCGCGTTCAAGGCCGAGATCGCGCCGATCACGCTCGTCGAGAAATCCGGCGCACGCCTGGTCGTCAATGACGAGCATCCGCTCAAGGTCGATCCGGCGAAGATCCCGGCGCTGAAGCCGGCGTTCCGCAAGGACGGCACTATCACGCCCGCGGCGTCCTCTGCGAACGCGGATGGTGCCGCAGCGCTCGTGCTCGCCAAGCGCTCGCGTGCGGACCGTGACGGGCTGCCCATCATCGCGGAGATCAAGGGCCACGCCACGCACAGCCAGGAGCCGCAATGGTTCACGACCGCGCCGATTCCGGCGATCAGGAAGCTGCTCGACAAGGTCGGCTGGCGGGTGGAGGATGTCGACCTGTTCGAGATCAACGAGGCGTTTGCGATCGTCGCGATGGCCGCGCAGCGCGACCTTGGCATTGCGCGTGACCGGCTGAACGTCAACGGCGGCGCCTGCGCGCTGGGCCATCCCATCGGCGCCACCGGCGCGCGGCTGATCGTGACGCTGCTGCATGCGATGCAGGCCCGTGGACTAAAGCGCGGCGTGGCGTCGCTATGCATCGGCGGCGGCGAGGCGACTGCGATCGCCGTAGATCGACCTTGATGTCCTGAAACGAGGGAACTTAGCCATTTATGTCGTTGAGGCGCCCTGGCAGAATGGGCGCGAAATCCGCATCGAACTGAGAAGCACATGATCTCGAACCGGCTCGCGGCAGCACTCGAACGGCGCAACATCCACTATGGCTGGATCATGGTGGCCGTAACGTTCTTCACGGCCCTGGTATCGGCCGGCACGGTGGGAGCACCCGGCGTGTTCATCGTGCCGCTGCAGCAGGAGTTCGGCTGGAGCACCGCGGAGATCTCCTCGGCACTGTCGATCCGCTTCGTGCTGTTCGGGCTGATGGCCCCCTTCGCCGCCGCCCTGCTCAACCGCTACGGTCTGCGCAACATCACGCTTTTGGCCCAGTTGATCGTCGTGACCGCTCTGCTTTCGTCGTTGGCGATGACCCATGTCTGGCACCTCGTGCTGCTGTGGGGCGTCGTGATCGGCATCGGCACCGGCATGACCGCGCTGGTGCTGGGCGCCACCATCGCGACGCGCTGGTTCGTCGCGCGCCGCGGCCTCGTCGTCGGCATCCTCACCGCCAGCGTTGCCACCGGACAGCTGGTGTTCCTGCCGCTGCTCGCCAGCCTCACCGAGCGGCTCGGCTGGCGCGTCGCGCTCGGGCTCATCTGCGTCATGCTCGGCGTTTCCGCCACCGCCGTGCTGCTGCTGATGCGCGATCGCCCGAGTGATCTCGGCCTGCGTCCCTTCGGCGACAAGGGCACCGACCCGATCGCCGCACCCGCGCCCGTCACCACACCGATCCTCGCCGCCGCGCTCGGCACCCTCCGCGATGCGGCGCGCGCACCGGTGTTCTGGATGCTGTTCGCGACCTTCTTCATCTGTGGCGCCTCGACCAACGGCCTCGTCCAGGTCCATCTGATCCCGATGTGCCTCGACTTCGGCATTCCGCAGGTCCAGGCGGCGAGCCTGCTCGCCGCGATGGGCATGTTCGACTTCGTCGGCACGATCGTCTCGGGCTGGCTGTCGGACCGCTATGACAATCGCTGGCTGTTGTTCTGGTACTACGGCTTGCGCGGGCTCTCGCTGCTGTTCCTTCCGTTCACCGACTTCTCGTTCTATGGCCTGTCGCTGTTCGCGATGTTCTACGGCCTCGACTGGATCGCCACCGTGCCGCCGACGGTGCGGCTGACCGCGCAGCGCTTTGGGCCGGAGCGGGCCAATCTGGTGTTCGGCTGGGTGTTCGCCGGACATCAGCTCGGCGCCGGCACCGCCGCGTTCGGCGCCGGCCTGTCGCGCACTCTGTTGCAGAGCTACCTGCCGGCGTTCTTCACGGCGGGCGCACTGTGCATCGTCGCCGCGCTCCTGACGCTGGCGATCGCGCGGCAGGCGAAGCCCGCCGCGGCTTAACATCAGCCGCTCACGGCCGTGTCGTCATCGCCGTGGGCGGCCCGGGCGTGCGCAGCGGCTCGGCAAGGCGCGCGAACTCGCACAGCAGCGCGCGCGTCTTGCGCGGGTCGATGATCTCCTCGACCCAGAACTTCTCGGCCGAGCGGAACGGCGAGCGCAGCTTGTTCAGCCGATCCTCGATCTCCTTGAGCTTGGCTTTCGGGTCGGGCGCGGCGTCGATCTCGGCGCGATAGGCCGCCTCGATGCCGCCTTCGAGCGGCAGCGAGCCCCAATAGGCCGACGGCCAGGCGTAGCGGATCGAGAACCGGTCGGCTGGCTGATGCACGACACCGGCGACGCCGAAATTGTTGCGCACGATCACCGTGCACCACGGCACCGTCGACTGATTGACGGCGGCCATCGCGCGCACGCCATGGCGGATGGTCGCCGCCTTCTCCGCCTCGAGCCCGACCATGAAGCCGGGGCAATCCATCAGGTAGACGATCGGCAGATGGAAGGTCTCGGCGAAATCGACCCAGCGGATCACCTTCTGGCAGGCATCCGCGGTCCACGAGCCGCCATAGTGATAGGGATCGCTCGCCAGCACCATCACCGCGCGGCCTTCGAGACGCGCGAGGCCGATGATGATCGGACGGCCATAGTTCTGCGTCACCTCGAAGAACGAGCCGTTGTCGACGACGGACTCGATGATCGGCCGCATCTTGTAGACGCGCCGGCGATCCCGCGGCACCGCGCTGATGAGCTGCTCGTCGACGCGCTGCGGGTCATCGGTGCAGGGCGAGGTCGGCGGCAGCTCGTAGACCGACGATGGCAGGTAGGACAGGAAGCGCCGCGCGCAGGCGAACGCCTCCGCCTCGGTGTCCACCGCATGATCGACGCCGCCGGCGCGGGTCTGGATGTCGGCGCCACCGAGCTCCATCTTGCCGAGGTCCTGCCCCAGCCGCTTCACGACCGGCGGGCCGGCGACGAACATCGCCGACTGCTTGGTCATCACCGAGTAGTGGCTCGCCGCGAGCCGCGCCGCACCTAGCCCTGCGACCGAGCCGAGGCCGAGCGCGACCACGGGCACCAGCGACATGTTCTCGGTCGTGTAGCGGTACCAGCGATTGCCGCCGATGCCGCCGGGCAGGTTGGCCGCGCCCTTGGTCTCGATCGTCTTGACCGAGCCGCCGCCGCCGGAGCCCTCGATGATGCGGATGATGGGCAGACGGAAGTCGTGCGCCATCTCTTCCGCCATCAGCGGCTTGGCGGCGATCGATGCGTCGGCCGAGCCGCCGCGCACGGTGAAGTCATCCCCGACCACGACGACGGTGCGGCCGTCGATGCGGCCGCGCCCGAACACGCAATTGGCGGGCGTCACATGCGTGAGCTCGCCCTGCTCGTCATACTCGCCGATCCCTGAGACCGCGCCGATCTCGTGGAAGCTGCCGGGATCGACGACGCCGTCGATGCGCTCGCGAACGGTGAGGCGGCCCTGGTCGTGCTGACGCTTGACCTTGTCAGGCCCGCCCATCTCCCGCGCGAAGGCCTCGCGCCGGGCCAGTTCCTCGAGCTCCGGCTGCCAACTCATTCGTTCCCCCTGCCCCGGTGATGGTCTTGTTCTTATGGTTGGTCTTCGCGTTCACCTGGAGCGGCTTTCTGTCCATCCGGCTGTTGAAGACGTCGGCTTCCGCGCCCTGCAGCAGCGCGGCGATGCTGCGGCCGAGCTCGCGCATCGGCTGGGCGACCTCGTCGTGCAGCCGCTGCTCGTCGTACATCGCCGACAACAGGCCGATCGTGAGCACGACATAAGTCTGGTATTGCGGCGACCACAGCGGCAGCGCGACGCCATTGATGTGCGGACTCCACAGGCCGCAGGCCACGACGTAGCCATGCTCCTTGAGAAACTGTCTGTTGTGCTCGAGGCGTGGCCGCAGCAGCTTGGCCGCGTCCGGCATCTCGCGCTCCATCTCGGCCAGCAAGGCGTCGCCGACCTCCGGCTCGAGCGCGGCGACATAGGCATGACCGGCCGCGGTCGAGGCCATCGAGATGCGGCTGCCCGTGGTCTCATGCAGGCCGAGCGCATTCGCGGCGCGGCCGAACTCGAGATAGACGAGGTGGAAGCGGTCGGGAATGACGAAGCCGACGGTGCCGGGCAACTGCTCGGCGACGTCCTGCAGCCGCTGCCGGATCAGATTGCGCAACTGCAAGCCTCTGGTCATCGACGTGCTCATCGCCACGGCGCTCGGGCCGATGCGGTATTTTTGATCGCGCGGCAGGTAGACCAGCTGGCCCATGCGCGTCAGCGTGTGCGTCAGCCGCGACACCGTCGACCGCGGCAGGCCGCAGCGGTTGGAGATTTCGAGATTGCCGAGCCGCGCCTCGTGCCCCTCGAAACAGCGAAGCACGTCGAACGCCCGCGACACCACTTGAATGACCTCGCCCTCACCGGCGAGATCTCCGGGCAGCATGCTGCTCCTGCTCAATCGCTCAGACCGTCGTCCCATGCGTTTCCCACCAATTCCGTCATGCGGAATGATATTCCGCTTATTGAACAAGCTAACCCAGCCGTTTTGCCGTCACAACAGTAGACCGTCTCTAAAAGCCGCCGTTCTTCAGCGTGTTGGCACAAGACTCGGCATCCTTAGACAACGGCCAGCGGTATGCGGGCGTGACGACCGTCGCCGGTTCCAAAGCGCGGTACCGCAGCGCTGGCTTTCGATCGGCATCGCCCCCGCGCATGGCAACACGGAGCGGTCATCGCGCCCGCAAACCCGCTCAATCGGTGAGCAACGGCAACATTTGACCAGCGTTGCGACAAGTGTGGGCTGGCTGCGCCGTCGCGGCTGCGACATAACCGGCGCGAGACCTTCTTCCCGCCGAGCTTCCCATGACCACCCACCCGAGGCCGATCCGACATCCGCAGCATTGGGCGACGGCCGCGATGCCGCCTCTGCAGCGCTTCCTGTCGGCCTGCCATGCCGACTTCTGGCCCGATCATGACGGCGCCGTCGCGAACTACATCCCCGAGCTCGGCAAGGCCGACCCGGCGCATTTCGGCATCGGCCTCGCCACATTGGACGGCCACGTCTACGAGGTCGGCGACAGCCGCGTGCCCTTCACGATCCAATCGATGTCGAAGCCGTTCGTGTTCGCGCTCGCGCTCGATACGCTCGGCTCCGACGAGGTCGAGCGCGTGATCGGCGTCGAGCCGTCGGGCGATCCCTTCAATTCGATCCGGCTCAATGCGGAGAACCACCCGTTCAATCCGATGGTCAATGCCGGCGCGATCGCCTGCAGCGGCCTGATCCGCAGGGCACGGCACGACGACGCCTTCGAGACCATCCGCGATGCGCTCGGCCGCTTCGCCGGCCGCAAGCTCGATGTCGACGACGCGGTGTTCGCGTCGGAAGCCGCCACCGGCGATCGCAACCGCGCGATCGCCTACCTGCTGCGGACGTCGGAGGTCATCAGGGAGCCTGTCGACGACGTGCTCGCGGTCTACTTCAGGCAATGCGCCGTGCTCGTCACGGCGCGCGACTGCGCGATCATGGCGGCCACGCTCGCCAATCGTGGCGTCAATCCGGTCACCGGCGAGCAGGTGGTGACGCCCTATGCCGTGTCGCGCACGCTGTCGGTGATGACCTCGTCGGGCATGTATGACTTCGCCGGCGAGTGGATCTACCGCGTCGGCATACCCGCCAAGAGCGGCGTCGGCGGCGGCATCCTGGCAAGCCTGCCGGCACGGCTCGGGCTCGGCAGCTATTCGCCCAGGCTCGACGGTCACGGCAACAGCGTGCGCGGCATCAAGGTCTGCGAGGCGCTGTCGGCGCATTACGGCCTGCACATGCTGAACCGTTCCGACGATGCGCGCACCACGATCATCGCCGACTACGACATCGGCGCCAACCCGTCGCGACGCAGCCGCCGCGCTCAGGAGCGCAACATCCTCACCGCCCATCCCGACGCGGTGCGCGTGCTCGAGCTGGTCGGCACGCTGTCCCTTTCCAGCGTCGACTACGTCTCGCGCCAGCTCGCGGCGAGCACGCGACCGCAATTCGTCATCGTCGACCTCCACCGCGTCACCGCGATGACACAAGCAGGCCTGCGCCTGCTCTCCGAGCTGTTTCACGAGCTCGCCGACTTCCACGTCACCGTCGTGCTGTCGGGCATCCGCCGCAGCTCGCCGGAATGGCAGGAGATCGCGGCCCGTACCGGCGACAGCAAGAACGTGCGCGACTTCTACCTGCTCGACACCGCGATCGAATGGGCCGAGGACCAGATCGTCTATCGCTATGGCGGCGCCATCGATTTCCTCGAAACCACCGAGCTCGCCGAGCAGCCGCTGCTCGCGGGGCTCTCCGCGGACGAGCGCCATGAGCTCGCGGCACTGGCGATCATCCGGCACTATCAGCAGGGCGAACGCATCCTCGCGGCCGGCGATGCTGCGGCCTCGTTGTTCTTCCTGCGCTCCGGCGTCGTCCACGTCACCCTGCCCGACGGCATCCGGCTCGCGACGCTGACGGCAGGGCAATGCTTCGGCGAGATGGCACTGCTGGAGCCCGTGCGCTCCGCCGACGTCGTCGCGGATTTCTCGGCCACCGCTTTCGAGATCTCGCTGGTGGATTTCGAACGTTTACGCGTGCGACATCCGAAAGCCGGCGAGCGGATCATGCGCAATCTGGCGCAGCTGTTGGCCGAGCGTCTGACTGTCGCCAATGCGCGGCTCAATTTGCTCGCGGCAGACTGATCTCAGTGCGTCGAAGTCCGTCATCGAAGTGTCGCACGCGGTCGAAGCAAACAATTACTCAAGGTTGCAATCCACAGCAACTAACGGCTTTCGGTCGATAATTCGCATCACTCGTATTTGTACGGGCTCGCCTAAACGTTACCGGGACTCGGTCGCAGGACAACCATAAGCGAGCCCAATTCACGCCGCATTACCCGACGATGTTCTGAACCGTCGATGAACGCCGAGTGGGGACTCGCGAAGCGAACGTCGAAGTGGGGTGTTCCGAGTAAAATTCCAGCCGACGTAGCGTGTGTATTTGCGCCACGGAGAGTCGTGTCCAGTCCAGTGTCCAGGGAGGAAACGGCATGAAGGAAGCCACTAAGAGGGCAACGTCGGAGGCACTCGCGCATATGCTGGCGGTGACGTCCATGATCGTCATCGCCAGCGTCCTGTTCTACGGGCGATGAAGGGCTGTCTGGAGGTTCTGCGTCGCAGTTTCTTCATCGCCCGTAGGTAGGAATGTGAGCTTGATTGCTCACGCGAACGACCGAGTAGAGTTGCGTTTGAGTTGGTGAGCGTAGCGTAACAGTTTTGCGTCAATCGCGCGGCGATCCGGGTCGGGACGAATGTGTGTTGCGTATCGTCCCGCCTCGGCCGCCTGCGGTCGACCTTTTCAGACGTCGTTCTGTTCCCCATCTTCATTTGACTTTCCCGAAGTACGGCACGATGCCGCCGGCGAAGGTGACGAAGCGGGCCGTGACGAGATCGCCGATCGCAAGTTCGTGGTCGCCATGGGCCATCATGCGAAAGCCCTCGCGCATATCCACCAGCACGATGTTGTAGGGCACATGCGCGCGCGTCTCTGGAGTCGCGGCCCGGCAGACCAATGATGCCGCATAGATGGTGCCTTCGCCCGTCGCCGCGTGATCGGTGAGCGCAAGCGAGCCGCAGGCCGCGCAGAAGTCGCGGCGGAAATACTGCAGGTGGGCACAGCACGCACAGCGCTGAAAGCGAATCGCTGCAGTGCCCCTGGTCCAGTCGGCCGATTCGCTCATCGCACCCGCTCCCAGAACATGCTGACATGCGAGGACAGCACGCCGCCATCGCCGTGCAGCAGCGCCAGCGCTGCTTCGCGGACTTGGCGAGGTCCGGCGCGCCCCGTCATCTGCAGATGCGCTTCGCTCAGATGCGCCATGGCCCCGCCGACGCCACAATGACCGTAGCTGAGCAGCCCGCCATGGGTGTTGAGCGGCACGGCGCCGTCGCGGCTGAAATGACCGGCCCTGACCCGCGCCGCCGCCTCGCCGCGGCCGGCGAGGCCGAGATCCTCGAGCAGCATGCAGAGCGTGATGGTGAAACTGTCATAGACGGCGGCGTAGTCGACGTCTTTGATGTCCACACCCGCTGCTGCCTTCGCCTTCGCGATCGCAATCTCGGCACCGAGCTCGCTCAGGGCCGGCGCCGCCGTGACGTGCTGATGCGTGTGCGCCTGGGCGCAGCCGCGCACGCGCACCGCCGTCGCTCCGGTCGGCTCGCGGCTGATGATGATGGCGGCGCCGCCGTCGGAGACCGGACAGCAGTCGAGCAGCTTCAGCGGCCGCGCCACCGGCTTCGATGCCATGACGTCGGCCACCGTGATCGGCTCTTGGAACTGCGCGCCGGGATGATCCAGCGCATGCGTGCGCATCAGCACCGCGAATTCGGCGAGGTCCTCCTCGGTGACGCCGTGGTCGTGCATGTAGCGCGACGCAACGAGGCCGTAATAGGCGGGGATCGTCGGCCCCAGCGGCAACTCGTAGTCGGGATGGCCGACCTGCGCCAGCGCCTGGATCGAGGCGTCGCGGCTCTGCCCGGTCAGGCGGTTCTCGCCGGCGACCACGAGCATGTGCTTGACCACGCCGGCCTCGACCAGGTGATGCGCCAGCATCGCCATCGCGAGCCCGGTGGCGCCGCCGACCTGGACGGCGTGAGCATAGGACGGCGTGAGGCCGAAATGCTCGGCGAACACGGTCGCGAGCATGATGTGCGGCGACACCGTGGAATAGCCACACAGGATGCCGTCGATGTCGCGCCGCCTTAGCCCGGCATCATCGAGCGCCAGTTGCGCCGCCATGCTCATCAGGTCGAGCGAGGAGCGGCCGTCGTGCCGGCCGAAGGATGTCAGGCCAGTGCCGGTGATATAGGTCATCGCGCCATGCCCTCTGCCGTCATTCCGGGGCATCGCGCAGCGATGAACCCGGAATCTCGAGCTGAGAAACGAATGCGCAAAACAATCTCGAGATTCCGGGTTCGCGACTTCGTCGCGCCCCGGAATGACGGAGTGAGGCAAACAGCATTCGCTGTTGACCGAATACGAGGCCGCGAGCACTGCTGCGCTCCCCTTCCCTTGCGGGGAGGCGTCGGGGATGGCCACACAACGAATCTTTGCTGGGTACCCCCCTCCCTGCCCCTCCCCCACAAGGGGGGAGGGAATGCAGGCAGCGTTCGTCCCTGACAGCTGAATGGTTCATCATCTCAATACAGGCTCGTCCCACTACGACATCTCAATACGATTTCGGCAGGCCGAGGACCTTCTCGGCGATGAAGGACAAAATCAGTTGCGGGCTGATCGGCGCGATGCGGGGGATCAGGGATTCGCGCAGGTAACGCTCGACGTGATACTCGCGCGCGTAACCGAAGCCGCCATGGGTCATCACCGCCTGCTCGCAGGCGTGGAAGCCGGCCTCTGCGGCGAGATATTTCGCGGCGTTGGCGGCCGGGCCGCACGCCATGCCCTGGTCGTATTGCCAGCCGGCCTGCAGCACCATCAGCCAGGCGGCCTCCAGCTCCATCCAGTTCTTCGCCAGGGGATGCTGGATGCCCTGGTTCTGACCGATCGGGCGATTGAACACGTTGCGCGTCCGCGCATAGGCGCTCGCACGTGACAGCGCGAGATGACCGAGCCCGACGGCTTCGGCGGCAATCAGGATGCGCTCGGGGTTCATCCCATGCAGAATGTAGTCGAAGCCCCGCCCCTCCTCGCCCAGGCGGTCCTCGACCGGGATCTCGACATCCTCGAAGAACAGCTCGTTGGAGTCGACCGGCTTGCGGCCCATCTTCTCGATCTCGTGCACCTTGATCCGGCTGCGATCGAAATCCGTGTAGAACAGGCTGAGCCCATGGGTCGGGCGCTGCACCTCCTCCAAGGGCGTCGTTCGCGCCAGCAGCAGGATCTTCTCGGCGACCTGCGCGGTCGAGATCCACACCTTCTGGCCGTTGACGATGTAGCGGTCGCCCTTGCGCACGGCGCGGGTCTTGAGCTGGGTGGTGTTGAGTCCGGTGTTGGGCTCGGTCACCGCGAAGCAGGCCTTCTCGCTGCCATCGACGATGCCCGGCAACATCCGCGCGCACTGCTCTTTAGTTCCGAACACGACGACCGGATTGAGCCCGAACACGTTCATGTGGATCGCCGAGGCACCGGACATGCCGGCGCCGGATTCGGCGATGGTGCGCATCATGATCGCAGCATCGAGAATGCCGAGGCCGGAGCCGCCATACGCCTCGGGGATGCAGATGCCGAGCCAGCCAGCCTCCGCCAAGGCCTTGTGGAAGTCGGCGGGAAACCCGCCCTCCTTGTCCTTCTTCAGCCAGTACGCATCGTCGAAACGCGCACAAATTTTTGCGACCGCGTCGCGGATCGATTCCTGGTTGGCGGAGAGCGCGAAATCCATCGTCTCACTCCCTGGCAGGCGCCGGCGTGGTCACGCCGTCGCGGATCATCGCGGCGATCTCCTCGTCCGAAAATCCAAGCTCGTGCAGGATATCAGCGCCATGCTCGTTCGGCCGCGCCGCCAGACGCTGCGGCTCGGCCTTGGTCTCGGACCAGGTCGCGGAAACGCGGGTGCTGCGGATCGGACCTTCGGTCGGATGTTCGACCAGGGGAAAGAAATCGGTCGCCACGAGGTGCGGATCGTTCAGCAGGCTTTCGAGGTCGTGCATCGGCATGACCGGCACATCGGCCGCATCCAGCAGATCGGTCCATTCGGCCGTGGTGCGCGTCTGAAAGATGCGCGCGAGCTCGGCATAGACGAAATCGATGTTGGCGGCACGCCGGGCAAAGCTGTTGAACCTGTCATCCGCGCGCAGGTCGGTGCGGCCGGACGCCGTGAAGAACGCGTCCCATTGCTTGTCGTTGTAGACGATCACGCAGATATGGCCGTCGGCGGTCTTGTAGGGCCTGCGGTCGGGCGACAGATGCCGCGCATAGCCGCCCTTGTCGAGCGGCGGCTCGTAGGTCAGCCCGCCCATGTGATCGCCCATGATGAAGGCCGACATGGTCTCGAACATCGGCACGTCGAGGCGCTGGCCGCGCCCGGTGCGGTCGCGATGCACGAGGCTGGCGCAGATGGCGCCGACCGCGGTCAGGCCGACGATGCGGTCGACCAGCGCATTGGGCACATAGCGCGGGGTGCCGTCACCGGCGACCGCCATCAGGTGCGACAGCGCCGCCCCACCCTGGATCAGGTCGTCATAGGCGGGCTTGGCCGCATAGGGACCGTCCTGGCCGAAGCCGAACACGCCGGCATAGACCAGCCGCGGATTGAGCGCGGAGACCACATCATAGCCGAGGTTCAGCCGCGCCATCGCCTGCGGCCGGATGTTGTAGAGCAGCACGTCGGCGTCCTTGATGAGCCGCAGCGCGGCCTCGCGTCCCCTGGGCTTCTTGAGGTCGAGGCAGATCACGCGCTTGCTGCGGTTGGTATTGAGATAGACCGGCCCCATGCCCGGATGATGCCACGGGCCGATCTTGCGGGTGACGTCTCCTTCCGGCGATTCCACCTTGATGACGTCGGCGCCGTAGTCGCCGAGCGTCTGGGCGGCATACGGCCCCATCAGCACGGTGGTCATGTCGATGACCTTGATGCCCGCAAGCGGTCCCATCGTGGCGTCGGCTCCCTCGATCCTTGTTGTCGCCAGAGCTAACGGCACCTGATGTTCCCTAGCAAGCGGGCCTGCGGGTATGGGGCCATGCGTCTGATCCCCCGCCGCAACATTCCGTGTCGCGGATCACGGACGAGGACCGCTGCGCTGCACCAGATGTTCCCTGCAGCGAGCTGCATTCTAGGATTCCATTTCAACGTTCAGGTGTGTCAGCATGCCGGTCCAACATCCAGAACACACACGAGGGAGAACGCTCTCATGACGCTCTATCAGGGCAAATGCTTCTGCGGCACGGTCGAGATCGAGGCCGACGGCGAGCCGGAGGCAATGGGCTATTGCCATTGTTCGTCGTGCCGGTCCTGGTCGGCCGGCCCGGTCAACGCCTTCACCCTGTGGAAGCCACAGAGCGTGCGGGTGACAAAGGGCGCCGATGCGATCGGCACCTACCACAAGACCGACATGAGCTACCGCAAGTACTGCACCAAGTGTGGCGGACATCTGATGACCGACCACCCGCCGCTCGGCATGATCGACGTCTATGCCGCGACGATTCCGACGCTGAAGTTCACGCCCGGCGTGCACGTCAACTACGCGGAAACGGTGCTGCCCATCAGGGACGGCCTGCCGAAGCTGAAGGATTTCCCGGCCGAGTTCGGCGGCTCCGGCGAGATGATGCCGGAGTAAGGCAAGGTCTGCTTCCAGCAACCACGCGAGCATCAGGGGCCTCGCGACAGGATCTGTCCGAGCTGTGCTGATCGAAGCCGCCCCCTTCGAAACAGAGGGCGCAGGGAAGGCCGGGTGCCGACTGGCACCCGTGGCCCCCGTGCGAAAGAAAGCACGGGGAGAGAACCACAGGTTCAGCCGGACCGACCCGGCCTTCCCTGCGCGATGGTTTTCACGCTTACTTCGCGATCTCCTCGGTGCACCGGCTTTTGGCCACCGTCGCCGTTGGGATCATCATGCCCCTTAGGCTTGGCATCAGCATCGGGATGCCGGGACCACGCGACTTCACGTCCGCGCCATGCCGTTCGTCCGCGCAGACAAGCTACGCTGCGACACGTCGCGGCCACCGCCTCCCTGCCTCAACGTTCGTGACGATCGCGAAGCGCCCCTCGTGGCGAAGCAGGATGGCGGGAGTGAAGCATATTTTCTGGAAAAGCGAAACAAGAATCTTTTTCGCGCGGGGACTGGACAGGGCAAATCAGCCTGAAGGCACAAGCGAAATTCGCCGCTCGACGCAGCCACAGGCCCGTAGCCCGGATGAGCGAAGCGATATCCGGGGTCACACGAGCTGTGCGAATGAACCCGGGTATCGCTTCGCTCACCCGGGCTGCGCGTTCTACGCCTGGACCTGCACCCCCTCCGCCGTCCGCTCCGGCGCCAGCTCGGGGGCGGCGTCGGGTGGCCTCGTATCCAATTCCTCGATCATGCCGCGCGCGATCTCGCGCTCGCCCATGATGACCTTGTCGGCGCCCAGCGACTTGAGATGATCGACCTCGGCATCGGAATGCGCTCGCGCAACGATGTGCAGAGCGGGGTTGACGGCGCGGGCCTGCTCGACGATCTGGCCGGCCTCGAACGCCTCGGGGATGGCAATGACCAGCGCATGCGCAGCCGTTGGGTTTGTCGCCCGCAGCACGTTGCTGCGCGCGGCGTTGCCCGTGATGGTCTCGACGCCATCGCTCTTCAATTGCTCGAGGACGTCCTCCGACGTTTCCACCACAAGGAACGGATGCCCGCGCTGCTGCAGCGCCTCGCCGACGAGGCGTCCGACGCGGCCATAGCCGACGATGATCGTGTGCTCGGTCAGTTGCGTCACCGGGATCTCGGCCGGCGGCGTTGCGGCCGGCGCGGAGGCATCGGCGCGGCGCCGCTCCAGCCGCGGCAGCAGCCAGTCGAGCGCGGCGAACATCAGCGGATTGAGCATGATCGAGATGATGGCGCCGGCCAGGATCAGGTCGCGGCCCGCTTTCGGCAGCAGGTTCGAGGCGCCGCCGATCTCGGCGAGAATGAAGGAGAACTCGCCGATCTGGGCGAGGCTCGCGGAGATCGTCAGCGCCGTCGACGCGGGATGGCGGAATGCGATCACGATCAGGAACGCGGCAACCGACTTGCCGAACAGGATGATGAACAAGGTGGCGAGCAGCGGCCAGGGCTCGCGGATGACGCTTCCCGGATCGAACAGCATGCCGGCGGAGACGAAGAACAGCACCGCGAAGGCATCGCGCAGCGGCAGCGATTCCTGCGCGGCGCGCTGGCTCAGCGGCGACTCGCCCAGCATCATGCCGGCGAAGAAGGCGCCGAGCGCGAGCGACACGCCGAACAGCTTGGTCGAGCCGAAGGCCACACCGAGCGCGATCGCCAGCACCGCCAGGCGGAACAGCTCGCGCGAACCGGTGTGGGCGATGTAGTGCAGGATCCACGGGATCAGCCGGCGCCCGACCACCAGCATCAGCGCCATGAACACGCCGATCTTGACGAAGGTCAGCAGCAGCACGCCGGGAAGACCGAGCCCGAACCGGGCCGCGAGCGCATCGCCATTGCCGTTGTACAGGCTGGCGAAGGCCGGGATCAGCACCAGCGCCAGGACCATCGCGAGGTCTTCCACGATCAGCCAGCCGACGGCGATCCGGCCGCGCTCGGTGTCCATCAGCCGGCGCTCCTGCATCGCGCGCAGCAGCACCACGGTGCTGGCCACCGACAGCGCGAGACCGAACACGAGGCCCGCGCCGATCGACCAGCCCATCATCCAGCCCAGCGCCATGCCCATCAGGGTCGCGGCGGCAATCTGCACGATCGCGCCGGGCACGGCGATGGCGCGGACCGACATCAGGTCCTTGAGCGAGAAATGCAGGCCGACGCCGAACATCAGCAGGATGATGCCGAGCTCGGCGAGCTCGGTCGCCAGCGCCTGATCGGCGACGAAGCCGGGCGTGAAGGGACCTACGGCGACGCCGGCGAGGAGATAGCCGACCAGCGGCGGACAGCGGAACCTCTGCGCCAGGGCTCCGAACACGAAGGCAAGACCGAGGCCGGCGACGATGGTCGCGATGAGAGGTGTGTCATGCGGCATCCGAACTTCTTGCACAGGACGCAGGCCGATTCACCGCGACCAAGTGAGGCAGAGTTCCGGAGGAACATCTTGTGGGGACGCTGAAGGGACCTGCGCAAAAGCCATGGTCAATGCCGCACGCAGGTCCCTATGATCAGTGCGGAGCCAGCATGGGGACGCTCGACACGATGCCCGCCGATCTCGTCCAGACCTTTCGCGCCTTCGCCTACAACAATGCCTGGGCCAACCACCGCCTGCTGACGGCCTGCGGCCAGCTCAGCGCCGAGGACTTCGCCGCGGAACGCGCGGGCTTCTTTCCGAGCCTGCAGAAGACGCTCAACCACATCTACATCATCGACCTGTTCTACATCGATGCGCTGGAGGGCGGCTGGCTCGGCCCGATGGCGTGGCAGAACCAGGTGCCGTTCCCGCGGCTGTCAGACCTCGTCAAGGCGCAGAGCGCGATGGACCGCCGGCTGATCAGCTTCTGCGAGACGCTGACGCCGGAGCGGCTCGACGACACCGTGCGCATCAACCGCGAGACGCGGGTGCAGAACGAGCGCTGCGACCGGCTGCTGCTGCATCTGTTCCAGCATGACATCCATCACCGCGGCCAGGCGCATGCGATGCTGTCGGCGACATCCGTCAAGCCGCCGCAGCTGGATGAGTTCTTTCCGGCGGATGATGGGGCTTGCGGACCGGAGATTTCAGCGCGCTGGGGTTCAGCGAGGAGAAGGTGTGGAAGCCGTAGGGTGGGCAAAGGCGCTGCCGCGCTCTCTCCTCAAGAACACTCGCAATGGCGCCGTGCCCACCATCTTGCCGATGCGCATGCCGCCCGACGGTGGGCACGCTGCCGCCTTCGGCGGCCGCTTTGCCCACCCTACGGCATCGCGTCCGAAGCCCATGCGTCGCGTGAGAGTCGGTACATGACCTGCCGCCGAAGCGGGCTGTCGGCCGCGACGCGAGGATGGTCGAAATCCGACGCCGCATCCCTGGCCATGCCGAGCTTGCGCATGACGTTCTGCGACGCCTGATTGGCCGGCGCTGCGTAGGCGATGATCTCGTCGAGCCCGAGCGTGTTGAAGCCGAAGTCGAGCGCCGCACGCGCCGCTTCTGTCGCAACACCCTGCCCCCAGGCTTCGCGCGCGAGCCGCCAGCCGATCTCGACCGCCGGCGTGAACGGCGCGTCGAAGCCGACGCGGAACAGCCCGACCGTGCCGAGGAATGCGCCCGACCTCCGGCCCTCGACGACCCAGAAGCCGAAGCCGTGGGCGGCATGATGCGCGATCTGAGCGTCGATCCACTGATCGCACGCCTGCCGCGTCGGCAGCGCGCGCAGGAATGCCATCACCTCCGGATCGGCCGACATCGTCGCGAACGGCGCCCGGTCCTCGTCGCGCCATTCGCGCAGAAACAGGCGTTCGGTGGAAATGATCATGATGGGCGGCCCGACCAGCGAATGTCGAATCTCCCGCTCAACGGCGGGCTCTCTTAGGCCACCGTCATTGCGAGGAGCCCCCGGGTCTCGCCTTGGGCGAGCCCGAGAGCAGGCTCCGCGACGAAGCAATCCAGAGTAGCGGGCGCAGCCCTGGATTGCTTCGCTTTCGCTCGCAATGACGGAGGATGGAGCTCTGCCGAAACGGCGACCTACTTCGCCGGCTCCAGGATCGACACGTAGTTCGCGACCGCGGCGCCGCCCATGTTGAAGATGCCGCCGAGCTTGGCGTTGGGCAGCTGCATGCCCTCGGGCGCCGTGCCGGTGAGCTGCATGGCGGTCATCACGTGCATGGAGACGCCGGTGGCGCCGATCGGGTGGCCCTTGGCCTTGAGGCCGCCGGACGGGTTGACCGGCAGCTTGCCGTCCTTGAGCGTCCAGCCTTCCTTGATGGCGCGGGCGCCCTGCCCGCGCGGCGTCAGGCCCATCGCTTCGTACTCGATCAGCTCGGCGACGGTGAAGCAGTCATGGGTCTCGACGAAGGAGAGATCGGACAAGGTGACGCCGGCCTTCTCCAGCGCGCGCTGCCAGGCCACCGTGCAGCCTTCGAAGGCAAGGATGTCGCGCTTGCTCATCGGCAG
Source organism: Bradyrhizobium sp. SZCCHNS3016 (assembly GCF_032484535.1). Taxonomy (NCBI): domain Bacteria; kingdom Pseudomonadati; phylum Pseudomonadota; class Alphaproteobacteria; order Hyphomicrobiales; family Nitrobacteraceae; genus Bradyrhizobium; species Bradyrhizobium sp. SZCCHNS3016. The sequence continues at coordinate 147,142 of NZ_JAUETE010000006.1, forward strand.
GAAGTCCTGCGCGTGCGCGGTGGCGCGGACGTTGACCGCCTTGGCGAACGACTTCGCGGTCTCGCTGTCGGCCAGCACCAGCGCGGCGGCGCCGTCGGAGACCAGCGAGCAATCGGTGCGCTTCAGCGGACCGGCAACATAGGGGTTCTTCTCGCTCTCGGAGCGGCAGAACTCGAAGCCGAAATCCTTGCGCATCTGGGCATAGGGGTTGGCGACGCCGTTCTTGTGGTTCTTGGCCGCGATCAGCGCCAGCGCGTCGGACTGGTCGCCGTATTTCTGGAAATAGCCCTGCGCGATCTTGCCGAACACGCCGGCGAAGCCGCCGACGGTGTCGCCGTCTTCGGGTAGGTAGGACGCCTTGAGCAGGTTCTTACCGATCTCAGGTCCCGGCGTGCGCGTCATCTGCTCGACGCCGACGACGAGCACGATCTTGGCGGCGCCGGCGGCGATGGCGCGGATGCCCTGGTGGACGGCGGCAGAGCCGGTGGCGCAGGCGTTCTCGACCCGGGTCGCCGGCTTGAAGCGCAGCGCGGGGTCGGCCTGCAGCACCAGCGAGGCGGTGAAGTCCTGCGGCGAGAAGCCGGCGTTGAAATGGCCGAGCACGATCTCGTCGACGTCACCGGCCGAGATGCCGGCATCTGCGATCGCCTCGTTGGCGACCTTGACGACGAGGCTCTCAACGGTCTCGGCGTCGAACTTTCCGAACGGCGTATGCGCCCATCCGACAATGCTGGCGGTCATGATCTCTCTCCCGACTATCTCCCTGCTCAAATGGCGCTTCGCGCCATTTGAGTCCAGAGGCTGGTGGCGTTCTCAGGCCACGAACTTACCACCGAGTTCGTCCTCGATGTGAATCCGGATGATGTCGTCGAAGGTCTTTTCCTCGGTGGTGAAACCGAGCTCGCGGGCCCGCTTGGCCTCGAAATTCCGCGGCCAGCCGTCGACGATGCCGATGATGAAGGGATCGGGAACCCGCTTGATGCGAGCCGCGACGTTGTCACCAGCGACGCGCCGGAGCGCGGCAATCTGCTCGCCCACCGTCGCCGACAGGCCGGGCATGGTGAGGTTGCGGCGCGGGCCGATCCGCGCGGTGTCCATGGTCGCGGCATGCAGGAGGAAGCCGACAGCGGAGCGCGGCGTCGCGTGCCAGTGCCGGACGTCCTCGGACACCGGCAGCACGGCCTCCTTGCCGGCCAAGGGCTCGCGCAGGATGTTGGAGAAGAAGCCGGAGGCGGCCTTGTTGGGCGCGCCGGGGCGGATGCAGATGGTCGGCAGACGGATGCCGACGCCGTCGAAGAAGCCGCGGCGGCTGTAATCGGCCAGCAGGAGCTCGCCGATCGCCTTCTGGGTGCCGTAGCTGAGCAGCGGCGCATTGACGAACTCGTCGCCGATCGCGTCGGGGAACGGCGCGCCGAACACCGCGATCGAGGAGGTGAAGACCAGGCGCGGCTTGTAGCCGTCGCCGATCAGCCTGACCGCGTCGAACAGCATCCGCGTGCCGTCGAGATTGATGCGGTAGCCCTTGTCGAAATCGAGCTCGGCCTCGCCGGAGACGATCGCGGCGAGATGGAAGATCACGTCGGGGCGCGCGGCGACCAGCTTCTCGGCAAAACCTGCGACGGCGAAATCGCCGGCGATGGTCTCGACCGCGATGCTCGTATCCGGCTTCGCCGGCGCCACGATGTCCTGCAGGGTCATGCGGGTGATGGCGGCCTCGCCGAGGCGGCCGTCGCGAACGAGCCGCTCGACCAGCTTGCGTCCGACCATGCCGGCGGCGCCGAGAACGAGAATATGCAAGGGAGTGCTCCTTCAAAATGTAGGGTGGGCAAAGGCGCATAGCGCCGTGCCCACCGCAGCACCGGGTGATGCCGGACGACGGTGGGCACGCTTCGCTTTGCCCACCCTACGAAAACTGGTCGTCATTGCGAGGAGCGAAGCGACGAAGCAACCCAGAGTCTTCTCCATAGCTCTGGATTGCTTCGCTGCGCTCGCAATGACGGAACACGCGAATCTCGCCTACTCCTTCACCGCGCCGGTCATCGCCGACACATAGTGCTCGACGAAGAAGGCGTAAAGGATCACCAGCGGCAGCGAGCCGACCAGGGCGCCGGCCATCAGCGATCCCCATTTGTAGATGTCGCCGTCGACGAACTCGTTGACGATCGCGACCGGCACCGTCTTGTTCGGCGTCGACTGCAGGAAGGTCAGGGCATAGATGAACTCGTTCCAGCACAGCGTGAACGAGAAGATGAAGGCCGAGATCAGGCCGGGCACCGCGAGCGGCACCACGATCTTGACCAGGATCTGCCAGCGGCTGGCGCCGTCGATCAGGGCGCATTCCTCGAGCTCGAACGGGATCGTCTTGAAGTAGCCCATCAAGAGCCAGGTCGAGAACGGGATGAGAAGCGTCGGATAGACCAGGATCAAGGACAGCGGCGAGTCGAACAAGCCGTAGGCCTGGATCACCGAGGCCAGCGGGATGAACAGGATCGACGGCGGCACCAGATAGGCGAAGAAGATCAGCACGCCGACGGTGTCGGCGCCCTTGAAGCGCAACCGAACGATCGCATAGGCCGCGAGCACGGAGGCGAAGATCGACAGCGTGGTCGCGCCGACCGCGACATACATAGTGTTCCAGAGCCAGCGCGGATACTGCGTCTCGAACAGCAGCTTGGAGATGTGCTTGAAGGTCGGATGCACCACCCAGAACGGATTGTACTTCTCCATGTCGATCAGTTGCTCGTCGGGTTTGATCGACGTCAGCCCCATCCAGTAGAACGGGAACAGCAGCACCACGAGGATGATGAACAGCGGCAGATACAGCGTGATCAGCCGGCGCGGCAGCGACTCCAGGTAGCTCATGCCCTCGGATTCGTCGGAGCCGGCCGTGGTGGGTGCCTTGGCGTGCAGCGTGGTGTCGGTCATTGGTCGGATCCTTGCTGCCATTTGCGCCGTTGCATGCCGAACCAGGAGATCGCGATCGCCGCCATCAGGAACGGGATCATGGCGGTCGCGATCGCGGCGCCCTCGCCGAGCCGCCCGGAGATGATGCCGCGCTGATAGCTCAAGGTCGCCATCAGGTGGGTGGCGTTGACGGGGCCGCCACGGGTGAGTGCCCAGATCAGCTGGAAGTCGGTAAAGGTGAACAGCACAGAGAAGGTCATGACGACTGCGATGATCGGCGTCAGCAGCGGATAGGTGATGAAGCGGAAGCGCTGCCAACTGGTGGCGCCGTCGAGCGTGGCGGCCTCATAGAGCGAGGGTGACACGGTCTGGAGGCCGGCCAGCAAGGTGATGGCGACGAACGGCACGCCGCGCCAGATGTTGGCGATGATGACGGAGGCACGCGCCCAGTTGGTGTCACCGAGAAAGTTGATGTTCTGAGTGATGACCCCGAGCTTGATCAGCGACCAGGAGATGATCGAGAACTGCGAATCGTAGATCCACCAGAACGCAATCGCCGACAGCACGGTCGGCACGATGAAGGGGATCAACACGATGGCGCGGATCATGGCCTTGAACGGCATGTGCCGGTTCAGCAGCAGCGCGAGATACAGGCCGATCGCGAATTTGATGGCGCTCGCCACGATCGTGTAGAGCAGCGTGTTGAACACCGACAGCCAAAAGATCGAGTCGTCCCACAACCATTCGTAGTTCTCGACCCCGACGAAGACGCCGGTGCGGCCGATCTTCTCGTCGGTGAAGCTCATCCAGACGCCGAGCCCCAGCGGATAGGCCAGGAACAGGATCAGGAAGGCCGCCGCGGGCAGCATGAACCACAGCGCAATGACGTTGCGGTTGGTCTTGATGCGCACCCATGCCGAGGGCTCGCCGACGGCGGCGCCTCGTGGCAACGAGGTCTGAATGGTACTCATTTATCCAGCAGCTCCCTTCGAACCGTGGGGTGAGCGACGCGCGCCCACCGGCGTTCGGGACGGATAGAGTTACTCCGTCATTGCGAGGAGCGAAGCGACGAAGCAATCCAGAGTCCGACGTTCCTCCCGGGATTGCTTCGCTGCGCTCGCAATGACGGTGGGCACGGCGCGTTGCGCCTTGCCCACCCTCCGACGATGGCGACCGGCGCTCTCGCGCGCCGGCCGTCCTCGCCTCAGCGGAAGATGCGCTTGGCGGAGCGCTCGGCGCTCGCCATCGCCGTCTTCACGTCCTCGCGGCCCGTGCAGTAGTTCGCGAACATGTCGACCAGGACGAAGTCGGCGATCGCGGCCGCAGCCGCCTCGCCGAGCTTGCCGAGACCGGCCGGCGTGGTCGCGGTCGCCGCGACCTCACGATACGGCGTGTTCTTCGGATCGACCGTCCAGATCGGGTTGGCGTCGTAGCCTTTGAGGAAGTGCGACAGATAGCCCTGCGCCGCCTCGATCCACGGGTTGAACTGCTCCGGCTCCAGCAGGAAGGCGGTGAACGCCTTGCAGGTCTGCGGGTACTTGGAGAAGTTGAACACCAGGATCGGGAAGCCCAAATGCATCTCGCGGGTCTTGCCGTCGAGGCCGGGCGGCAGATGCGCGTGGTTCATGTCCTCGGCGATCTGCGGCGCCTCCTTCTTGGCGGTGACATAGATCGAGATGCCGTTGACGGTCGCGTAGAGCTGGCCGGCGAGGAACGCCTTGTTGTTGGACGAGTCGTTCCACGACGCGGTGCCCGGCACGAAATTGTCGTACAGGCCCTTGACGTATTCGAGCGCCTTGGCGGTCTCAGGCGAGTTGATGACGACCTTGTTGTCCTTGTCGATCAGATTGCCGCCATGCGCCCACAGCGCCCAGTGCACCCAGCCATTGGCGTCGCCCGAGGCGTGGCCGAGCGCCATGCCGCCCGGCGTGCCGTTCTTGTTCATCGCCTTGAAGAACTCGGACAGGCCGGCGAGGTCTTTCGGGAACTGTTTGAAGCCAGCCTTCTCGGCGGCCGAGATGCGGTAGTTGACGAGGCCGCCGGTGGCGGCCACCGGGATGCCGATCCACTTGCCGTCGAGCATGCCATAGGCCTTGCCCGAGTCGGTCCAGCCGCCGCACTTCTTGCCGAGGTAGTCGGCGACGTCGGTCATGTCGACGCACTTGTTGGAGAACAGGAAGGGCAGCGTGTAGAGGCCCCACACCATGTCGAGCCCCTGCCCCGTATTGGCCGCGACCGAGGCCTTGGGCTGGACGTCGTCATAGGATTCGTTGGAGACGTTGATGGTGACGTTGTTGGCCTTCTGGAAGGCGTCGACGATCTTCATGAAGGCCACGTCCTCGGCCTCGACGAAGCGCTTCCAGCGCATCATGTTGATCTTGGCGCCGGGCTCCGGCTTGAAGGGCGAGGTCTGCGCCCAGGCCTTGGCGTAGCCGAGCAGGTCGTCGGCCGACATGGTCGCGGCAGCCGCCAGCAAGGTCGCGCCGCCCTTGAGCAGAGACCGTCGATCGGTGGGGAAATGAGCCATCTGAAGTTTTCTCCCGTTGAGTATTTTGCTTGTTTTGCTTGTTGTCAGTTCCGCGCCGTGCGGCTGGTCAAATTCTCCGGCCGCTGTCCTTGTCGAACAGATGCGCCGCCGACGCGCGCGGACGCAAATGGATCTTCGCCCCAGGATTGACCTCGTGGCGATCGCGGAACACCGCGATGATGTCCTGAGTGCCGATGCGGGCGACGATCTGCGTCTCCGAGCCGGTCGGCTCGACCACGACCACTTCGGCCTCGATGCCGTCATCGGCGAGTTCGAGATGCTCGGGCCTGACGCCGTAGACGACGGGGCGGCCGTCGGAGGCCGCCGGCGCGGTGAGGATCGGTAGCCTGGCGCCGTTCTCGGTCTCGACATAGACCGAGCCGTTGGACTTGAGGTGGCCGTTGAGGAAGTTCATCGCCGGCGAGCCGATGAAGCCGGCCACAAACTGGTTGTCCGGCTTGTCGTAGAGATCGAGTGGCGAGCCCATCTGCTCGACGATGCCATCATGCATCACGACGATCTTGTCGGCCATCGTCATGGCCTCGATCTGGTCGTGGGTGACGTAGACGGTGGTGGTCTTGAGCCGCTGATGCAGCTCCTTGATCTCGGTGCGCATCGCGACGCGCAGCTTGGCATCGAGGTTCGACAACGGCTCGTCGAACAGGAACACCTGCGGATCGCGCACGATGGCGCGGCCCATCGCGACGCGCTGGCGCTGGCCGCCGGAGAGCTGGCGCGGATAGCGGTCGAGCAGCGGCGTCAGCGCCAGGATCTCGGCGGCGCGCGCGACGCCCTTCTTGATGTCCTCGGGCCGTGCGCCGCGCAGCTTCAGCGAGAAGCCCATGTTGTCGGCGACCGTCATATGCGGATAGAGCGCGTAGTTCTGGAACACCATCGCGATGTCGCGCTCTTTCGGCTGCACGTTGTTGACGACGCGCTCTCCGATCGAGATGGTTCCGGCGGTGATGTTCTCGAGCCCTGCGAGCATGCGCAGCAGCGTCGACTTGCCGCAGCCGGACGGCCCGACCAGCACGACGAACTCGCCATCCTCGATCGGAATCGTCACGCCGTGCAGCACCTCGAATCCGCCGAATGATTTGCGCACGTCGCGAATTTGCACCGACGACATCAATTTCCTCCTCAAAGACCGACAGCATTGGCTGCTTGCCGGCGGCATTCTGACCGTTGTTCTCGGCCGTTTGATCAGGCCGCTTGTCGTTTTGTAGTCTTGGTCGTGCAGTCTTGTTTTTGGTGGCCTTGTTGTTGGCTATGGTCGCTCCGACTGGATCTGAAACAAGGACCAGCTCGGCTGACATTGTCCGCAGTTCAGTTCGCTTCCGCAATGCCTCGCTTAGCAACCGCGTGATAGCGCTGTCAATATCGCTTGTGTACCAGACCGCCTATGCTATGAGCGAGGCATGGGACGGAAACGCATCGAGCCGGGCAAAGTCCGGCTGACCGAAGTTGCGGCACTGGCGGGCGTCAGCCCGATCACGGTGTCACGCTTCTTCCGTAATCCCGCCACGGTCTCGGCCGGCCGCCGCACGCGGATCGAGAGTGCCGCCAAGGAGCTCGGCTATGTGCCGAACCTCGCCGCCCGCGCGCTCGCTTCGCAGCGCACCGAAGTGATCGGCGTGCTGATACCGTCCCTCACCAACAACGTGTTCTCCGACGTGCTGCGCGGCATCTATGACGCGTTCGAGGGTAGCCGCTACAGCATCCAGCTCGCCAACACCCGCTACAGCGTGCTGCAAGAGGAACGCCTGTTGCGGCTGTTCCTGATGCAGAAGCCGGCCGGGTTGATCGTGACCGGCCTCGACCAGACGGCGGAGAGCCGGTCGATCATCCAGGCAGCGGACTGTCCGGTCGTACAGATCATGGAGCTCGGCACCGACCCGATCGACATGATGATCGGATTTTCGCATGTCGATGCCTGTTTTGCAGCCATTTCACACCTTCTCGCGCAGGGCTGCCGTCGCATCGGCTTCATCGGCGCCCGCATGGACCCAAGGGTGCAGCGCAGGCTGCAGGGCTATCAGAACGCGATGAAGGAGGCCGGTTTGTTCGACCCGCGTCTCATCGTCACGGCGCCTGTTCCGACCTCGACCACAATGGGTGGCAGCCTGTTCTCCGATCTGCTGATGAAGGCGCCGGATCTCGACGCGGTGTTCTGCGCCAATGACGATCTCGCGCTCGGCGTGCTGTTCGAATGCCAGCGCCGGCACATTGCGGTGCCCGAGCAGATCGCGATCGTCGGCTTCAATGATATGGAATTCATGGCCGCGGCGGTTCCGACGCTCACCAGCGTGCGCACCAATCGCTACGAGATGGGCCGGCGCGCGGCGACGATGATCATGGACGCCGTCGAAGGCCGTCCCGTGGCGGAGCGCGTCGTCGATCTCGGCTTCGAGGTGATCGAACGGCAGAGCTCGACCTTGCAGCGCGCCGCCGCAAGTCCGCAGCCCGCGTCGGGGCGCGCTTCCGGAACAAAATGGTAGCGCAACCAAAAGCCATGAACTAGAACCACTCGAACCAACGATGACTTGAACGAAAGACGTAGGCGATCTTCGACAGCGGGCCGATGGCGCGCAGACGACGGACCGGCCTCGCCACGTTTGCACTGCGGGAGAAAACACATGACGAAGTCGAACGGGCATGCCGGCAACGGCGCTGACAAGAGCCGCAAGCTGCGCTCGCAGGCGTGGTTCAACGATCCGCACAATCCGGGCATGACCGCGCTCTATCTCGAGCGCTATCTGAATTACGGCCTGACCCGCGCCGAGCTCCAGTCGGGCAAGCCGATCATCGGCATTGCCCAGACCGGCAACGATCTCTCGCCCTGCAACCGCCATCACATCGAGCTGGCGCACCGCGTCCGCGAGGGCATCCGCGCGGCCGGCGGCATCGCGATGGAATTTCCGACCCATCCGATCCAGGAGACCGGCAAGCGCCCGACGGCCGCGCTCGACCGCAACCTCGCTTATCTCGGCCTGGTGGAAATCCTGTTCGGCTATCCGCTCGACGGCGTGGTGCTGACGACCGGCTGCGACAAGACGACGCCGGCCTGCCTGATGGCCGCGGCGACCGTGAACATTCCCGCCATCGTGCTGTCGGGCGGCCCGATGCTGAACGGCTGGCACGAGGGTCAGCGCACTGGCTCCGGCACCGTGGTGTGGAAGTCGCGCGAGCGGCTCGCCGCCGGCGAGATCGGCTATGAGGAGTTCATGGAGATCGTCGCCTCCTCGGCGCCGTCGGTTGGCCATTGCAACACCATGGGCACGGCATCGACGATGAATGCTCTGGCCGAGGCACTCGGCATGTCCCTGCCCGGCTGCGCCGCGATCCCAGCGCCCTATCGCGAGCGCGGCCAGATCGCCTACGAGACGGGAACACGCATCGTCGACATGGTGTGGGAGGACCTCAAGCCTTCTGACATCCTCACCCGCAAGGCGTTCGAGAACTGCATCGTCGCCAACTCCGCGATCGGCGGCTCGACCAACGCGCCGATCCACATCAACGCGCTGGCGCGCCATGTCGGCGTCGAGCTCGACATCGACGACTGGCAGAAGTTCGGCCATGACGTGCCGCTGCTGGTCAACATGCAGCCGGCCGGCTTCTATCTCGGCGAGGAATTCCATCGCGCCGGCGGCGTGCCGGCCGTGATCGGCGAGTTGATGCGCCACAGGCGCATCCACGAGGACGTCATCACCGTCAACGGCCGCAGCATGGGTGAGAATTGCCGCGAGGCGCCGAAGCCCGACGGCGACGTGATCTGGTCCTACGACAAGCCGCTGGTGAAGGACGCCGGCTTCCTGGTGCTGCGCGGCAACCTGTTCGATTCCGCGATCATGAAGACCAGCGTGATCTCCAAGGAATTCCGCGACCGCTATCTCGTCAACCCGAAGGACCCCAACGCGTTCGAGGGCCGCGCCATCGTGTTCGAGGGTCCGGAGGACTATCACGACCGCATCGACGATGCGTCGCTTGCGATCGACGAGCACTGCGTGCTGTTCATCCGCGGCGCCGGGCCGATCGGCTATCCCGGCGGCGCCGAGGTGGTCAACATGCAGCCGCCGGCGGCGCTGATCAAACGCGGCATCCTGTCTCTGCCCTGCATCGGCGACGGCCGGCAGTCGGGCACCTCGGGCTCGCCTTCGATCCTCAATGCGTCGCCGGAAGCCGCCGCCGATGGCGGGCTCGCAATCCTCAAGACCGGCGACCGCGTGCGCATCGACCTCAACAAGGGCTCGGCCAACATCCTGATCTCGGACGAGGAGCTCGCGAAGCGGCGCGCCGAGCTGAAGGCCAAGGGCGGCTTCCCGCACCCCGCCAATCAGACGCCTTGGCAGGAGCTCTATCGCAACACCGTGGGCCAGCAGTCCACCGGCGCCTGCATGGAGCTTGCCACGCGCTATCACAACATCGCCGGCACCGTCGGTGTGGCGCGGCATAATCACTAATCACAACGCACAAAGCCAACCACTGTCATTGCGAGGAGCGAAGCGACGAAGCAATCCGGAGTCCTCGTTCGGCCCCTGGATCGCTTCGCTGCGCTCGTGATGACGGAAGACATCAAATCGCATCTCCAGGGAGACCCCATGTCCGACCGTCTCAAGGGCAAGCGCGCCTTCGTCACTGCCGCCGCTGCCGGCATCGGCCGCGCCTGTGCCATTGCCTTCGCGCGTCAAGGCGCCACCGTATTCGCCACCGACATCGATGAGAACGGCCTGAACACGCTGAAGAGCGAAGGCATTGCCGAGGTCGCGACGCTCGACGTGCGCAACACCGCGGCCGTGAACGCGATGGCCGAGCGGGTCGGCAAGGTCGAGATCCTGCTCAATGCCGCCGGCTTCGTGCATAACGGCACCATCCTCGACTGCTCCGACGACGACTGGGATTTCTCGTTCGATCTGAACGTCAAGTCGATGCATCGCACCATCCGCGCCTTCCTGCCGAAGATGCTCGATCAGGGCGGCGGCGCCATCGTCAACATCGCCTCCGCCGCGGGCGTGTTCAAGGCGGCGCCGAACCGCTACGTCTACGGTGCGACCAAGGCGGCCGTGGCGGCGCTGACGCGCTCGGTCGCCGCCGATTTCGTGGGCAAGCGCATCCGCTGCAACTGCATCTGCCCGGGCACGATCGAAACGCCCTCGATGCTGGGACGCGCGGCCTCGGCCGGCCCGAACGGGCTGGAGATGTTCATCTCGCGCCAGCCGATGGGCCGGCTCGGCACGGCGGAGGAGATCGCCCATCTCGCGGTCTATCTCGCCAGCGACGAGAGCGCGTTCACGACCGGCGTAGCGCATACCATCGACGGCGGCTGGACGCTGTAGTTCTGCTCCGTCATTCCGGGGCAGCCCGCAGGGCTGAACCCGGAATCTTGAGATTCCGGGGGCGCGCTGCGCGCGCCCCGGAATGACGACAACAAAGATCGACCGGGGAAACATCATGAACCACATCGACCTTACCAACCGCTGCGCCGTGGTCACCGGCGGCGCGCAGGGCTTTGGCCGCGCCATCACCGAGCGCTTCAAGGCCTCCGGCGCCAAGGTCGCGATCTGGGATCACGACATCGCGCTGGCGGAGAAGACCGCGCAGGCGATCGGTTCGGAGGTGCTGGCGCTGCAGGTCGACGTCACCGACACCAAAGCGGTCGAAGGCGCGCGTGACGCGACGCTGGCCGCGTTCGGCGGCATCGACATCCTGGTCAACAATGCCGGCATCGCCGGCATCAACAAGACGGTGTGGGAGACCGATCTCGAGGAGTGGCGCAAGGTGCTGCGCATCAATCTCGACGGTCCCTTCATCTGCGCCAAGGCGATCGTGCCGGTGATGCTGAAGCAGGGCTATGGCCGCATCGTCAACATCGCCTCGATCGCCGGCAAGGAGGGCAACCCGAACGCTGCGCACTACTCGGCGTCCAAAGCCGGCCTGATCGCGCTGACCAAGTCGCTCGGCAAAGAGCTGGCGCAGCACAACATCACGGTCAATGCGGTGACGCCCGCCGCGGCGAAGACCGCCATCTTCGACCAGATGACGGAAGCGCACATCAATTTCATGCTGTCGAAGATCCCGAAGGGCCGCTTCGTGCTGGTCGAGGAACTGGCAGCACTGGTGTCGTGGCTCGCCTCGGAAGAATGCTCGTTCTCGACCGGCGCCGTATTCGACATTTCCGGCGGCCGCGCAACTTATTAGTTTGGTTAGTTTGGTACGTGTAGGGTGGGCAAAGGCGCCGTCGCAGACGGCGACGTGCGCACCATCGGCTTTCACCCATCAGGACGGTGGGCACCGCGCGCGGGAGATTTTGCGAGAACACAGGCATGACTGCCTCGCGCCTTTGCCCACCCTACACGTCTCGCTGACGACACGGATTTCTGACCCATGGAGCTTGCCTGATGACCCACCACGGCGGCTGCTTCTGCGGCGCGGTGCGCTTTCAATGCACCGGCGAGCCGATCAACGTGCGCGTCTGCCACTGCCGCAACTGCCAGCGGTCGACGGGCTCGCCGTTCTTCGCCCGCGCGCTGTTCGCGCACGACGCGCTGACGATCGCCGGCGAAACCGCGCGCTTCCCCTCCTCCGACGCGCTCGACCGCATGTTCTGCCCGCGCTGCGGCGTCAGGCTGTTCTCATGGCGCAAGACGCGCCCGGTGGTCGGCGTGGCGCTGGCCTGCTTCGACGACCGCAACGCCTTTGCCCCGACCGAGCACATCTGGGTCTCGGAAAAGATGGATTGGGTGCAGCTCAACGACGGCCTGCCGCAATTTCCGGAGAATCCCGCGTAGCATCGGGGAACCATCGTGCCTATGTAACGCCGTAACGCGTCCGGAACCCCGATCCTTGAACATCTCCCTCTACGGCATCTCCGTCTGGATCCTGCCGATCATCATCGCCATCACCTTTCATGAGGCCGCTCACGCCTTCGTCGCCTGGCGGTTCGGCGACGACACGGCGTTGCGACTCGGTCGCGTCAGCTTCAACCCGCTCAAGCACATCGATCCGTTCGGCACGATCCTGCTGCCGGGCATGCTGCTGCTGTCCGGCTCGCCGTTCCTGTTCGGCTACGCCAAGCCGGTGCCGGTCGATTTTCGCAATCTGCAGCCGCTGCGGGCCGGCATGGTGATGGTGGCGCTCGCGGGCCCGGCGACCAACATCGCGCTTGCGCTTGCGGCCGCCCTGGCCTTTCACCTCATGCCGTTCGTGCCGGCCGGGGGCGCGCAGTGGGTTGCCCACAACCTGCTGAATGCCTTCTCGTTCAACATCCTGCTCGCCGTGTTCAACATGCTCCCGATACCGCCGCTGGACGGCGGCCGGGTCGCGGTCGGCCTGCTGCCGTCGGTGCTGGCGCGGCCTTTTGCCCGGCTCGAGCCCTATGGCATGCTGATTTTGATCGGATTCTTGATCCTTCTGCCGCTGGCGGGTTCCCAGTTCGGTCTCAATCTTGATCTTGTGTCGGGGCTGCTCCGCGCCACGACCGATTCTCTGAAGCAGCTGCTTCTGTTATTGACGGGTAACGTCTAGATCTACCCGTCAGGGATGGTAACGAACGAGCCCCGAGGCACTCTTGGTCAAAGCCGCCGACATGATGATCGCACGCCGCGCCGACACCCGCGCCCGTGCCGATTTCGCGACCTGGAAGATGATCGCCAAACTGAACGGCGCCTCCGGCCTGCCGCCGGCGGCGCAGGACTTCCTGGCAAGCTACAAGACCCGCCTTGACGACATGTCTGAGGACGAGGCCACCGAGGCCACCATCCGCGAGATGTACAAGGCCTATTATGCCGAGATGGGCGGTGGCGGCGTCCCGCCTGAAGTCAAGCCGGTCGCCGCCGAGCCGGTGACCGACAATGTCACCGCCTTCCGCAAGTTGCCGCCGAAGCCGAAGGCCGCGCAGAGCGGGACGACCGCTCCGCGCAAGCTGCCGGTCGCGCTGATCTTCGCCGCGCTCTGCGCGGTCTATGTCGGAGTCAGGCTGTATTGGCAGTGAGGTCGGCCAAAGCCCACGCCCTCATTTCGGCGGGTTGAACTTGACCGGCAGGATGAAGGAGAATTCGTCGTCGGTGAGGCCCGCGGGAGGCTTTGGCACGGGATCCGAACGGCGGACCATGCTGACGGCGGCCTGATCGAACTCCGGATCGCCGGACGTTTCCCTGACGTCCACCGAGACGACACGGCCGAGCCGGTTGAGCACGAGCGCCAGCTTGAGCTGGGCTGCAACCTTCTTTCCGGATGGATACTTCTTGTGCAGTTCGAAATAGGCGCTGATCTTGCGACCCCAATTGGCCGTCAGCCTTTGCACGTCCTTGCCGATGCCGGCATTCGGCGCTTTGGTCTTCTCGGCTTCAGGAACCTTCTCGTCCAGGGCCTTGCGCGCCCTGTCCTCGGAGGCTTCCTGCGCCTCTGACGCCTGTGTCTGGACCGTCGCGACCTTCTGCTCCTCGGTCGGCTTCTTCACGTCGGAGGTCGTGACCTCGCGGTCGGCCTCCTCGGTCGTGGTCGGGACATCCTTCTGCAGATCGGTCTGCTCGACCTCGGCCTTCTGCTCCTGCATCTGCGGAGCGGCTGTCTGCGCCACCGAGTCCTGTCCGACCGGAACCTCGTCGTTCTCGACCCTCGGCGAGCCCATGTCGATGTCGATGACCTCAGCGCCCGCCGCGCCGAGGCCGCCGGCGTCCTCGTCGTCCTTCAGATGCGTCAGCGCCAGTGCGGCGCCGCCGACATGCAGCATCAGCGCGCCCATGATGGCCAGAAACCACAGACGGCGCGAGGGGGAGTGCCCGATGTCGAGGTCGCTCATCACTAGCCAGCGCCCCTCACGGCTGCGCGGGCTGGGCCGGCGGCACCTGGGCGGCCGCGGCAGGCGGCGCTTCCAGCGCCACCAGCTTGATCTTGGTGTAGCCGCCGGCGCGCAGCAGCTCCAGGACTCCCATCAGCTCGCCATAGGGCACCAGCTTGTCAGCGCGCAGGAAGATCGGCCGGTCCTTGGGCTGATCGGTCATGGCGTCGAGCTCGCGCACCAGGTCGACGCGTTTGACCAGGTTTTCCCCGATCGCCAGCGACAGGTCCGGCTTGATCGAGACATAGGTCGGCTTGTCCGGCTTCTTCTGCGGCGTGGCGCTGGAGGACGGCAGGTCGATCGGCAGGTCGACGGTCGACAGCGGCGCCGCCACCATGAAGATGATCAAGAGCACCAGGATGACGTCGATGAACGGCGTCACGTTGATGTCGTGGGTCTCGTCGAAATCGTCGTCGAGATCGCCTTCGGAGAGCGAAACGGCCATCGCCTGCTACTCCGCCGCGCGCACGTGAATGCCGACCTGGCTGCGGTCGAGATCACGCGACAGCAGGCGGCCGGCGGCACCGGATGCGCGGTTGACGAGCTCCAGATAACCCTTCGTCACGCGCGAAAAGTGATTGTAGATGATGACGGCAGGGATCGCGGCGGCAAGCCCGATCGCGGTCGCCAGCAGCGCCTCGGCGATGCCCGGCGCGACCACTGCGAGGTTGGTGGTCTGCGATTTGGAAATGCCGATGAAGCTGTTCATGATGCCCCAGACGGTGCCGAACAGCCCGACGAAGGGCGAGATTGCGCCGACCGTGGCGAGCAGGCCCATGCCGACGCGCACGCGCCGCGCTTCCGCACGCACGATCTCGGTGAAGCTCGAGGCCGCGCGCTCCTTGATGCCCTCATCGCTGTTCAGCCCTGCCGACAGCCGGGCCTCCGATATCGCCGCCTGCAGCAGTACCGCCGCAACGTTTCTTCCATGGCCGAGCGCGAGCTGCGCTTCCGCCAGCGACTTGGCGCCGGTGAGCTTGCGCAGCGCGCCGACGAGCCGCCGGCGCAGCACGGAAAACTCGATGCTCTTGGCAATCAAGATCGCCCAGCTCGCGACCGAAGCCAGCGCCAGCGCGATCATGACCGCTTTGACGACCATGTCTGCCTTGAGGAACATGCCGAGTGGCGACAGCTCGTCGAGTCCGGTGGCAACCGACTTGCCGCTTCGGGTGCCGCTCTCTGCGCCGGCCGGCGCAGCAGCCGTCGGCGCGGCCTGGACCGATGCCGGTGGTGCCATCGTGTGTGCCGTGCCCGGCGCGGACAGATCGGTCGAGACCGCCGGCGCGGACCTGGCGGGCTCCTGCTGCGCATGTGCAGGTAGCCCCGCAGCAGCAGACAGACATGACAGGACGATTGCAAACCTAACGAGGAACGATGTCATCATATTTCGGCCCATTAGACCTCGGCCCATTGCCGGATCAGATTGTGATAGATGCCGGTCAGCTTGACAGCATCGGGATCGTCCCTCCCGAGGCGTTCCGCCAGACTCTGGATCGCCGTGTCCAGATCGAAGATCATGCTCCGGACGTGGGCATCCCGTACCATGCTCTGCATCCAGAAAAAAGAGGCGACCCGGGCGCCGCGCATGACCGGCGTGACCATGTGAAGGCTCGATGACGGATACAGCACCGCATGCCCCGCGGGCAACTTGACTTCGTGCGAGCCGTAGGTGTCCTCGATCACAAGCTCGCCACCATCATATTCGTCGGGCTCGGCGAGGAACAAGGTCATCGACAGGTCGGTGCGGATGCGCAGGCCGGTGAGCGGATCGCCGCGCACGGCGTTGTCGACATGGATGCCGAAATGATCGCCGCGCGAGGCTGTGTAGCGGTTGAACAAGGGCGGAAAGATCTGCAGCGGGATCGCCGCCGACAGGAAGCGCGGATGCTTCGTCAACGCCTGGATGATGCGCTGGCCGAGCACCCGCGCCGCCTCGCCGTCCGGCGGCAATTGCTCGTTGCGCTTGACCATGGCCGACTGCGCCCCGGCCGTCGAGCGGCCGTCCTCCCACTCCGCCGCATCCATGATGCGGCGGAACTCGGCCACCTCGTCCTTCGACAGAACGTCGGGGATGCAGATCAGCATGATCAGAACTTCGCAGTGGTGACGATGTAGAAGGCGCGCCCCGGGGCCACGGCGACGAACGGCACCGCGCTCCGATACAGTGTGTCGTAGTACAGCTTGTTGGTCAGGTTCTGGGCATAGAGCTTCATGGTCCAGTGCGCGTCGAGCTTCTTCTCGACGAACGCGTCGAAGCGCCAGTAGCTCGGCAGCTCGTTGCCGGTGTTCGCCGCGAAGGTGCCGCCATAGACCTTGGAGCGGTAGACCGCCTGGCCGCCGATCTCCCAGCCATTGTCGAGCTTGTACTTCGACAGCATGCTGAACGACTGATGCGCGATGTTGGCGAGCTGCAGGCCGATGTTGGAGGCGACGCCGCTCCGCGTGACCTTCGACTGCATCAGCACCAGGCCGCCGAAGATGCTCCAGCGATCGGTGAGCTTGCCTTCCGCCTCGATGTCGATGCCCTGGATGCGGTAGGCCGCGCCCGAGGTGAGCAGGCCGCCGACGGTCTCGCGGGCATTGTCCTTGGTGGTCTGGAACAGTGCGGCTGAGACCAGCAGATGGCGGTCCACCAGCTCCCATTTGGTGCCGAGCTCGGCGGCCTTGTTGCGCTCCGGCCCGAGCAGCACGGCGGTGTTGGCGGGCACGCCGCCATAGTCGGTGCCGGTGGCGTCGAGCTCGGAGCCGAACGGATTAGCCGAGGTCGCATAGGCCGCGTAGATGCTGCCGATCGGCATCGGCTTGTAGACCAGGCCGACATTGTAGTTGACCAGGTCCGCGTTCATCTTGAGGTATTTCGGCGAGTTCGTCGACGAACTCATGGTGTAGCCGTCATAGCGCACCCCACCGTTCAGGATGACCGTGTCCCGCCAGTTGGCCGTGTCCATGACGTAGACGCTGTTGGTGTTGACGCCGTAGCGCGTCGGGTTGCCGACCAGCGACGGCGTGGTGCTGAATGGGATGTAGGTGTATTGCGGCGAGTACACGTTGACGCCGGTGACCGCGCCCGAGCTGGTCGAGCCGCCGCCGAACAGTTCGGACGAGAGGCCGGTGTAGCGATCGATCGAGATGTTCTCGTTCGAGAACTCGGTGCCGAGAACGGCGGTATGCTTGACGCCGCCGGTATCGAGCTTGAACGTGGCGTCGTTCTGGTTGGCCCAGACGTCCACCGTCTGATAGCGGCTCTGCGCGCTCGCCGTGGTGGTCCAGAGCAGCGGATTGGGGCTGGTCGTGTTCGGATTCTGCGGCAAGGTGCCGATATAGTTGAGCAGCGAGTGCTCGCCGCGGAACTTGCTGCTGAGGGTGATCGCCTCGTTGACCTTGTACTCGGCTGCGGCAGTGCCGAAATCCTGCCGCGCCGTCTGGAAGTCGCGATTGAGGAAGCCATACCAGGTGCCGCGCGGAATGCCCGCGGAGGTCACGGGGACGTTGCCTTGCTTGTAGTAGGGTACGCCGAAATCCGGATAACCCGACAGATCGGTATGGACATAGTTCGTCGTGATCTTGAGATCGTCGATCGGCGTCCACTTGGTCGAGAGGAAGGCGCCCCAGCGGTCGTCGGTGACGTAGTTGCGCCCCGCGACGTTGGAGTCCTGGAACAGACCGCCGGTGCGCACCGAGAAGGTTGGCGAGATCACCTGGTTCACGTCGAGCGTGACGCGCTTCTGCTGGTCGGTGCCGAACTCGGTATCCATCCGCTTGAAGTTCGTATCGCCAGCCTGCTTGGTGACGATGTTGATGGCGCCGCCGGCGGTGCCGCGTCCGGCATAGGACGAGGCCGGACCGCGCAGGATCTCGATCTGCTCGGTGAAGAAGTTCTCGCGGATCGACACGGCGGGATCACGGATGCCGTCGATGAAGACGTCGTTGCGGGCATCGAAGCCGCGAATGAAGAAGCGGTCGCCGAACGCATTGCCGCCTTCGCCCGATCCGAGCGTGACGCCGGCGGTCGAGCGGCCGATCTCCTTGAGCGCCGTGATGTGCTTGTCCTGCAGCACCTCCTTGCTCATCACCGTGATGGTCTTGGGCGTATTCAGTAGCGGCTCAGGAAACTTGCCCGACGCCTGCACGCGGTTGACCTTGTAGGGCTCGGCTGCGTCCGCGTAGGGGTTGGCGTCCGGCGCGGACAGCCCGCCTGCGTTCGGGAACGCCACCGCGGCCTGCTGCGCCGCCTGCTGACGGGCCGCCGCGCGGCGTAGGGCATTGCGCGCGCGGACCTGCTCGGCGGTCGGCTTGGGGGACGTCGGCTTGGCGCGCGCGATCGGCGCATCGACGTTGACCGGGGGCAGGTCGGAAGCCGGCTGCGCCTCGGCCGAGGACATCGATGCCACCGCCATCAGCCCGGCCACCGCCGACACCTTGGTGACGGAGGGCCCCTCTCCTCGTCCGTCATTGAACTTCGTCGCTGCGACCCCACGCAGCGAACGCGGTGCTCTCACCTGTCCCATATTATTTTCACGCGCCCCAGATTTTTTCATTCCACATCGCGAACGCGGATCATTTGCGTTGCAACGATGTGTCGTTGGTATCGGGCGCGTTTCAGGGGGTCAATTTGAGGAGCCCTAATTTGGCCTTGAATAGTTCCAGATCAAAACAATTCTAAAACGCTCAACTAACAACATGCGGAACTTGAAATCGTTCTAAACAGCGCGAATTGACTCGCGCTGCCGTCGAATCGCTGCGCTTGTCAGTTCGACGAGCCAGCCGGCTCGTCGCTGCTCGGCGGCTTCATCAGCGAGAACAGCTCGTCCACGGTCTGCACCGCGATCTGGCGCACGCGATCGGAATCATCGACCCCCGCGATCCGCACGCCCTTGACGACGGCCCTGATCTCATCGCGAAAATCGGTCAGGAAGCGCAAGGGATCGCGCTGCTCGTTGGCGACGCGCGCGATCAGGCCGGTGACCAGGATCTGGCACGCGAGCATCTTTCCATTCAGTTCTTCCATCGTGAGCTCCCCATTCGCTATCGTCGCACGGCGCATCGTCGGGCGACGCAGCCTCGCTCCGGTTGAATCCTGCCCCTGCCCGACGGCGCCATGACGGCGGCCGGACTCATCGGCTTCTAATCAGCTCCCATCGGGCGCGACAAGACGGCGAGAATAGGTCGGAGTGCGGCTTTCGCACGAGAGACCCGCGCGGTCGGCGACAGATCCGGCGCGGCGCGCTGGCCGACGATCGCGGCAGAGGAATGCCGCAGACCGCCCTGCTCTCGCGCAGGCCGCACGGCGGCAATGGCAAGCTTCTGCGCCATTTTTCGCACTCAAGATGTTTTAGTAGAACAACGCAACTCAAGATGGGATCAAGACGGTCCGCGCTGCGGCTCGGCTATTTGAGCGCGACCTCGGCTTTCGGATCGGATAGCGTCTTGATCCGATCCTTCAGGTCCCTGAGCGTGGACAGGCTGGTCGCGACGGCCTCGTCCGGAATGTCGTGCAGAACCTCGCCGGCAATCGCATCGCGCAGCTCGTCGAGATCATCGACGAGCTTTCGTCCCGCGGCGGTGAGATGGAGACGGTTCGCGCGGCGATCCCTCGGATCGTGCCGGCGCTCCAGCAGCCCCTGCTCGACCAGCTTGTCGAGCAGACGCACCAGCGAGATGGGCTGCAGTTCCAGCACTTCTGCGAGATCGACCTGTGACATCCCCTCATGCGCGCGCAGCCGAAACAGCACCACCCATTGTGCGCGGGTCGTGCCGCGCTGTTTGGCACGATGATCAATATAGTTGCGCAGGATGCGCGAGCTTTCGACAAGCTGCGCAACGAGCTGACGTCTCATATCCAGCGACATGGCTGTGAACTCCCTTGCGATCCCTCGAAGCTTGCCGATTGTTTAGGTTTGTCCACGCGCTCGTGTGTTTACACATTAATTGCGTGCGTACTATATCTGGCGTGCTGGGAATGGTTTTAAAGACCGGTTATCCTGTTCGTCTCAGCATGTGGGCCAGCATGAAGACATCGCGAACCATAGGTTGGATCCTGCTGCTGGCGGCTCTCGGCGGCGCCGGCTATTACGGCTGGCAGCGCTATCAGGGCGCTGAGGCAGCGAAGAAGACGGCTGCACAGAAATCGGCCGGGCCGCAGGCCGTTCGAGTCTCGACCGTGCTGGTCCAGAAGACGGACTTCCCGGTCTTCCTCACCGGCCTGGGGACCGTGCAAGGCTTCAACACCGTCCAGGTCCGGACCCGCGTCGACGGCCAGATCGACAAGATCGCCTTCACCGAAGGCCAGCTCGTGAACGAGGGCGACCTGCTGGTCGAGATCGACCCGCGGCCGTTCCAGGCCGCGCTCGACCAGGCCAAGGCCAAGCGGGCGCAGGACGAGGCCAATCTCAACAACGCCAATCTCGACCTGCAGCGCACCACCAAGCTCGGCGAGTTCGCGACCCGGCAGCAGCAGGACACGCAGCGCGCCACCGTCGCGCAGCTCACCGCTCAGATCGCAGCCGACGACGCCGCGATCGCCAATGCCCAGACCCAGCTCAGCTACACGCAGGTCAAGGCGCCGATCTCCGGCGTCGCCGGCCTGCGCCAGGTCGACATCGGCAACATCGTCAATGCCTCGACCCAGACCGGCATCGTTTCGATCGCGCAGATCGAGCCGATTGCGGTGATCTTCACCGCGCCGGAGGAGCAGTTGCCCTATATCAACGAGGCGCAGAAGGTTGCTGCCCTGAAGGTGATCGCGTTCACCACCGACGGCAGGAAACAGCTCGCCGAAGGCAAGCTGATGGTCGTGAACAACCAGGTCGACACGTCGAGTGGAACGATCCGGCTGAAGGCGGTGTTCGACAACAAGGACCACGTGCTGTGGCCTGGACAGTCGGTGTCGACGCGGCTCCTGGTGCGGACGCTGAAGGATGCCACGGTGGTTCCCGACGACGCCGTCCAGCATTCGACCAACGGGCTGTATTCCTACACGGTGAGCCCGGACAACAAGGCCGAGCTGCGCAAGGTGAAGGTCGGCGTTTCGATCGATGGCCGTACCGTCGTCGAAGAGGGACTGACCCCCGGCCAGCAGGTGATCACGGGCGGTCAATTCAAAGTGCAGCCAGGCTCGGTCGTGACCACCGCGGTGGCCAGCTCGGAGCTGGCGCCAGCTAAGGTCCGGCAGGAATGAACGGCGGCGGCATCTCGGCACCCTTCATCAAATACCCCATCGGCACCTCGCTGCTGATGGCAGGTATCCTGTTCATCGGCCTCGTCGCCTACCCCCTGCTGCCGGTCGCACCGCTGCCGCAGGTCGACTTCCCGACCATTCAGGTCACGGCGAACCTGCCAGGCGGCAGCCCCGAGACCATGGCAACCTCGGTCGCCCAGCCGCTGGAACGGCAGTTCGCCCAGATCCCGGGCATCGCCCAGATGACCTCGACCAGCTACCTGGGCACCGCATCGGTCACGATCCAGTTCGACCTCAATCGCAGCATCGACGGCGCCGCTAACGACGTCCAAGGTGCAATCAATGCCGCCTCCGGCCAGCTGCCGAAGAATCTGCCGTCGCCGCCGACCTACCGCAAGGTCAACCCGGCGGACTCGCCGATCCTGCTGCTGTCGGCAACCTCGGAGACGCTGCCGCTGACCAGCGTCAGCGACGCGGTCGACGCCGGTCTCGCCCAGCAGATCAGCCAGATCGCGGGCGTCGCCCAGGTGATCATCGGCGGCCAGCAGAAACCATCCATCCGCATCCAGATCGACCCGGCCAAGCTCGTCGCCAAGGGGCTGTCGATGGAGGATGTGCGCAGCCAGATCGCGATCACCACGGTCGACGCGCCCAAGGGCAACATCGACGGCGAGCGGCGGGCCTACACGATCTACGCCAACGACCAGCTCACCGAGTCGAAGGACTGGAACGACGTCATCATCGCCTACCGCAATGGCGGCCCGCTGCGCATCCGCGACATCGGCAAGGCTGTGACCGGGGCCGAGGACGCCAAGCAGGCGGCTTGGGCCAATGGCAAGCGCGGCGTGTTCCTGGTGATCTTCAAGCAGCCCGGCGCCAACGTCATCGAGACCGTTGACCGCATCAAGGGGCTGTTGCCGCGGCTGGTCGCGGCGATCCCACCGGCGATCAAGATCGATCTCATCTCCGACCGCACCACCACCATCCGCGCCGCCGTTGAGGACGTTCAGTTCACGCTGATCCTGACCATCTTCCTGGTGGTGATGGTCATCTTCATCTTCCTGCGCAGCTTCTGGGCGACGGTGATCCCGACCATCACAGTGCCGCTGGCGTTGCTCGGCGCCTGCGCGATGATGTGGGGGGTTGGCTACACGCTCGACAATCTGTCGCTGATGGCACTGACGATCGCGGTGGGCTTCGTGGTCGACGACGCCATCGTCATGCTCGAGAACATCTCGCGTTATGTCGAGGAAGGCGAATCGCCGATGGCCGCCGCCTACAAGGGCGCCAAGGAGATCGGCTTCACCATCGTGTCGATCTCGATCTCGCTGGTCGCGGTGCTGATCCCGCTGCTGCTGATGGGCGGCATCATCGGCCGACTGTTCCGTGAGTTCGCGGTCGTGCTGGCGATGACCATCTTCGTCTCGATGTTCGTGTCGCTGACCCTGACGCCGATGATGGCCTCGCGCTTCCTGCGCAACGAGCACGCCGCGCAGCACGGCAAGTTCTACCAGTGGAGCGAGGCCGCGTTCGACGCGATGCTGCGCGCCTATGAGAAGGGGCTCGATCTGGCGCTGCGCTGGCGCTTCGCCACCTTGATGGTGTTCTTCGCCACGCTCGGATTGTCGGTCTATCTGTTCATCCTGATCCCGAAGGGCTTCTTCCCGCAGCAGGACGTCGGCCTGATCACCGCGACCTCGGAGGCCTCCCAGGACATCTCGTTCAAGGCGATGCAGTCGCGCCAGGAGGCGCTCGCCAACATCGTAATGGCCGATCACGACGTCGCCAGCGTGGCCATGGCAATCGGCGGCTCCGGCCGCGCCGGCAACAACGGCAACATGTTCATCACGCTGAAGCCGCGCGAGGAGCGCAACGCGACGGCGCAGCAGATCATCACCCGCCTGCGGCCGCAGCTCGAGAAGGTCGAGGGTGCGCGGCTCTACATGCAGGCAGCGCAGGACATCCGGCTCGGCGGCCGCCCGTCCCGCACCCAGTTCGAGTTCACCTTGCAGGATCCCAACGTCGCAGAGCTGAACGAATGGGCGCCGAAGATCCTTGAGAAGATGCGTTCGCTGCCGCAGCTGCGCGACGTCGCCACCGACCAGCAGGCCGACGGCACCACCGTGCAGCTCACGATCAACCGCGACACCGCCTCGCGGTACGGCATCTCGCCGCAGCTGATCGATGACACGCTGTATGACGCGTTCGGCCAGCGCCAGGTCGCGCAGTACTTCACCCAGCTCAACTCCTACCGCGTGATCCTGGAGATCCTGCCTGAGCTGCAGGGCAACATCGACACGCTCAACAAGCTCTACGTGAAATCGCCGACCACCGGCGACCAGGTGCCGCTCTCGACCTTCGCCAGCTGGACCAACGTGCCGGTGCGGCCGCTGTCGATCAGCCACCAGGGCCAGTTCCCGTCGATCACGATCAGCTTCAACCTCGCCCAGGGCGTCGCGCTCGGCCAGGCCACCGATGCGGTGCAGCGCGCGATGGTCGAGCTCGGCGCGCCGGCGACCTTGAACTCGAGCTTCCAGGGCACCGCGCAGGCGTTCCAACAGTCGCTGTCGACCGTGCCGCTGCTGATCCTCGCGGCGCTCGTCGTGGTCTATCTGATCCTCGGCATCCTCTACGAGAGCTACATCCACCCGATCACGATCCTGTCGACCCTGCCGTCGGCCGGCGTCGGCGCGCTCGCGATCCTGATGGCGTTCGGCTACGATTTCAGCCTGATTGCGCTGATCGGCGTCATCCTGCTGATCGGCATCGTGAAGAAGAACGGCATCATGATGGTCGACTTCGCCATCGCCGCCGAACGCGACCAGCATCTGCCGCCGGAGCAGTCGATCCGCCAGGCCGCCCTGCTGCGCTTCCGTCCGATCATGATGACGACCATGGCCGCGCTGCTCGGCGGTGTGCCCCTGATGCTCGGCAACGGCACCGGCTCGGAGATCCGCCAGCCGCTCGGCTATGCGATGGTCGGCGGCCTCATCGTCAGCCAGATGCTGACGCTGTTCACGACGCCGGTGGTCTATCTCTATCTCGACAAGGTCAACAACGCCTTCGCGCGCTGGGGCCGCACGCATATCGACCACGAGCCCGAGACCGCAGCGGCAGGTCCGGTCAAGGAAGCGGCGGAATAATCCGCCGCTTCTTGTCGCCTACTGCCGCGCCATCTCCGCGTTGGCCACGCCCTCGCCGTCCAGGCTCTGCTCGTCCTGCATCGTCACGGTCACGTGCGAGAGCCGTCCGGTGAACGCGAACGGCGCCGCGTAGTCCGACACCGGGCTGCCGCGGTCATGGCCGATGTCGAGCCCCGACCAGGAGATCAGCGTGTGGAAGGCGAGCTGCGTCGTCAGCGCGCCGGCCTCCTCGCCGTCGATCAGCAACGTGTACTGGCTCATGCCGGTGCGCGCCCCCTTGGCCGGCTCGGTCTGCCGCCTGAGACGTTCGACGCGCAGGCCCAGGCGATGCGATCCCGCCGGCACCGGGCGGATCGAGCTGATGATCTCGTGGCGGCCGCCGATGTTGAGATCGTGCACGAGATGGCCGTCCTTGACGTAGAGGCTGTAGCCTGACGTGGCATCGCCATGGGCGATCAGCACGCCTGATGCGCCCTCCGCATCGATCTCGACATGGGCCTCGATCAGATAGTCGCGGCTGCGCACGTCGGGCGCGACGTCGGTCGGCACATGGCCCATGCCGGCGTGGAACGTAAAGCGCGTGCGCGCGCCGTGGAAACGCGCCGCGTTCGCGGCAAAGCGCGGGCCGAAACGATCGTCGAGCGGCAGCACCTGATGCGCCTCCGCCTGCTCCCACCACAGCTTCACCAGCGTCGCGAGCCGCTCCGGCTGCTCGGCCGCGAGATCGTGCGTCTCGGAGAAGTCCTGCGCGAGGTGGAACAGCTCCCATCTATCGTTGTCGAACGGCGTGCCCGCCGGGTGAAAGGCCACCGCCTTCCAGCCGTCGTACCAGAGGCCGCGATGGCCGAACATCTCGAAATATTGCGGCGCCGGCTTCGACGGCGCGGCGGGATCGACGATCGATGCGGCGAAGCTCACGCCTTCCAACGGCATCTGCGGCACGCCGGCGATTGCGGCCGGCGCCTCGATGCCGATCAGTTCCAGCAAAGTCGGAACCAGATCGCAGGCGTGGACGAACTGATGGCGCAACTCGCCGCGCGCCGCGATCCGCTTCGGCCATGAGAGGATGAAGGGATCGCGGATGCCGCCGCCATGGGTGTTCTGCTTGTAGCGGCGCAGCGGCGTGTTCGACGCCATCGCCCAGCCATGCGGGAAGTTCGAGTGCGTATCCGGCCCGCCGATGTCGTCGATTCGCGCGAGCTTCTCGGCGATCGGCTCCGGCTTGAAATTGAACGGTCCCATCGCGTTGACGAAGCCGAGCGGCCCGCCCTCCTGGCTGGCGCCATTGTCCGACATGACGATCACGAGCGTGTTGTCGCGCTGGCCGGTCTTGTCGAGAAAGGCGAGCAGCCGCGCCAGATGCTGGTCGGCATGATCGAGCATGCCGGCGAAGGCCGATTGCAGCCGGGTGAAGACGCGCCGCTCATCCTCGGAATGGGCCTCCCAGGGCTTCACGCCGTCATTGCGCGGCGGCAGATCCGTGACCTCCGGCACCAGCCCCATCGCCTGCTGCCGCGCCAGCCGCTGCGCGCGCTCGGCGTCCCAGCCATGGGCGAAGACCGCGTCGTAGCTCTCGATGATGTCGTGCGGCGCCTGATGCGGCGCGTGGCAGGCGCCCAGCGCGAGCCAGGTCAGCCATGGCAGCTCGGGCCGGTCGGCAGTGTGGTCGGCGATGAAGCGGATCGCCTGATCGACCAGATCGGCAGTCAGGTGATAGCCGTCGGCGTAGCTGCCGGGCGGGCTGACATGGGTGTTGTCGAGCACGAGCTCCGGCGCATATTGATCGGTCTCGGCGTCGAGGAAGCCATAGAAGCGGTCGAAGCCGCGCCCCAGCGGCCAGCCGTCGAACGGCCCGGTCGCGCCGCTCTCGGTCAAGGGCGTCACGTGCCACTTGCCGACCATGTAGTTGCGATAGGCATGGGTGCGCAGCATCTCCGCCAGCGTCCCCGCCTCGCGCGCGATCTTGCCGCGATAGCCGGGATAGCCCGAGTCGAAATTGGCCAGACAGCCGACGCCGACCGAATGATGGTTGCGGCCGGTCAGGAGTGCCGCCCGCGTGGTCGAGCACATCGCTGTGGTGTGGAAGCCGGAATAGCGCAGGCCCTGCGCGGCCAGCCCATCGATCGCGGGGGTGCGGATCGACGCGCCGTAGCAGCCGAAATCGGAGAAGCCGACATCGTCGAACAGCACCACCAGGATGTTGGGCGCGCCCTTCGGCGGCTGCTGCGGCGCCGGCCACCAGGGTTTTGAGCCTGCGATGGTCTTGCCGATCGTGCCACCGAATGCGGGCTCGCTCATGCTTGTCCTCCCTGCTGCTCGCCTCGGCCCGCCTGGCGGACGGCGCGAGCGCTATTGTTGATTGCGCCGGGATCCGCAAAGCCCCGTACCGGGCGGCCCGGCCGCGCTTGCCTCAGATCATAATCATAGTTATTATTATTGTTCTAGACGGAGACAAGCGGCATGCCCCAGCGGATCGCGCCGGACCACCTGCCGGGCGTCACGCCGTCGCGGCAGCAGCGCAGCCGCGAGACGACGCTCGCCCTGCTGACGGCCGGTGCGGAGTTGCTGCGTACGCGCAGCCTCGCGGAGCTGTCGATCAGCGATCTCTGTGCGCATATCGGTGCAACGGTCGGCGCGTTCTACAGCCGGTTCGACAGCAAGGAAGCCTACTTCAACGCCCTGCTCGCGCTCACCCTGGCGGACGGCAGGGACCAGCTCCTGAGACTCCCGCCGCCCGGTCCCGTCCACGGGGGCGATCTTGACCAGCAGTGCCATCTGCTGGTGCGCGGCACCGTGCTGTGGATGCGCCGCCACAAGGGCGTGCTGCGCGCCGCGCTCGTGCGCAGCGAGCACGGACCGAACGACTGGAGCGGCTTCAAGGAGCTGGCGCAGGCGCTCTCGGAGCGTGCGGCGCTGCTCTTGCTGCCCGCGGGCCAGGGCGTCGGCACGGCGTCGCGCGCGCGGTCGGGGACAACGGACGCGCGAAAGACGGTCGCGTTCGGCGTCCAGGTCGTGCTCGGCACCCTGGTG
Organism: Bradyrhizobium sp. SZCCHNS3016; assembly: GCF_032484535.1. Classification (NCBI taxonomy): domain Bacteria; kingdom Pseudomonadati; phylum Pseudomonadota; class Alphaproteobacteria; order Hyphomicrobiales; family Nitrobacteraceae; genus Bradyrhizobium; species Bradyrhizobium sp. SZCCHNS3016. The sequence goes on from NZ_JAUETE010000006.1 coordinate 174,759, forward strand.
AACGCCATCCTCAACGATCCCGGCCCGCTGTCGATCGACGATGACGAGATCGCGGAACGGCTCGGCGCCTGCCTGGTCCTGCTGCTCGGCGCCGGCCCGAACGGCGTGCCGCGAAAGCCGCAGGCCGCGAGAGGCGGGCGCTAGACCCTGCCGGCCCGTGGCGCGGCGGCGGCCAGACCACGTTGGAAATCCGTCATCCAGCAGCTTGCCAAAGCCTGAGACATGCGGGTAGAAGGACCCGTCGCCGCGGCCCTGCTTTGCCGGCCGGCGCGCAAAACGGTGCCAGACAGTCCGGCAATTGCTTGAAACTGCAGGGCATTCCGTTGGGGAATGGTGTAACGGTAGCCTAACGCATTCCGGGCTAACTCGTTGAAAACACTCACCCCGTTTTGCAAACACCCCTGATTTCGCCCTGTTGATTTCCCAGCACTTTTTGCGGGTTTGCAAAACCCGATCGGTTGGATTTCGTCCCTCCTGAGCGATGATCCAACTGTAGCTTCCCGACTATCGCCAGTTGACGATCTGGCCATACCGGCGAACGTGGTGAACTCCGCGCTCAGTTGCGCTCCGGGACACGATCGGCAACGCGCTCAAAAGTCGGGGGCTTAGTTTGTCCGCTCATGCCTCAACACCGGCACAAGCGGCGGGGACCATTGCAGGTCGCCGATGTGCCATATCCGAACCTCCGGAACTATAGCTGGAACGCGCTTATAGCTAATGATCATCAGAAGAAGTGGAATTGAAGCCGCTATGCAACGACAGTATTGGCTGTGCTATCTCTGCTTCGACGATTCAATCGTGTTCAATTGGGGGGGGTATGGGTCTCGACCTCGTTGTGGAAGGTTGCGCCCGGCCTGGCCATGAAGGGGAATGGCGACATCTGTTGGAGCGCGCATTCTCCGATAGTCAGCTATCGGAGGCAGAGATCGCCCGTTTCAACTTGATCAGCGTTCCCGGATATGAACGTATCGGCGCCCCACGGGTCGGTCTTGATGCGGCGGCGGACGCGTGGATCATCGAGGCTCGGAAGGCAAGAACGCCCGAGGAAGTAGCAGCTACTCTAACGGAATTCTCCGGCTACTACGTGTTAAGGCTTATGAAATGCGACGGCGTGCCAAACTATTCCAATGGCAGCCTGTACGACGGCGTCGACGAGACCAGTTTTCGCGGCGAGCTCCTGAAGAGCTGCGGCAACGTGCTCGACGAGGGATTGCTGGAAGCAGCGTGGGAACATAAGTTTCCCGAGGCGGCGATTCAGTACGGACGAGCACTCGTCGCGGCGGCAGACGCGGCCGAGACGTCGCCCCGCGTTGCGCCCCGGAGAATTCTTTCACGTATCGGCCTTGTCAGATCAGCTGAGCCTCTGCCTTTGGCGCAGCAGCTCGATATTGTGCGCGCTGCGGGGCGCTGGTTTGTTTTTTGGGGTGAGCGGGGGCACCCCATACGGGCCAATTTCTGATCGTCCCCGAGTCAAATCATGGTCAGAAGTTTCCGGTAATCGTAATGACCGCTTCGGGTCACAAGCCGCCTTTCGATCCTGCCGTAGGGTCACTTCCGGTTGTGCCCCAACAGCGGACGTTGGTCGCGCCGACCGGAAGGTCCGAAATGGGCCAACAGCGGACAAGAGAATGAAGTAGGCCGCGAGTAGAGCCGCCCAGTTATCGATGGAATTGGCGTGCAAAAATGGACCGATTCCCGGGGTGATCGGCATCAAACGAGGCCCAGGTACAGCGGGCCGATTATCGTGTTCTTCAGCTCTTGAAAGTCGAGGTCAGCATGCTGGTGGCTGCTGCATTTCGGAGAGTTGCGAGGACGCGGGCCAGCTCTTAGACTGGTATTGTGACCTTTATCCTCATCCCAGGTGCGTGGCTCGGCGAATGGTGCTGGCGCGAAGTGACACGCCGGCTGGACGAGGCGGGTTGGCAGTCGATCGCCATCACGCTGCCGGGCCTTGGCGAGCGGGCTAATCTGCTCAACCCTGATATTGGGCTTGATGCCCACGTTTCTGACGTCGTGTCGCTGTTGAGCGACAGGGCCCTCCGCAACGTCACGCTTGTTGGCCATAGCTACGGCGGCACTGTCATCAGCGCGGTTGCTGAACAGCTGCCCGATCGAGTGAGCTGCCTGGTTTTTCTCGACGCTTCTATCCCGCAGGATGGTCAGTCGAATAATGACGTGCTGGGGTCCGAATGGGCGGACCGTATTCGAGCCACGGCTCGCGAGACGGGCGACGGATGGCGCGTGCCGCCACCCTCATCTCTGGATGTGCCGGACGACATCAACATCTGGGCCGCTCAGAAGCTGACGCCGCATCCTCTGCGCTCTTTCGAGGATCCTGTACGGCTGCGATCCCCAACCGCCGCTCGTATTAGGCGTGTGTTCTTGCGATCGTCGACGCACGTCCCACTCTATGATCGACTCATGGAACGCGCGCGAGCCGCAGGCTGGCAATGCGGGGACGTGCCAGGCGGGCACTACTCGATGCTGACCGCCCCGCAAGCCGTCGCCGAAGCCTTTGGCGCGCTCATGACATAGTTGATGCCGCTTGGCCATTAGGAGATGTACTGTGACGGAGCGTAGTCGTTCAACCACAATTCGCTTCGATAACCAGGTGGCTGTCGTCACCGGAGCGGGCCGCGGTCTAGGAGCTGCCTACGCGCATCTTCTTGCCAACCGTGGTGCGCGCGTCGTCGTCCATGATGCCGGCGTTGCTAAGGATGGCAGTGGCTTTGATCCCTCTGTGGCAGATGGCGTCGCGCGTCAGATTGTCGACGCGGGCGGCAGCGCAGTGGCCTGCCATGAGAACCTGGAGGAAGCCATTGGATGCAAGCGCGTCATCGAGTTTACGATGGACACCTTTGGTCGTCTCGACGTCCTGATTCACAATGCCGGGCTGGTAATCTTCGCACCCCTAGAGGAGACAACGCCGCAAGTCTGGAACCGAATGGTCAATCTTGGTGTGCACGCACCGTTCCATCTGCTCCAGTCGGCAATCCCTCATATGATCCGCCAAGCCTATGGACGCGTCGTGTTGACCACGTCGGGCCGCGCATTACGGGTCGCTGATAACGTGCCGGGGTTGACCGGCTATGCAGTCGGCAAGATGGCGCAACTTGGTCTGATGGTTGGCATCGCCGCCGAGACTCGGGATGCCGGCATCCGTATCAACGCGATCTCACCAGTTGCAGCAACGCGGATATTGCGTCGCCATGCGCCAGAACTCAAACCCGAGCTCGTTGCCCCTGGTGTTATCTTTCTGGCTTCGCCAGCTTGCGACGCGTCCGGCGTGGTTCTAAGTGCGGCGGGGGGACGGTTCTCGGGCGACCAGTGGAGCAGAGCCGCCGGCGTCGACTTCGGCCCTGAGCCAATAGCTCCGGAGATGATTGCGGCGCGCTGGTATGACATCGTCCAGCAAGGCTGAGCCCCCCGTAAGACATCCGTCCGCGGTGGTTGCAAGTCCGCTTTGGGTCACAAGCAGGAATGCCCTCTCCGCTTACAAGATTTCCGCTCGGGCTTCAGGAACCGACATTGCTTTTGTAGGTACACACCCCTGGCTCGGTCACCGGGAGCGATTCACCGGCTTGTGGCTCGATCGGTTTCCACCGCAAGACCTAGCGGCTTTCCGCGATCCGCATTCCGCGGGATCATGCGGCATGAGCACCAAATCGCGGGAACGGCTGTACGGCGCCGATGTACGCATGGCAGCGGAGCGCGCTGCCCAAGCGCGCAAGGAGGCTGACCGGCTTGCCTGCGATGCCTGGAACAAGCGCATGCTCGGCTTCAAGGGGCCAGCCCAACCCTCCCCAATGCTTGGCGACGTCTTGAACGCAGGTTTTTGCTTTCTTGAGGTCCGATGCCTCGGCTGCGACACCAACCAGACGGTCGCGCTCGACATCGTTCGCCGACCAAAGACGACCCCGATACATGAGCTGGAGCGCTACATGCGCTGCAAGGACTGCTCGCGGCTGCGGGGCTATCCTTACAAGCGGAGCGTCCTTGTCGCGCTGCGTGAGACGAAGATGTCGTCCGCAAACCCGGCTTCGATCTGGTGGCCAGGGGAGCACTGACGTATTGAGCAAATCTGAGGAGGCGCTTGCGCGCCTCCCCATGCGCCTTGCGCCCAGAATCGAGCCAGCGTTTCGTCACACCATCGACAACAGATCCGGCGCGGTCGCAAAGCGGTCCGGCGACGGGCCGGTGACCAGGATCTCGGCGACGTCGGACCATTGGCCCGAGATGGTGTAGCGGGTCGTCACGGCTTCGATTGCATAGTCCGCGAAGACCTCGCGCGTCTCCGGCACATCGTTGACCGACAGCATGAACTTGCCGGCAATGCCGCCGAGCCGTTGGGCCAGGCGCGAGAAATCGTCTCGCGAGAATACGCCGGCGCCGTAGTCTGCCTCGCAGCCCCAATAAGGTGGATCGAGATAGAACAGCGTGCCAGGTCCGTCGTAGCGCGCGATGAAGTCGGCCCAGGACAGGCATTCGATGACCACGCCGCCGAGCCGCTCATGAATGGCTTCGAGCAGCGGGCCGAGCTTGGTAACGTCGAAGCGCGCCGAGCCGGTCGGCTCGACACCGAAATTGCGCCCCGCGACCTTGCCACCGAAGGCCAGGCGCTGCAGGTACAGGAAGCGCGCGGCGCGCTCCAGATCGGTCAGCGTGTCGGAATTCGCCGCGGCCAGGCGCTCGAACTCCGCGCGCGACGTCACCTGGAATTTCAGCGTCTCCAGAAATTGCGGATAATGCCGTTGCAAAATTCGGAACAGGGTCACGACGTCGCGCGAGACGTCGTTGATGACCTCGCGGCGCGGCGCCCAGCGTCTGCGGAAGAACACGCCGCCCATGCCGATGAATGGCTCGGCATAGGTGTCGTGATGGATCGCCTCGATGCGCCGCGCCAGCAACTCGCCGAGACGCCGCTTGCCGCCGATATAGGCCGCCGCCGGCCGAACGGGCACAACCGACCGCTTCTCTTCTCTCATGGGATTTCACTCAACGTTTTCGAAACCTGCCGCGCGCTAAATCTCCCGTTAGGCGGGCCGGCGTTGAGCGATCTGTAGTCGGGCGGGGCTTGTTGACGCAGGACCCGCGGATTGGAGCGTTGGCGCGCTCCGACCCCCGCCACGGACGAGGCTCGTCGTGGCGAGGATCAAGTCAGCGATCTATCGACGGTTAGAGATGCGAAGGTGCGGGCAATCGGCTGGCACGCCGAAATCACCGACCTCGCCTCGTCGCATCCCCCCTGCCTCACGGCCTCGGCAGCGGATGCATCTGCCCCTGTAGATAAGCGAGATCGCGCGCGATGCGGTTGTGCTCGTCCCAGAGCTTGACCACCCGCGCCTCGTCCTCGCGCCGCATGTTCTCGATCTGCGCCTCGGTTTTCGATTGAGCCTCGCGCACCGGCCAATAGAGCGCGCCGCCGATGCTCAGGAGGAAGCCGACGAGGATGCTGATCGGCGTCCAGTCGATCTTGCTCCGCGTGTCCAGCTTCTGCGACAGCAGCGCAAAGCCATTGTCCATCTTGGTGTCGAGGATGCGGAACTCCTTGCGCAGCTCCGCATGCCCATCCTTGAGGTTCATCACCTCCTGCGTGAGCGCCCCCTGATCGAGCGGCACCGCCATCACAATGTCCCCCGATGGCTCTCGCGCGCCAACGCGCGCGCGTTCGCTGCGATGAGTGATCGCATGCTTCATGTCTCCGGCAATTGAAAGAGAAAGTCCGGCTTCGGTCGCAAGCTTCGGCCAATCTGAAGGACTCGAACTTCTGTTGGGTGTCCAGGGTGTTGAGGAGCTATAGTGCTCCGAGAACGTCCGCTTCGGGGCACTGCACACGTGGTTTGAGCTACTGTCGGATCTGCTTGGTCCACCACTGACCCGAAACCGAAGTTGCGCGCCGACGCTCGCCCAACATTGTCCGCACACGAATACTATGGCAATTTGCACTGCATAGTGGAAATCAAGAGGAATGCTGTATGCAAGCAACAATCGCTGTATTTGGAATCCTTAGGTTCCCTCCAGATCAGATGGACGAAGTGCGTCCACATCTGAGGGCGCTCGTGGATGCCACCTACAAGAATGACGGCTGTGTCGCATATGACGTCGGCGAGGATCCATTTGATCCCGGCCTGATCCGATTCTCTGAACTCTGGCCTAGTCATGAAACTTTAGAGCGGCACCTCAAAGCGCCTCATATTGAGCCTTGGAGGACAGTCGCACGTCGCTGCGGATTAATTGAGCGAAGGTTCATCGCCTATGACATTGCAGCTGCGCGCGCTGTATGAACGCCGTGCTTCTCCTGATGGCCCGAGGCAGCCGCCTGTCCGGGCTAGCCGGCCGCCCTCAAGGTGAGGGCAGCATTGTTGTAGGTGAGCGTTCCGGCATTGGTGCCGCCGAGCACGGTCGCGTAGTGTAGCCCCTCGGACAGGCCGGCCGCCGCCGCCGGAGCCGCAACCCAGTTGTGATTGCCGTTATTCAACAACGGAACCCCATAGCCGGGCAATGGCGTCGTGCCGTCAATGCCGACGCCGATGCCGGCATTGCATTGATCGGTATAGGTCAGATCGCTGGCCGCCGAGACTGTCACGTCCGATTCATCGCGCCACACCAGGAAGTAAAGCCGCAGGCTGGTGCTCACCTCGGAGAAATAGGCTGATGACGTCGCATAGTTAGCGTTCGCCGTCGTCAACACATACGACCGCCGATTGAGCCAAGTGATGACGCCGCGCACGAGGGTCGACTGCTGAAACTGCCCGCTGGCGTTGGTGTAGACCATACCAATCAGGCTGCGCGTATCGTCGCCACTCTTTGCCGGCGGTGGTGCTCGTCGCATGCGAGGTGGCGCAGAAATCGCTGGTAAGGCCACCACCACTGGCAAACGCGTAGAGACAATAGACCGTCCCGGCCGCGAGGTTCTGCCCGGCACCACTGTTGGCGCTGACCTACGGTGGTTGACTGCCAAACCTTGGATTCTGGCCGCTCAATCTTCTCAGGGATATTGAGTCAACCTCAATAGTAATATTCCTCGATGATGATGATCCCCGAGCCGCCCGCACCTCCAGCGAAGCCGGCCCCGCTGCCGGCGGCGCCGGCGCCTCCTGAGCCAACAACATAGGCGTAGCTCGCGCTGGGTGCCGTGATGAGCTTGTCGACGAAGCCCCCAGCACCACCGCCGCCGCCCGAACAGCTCGCGCTGTTGGAAAGACCACCGCCACCGCCGCCCGAGCCGGAGTTCGGCGCGGCCGGGTAGCCCGTATTGTTGTAGTTGCCGTTACCTGCGCCACCGAAGGGACTCGCGCCGCCGCACCCGCCCGCGGCGTTGACGGTGGACGTGTAATAATTTCCGCCCTGCCCGTTTCCACCGGATATGTTCACGTCGCCGCCCGACGCGTTGCCGCCGCCACCGCCGAGCTGCGCGCCGCCGGTGCCACCGCCCGCGGTGAGCGTCCCGAAGGTGGTTGCGCTGCCCGCCCCCCCCGCCCCGCCGGAGGGTCCGTAACCGCCGCCTCCGCCAGCGCCGACGAGACGCACGTGAAGTGCGACGCAGCCGGCCTTAAGCGCGTAGATCCCCGATCCCGCGGTCAGCACCGTCCGTGTCCAGCTCGCCGGCGAGCCGGCCGCATGCACGTTGATCAGCTGGGAGCCGTCCAACGCCGGCAGCTTCGCGTTCGCATCGAGCTGCACCACGCTGCCGGCCGTCATCCCGACGTTCTTGGTGGCCGCCGTGCCGAGCGCCGGCGCGTTGGAAAGATCGGCGTAGGAGCCGCTCAGCGCCACCGCCGCAAAAGCAGGCTTGCCGGTGATCGCAGCCCAGGCTGCGATCACGCCGGTCAGTTGCGAGGCGTCGACCGCCGGCAGCCGCGCATTGCCATCGAGCTGCACCAACTTGCCCGCGGTCATGCCGACATCGAGCATCGACGCCGAGCCAAGCGCGAGATTGGCGCGGGCCTGGCCCATCTGCGCGGCCGACAGGTTCTGCGCGGCATCCACCCGCAAACGCGCCGCCAGCGCGTTCGTGACAGTGGCCGCGAAGCTCGCGTCATCGTTGATAGCGACGGCCAGTTCGTTCAGCGTGTCGAGCGCGCCAGGCGCTCCGCCGACCAGCGCGTTGATGGCGTTCTGCACCGCCGCCATCGTCGCGATCTGGTCGGTGAATGTCCCGACCGGCGCTGTCGGCGCCGTCGGCGTGCCTCTCAGGGCGGGGCTGATCAGAGGCGCGCCGCCCAGCAGCGTCAGAACGTCGCTCACCACGGCGCAGGCGAGCATCGCGCGGCCTGTGGCGGTCAATCGGCTAAGCTGTCCCCGCATCTCGGCGTCGAGATAGGGCACACAGTCGCCGGTCAGGCTGAGCGCCGCGAGTGCGCCGAGCACGCCATCGATTTCATGCGCTTCGTTCCAGTTGGACGGCTTGACAGCCTCCTCGGGCAATCCTTCATCGGATACAGGCGAGCGGAATTTATGCCTGATAGCCACGACATACCTTTCAGGGTTTTGGAGAGAGGACGCGGGATCAGATGCCCGCGAAGGCCGAGTCGATCTCGGCCGGCGCCTTGATGGTGCCTGCGGCAATCCCTGCGATGACGGCCGCTTCCTTGGCGAAACACACGGCCACGTGCTGGCCGACGCCGGTTGCGATCGCGATCATCGTCGGCGCATCGACCTGAATGAAGCCTCCCGACGCCGTCTTCCATTGCGTCGTGAACGTCGGGTCGTGCAGCGCCATGTTGAAGCCGCCATTGATCATGGCTTGCGACTGCCGGTCGGTCGTAACGGAAACCCCATCGACGGTGATTCCGGCAATCTCCCGCGCGTAGCGCACCGAGGCCGCATAGGCCGACAGCTGCGCCGTCGTATAAATGCCGGCGCCGGGCTGAGCGAAGGTGACGCCATTGAACAACCAGTCCGGCAGAAAGCCCGCGACATAGGGCCAGATCTCGGCCTCGCTCGCGATGCGCCCCGGCGCAAAGCCCGCGGCCAGCCAGGCGAGATAGATCGGATCCGTCGCCGGCACATAGACATTGAACGCACTGGAATAGACGCCGGGATTGCCGGCCACGATCCAATACCAGTTGCCTGGTTGAAAGCTCATCATGCTCGCCCCGTTCAGATATAGATGCCGCCATTGGCCCTGACGCCGGCGATGGTGCCCGGCAGATAGCTGTCGCCTGACGCCGCCGTGAAGATCACGCCGTTCATGTTGACGACGAACTTCTGCCCGCCGACATTGGCCGCGCCGGTGATGCTCGCAAACACGACGACGCATTCCGCAAGGTCCTGCGCGATCGCAAACGCGCCAGCAAAGACGACCGGCGCGGTGATGGTGAGCGTCGGCAGCGCCGAGCCCTGCGTGTTGATGAGCGCCCCGGAATTGGCCAGGAGGTGACAGCCCTGCGCCCACAGATTGCCAGAGCACCCGCCGCTGATGGTCTGCGTTCCCAGCCGCAGCACCTGGCCGCTGCCCGAGCACATGATGTGCGCGCCGACGCAGGCGCCGTATTCCATGTTCGTCAGGATCACATAGGCGTTGCCACCGAGGATGTTCACGCCGGCGATCGGATCGCCATAGGACGCGCCCGACGCGGTCACCTTGAAACCCTGGAAGCTGTAGGCCGATCCGCAATAGGCGGCCTGGATCGCGCTTTGATTGACGCCGGCGATGACGCAGGCCGATGGATTACCTGAGGTGCTGATGAACGCGACCGAGCCCGACCCCGCCGTCGGCAGCAGCCTGACCGCCGGATAGGTACCGTCGGCGACATAGGCCGTGATGCTGTAGCCATTGAGGTTGACGTTGGCGACCGCATTGACCACCGCCTGAAGCGTCGCGAACGGACCGTGGCCGCCGCTGGCATTGGCTGAGGTGCCGTCATTGGCGTCGCTGCCAAGGGGAGCCGGCGCGACATAATAGGTCAGATTGCGCTTGATGATCGGCGGCGCATCGGCGCCGAGCAGCTGGAAATGCACGCCGTCGAAGCGATAGTCGTTTAACGAGCCGGCAAAGATGTCGCCATCATGCAGCGCCGAGCCGTCCGGCCGCACGATCCCGATCGCGCCGAGGCCGTTGAGGTTCAGCGTCGCGCCCGCGCCTGACGTGCTGGCCGCCCGAATGGCGACCGTCATGCCCTTCTTGTACTCGGCCGGGGCTGGCGACAAAGTCGCCGTCAGCACCCCGGCGGTCGCGCTGGTGTCCTCGCCATAGCGCGGCTGGCCGCGCTGGATCAGATGCGACACCGACGTGAGCAGGCCGTAATCGTCGGTGCCGTTCTCGGCGACGACCGGCGTCACCCCGTCGGCCTTCACGCCGTTGCCGCGCCAGACCGCGCGCAAGCCTGCGATCACGCCATTGAGCCAGTTGGCCTGGATGTCGGTGCCGTCATCGGCATCCGCCGACGAGCAATCCTTGAACCAGGTATCGAGCGCTGCAAAGTTGCGTCCTTCCGAGGGGCGCAGCGTCGTGGCATTGGGCGCGCTCGCGGGGCCGAGAATATCCGCCATCAGATACCGTCCTCAGTTCGTCACATAGGCAATCTGGATCTCCGCGTGCACGACGCGGGATAGGATGCATTCGAGCGGCGAGATGTCGGGGCCGCAGGCCAGCGGCCGGCCTGCCTTCATCTTGCCGGCGAGCGGCAGGCGGCGCGGGCCGCCGGTGTAGGCGGTGCTGTTGTCGAGATCGACGAGGATCTGCAGCTTCGCCGAGCTTTGCCCGCCCGGCTTGGCGCGCCCCGGCTTGGCAAAGCCGGCCTGCGCGCCACAGCGCGCGAGCTGATCGACGCATGCGATCGACCACCCGGCGCGCGCGGCGATGCCGGCGTAGTAGTCGCACCGTGTGCCGCCGATCGCGGCGACCTTGGCGCAGAGATCGGGAAAGGGATCGCAGGCATCCGGCAGGCCATATTCGGCCATCCAGAGATCATGCGTCTCCTTGTGCGTGGCGCACCAGAATTCGAGACGAAGGTCGCAGAGCCGCTGATTGAGGAATGCATAGACCTCAGCCACCGACTTCCAGAACCGCAGCAGCCAAGACGGTTTGCGATATCGTGTCGCGAAACCGCTGCTGAAGGCGTCGGGCTGGAACGCGATCTCGGCGCCGTCGCGCGGACCGCCTTCGTGGCTCTGCCACGCCCGCCCTTTCGGCAGCAGCTTGAGCGCCGAGGCCAGGATGTCGGGCGCGGTCGGACAACGCAACGGCGCCGGGCGCGTTGCTTCGCAAACAGCCATGACTGGATCTCTAGACGAAGCTGACGCGACCGAGCGTCGGGATCTGCCCGGGCAGCTGCGCGATGTCTGCCTCTGGGGAGTTCAGGATGTGCCGCTGCTCGCCGGTCGCATTGGCGACCGCCTGCCAGATCCAGGACCGCGAGAACGAGGCGGGATAGGCGAGATAGGGCATGTTGCCGATCTGGCGATCGATGCCGGCGACACGCGACAGCCGCCGGAACATGTCGCGCAGCTCTGTCAAGACGGCCTCCTGCACGGCCGTGGTGCTCGGCGTGAGGCCCGCGATCTGGATGTCGACCGGGAGCGCCGTCGGCGCAACGACGCTGACGCGCGCGCCGGCGGGTTGCAGCAGCGAGATATGATCGGCCACACCGGCGATCGCCGAAACCGGCGCGATCCCATTCGGATAGAGGTCATCCATCAGGACGAAGACGCGCACGGTGCCGACACCGGCAGCCAGGCGCTCGACGAACACCCGCGTCACGCCAGCCATCTCCAGCGCCCAGGACACGTAATCCGCCGCCGCCCCGCCATGCGGCGGGTTGCGCTTGCGAAACAGGATCCGGCCGCGATAGGTGCCGAGATCGTCGGTGAACGGCTCGCCATCGATCTCGTCGTCGGTGCCGCCGCCGATGCCCTCGGCCGCCGCTTGCGCCGTCGCGGCATCATCGCCGTTGACGCCGGAGACGATCGCGAGATCAGTTCCGGCAATCGTCGTGGTGGCCTGCCCATTCGTGGTCGCAATCACCTCGACATCCACCGTCCCCGGGCCGGCGAGGCTGCCGCCGGCCAGCGCACGAAACTGGATGCCGTCGCTGCGCTGGAACAGCGCAGCCGGGTCAACAGTGATCGCCGCCGCAGCGGTGATCGTGACGTCACCGCGCGCCGGCGCTGCCGGCCGGCGCGCTATTCCAAGCTCCGCGCCATGCAGGTCGAGATTTTCGCCATCGGCGGTCAGGGCGAATTTCTGCCGCTGGATGTAATCGGCGAAGCCGAACACCTCATGCGTCATGCCGCCGATCACCTTAGCGGTCGGGTTGAGGTTGTTGGGCCAGATCCACGCGTCCGATCCCGGGAGATTTGCACGAAAGCGGTCGCGGGCGCGCTGGACCAGATCCTTAAGCGACGGAATGTCGAACATCAACGCGCCATCCCCGTCCAGAGAACATCGAATTTGCGGTCATAGACCTTGAGCCCGTCGCGGCCGTACAGCGCCACGGCCGCCTCGATGCGGCCCTCGGCTTCATAGGCCGTGGCCTTCACGTCGATCCGCACGCAGACGCCCTGATCGAGCAGGCATTGCAGCGCCTCATAGGCGAACTGCTCGCACCAGGTCGTTGCCGGCGCGCCATTGATCGTCATCGGCGCCCGCTCCAGCAGCCACCATAGCGACCCCAGCGGCCGCTCGTTGAGATCGGCCCGCACGTCGATGCCGTCGCCGAAATAGCCGCGCACATCGCCATCGCCGAGGGTATACAGCGGATGATCCGGCTCGACCCTCCGGTCGGTGAACAGGCAAAGAATGACCGCGGTCTCGATCGCGGCCTTGGCGCGCAGGCCGCCGCGGTTCATCGTCTCGTCCGGCTCGGCCGGCGCCCAATCGGCGAAGCCCTGCGCGGGGTCCCAGACGGAATCCCACAGCACATTGCTGTCCGCGGCGCATCCCTCGGCTACGCGGATCACGACATCATTGGCCATGGCTCAGACCGCAAACACCTTGGTGGCACAGCCGCCGCCGCAGAGACCGACGGGCGTTCCGCCGACATCACCGAGATCGACCTTCGGCGACTTGATGACGACGTGCGGGGCGCTGTGCATGATCTGCCCGTCCGAGATCTGAACCGAGGATTGCCCCTTGGTGATGGTCACGTCATTGGCCGTCATAATGACCGTGCAATGGCTGTCGTCGGATTGCGTGAGCCCCTTGCCGATCGACAGCTTGATCGTCGCGGTGTGGTAGAGCTCGAGCTGGTCCTTGAAGACCCGCACCACGTCGCCAGTGTGGTTGTACAGAATGGTCCCGCCTTCCGGCGTGTTCTTCGGCCGATGGTCCTTGTGCTCGAAACCGAGCGCGAGCAGGCGATCCGACCGGCCGCCAAGCGCGAGATAGACGCCCTCCGAGCCCTGCGGCGCGTGCGAGGACAATCCATGCATCTGCGGCCGATAGACGTCCTCGAACGACTCGGTCTTGAGCCCGGTCATCTTGCGCAGGATCTGTTGCGTGCCGCTGTCGTCGGTCTTGAGCACGGTCGCCCGCCGGAGCGTCGCAACCACGCCCTCCTGCCCCTCAGGAAACCAGAGCCACATCAGCTACTCCTCGCCCGCGTCCGAACGCCATGCGGCACCGGCGCCGCCGCCACCACCACCCTTGCCGCCAAGCGCGCGCGGATCGACCAGCGACAGCACGCTGATCGACCCCTGCGCGCGGTCCTGCGAGAAGGTCACCGTCTCGATCGCCATGTCCTGATGGATATCGGCGAAGTCGCTGTCGACGAAGATCAGCGCGCCCGGCTGCCACAGCATGCCGCCATCGTCGCGAAAGCCCTGCACCGTGACATTGGCCTTCAGACCATTGCCGGCTTCGCGGTCGCGGCGCGCGCTCGCCCGCGTCCCGGCACGCTCCTTGTCGGTATCGCCGTCGTGGATCACGATGACGGGACGATAGCGCCCCAGCTCGGCGTCGCGGGCAATACCCTCGATCTGCAGTGCATCCGGCCCGTGACCGTAAGGCGCTTGCCCCCGCACGATCACGTCGGAATGCCGGCCCGACCAGTTGTGATCGGCCTCGATGATCTTGATGTTGACGCCTTCGATCAGCGCCCCGGCGTGGCGCTGCCGGCCGCCTCTGGTGATCAGGATCGAGCCGTCGGCCTGCCCGACCACGAACACGCCCTGCTCACGGCAGAGCTTTTCGAGGCAGCGGAATGCGGTCTCGCCTGGCGTGATCCGATAGACCGGCACCTTGCTCAAGGGCACGTCGGCCGCGATGCCGACGCCGAACTTGTCGAGCGCGGCGCCGATCTCCTGCGGATCCTTGTTCTTGAACTGGTTGGTGTCGTGCACCGCGCTCGAATCGATGAAGTCCTGCGACCTGGAGCGGCCGGAAATCACGGCTTCAGCGACATTGTGCTCGCCGAGCTTCGGCTGGTAGCGATCGACATAGCCGCGGCAGGCAAGATCACCGTTGAGCAGAATGTCGAGCGCGGTGCCCGCCTTGAACGTCCAGGCCATGGCCGCGCCGCCTAGCTCGACAGCCGCCTCGATCTGAAACGTGCGTGCCGCCTCCTGGAACGAGGCGCGCACCATCAGCCGACGCCAGGCCGTCCACAGCCTGCCGTCGGCCGCGACGGTGACCAGTTCTTCCCCCATGGCTTCACCTCGCCAAGGCCTCGATCACGCGCGGCACGAATGACGGATGCCGCACATTGTTGCGCGCCACTAGCTCGGCGGCCCGCGTGGGATCCGCGTACAAGACCCAGGCGAGATCGAGCGACGGCCGGATGCTGGCGCTCTCGACCGTGATCACCGGCGCGAGGTCGTTGATCACCCTCGTCAGCCAATTGATCACGGCGTTGCGCAACTGGTCGATCGCGAGATAAAGCGCGGCATTGCCCGCGCCGGTCGTGTCATAGAGCTCCGCCTCGAACCGCTCGGCGACCTCGCCACGCGCGGTCACGCCATCGGGGCGCGAGGTGAAGGTCGTGCGCAGCACTGCCTCAGCATAGGCCGTGAGCCCGGCGAGCCTCGCCACCCGCGCCGCTGCCTCGGCATTGACGGAGGCCCGGGCCGATGACGCCTGGTAGGGGGTGCCGTTGAGCACGAGATGTGCCGAGGGGAACGAGGCTGCCAGCGCAAGCGCGGCCTGCCTGGCCGACGGCGCCGGCATTGCACTACCGAGATCGCGCACCGTCTGAATCAGCCGCGCCGCCAATGCACGCGCGGCGTCACCAGGCGCCAGGCCGTCATTGATCGCATCAGGCACGTCAGTGATGAGACCGGCGACCTCGTCGCGCAGCTTCGCCGATGCCGCCGGCGCTGTCGGATAGCCTTGGCGCAGTACCTCGATCGCTGCCGCGGCGCTCGCGAGCGTATCGGCCGCCGCGGCAATGACATGGTCGGGCTGGCCGAGCGTCACGATCGCCTGCGGAAAAAGCACCGAGACCGTCGCGGCCAGCTTGTCGGCCGCGACAAACCCGACATTCTGCAGCAGCGGGACCGAGATCAGACCCGACGCCGCACCCTTGCGGACGAATTTGAGCTCGAAGGCCACATAGCCCATCTGATCGCGCTGCGTCG
The DNA here is from genome assembly GCF_032484535.1 of Bradyrhizobium sp. SZCCHNS3016. Classification (NCBI taxonomy): domain Bacteria; kingdom Pseudomonadati; phylum Pseudomonadota; class Alphaproteobacteria; order Hyphomicrobiales; family Nitrobacteraceae; genus Bradyrhizobium; species Bradyrhizobium sp. SZCCHNS3016. Next base: position 190,275 of record NZ_JAUETE010000006.1, read on the forward strand.
CACGCTCGAAGCTCTGGCAATGAACCGTGACCGGCCCGAAATACGGCACCACCAGCATGCCCGCGCCGCGCGAGGCCAGCGCCGCCTTCAGCGCCGTCGCCAGCGCGTCGGCGCTGTCGCCATGCACATAGGCCGAGCCCGAATAGACCCGGGGCTCCTCGCCCAGATCCTCGACAAAGGGATCGTCCCGGTTCGGGAAGCTGTGCACGACCAGGCCGCGCCCGCCCTCCTCCTTGTCCTGCTCGAAGAAGAACGGCACGCCTTTGAAGGAGGCCGGCCATAGCGTCTTAAGCCAGTCGCGGCTGGCCTGAGATGTCGCCATCAGTAGAATCCTCACCTCGTATTATACGAAACAGAACGGCGGCTGAAAGGGCCGCCGTTCGACGTGCCAAGCACTATCGTCCGGCCGGCAACATTTAACCCATGGAGGGCCATCGCCAGCTGGTAGCGGTACGGCTTGTTGCTACACGAAATTTCGGCGGCCTTGGGCCAACCCGGACAAGTCTATAATTGGCATCCGCCTGTCGCCGTAGTCACCCGATCTCACAAGCTGGCCCGCCTGGGAGTCGTCTGGAACGCTTCTCGTTGTACCGGGTCTTGCGCAGGAACAAATTTTGTGGTGCTCTCTGTGAAGTAGACAATTTTAGATTGATAGCGTTTTTTGGGGAGGGGTCTTATGGGACCCGGGTGGCGGCTGTTTATGCAGGCGAGCGCCTGCGCTGCGATATTGGGCGCGTGTTCGCTTTCGCCGGCGGTCGAACAAAATAGCTTGGATTATACAGGAACGATCGAACAAGTTGCTAACAAGTCCCTGGTTACGAATATTCTACGCGCGCGTGACGGCGCCCCGCTCTACTTTCCCGATTTATCTCTGATACATGGCGCAATAAGCGCCAGTGTTTCGGCGAGCTCTACGCTCCCTTGGAAAGGTCCTTCTACCGGCTCGACTGGAATTGGGCCACTCTCCGCAGGTTCGACTCCCGGATTTGACGTCGCACCAGGCAATACGAAGCAATTCTATCTTGGCCTGATGAATCCGATCAGCGATCTGATGTTTCGAAACTTCGTAGCAAGTGCGCAGGGCTATGGCAGTTTCGAAGAAGTTTTCCATATGTTGGTTAGCGGGATCGAGGTTGGCCAACCAGGTTCTTCTCCGCGGCTGGTCGCCTGGTATGACGAGCACGGGGGTGCCGAGTATCTTGCGATCGCGAACCGCTGGCTATGGGGTGGAAAACCTCCAATCATCATGAAAACTAAAGGCGAGACGGCAAAACCGTTTGGCCCTCCTATACCTTTAGACGCAAAAGCCATCGTAGAAGCCAGTTCTGCCGGACTCGACGTTGTAGATGCAGGCGAAGGCCGCATGCAGTTCATGAAGGGCGGCGGTGGCTCCGAGCCTATTGTTTGTTTCTGGGATGGCGAGGTCTATACACCCGTTGCGATCGTATCAAACAGCGTTGGAAAGGGACCGGCTGGAGGTATCAGTTTTATTAGGAGCATACCAGGCTGCCCGGGTCGCGCGAACGGAACACGTTACGCACTCCACTTACGCTCGACCCGGCAAGTATTCACCTATCTTGGATCGATAGTTGACAATCCTCAGTTCCTTAGGCCGGGAAACGGTCCAGGCGGCGGCTGTCCGCGACTGCCTATTTCTCTCTCCTCGACTCCCACGGATGATGTCAGATTTTCGGTCGCATATCGCAATTCCGCTTATTACGTGTCGGGCTTCGGTCACAAGATTATCTGCGGGAATGCTGAGGTGCTGGATCGGACGCTGCCCGTGTTGGCCATTCTGAGCATTCTTCTCAACATTAATCGTGACGCCAATGAGATACCATCAACCAAGACTGTGCAGGCGGCTGGCGGTTAGACAGTACTGGGAGGAGTTCATGAACTTGAAATCTATTTTCATAACTATCTGTGCGGTGGCGACTGGATTCTTGTCGTCCGCCGGCGCGGCAACTCTTTCCTCCAAGCAACAGAAAAGTTGCACAGCACAAATTGTTGCCGCCGAGAAAAAGGCGGCTTCAGCTGGACTGCTTTGCTCGATTTGGACAGACCCTTACTGTCGCTCATTGGCAGTTGAGAGAGGACTAATTGCCAAGATTTGCTCTGATGCACCTCTTGCGGAGCCCAAATAGCGACGTCGCCGCAGGACGCCAGCGACACACCTCAAGGTTACGGTAGCGCTCCCGCCTCCGGCATCGATCGCCCCGTTGAGCCGGTCGATCCTGTTGTCGTGGTCCCGCTCGACCGAAACACGTTGATGGCGTTCTGAACCCGCTGCTCGATCCGTGTGAGAAAGTCGGGCGACGGCTCGACCGTCACCTTGGTCTCCAGCGTGGCATTGCCGACCACCTCGGCCTTGGCCGGCTCGGCCGAGCCGATGCCCGTGGCCTTGCGGATGTCGTCCATCATCCATTGCGACGCAAATTGCCCGCGGCCGGGTATTCCGGCCGGCGCGTAGCCGAGTTCCGTCAAGTCGCCCTCGATCTTCGCCCGCTTGGCGTCGTTCATCGCCTTGAGCTGGGCCAGATAGGTCGGATCGCTGTCGCCGTATACAGCGGCAGCCCGTTCCGAATCCTCGATATCGTGCAAGGCGTCGAACTTATCCGGATGCAGCCCGGCCAGGCTCTTCATTCGCTCGCTTGCCGGCAAGACGTCCCGCCGTGTCGCGATGTCCAGGATCGGCGCCAGCATGGCCGTCATCCGGGTCAGGCCGAACTTCAGGCTCCCGGCGGCGCTCTCCCCGCGGAAGATGCTCCCGGCACCGCTCAACAGCGACGACGCCGAGTCGGCGCCGACAGCACCGGCGAGCGCGGCACCGAAGCCCAGCTCGGCCGCCGAGCGCAGCGGGTCCTTCTTGGCCCGCTCGCTCATGTAGCTCAATCCGCTCGACAGCCAGTTCATGCCCGTCGTCACGCCGGGCATCAGCGGCGCAGCCGTATTGCCCAGGAGATTGTCGACCTGCGCGCCGATCGCCTTCTGCAGCACTTTCGGATCGTGCTGCAGGAAGTCGTCGGCCGCCTCGCCGCCCATGGCGCCGTGCACGAGCGCGGCATCCTTCTGAATGCGCGCCTGCTGCGTCGCAAAGATGCTCATCATCTGCGCGGTCGTCTGCTGCGAGGCGATCGCCGCGATCACCTCCTGGATCTGCGCGGGGTCCGTCACCCCCTTCTTGGCGAGCGCCGGGATCAGCACGTTGTTGGTCCAGGCGTAAGGGTCGGTCGCGCCAGGCTGCAGATACTCCTGGCCCACGATGCCGCCCGGCTTGACGCCCTTGACGTTGCCCGTCGTCGTCTTGATGACCTTCGATGGATCGAGCAGCCCATAGGTGGCCAGGGCCTCGACGGCCTTGTTCGACATCTTGCCGCCGACGAACTGCGTGTAGAAGCTCGACAGGGCCTTGCCGGCCGACGAGCCGCCCAGCTCCTGCGCCAGGGTCGGCGCCGTCTTGAGCATGAAATCGTCGCTCAGGGCGTTGGTTGCGGCGCGGCCATATTTGAACATCTCGTAGTAGTCGGTCGGCCGCAGGGTGTCGCCGAAGACGTTGATGGCCTTGGCCATGCCGTCGATATAGTGGTTGAACTTGGCGAGGTCCTGCGTGACGCCCTTGATCTCCATGCCCTTCACGAGCTTGTCGAAATCCTCGCCCAGCTCCGCGGCATGCTCGGGATGGGCGCCCAGGGCCACGACGCGCAGCTTCATCAGGGGATCGAGGATGTGCGTCGCCTCCTCGAAACTGCCGACCACGGAGCGGATATTGCGCGCGGTGTGCATGATCTCGGTCTGAGAGACCGACTTGTAATGCGCCGAGAGCTTGCCCGCGATGTCGTCGGCCTCGGCAATCTCCTGCGCGGACATGCCTGCGGCGGACATCCGCACCTCCTCGTGCGTACGGTCCGAGGCCGCCTGCGCCGTCCGGGCCGCGAGCGCATGCACGGCGCGCGAGCCCTCATAGGCCGCCGCAGCGCCAGCGGCCATCTTCGCCGCGCCGCCGATTGTCACCGCCCCCCGCTGCAGCCGGCTCGCCTGCCGCTCGGCAACCGATGCCATGCTCATTTGCTTCTGCACATCGCGGTTGAGCGCATTGGCCGCACGGGCGATGCGGTTGATCTTGTTCGCGACGGCGTCGAAGGCGCCGCCGGTCGCGTCCTTGCCCTTGATGACGGCAGTCGCTTCGAGGATCGTTCCCATCTACTTCCGCCTCTTCCGCAACGCGATCGCCCGACCGGCCCAATAGTCCAGCTCCGAAAACCCCATGCGCCCGCAGGCCTCGGCATCGACGATGCGCTCGACCAGCACGAGGTAATCGCAGATGACGCCTATGGAGTCGGCGTCGCGTCCTCGAAAAAACTCAGCACCCCGTTCTTCACTGCCATGGCGTCGAGGATCGACAGGTTGTTCATGGCGAGCAGCGGATCCGGCTCGACAATCATCCGTTCGGTATAGGCGCGGATCACCTCGTCATTGTCGACCAGCGCCATTCCGCCCTTGGCCTTGACCCACGTGCGGGGGTCGCCGAGCACCCAATAATCGGCGCTGGCCGGCTCCTGAAGCACCACGGCCGCAATGCGCCCCTTCGGCCCCTCGATCGGCCGTTTGAGCGGAATGGTCTTTCGTTCGCGTGCCATGCGCCCTCCCCCGCTTAGCTGTTGAGCTTCTGGTACTGCGGCCCCCGGATCTCGCAGCCCTCGACCTCGCCGGACGAGAGATTGACATCGGGCTCGCCGACGATCCGCGCCGAGGTGAAGATGTGCGTGCGGCTGTTGTCCTCCTCGACGATGGTGACGTCGAGCGTCTTCCGGATCACGTCGTTCCACACGATGCCGGACCGATCGCGAAACTTGATCTTCGCGCCGAACAGTTTCGGGCTGGCGGTGAAGCAAGGCGAGCCGTCACCATTCGCCTTCGCCTCCACCTTGATATTGGTCGGCTCGATCGAGATGTCGGCGTCGCTCGGCGGGAACCGATCGGTGCCGGCGGTGACGGAGATGCGACCGCCGAAATTGCTGTCGCCGGGATCATTGGCCATGGTTCATTAGCCTCAAAGCTGTTGCGGAATGGGCGCCAGGGGCGAGCGCGGTTAAACCGCCGCCGCGCCGGATGCGGTCTGATATTGCAGATAGGCCGTGATGTTGGCCGCGAACACCCGCAGCTGATTGACGACGTCGACCGGCAGATAGGCGTTGAGCCGGTTCGCGTCGTTCGGGTCGCGCTCGACATTGACGAATTGCGCAAACAGATCGGGCTTCTCCAGCACGCCGAGCGCGACCAGATCGTTGTAGGCGTGGATCAGCGTGTTGCGCACCGATTTCGGGGTCGCGATCTCGGCCAGGTTGAAGGGGTTGTCGTCCGCCAGCGCCTGGCGCGCATGCTTGTCGGACACCGCGGTCTTGAAGTAGCGGGCCACGAACATCAGCTGAAACATCGTCTCGACGTCACGAAAGGTGCCGTCGGCGACGCCTGCAGCCGTCTTCTGGTAGGTGGTCACCAGGCGATCGATGGCGACCAGGCCATCGGAGCGCACCTTGCAGCCGGCGATGCCATCGGCATAGAGCGCCTGGCGGTCCGGGATATCCCACCACAGCGAGCGGTCGCGCGGCGGCAGCACGCCTTGCAGCACCAGCGTCTGCAGAGGGCGCGAGACTTCCGGAGCATCGCCGAGATGCGCGCTCGCCATCGCCGCCGCAGCAGCCGCCCATTCCCACTCCGGCGTCGGCGATCGCTGCGACCCGATCACGGTCACATGCTGGTCGTTGCGGCTGTTGCCGAAGGTCACCAGCGCCGACAGGGTGCCGTACTGCGTCGAGAAGTAATGCCCGTAGAGCTGCTGAATGGGCGACCAGCGGCCAGCACTGTCGTTCAGGAAATCTCGGACAGCATTGAGCGACACCGCGTCCGAGTAAGGACCGGCCAGGAAATCATATTCCTGATCGCCGAGACCAGCGAGCGGCCCGGCAAGGTCGGGAACGCCGTTGCCGCCCGACAGCGGCACCACGGCAGTGTTGGCCGCCGACAGCACGTTCGCCTCGTCGGTCGCGAACGTCACCTCCTGCCCGTTGAACACAGCGCCCTTGTGCACGGCCGTCACGTCGACCTTGCCGGCCGCGGCGCCATCCACCGCGGCCGTGATGGGCAAGCCCACGGCATTGATCGCAGCAGCGGCATTGGCCGCGACGATCGCGGCCGTATCGGAGGCGTTGACCTGGAACGTCACCCGCCGCCCCATCACCCACAGGATGCCGGCGCCGGTCACACCAGGCGCTGTAAACGTGAGCGAGCCCGCCGCGGCCGCGCCTGCGGGATCGGCCAGCGGCAACACCCAGATCGGCTGGAACGGCGCATTCAGCCGCGCGATGCGATACATCGCCACCAGCATCGATCCGACTCCGAACACCGCCGCGGCCTCGCGCTCGTTCTGGATCGGGCCATACACGGTGCCGACGGGCGCCGAGCCCGCCGCGAGCTTCTGCCCGATCAAAAGAATGCGGGGGCTGCCCTGATATGGCGTGCCGCCGGAATTGATCTCGGCATAGAAGAAGGGCACCAGCTCGTTGCCCGGAATGTTGTTGAACAACACCGACATGGTGACGTGACTCCGCGTTTGCACGACGTGATTGGCGTCGGCGAGGCTTGGACTTTCTGGTTTGATGGGCCGTGCGCCGGACTAGGGCGTGCTCTCAGAGGTCATTCCTGATCGCAATCACCGGGCGGAGCAATGCCCCCTACCCGCAACAACGAATGAATCGATGGCTCCAACGAAAGTCCGAGTAGAGCCACAGACGGCTCTCGGACCAATTGGAAAACGGAACACAATTTGCGTGGTTCGTTCACGACTTGACGCTGGTCCAGCGTTCTTGTGCAGTGTCTGCCCATGACGTGCCGAGCGGGCGCATCGTGATCCAGGTCTCAACTAGCTTGCCGTCCTCGATGCGATAGCTCTGCATGCCCGCTCGGCTCTGTATTTCACCTGTTTTGGGATCCGGCCACTGGAATGAAAAACGAAACCAAGCTCGATCAGCTGTGAATGTGTGGTCGTAGACAACGACACGGATACCCGGTCGGTTCTGGTGGACGTCTTTCAACTCTGCCGCATAGGCTTCCCGCGTCACGGTCCGGTCCCCATTCTCGTCGTGACGAATGTAGTTTGGCCCTACGCAGCTCGGCACGAGATCATATTCGCGTTCGTGCCAGACCCGCTCCCATCGGTCGAATAGGTCGCGTACTTCGTTTGACATCCGTACCCCTTGCGTTGTTACCCAAGCCTAATTCACTCGATGCCGACTTACTCGCCTATTCGTTGAGCACAACAGACGGGTCGAGATATCTAATTTCGGTCAAGGGCTGTTGCCAGTCGGGTGTTGGCACAGCCCGTGGATCCCCAGTTTCGGAAATACCCCCTCCGTTCGGGGGAATTTTCGCTTCGTGCCAGAAGTCGAAATGAAACACAGTGAAACAGCGCAAGAATAGAATTGCCGATCAGCAAGGTTGGACGCCAAAGTTGTTTCCCACATCGCCTGAACTAGAGAGCAAAATTGTTCACCGAGCAGCCTAAAGTTGCGGGAACGCGGAGAGGGCTGACGATGAACGGTATCCGAACGGGATTTCTGGATTCTATTGGCAATACGCCACTGATCAGACTGCGTATGGCGTCGGAGGCCACAGGTTGCGAGATTTATGGTAAGGCCGAATTTCTCAACCCTGGTGGGTCGATCAAGGATCGCGCGGCGCTCGCCATGATCAATGATGCTGAGCGAAGTGGCAGGCTCAGGCCTGGCGGCGTCATCGTCGAAGGCACGGCGGGAAATGTCGGTATCGGCATTGCGCTCGTCGCGAACGTACGCGGCTATCGAAGCGTGATCGTGATGCCTGACACGCAGAGTCAGGAGAAGAAGGACATGCTGCGATTGTGTGGCGCGGATCTCCGACTAGTCCCCGCCGTTCCGTATTCGAATCCCGGTCACTACGCTCGCTATTCGGGTAAGCTTGCCGAAGAACTCGGTGCATTCTGGGCCAACCAGTTCGACAACGTCGCTAATCGCGAGGGCCACTACCGCACAACTGGGCCGGAGATTTGGGAACAAACGGGTGGAAAGATCGACGGCTTCACCTGTGCCGTCGGCAGCGGCGGGACTTTGGGTGGGGTTGCGCGAGCCCTCAAGGAGCGCAATCCAACCGTCAGGATCGCGCTCAGCGATCCGATGGGGGCTGCGCTCTATAACTGGTTCACCAAGGGAGAACTGACGACCGAAGGAGATTCGATCACTGAAGGAATAGGGCAAGTGCGTGTGACAAGGAACCTGGAAGGTACGCCAATTGATGTAGCGTATCAGATCACGGACGAGGAAGCGTTACCTATTCTGTACGATCTGATCGAGCACGAAGGGCTGGTGCTAGGTGGATCGAGCGCCATCAATATCGCTGGAGCCATGCGACTTGCGCGCGACCTCGGTCCCGGTAAGACGATCGTGACCATCCTCGCGGATAGCGGACAGAGATATCAATCCAAGCTGTTTAATCCGGAATTTCTGCGCCAGAAAAATCTGCCGACCCCACATTGGTTGGGATAACAATTCCCGTCAGTCGGGCATTGCATTCCTATACATTGGCAATGTCCGCTTCGGACACCGCCGACGTGGCTGCAGTAGGCTCCACCTCGGCCTGTTGCACTTCGATGACGTCACCGTCGCGAAGCCGACGCGTCCAATATTGCGACCGCGCTTTCCATTCGCCGCTCGCAGCTAGCGGGGCACCGGTTTGGGGATCGCGCACGCGTACGACGCCATCTGTCGCGACCGGCGCCGGTTTCAGAAAGATGTTGTCCATTATCCACCTTGCAGATTGTCAGCGCTGGCCTGCACCGGCTCGGTACCGTTGACGCCGGGTTGCGGGGCCGTCTTGATGGCGACGGCATCGAGGTTGACGCGTGTCGGCATCACGGACGCGGCGCGCGCCATGCCGAGTGCGAGATCGTGCAGATAGGTGGACGCGCCGAGCTGCGTTGCGATCGCCTTGAGCGCGGCTGGCAGCCGGTCGAAATCCGCCGGCGGCGAGGCCGGCGCCGGATCGTAACAGGCCTCTTTCACGCGGATGTGGCCCCGGATCGTCCGGGCCGCAAGGCGGATGTTTTCCTCGCCCGAGCGATGCTTGATGGTGGAGTGCCACTCCTCGAATGGCAGCTTGACCATCTGTCGGAACAGCGCGCCGGTCGGCCCGAAATGCAGCGCGTGATAGATCTGATCTTCGAGCACGCCGAGCGAGGCCTCGATCGACGCGTCGGTGTCGGCATAGTCGACGATCACCTCGCCGTCCTGATGGAAGTTGGCGACGAGAGAGATTTCGAAGACGAGATCGACCTCGCCCTTGTAGAAGGTGGGTCCGGCCTGCGCGATCTTGGAGAGCGACGAGTTTTCCGTGAACACCGCGATCAGCGGGCGCCTTTCGTCGTCGGTCAGATCATCGAACGGATCGATGCGCGAGTCCGAGACGTAGGCGCCTGCGATGGTCGGCCAGGGGCCGTTGCTCGGCAGCAGCGCCGAGGGGCGCAGCGCTTCCAGCGCCGTCAGCCGCAGAAATTCGCGCGCCAGCATGGTTAGATCCCATTGAGCGTGAGCCGGACAAAGCCCGGCGTCGACGGCAGGACCTCGTGAATGCGGAAGCGCCGCCCGGTCGCTTCCTGCGTCACGAGATCGCCGGTGCGCGGGCGCCAGGCCAGACGCGAGAGGTCCAACGAGATGTAAGGCCGATCGGTCGAATGCCCGGCGCGCTCCGGCTTGACGCCTGCTTGTGCGAAGGCCCCGGCACCGGCGCGGGCAGCGGACTCGCCGAACGGGCACAGCATGTGCTCGACCACGGCGCGCGCCGGATCGGAGATCAGCGGCGCGTTGCGATCGGTGTCGTATTTCATCGGGGCGAAGGTGAAGCGCTCGCCCTGGATACGGTCATGCGTCACCGCAGCAGCAGCGACCGCACGCGCGAACGGTGACGGCATGGTTCCCATTCCGGTTGAATATTTCCGTCATGCGCGGACTTGGCCCGCGCATCAATTTCCCTCTTCTCAAGGTGCACCGAAGGAATCACCGAGACGCGTGCCCGGCTATGATGCCAATCTGGCCGAAGCTACAGCTTCGAGCCCCCGTCGATCGATGCATTTGAATTCAGAACCACGTCCGCCCCCTAAGCGATCGGTCTTAGCGCAAACCGTACGGTCGGGAGAAATTGAGCGTCTCAGATGAGCCAAGAGGGGACATGGCTAAATAAGGATGGCTTAGCCGTCGTTAACCTACTGGGGCTAATACACATGGCTAAATAGAAGGACGTTATCGATGCCACAACGCGTCTTTTTTATCCTCGATTTTGATCGGGATTTTCTGCGCGCCAAGCTCGTACGCGACGCTTGGGAGCTCAATGGCAAAGGAGAGACTTTGCCACTTTATGACGCAGCCGGGTTTGAAGAAGCAACACGGCGTGCGGGAAGCATTCAGAACTGGATCGACGAACATCTTCGAGAATGTTCCGTTCTTGCTGTGTTAGTTGGCTACGAGTCTTACAAAAAGCCTTGGGTACTCGATGCGGTAAGAAAAAGCATTGAGCTAAACTTAGGCATCCTTGCAATTGATATTCACGGGATCTGCGATCCCCATGCCGGCACAGATGTTTCGCACGGACTATGCCCGCTTGATCTTCTCAGACTATCAATGACGAAATATCGACGTTACGAGTGGATCAGGCATGATGGTGACCACAACATCGCGGCTTGGGTCGACTATGCCGCAAATGCAGTCCGCCCCAATTTTTATCGGAATACATAGTCCCGCTTCGGGCCAAGCGCTACCTGACTTCTAGACCGCCTTCCGGCGGTTTCAGAGGTTTGCAGGGCGATGCCGCATGATGGCGAACTCCTTGGACACTTGAACCGACTTTCTTGCTGCCAGACGCCACGGCACCCTACCCGACCCTACGGTCGATGATCACGGTCCCCGTCCCATCGCCGGCCTGGGCGGCGTCGCCGGCCAGGCCAACGCGCGTGTTGTTGTTGGCCGTCTTGGTGAAATTGAGCGCGGTCGCGTCCCAATACAAGGGATCACCGAGCGCCCAGGCGGCTCCGGCTGCCTTCGGCTGATCGGCGAAGACACCCTCGCGGACGATGGCGACGGTGTCGCCGGGATTGGAGTCGTTCATGGCGACGCCGAACAGCGCGCCAATCAGGACCGGGAGGCCGCGATTGGTGCCGCCGGCCGGCGAGACGATGTCGATGGTATCGCCCTCGTGACGATAGGTCTGCATGGGAGGTTCTCACTTGCTGTGCTGGACAAGATGAATGGCCGGCGCCGAGACGCTGGCCGCATGTGGTCGAAACGCCCTTGTCAGTTGCCGGGGTTCTTGACCATGCCGCGCCAGTCGATCGCCTTGGCGGCGAAGTCGAGCCGGCCCTTGATCTCGATGCCATCCACTTCGAAGCCGAGCCGGCTCTCGGTGTAGAGGCCTTCCTCGCCTTCGAGATAGGCGTATTCGATGGTGTCGATCAGCGCCGGGTCGGCGAAGACGTACCAGGCATTGCCGGACAGCCGCGCCTCGGTGATCTGCAACAGCGAGCCGGCAAACGGGTTCACCTGCGCGTTCTGCGTCGGGTACAGGGTCGTGGCCAGGAACTGCTGGCACTCGGTCTCCTTGTCCGGCGACACCACGATGAAGGCCGGGGTCAGGTTCAAGGGCTCGGCATCGGCCGCCTTGAGCGCGAGGCCCTTTTGCTTGCGCATCAGCGAGCGCGCCTCGTTGAGCGAGGCGATCGCGATCGCCGCGCCGGTGCCGAGGTTGCCGTGCTTGGCATCGAACAGCGCGGTATTGTCGCCCATCTGCGGATTGCTGAGGATGATCGCCCAGAACAGCGAGGACTCGGTTTCGGCCGCGGCACGGCCGAGCAGCATCGGCAGGCGGTCGAAGGCGCCGAGGTCGTCGTTGATCAGCGACTGCCGGGTGATCGAGACGATGCGGCCATAGGTGGCCAGCGCGTACTGTTCCTTGCCGTCGCCGAGCGCCGCGTGCTGGTACTCCCCGCCTTCCTTGACGGGCTTGAACTGCGGCAGGTTGGACAGCTGCACAATGGCGCGGGCCTTGAAGTCCGGCGCGTTGTTCTGGCGCGACAGCTTCTTCCAGTGCTGCGGCGCGACCTGATAGGCCATGCGCAGCCGCTTGGAGACGACATTGGCCAGGACCGCCGGGAAGTCCGAGGTCGCCATCATCCCGCCGGCACGGGTCAGGCCGGAGTCGAGCCCGAGCAGGCGGGTCGCCAGCTCCATCTTGCCGAGGCCGCGCAGACGCTGGCCGGTGGTCTGCTCGAAATAGACGCGGCCCATCTCCATCAGCGACATGCCGCGCCACTCCCGCGCGGCGTCGTCGAGCTGGATCGCCTGCGGGTTGGCGCGGTGCAGGATCGCGTTCTCCAGCGCCGCGCGCATGGTGTCGCGCTCGTCGGCGATCACCTGGACGCGGGCGGATATCGGGGTCTCCGCGGCGCGGGCCGCGATGGCGTTGAGCACGGCCGAGCGCACAGTATCGACCGCCGTGCCGGCGTTGATGTGGGTGGCAGCGAAATCGGCCGGCATGCCGTGACGCAAGGCGAGCGTGGTGATCTCGGCGACGCGGGCGCGCTCGGCCTCGACAGCGCTGCGCACGGCGCCATCGGTCGCCGCCGGTACGGCCGGCGCGGTCGCGGCAACCGGCGCGGCGCGAGTTTCGGTCGCAGCCGGGCTCGCGCCAGGTGTGGGGGTTTCAGGCTCCATTGTGGACTCCCTCTGGTCGGGCGCAGCCCGCTTGATGATGATGGGAAAGGTTTCGTCGGTGCCGCGCACCTGGGCGCCGGCATCCGCGGGGATGGTGACGAAGGACACCTCGAACGGCGTCCATCGGGTGGCGATGCGCTTTTCGACATCGCCTTTTTTCTGCGGCTCCTCGACACGCAGTTCGTCGATCGCGTAGCCGACGGAGACGTTGCGGATGATGCCCTCGGACACCATCGCGAACATGCGGTCGGCGCCGTCATCGACGCCCTTGCTCGGAAAGCGGATCAGCGCCCGCCCCTCGCTGCCGTCGATCCAGGCCTTTTCGATCACGCCCACCTGGCTTGCCGTGCGGTAGGCCGAATGGCTGTCGAGCGCCGGTGCCCCGGCATTGAGCCTGGTCAGGTTGACCGCCGAGCGCGAGACTTCGAGGATCTCGTCGAACGGCACGGACGTATCCCAGCCGGTCCAGCGTCGGCGCCGCACGGCAGCACCCGTGGTGAACGTCACCTCGACGGTGCGCTTGTCGTGATCGACGGAGCCGACCGGCAAATCGCGCGTCTGCATCGGCAGCGCGGCCGGATCATTTGCCGGGCTTGCCGCCGCCGGACTTGGTTTCGACATTGGTGTTGACCTCGGTTTCGGATTCAGGCCGCGCCCCGCCCTTGGTCGAGGCGGGCGCCTGGCGCGGATCGGTGTCGAGCACGATCTTTCGCTTATCGATCTCCTTGAACCACGCCTCGATCTCGTCGAGCTGCGTGTCGGGATCGACGCCCCAGGCGAGCACGAATTGCGCCCAGGTCATGCGGCCGGAGCGCACCGCGAGGATGTCGGCCTGCATTTCCTTCATCGGATCGATCGGCTCGTTGGCCGGCATGATCCATTCAACTGGATAGCCGCCCTCGCGACGCGGCAGGATGCCGGTGTCCTGCGCCAGGCCGACCCAGGCCTCCCACAGCGGATCCAGCAGCATCGCGACCAGCGTCAGATACTGAAACTGCTCGATGACGCGCCGAAACTCGATCTTGCCGGCTTTGAGCGAGGAGAAGTTTGCCCGCGTCAGATCGCCCGTGAGCTGGTCATAGGTGAGGCCCGCACCAGCGGCGAGCGCCTGGAACGTCGTGCGCAGCACGCTGTCGAACTGCATCGACGACGACGGCGAGACCGCCTGCACCTCCTCGCCCTGTTCGAGATAGGCGACCATGCCCGGCGCGAAATTCTCGATGCGCCGCTGCTGGCCGGAAGCGCCCGCCTGCTGCGTCGCCTGCGCCAGGGTACGCGCCGAGCTCGTCGTCTTGACGAAGGCGGCGAGGCACGCCTCGATCCGCGACTTGACGACGATCGCCTCCTGCAGGTCGGCGACGTCGCGGCCCGTGAGCATGACCGGCGCCAGCCAGGGAACGCCACGCCCCTGCCCGATCCGCTCCTTGCGATAGGCGTGCAGCATCTCGGACGCCGGCACGCGGACTGAGGCCGACGGCATCACCAGGCCACGCGCGCCGGGATGCACCGGGAAGATCCAATAGGCGCGGCGCTTGCCGTGGACGTCGTATTCGATGCCCTGATCGACGATGACGCCTTCGATGTCGACAGCGTTGGCCTGCGGCCGTTCCGCCATCAGGATGCGGTCGCGCGAGGCGTCGAGATGATCCGGCTCGAGCAATTGGATTTCGAGCGGCACCACGCCGCGCGCCACGCTCTCCTGCGGCACAGGCACCAGCCGCGCCAGCACCTCGCCGGACTCGACGATGCAGCCGGCCGCGAGCGCCAACAGGCCGTCAAAGTTGAGCTGCCCCTCGCGGTCGCATTGTTTCGACCATTTGCGCCAGGCCGCCTTGACCCTGCGGTCGAGCGCCTTGTTGCCGGTGTTCGGCTTCGGCATGATGCCGGTGCCGACCGCATGCGCAGTTGTGACCGACTTGATGCGGGTGCCCCACCAGGTGTTACGCACGAGGTCGCGCGACCGCGCCCTTAAGCGATGCAGCGCGGCCTTGACCTCGACATTGGCCGAGGCATTGGTCGCGCGCCAATTGTCGGTCCGCCTTCCTCCCATCGCGCCGTCATAGTGGCGGACCTGATCGAGGCTGACGCGAGCAGCGGCCCGGCGCAGGCCGGCGGCCGGCGCGAAGAACGCGACGACGCGATCGAGCACATTCATGTTGGAAAGCCTCAATCGCGGCAGTGCCGGACGTAGGACACACGCGGGGGCGCCGCCGAAGGCGACACCTCTTTCACCATGTCGTCGAGGGTCGCGATCATCTCCGCCCGCGAGCGATATTCGACCTCGCGGCTATCAGGCCCCGAGCCGAACTTGACCCGCCGCGCCCCGGTCGCGATCGCCGCCTTGAGCGCGTCGATGTCGTCCTGCGTATAGGCCATCGCGCATCACCGCCGGCTGATGATCTTCGCCACGTTCTCAAAGCCGCGCTTGGCGAAGTAGAAGCTCACGATGAGGTTGGACGTCGTCGCCGCGAAGCCGGCGAGCGGGTCCGTGCTGCCGAGCCCGAGCACCTTGTCGTAGATCAGGAGCTTGCCGAGATACGCCGCCACGAAATAGCCCATCAGCTTGTCGGGCTCATACCAGCGGCCAAGCTCGGCGATCCGGTATTGCGTGATCGCGTTGGTCTCGGCCGTCTGCGCTGCGATCTCGGCCGCCGCCAGATCGGCCGCCGTCTTGGTGTCGGTCACCCCGGCGGCGACCTTGGCCTTGTAGGCCTCGATCAGCCCCTTGATGACCGGGCCGCCGAGGAAACTGAGGATCGCCATCCACACGGGGTCAAGCCCTCAACAGCGAGCGCACGCGGGCTGCGATCGTGACGGCCGAAATCGCAGCCAGAATGTAGCCGAGGGTCTGCGGACTGCTCTGCAAGGCCTGCGTGACCTTGTCCTTGAGATCAGCGTCGCCGACGGCCGGCGCGACCTTGTCGAGAAGCGCCAGGCCCGAACCGATGCCGCCGAGCACATAGCCCCACAGGACGGTGACCGACTGACCGCAGATCGCCCAGACTTTCGACCAGAAGCCATCCGCCTCATCGTAGAAGGTCTGGAACGCCGGGATGCGATGCAAGATCGGCCGCAGCAACAGCGCGTAGGCCGCGATCAGGCTGGGAACGACTGCGAGCACAAAGAGGATCTTGCCGAACATGAGAGGTTAGCTCCGCTTGAAGGTGAGGACGACGGCCCGGACCAGGCTTGCGACGAGATCGCCGATCGAGCCTTTGGCAGGATGGGTGATCGACGGCCGCGGCGACGGCGTCGCATCCGAGGGCCGCGGCGCTGATGGGACCGACGTGGTGGTTGGGAAGATCGAGGCGTCCAGCGCCTTCATGGCCAGCAGCAGGCCGGCGCATCCGAGCTGCTTGTCGACGACATCGGGATCATAGATGCCATCGCGGACATATTTGCCGGAACGGTACTGATCCGTGCCTGCCCAGATGTAGGGCGACGGCACGCCACGTCTGGCGTAGCCGAGCCCGTTGTACTGTTCGAGCAGCGTCAGCGTGCCGCCGATCGACCAGTCCTTCCAGCGCGCCGCATACGGCGCGCAGTTGGCCAGCGCATCGACTGCCGCATCCTCCCAGCTCTTGAACGGCCCGCGCCCGGCCGGAACGTGCACCGAGACCCGGCCCCACGGATCGCCTTGCGCGAGCGACGCACTCCAAGATTGGCTGCTCTCGCGCTCGTGGATGACCGCGATGACGTGCCAGGGCACGCCAGCGCGCACAGACACGACCTGATAACGTGCGTTGCTCGCGACCAAGCGGCGGGCCACGGACGAGAAATCGCGCGTCGCCTTCGCCCGCTGCCAGCGCGCTAGATTGTCCGCCTTCAAGGCGGTGAGATCAAATGGCATGGAAGACCCCAAAATGAAAAAGCCGCCCAAGAGGGCGGCTTTTGATGAGGAATAGTCGATATTAACGGCAGTGAACGAGTTACAACTTCAAGTGACGGCATCCCCGATAACATGCTAATAACAACCGGATTGTTTGCGGCAAATGGTATACAATGAGCCAGTTTCTCACTGATCGATGGAATGACATCCTCGCGTTAAACAGTTCCCAGTGGCTGGTTATTGCTCTTCTTTCCGTAACTGTGGGAACTGCTCTCTTCTATCTGTTCAACTGGTTGTACTCGCAGCGCTTCCAAGCGCAGAGCGACGTCATCGGCCTTCAAAAGCTACACCTGGAACTCTATGCTGGACAGCATCAAAGCGCCGCGCTTCCCGCCCCAACGGATAAGACCGCTACTCTCATTCTCCCCAGCGAGTGGGAGCCATTTCTCGATCAGCCTATGTGGTACCTGAAGACAGAATTGGACGCTTGGCAGGGCGGACAACAAGGCGCGAATCGCAACAGCGCCGACCTCGGTTTCGTTCAAGACGCGAAGCTCTTCCAGATTTACGTCCGACTTTATGAACGTCTTGCGCCTGATAAGCACGAAGACTTTCGGAAAGAGCAGGAGAATTGGCTAGGCAAACGGCGGACCATGGCCGAGGCGGCGGTCAAGTCTCACGGAGGGAGCTTGGCCCCTCTTGAATTTAATCTTGAGTTCATCGAAGTCACTGCGGCAAGGATCAAAGAACTTGAACAGCGATTGTCAAAGACATGAAGCGTGACCGAGTATAGCTGGCGGGCTGACGCGCAAGCGCCGCGCGGAGACTGCCGTTCTTGAACGCCTCAGTCGGCCATTGGCCCGCCTCGGGCACCCTGCTACGTTGGCCATCCGCCTGCTGTCGGTTCGACAGACGACCTCCCATATCCTATGGCCGCGCGCCTACCGACTCAACCATCCACTGATATCGCGACCGATCCAGCCCGAGCCCGGAAGCTCGCTTTGCGAGCGCGCCTCCGGTGCATCGTCGCTTAGCCTATTGGGCAGTTCCAATGGCTCGTCGGGTGGCGAACCATCATCTGCCTCTTGCAAAGTGGACATCGAGGCCACGGGACTTGACGCAATTTGAACCGTCAGTGGTCGCGGCGCGAACAGATCGCCTTGCGTGGTGCCAGGCGCGCGCTCGCGGGCCAACACCTTCCACTCCTCCTCCGTCATTGACGACAGGCCGAGGTGATCGGCGATCGCCATGTTGTAGACCCGGCAGTCGAGGAAATGGTTTTCCTGCGTGCCACGCGGGCGCCAGCCTCGCGTCATTCGCCCGCGCGAGCGGATTTCGGCGAGATATTCCGCGGTCACCTGCTTGAAATAGACCTCGTCCAGGAACTTGCCGAAGTGGCAGTAGCCGGGCGGATCGACCTCTCGTCCCGCTGATTTTCCCTCGCGTCTCAGATCCTCGTACCAGTGGCCTTTGAGCGACCAGGTGCCGACCGGCCACAGCTTGACGAAGCCGAGCTTGCGGCCGTTGAGGTCGATATCCTTGACGCTCGGCGTGCCAATCGCCGGCAGGTGCCAACCGTCGCGGCCGTCGACCGCATAGGCGTTGTGGCGGGTCGTGCACCAGAGATAGACGACATGCGAGCGGAAGCCGGAATCGACAGCGAAGCCGTCAACCCGCCGCTTGCCACCGAAGGCATCGGGCCACTCGCGGTCATAGAGCTCCGCCAGCTTTAGGAAGGCGCCGGCATTGGCGTTGGTGGTGTCGCCTTCCAGCACATCGACGTAGACCACCCATGACTCGCGGTTCGGCGCCCAGGCGACGACCTCGACATAGATGCCGTTCATCTGCACGTCGGCGGCGGCCGTCAGCATCAGGCCGCGCGGCGGGATGCGGCCGCGCGGATAGTCCTCGCGCCGCTCCATGAGCCTGACGTGATCGGGCGCATCGCCCTTGATCTCGAAGGCCTCGCCGAGCGTGAGGTTGTAGAAGGCCTTGAGCTTTGCCGGGTCGCCCTGCGCGTTGAGCCAGCGCTCGGCGATCTTGTCCCAGGGCACGAAGGGCGAGGACATCGCGTCGATATGGTACGACGGAAACCGCCCCGGCCCAGGCGCGGTCGCGACCCAGGCACCGCCGCGCACCAACTCGTTCTTCTCGTGTGCCTCGACGATCACCCCGCAGCATGGCGCCACATAGTGCGCCTGATAGGGATAGGCCTCGTTGAACCGGAACTGCGGCCCGAACCGAAACGGAAAGGTGCCGCCGCAATGCCGGCAAGTGATGTGCCAATAGCGCTGATCGCCGGCGTTGAACTGCTCGTCGATGTAGCAGGCGCCCTTGACCGTCGGTGTCGAGATGTTGACCTCTTTCCAGTCGCCGGTCGCCAGGAACGACTCGTACCGCGCCTCGATCATGGTGTGCGGCGAGCCCTGGCCGTCGAGATCGGCCGGATACTCGCTCGCCTCGTCCTTGATGATCTTGCGCTTGGTCTTCGAGCGCAGATCGGCGGTCGAGTTGGCGATCGCCAGCGCCATCGAGCCGCCGGGATAGCGCTTGAGGTACGTCGTCGAGCCCTCACCCGAGCGCGACACCTGCGGCTTGACCTTGGCTTTCAGCGCCGCCGACTGCTCGATCGCCGGGTTGAGCTTGTCGGCAATGAAGTCGGCCAGCGCGCCGTCGGTCGGCTGCACCAGCAGGATGCCGCCTGACGGATCGGTGTCGATCGAGGAGCCGACGATCGCGATCGCCATCACCGTGAAGCCGGTTTGCGCGCTCTTGCGGATCACCTCCTTGTTGACGGATGAGTCCGGACCGCTGTTGTTCAGCGGCTCGACGACGTAAGGCGTCAGCGCCGGGTCCCATTTCTCGTTGGCGCGCGGGCCGTCCGGCACGATCAGGTTCTGCGCGGCCCACTCGGCCGGCAGCACCTTGCGCGGCGGCGCGACCAGGGATCGGATCTCGCTGATGAACAGCGCGACGCCGGAGTTCTTGAAGTGCAACATGATCCGGCCTGGTTATGCTGGCTCGCCCACCTCTCCCGGCTCGATCATTGATGGCTGCGCGGTCGCCTCGATCGCGCCCATGGCCTCGGCGATCGCCGCCCGCATGTCCCGCGCAACGTCCTTGAGCGCGGCACGCGCGCCCTGCACGCCGTCCCTGACGACGGCGGCGGCCACGGTCTCGGCGGATGTCGGCAGGCGGTCGACGATCCGGATGATGGCCTCGGCGACCTGCATGCCGGCCTCCCTCACCTCGGCGACCGGCACCAGCCGGCCGAGCCGCTCCTCAAGGTCGAGGAATTTTAGATCGGCCGCATATTGCGCCGCGCGCGCCTGGTGATCTCGCAGCACCGGCGAGGCCGGCATCTCCCAGGCCTCGATTTCCGCCCGCGTCTCGGCAGCCCCTTCCTTGACGGCGTCCCCGACCTCGCCGACGGCCCGATCGAACTGCGCGAGGTTCACGAGCTTGGTGCCGTTCGGCCCCGGCCGGGTTTCGAGCCGGCCCTCACCGACCAGCGCGTCAACGCGCTTCGCAATCGCCTGCCGCGATTTCCCCTTCTGCCGTGCGATTTCCGACACAGACAGCCACAGCCCGGCATCAAGAGCGAGGAGCCCATCCATGCGTGTCAACCTGTCAACCGTGTCAACCCAGATTCCAACTTTTGCGGCTGGCGAAATTCCGGGGCGCGCTTGGGCCGTGTGCGGCCGGGGGGTGGGGAAGGACCCGCGGCAGCCTGGGCACCTGCTTCATCTGAACGCCCTGTCGGGCGTCACGGTGCCTCGCGGAGCCGATGGCGCTATGGAAACGTTCGCTTTCGGGGCAAAGGACGCATGGCTTCGCCTGCTGTCGGCTCAGCCCGGTTGCGACTGCCCCATAGCGGTCAAATCAGATCGGCGATAAAACACCGGCTGCGTGAAACTGGAAGTAGAACCCATGGCTTTCTGGACAGCGAGCGTGATTGGATGGGTGATCGCCTATCTATTGGGTTCTATACCGACGGGCTATCTGGCGGGAAAGCTCCTCAAGGGTATCGATCTCCGAGAGCATGGCTCGAGATCGACCGGCGCGACGAATGTTTTGCGGACCCTTGGTAAATGGCCTGCCTTCGTGGTGCTGGTCGCCGACGTGCTGAAAGGCTCGGCTGCGATCATCGTTGCCCGCTCGTTCTGTCCATGGCTCTCAGCGCAGTTATCTGAAACGCCGCTCTCCGCCATTGATCTGCAAAGCTGGCTGCCATGGGTCGTTTGCCTAGCCGGAATTGCGGTCCTGTTGGGGCACAGCCGCTCGATCTGGCTGAACTTCACCGGCGGCAAATCGGCTGCGACGGGGCTAGGTGTGTTGCTGGCCATGTCGTGGCCGGTCGGATTGGGGGCTGCGATGGTCTTTGGCATCGTGCTTGCGACGGTGCGGATCGTTTCCCTCGGGTCGATCCTTGCGGCGTTGACGGCCATCGGTCTCGTCTGCGTTCTCGCGCAACCGATGCCCCATCGGCTGCTGGTGATCGCAGGCGCCATCTATGTGATCGTTCGTCATCGTGCGAATATTCAACGGCTATTCGCAAGGACAGAGCCGCGCATCGGTCGAAGTGTAATGGATGCGAAAGTACAAACCTAGATCTGGACACTCTTCTAGGTTTCGATCTCGCCATGGGCCGCTAGTGGCCCATCGCGAGATCTTGCTGCGACGCTGAGTTTGGTTGCTATCTGGGAAAGGCGGACGCGAGTAAGCCGCATTCCATTGCATTTTGCGAGAGCTCCCGGCTACGCATGGCCGCCGAGGATGGCCGCGATCTCGTGCTGTAGTCGCGCGGGCAGGATGGCGGCGACCGAGCGTAGGAAGGTGTCCTTTGTCGCGCCCGAGATCATCTCGGTCGGAATGAACAGGCCCGACCTCTGCCTCACGATTGGCACGCGGCCAGAGCCCGTGCGCTTGAAGACTTGGCCGCCGAGGTTGAGGCCGACCCGATGCGGGAAGCGCCCGCCCTTGATGAATGCGCCTGCAAACACCCGCCGATGATTCCAGGGCGCAGCGGAAACGCCCTTGCGCGTCTCGCGCGCGCCGAAATACTTCAACGACACGTCGCCGCCGCGCGACTTGAGCGCATAGGTCGAGCCGCCCGGCTTTTTCTTGACCGCTCGCACGATCACCGGTCGCTTCAACCCGGTCTGCGCCGTCAACGACCGCACGACGCGGGTTGCCGTCATGTCGCCGGTCCGGCGCACGGCGCGGCCGATCGCGGCCGGAGCCTTCTGCTTGGCCAGCTTGAACAGTTCGGCCAGATGCTCGACTTGCGAAGCGTCGATTTCGAGCGTCGAGAACGCCATCGCTATGACCTCTTGAGGCTTGCCCGAAGGCTGGCCAGCCGTTCCGCCGCCGCCGTGCGCAGTGCGCCCGAGCGCGCATCCTCGATCAAGGTCCGCGACACATAGGCCGCCGACTGAACGGCGCCTTTGGCATCGCCTCTCACGGCGGCGGACACGCCGCGCATGATCGCTTGCTTCCGTTCATTGCAGCGGCAACCCATGGCATCCCCTCGGAATGGCAATCGCCACACCAGCGCCGGCTTAGCTCGCGGGTGATCACAAACGCGGTTGCTCGGTGCGAGAGCGCGCGGTGTGGCGATGTTCGAATTTGGTGGCAGCAGACTTGCGCAAAGCAAAAGCCCGATCTCGCGACGAGACCGGGCTCCAAAGCTCCGCTTCAGGCCGAGAACTCGGCCCTGCGCATCGGATGTTCCGACTTGATCCGTTGTCGCGGCAGAGTCCGCTATACCGGTTCAACCTGGTTCACTGTCGCGTGGACGCGAACCGTGCGCTTCATGATTTCGGTCAGTATGGTGAGTCGGCCTTTGTCGTCAACGTCCGACACTGTGCCGCTGAAACCACCGAGCACATCGGCGAGCAGGAATTTCACATCCTGCCCGATCTCGGGAAGCCAAGACGGCGGCTCGCTCTTGCGCCTGCGCGCGAAAAACTTCTCGCGCTCCCGCGTCTCGATCGCCTGGATCACCTGCATGCCGAGCGGCCGGATCACGGCGGCACGCTCTCCGAAGATCAAGAACGGGCTCGACTGCATCCCCGGCGCAGTTCGGATCAGCGGCAGCATGCGCCCAACGACATCTTCGGCGACGAATAGCATGCGCGGAAACAGCGGGAACGCAACATCCGGCCGATCGAGCCGTTGCGCATAGGCCTTGGCCGAGACGCGCGCCGCACGAAAGATCGTCGGCAGATAGAACGGCACGCGGCGGATGCCGAGATTGGCCTGCGCCGTCAACTCGCGCTTCGGCTCCGCGAGCAACACGAAATAGCACTGGTCTGGTCTCGGTTCGACACTGTCCGATTGCGCGCGCATCGCCATCCCCTATCTGAAATCCGCCAAGTCGTGATCGTCGACATCAGGCGGCACCGGCGGCCCGGTCGCGATGCTGCAAAGCTCGCCGTTGACCTTCGGCGGCCACGACCATGGAGCGCGCGCGCCCGCCCGGAAATGCCGGCGCACGGCCCGCTCATCGAAGAACGGCTTCACGAACCCTTCCCAGGCGCCGGCCTGCTGATGGGTCAGATCAACCCATTCCGCCTGTTCCGGCGCACCTGCGAGCGCCAACAGCTGCGCCGTCACGCCGTGCGGAAAGCTGACAGACCCGTCGCCTGCCCGGCAGTAGATCTTGCGAAACGCCTCGCCCCGCCCGACCAGGTCGTGCAGCGCCTTGATCGCCTTGGCCTCGGCGCTGTCGCCAGGATGAACCTTCGCCACGGGCGTCGCCTCGGCCTGCGTCAGCAGCTCCCATCGGCGCTCTTCGAGATAGCGCCATCCCGCCGGAATCGTCTTCCGCCCGAGCCGCTGCAGATGGTCGAGGAACGGCCCGACGCCATCCAGCGCGGCCTTCTGCTGCGGCTCGCTCAGCGCAGCCGCGGCATAGGCGATGCGATGGCGATCGTCGGCGAACGCGGACGGCCAGCGCTGCTCGAATGCGGCGATGAACTTCGCGTTTCGGTCGCGTGCGCGCGCGTCTCTCTCCCGTTCAATAAGGGGACGTTCTAAGGGGTCGTTCTTGGTGCCCACGTATGTGTGGGCACCCGTGCCCACACATGGCTGGGCACCCGGGTGCCCGCCTGGCTGGGCACCCCCCTGCCCACCCGTGGGCACCCCCTCCCCCTCGGATGCGCTTTCTGCATGGCTGTCGTCGTCATCGCCATCCGGATCGTCGTTCGATTGGGATTCCCAATCGTCGCGATCGAGCACGACGCGATACATGTAGCTGTTCGACGGCTGGCCCGCTTCGTTGCTCCACGGCGGCCGCTTCTTTTCGACCCAGCCAGCATCGACCAAGCGTTCGAGCGAACGCTGCACCGAGGCGCGCCCGCAGCCGAGCTGCGCCGCCATCTTGACCTGGCTGCGCCGGCACCATCCGGCCTTGTCGATGTGGCAGCCGAGCAGCCCGATCACCTGTAGATCGCGCGGCTCCAGCGAGCGATCGAAGATCGCGCCGGCCGGGATGATGGAAAGACGGGGACGGCTCATGTCATGAATTCCAGGAAAGAGCAGACGCACGCACGCGACGACACAGAGGGGGCTCGACGAGCAGGTTCAGCGTCCGCAAGCCGACGCCTCCTCAAGGCTGCAAGGCGGCGTCTTGCCGGCGCGATCGATCCGCTCCAGCTCGCGCCAATATTCGGTCCAGTAGATCGACCGGTCGCCCTGCCATTCCTGGCGCCCGACCTTCACGACGTCGCAGCGGAGGCATTGCTGCTCGGTCTTGTTGACGAAGCGGACCTTGTCGCCCCAGCGATGGCGCGGCGAATTCATGAGATGATCCCGCGGCGATATTCGATCGGCACGCCGATGAACTCGGCCATGCGAATGCCGGCCGCCATGCCTTCCGAGACTCCGCGGTCGACGTAGACGACCACGGCGTCGGCGAGGTGCAGCCAGGCGTGCCCGGCGTTGATGCCGTGCGCGCGTTCGCGAGCATCGTTGTCGTCGAGAACGGCAGTCTGCGTGTAGAGCAGATGCGAGGCGAGCGGCGCCTCGCCGCGCAGCAGCGCATCGCGCACACAAGCCCGCGCATAGGCGACATTGTCCGAGACGTCGCCGGCATACGGCGACTCGAGAATGACGCGGCGCATCTCGCGCGGCGCGACCGTTTGATGTCTGGGAATGGCGGTCATGCCTTGAGCCCGGATGGTTGGGCGGTTCGCCTGAGGAATGCCGGAATGTCGAGCCCGTCGGCCAACACTTCGGCGCGCGGCCGGCTCGCAGGCGGTTTCGGCGGAAGTGGCAAGGTCTCAGCCACGATCGGCTGCACCTGCGCTGCCGGCGCCTGGTTGCCCCACACGGCCCAGCCCGGACGCGCGCGCCGTGCGTTGAACTCCACCTTCGGCGTGTTTGGCCAGTGCAGTTCGATGATCTCATGCAGATTGTCGGGCTTCTCGCTGTGCGCGCCGACCGGCGCCGAGAAGGTGCTGCGGAAATGTGCTGTCGCCGGTGGCACCACCTTGCCGCGCACACCCACCAAGACGATCTCGTGCTCGCCGGTGAACCAATAGCCGGGACCGCGCGCGTTGCCGCTGCGTTGCTTGTTCCAGACGAGATTGGTGACGTAGCGGAAGCCCTGGAGCTCCATCACCTTGATCGCGATCGAAAGATGCGGCCCCGTGGTCCATTTGAACAGGATGCAGTCATCGGCGAGGCAGGCGAAACGCTCGGCGCAGCGCGCGACGATCTCCTCCGGCGTGTGCGCATCCTCAGCGGTTTCGTAGTGCATCGAGGGATGCCGCTCGGTCCCGGTCTCGCGCGACCAGGCCTCATGGTCCCATTCGAAATCCTCGATCGCGATGCCGTATCTGTCCGGCAGCGCCTGGATCTTACGTCCCTGCTGCGCCTCTCGCTCAGCCCGCCGCTCCCGCTTGGCCTCGATCTTTTCCTTGCGGATCTCGCGGATGACCGGCGCCAGCGCCTTCTTGGTCTCCGGCGTCAGCCTGCCCTCGGCATCGCGCGGCAGGCTGGCGACGATCGCTGCCTGCCGCTCGGCCGGTTGCGCCGCGATCTCGGCCGCGGCCGCGACCGATACCCTGCCCTGCTCGACGGCTTGAGAAATCTCCGGTGCCGCATGCGCAATGACCGCGCGCGCACGATCGATGCCCGCGACGTCCGATTGCGTCATCCTTGCCGCCTGGTCGCGGCTAATGTTCGCAATTTGCGAACATTCCGCCGGGCGCCCCTGTCTCAGGGTGACGAGCTTGGCGCCGACCATGCGGCGCTGGTCGTCGGTCAGATGCCGGCGCCGGAAGTTCTTGGACAGGACGTAGTCGAGCGGATCGCCATCCGTCTCCGGATCGAACCGCTTGAAGAGATGACTGGTCGCCTGATCGAGCTGCGCCAAGGGCAGCGGCTTTCCATGCAGGTCGACCGCACCCCAGCCGTCGCCGAGCGCCTCCCCGGTCGACATGATCCAGACCAGGGCGCGGTAGCGGTTGCGACCGTCGAGGATGGCGCCGTCGAGCAGGTCGATCCGATCGGCCAATCCGGTCAGCCGGATGTCTTCCGCGAAGTCGTAGAATTCCTGCCCCTCGATCAGCGGGAACAGGTCGGCATAGGGGTGAACGGACAACGTCACGGCTGCCCCTCCACCTGGTCGATATGCAGCGTGATCGCGTCGGCCGTAACGGCCGTGAGCTTCTCGCCATGCGCCAGGCAAAAGGCGGCAAGCGTCGCGGCGACATGCGCCGGTACGAACACCGCGACGCCCTGGTGACCGAAGCCGGACAGCGGGCCGCCGGGCGTCATCGCGCTCAACTCGCCACGCTCGATCAACGAATGGATCAGGCGGTTGGCATTGTTCGGATTGCAGCCGAGCTTGGCCGCGAGCAAGCGCCGGGACGGCATCACGCCATGCAAGGCCACATGCTCAGTGATGGCCCGCAACGCTTCGGCCATCCGCGATGTCAAGCCGATGCCTGAGGGAATGACGATGTCGGTCAAAACGGCACCTCCTCCAATTGCCGCACCGGGCCGAGCGCCGCGACCAGGTCGCGAACGATGCCGTCGAGCGGCGGGATCTCGTCGCGCCGGAAGCGGTTGCTGCAATTCTGCTTGTGCGTGGCCCAGCGCAGATTGGCGCGGCGGTTGTCGAGCGTCTGGCCGTTGATGTGGTCGACGTAGTGCGTCGCCATGAAGCGATCCGAGCGCGGCTCGGCCTCGATCATGATCTCGCGGTGCATTCGCAGGGTTGCGCGCGACGGCCCGACATTGCGCTTGGCATATTTCTGCCAAGGCGTTCGCGAGCCCCACGACACGTTCCAGATCGTCTCCGACAACCAGCTATGATCTTCGGCATCGACCAGGCACCAGATGTTGTCGCGCGCCGACAGCATGATCCGCCGCCACGGCGTCCAGCTCAGGTCGATCAGATCGACCGTCTCGAACTCGATCCGCCGGCGCGCCTCGGCGACGTCAGCGCGGATCATGAGGCCTTCCGCTTGTTCATGAAGTCCTGGAACAGCGGCGGGACGTATTCCTCGGCGAAGGATTGGCCGTCGGCCGTGCGCCACAGCCGCATCGGCACGCCGCCCACGCTGGCGATGATCTCGCCATTGACCGGGATCAGGAGCTGCAGCGCTTCGATCACCTGCTCGCGGCCGACACCATCCTGCGTCAACCGCCGCACCTGAACGTGCAGCGGATGTTCGGCCATCATGCCGAGCGCGTGCATGTAGATGTCGTCGACCGACTCGGCCTCGGCCAGCTCGTTCGGATCCTTCTGCCGCCGCTTGATGATGCGGCGCATCGACTTGGTATCGTAGCCCTTGGCCTTCGCCTCGGCGAACAGCACCTTCTGCTCGTCCCTGAGCTCAACGATTTCCTGCACCAGGCGCTCGATGCGCTCGATGTAGGATTTCAGCTCCTCGCGGGTTTCGGTGGTGGCGAGGTTGCTCATGCCGGCGCCTTCCCCAGCGATGGGTCGGCGCGTTCGGCCGCCAGCTTGAACAGGCCGGCGATCCTCAGCGCGCGCTTCGGCGTCGTCGCGATGTCCGCCAGCGTCCGGCCGTCGGCGCCGCGAATGCGCACCCGCACCGAAAGGTCCTCGCAGACCGACAGCTCCAACACGTGCTGCAACGAACAGACCTGCTCGCTGTCGATCTCGGCTTCTATTGCCGGCATGCCTCACCCTTCCCTGAGATTGCTTTCGAGCGCAGCCAGCCGCCGCGCCGTGTCGTTCTGTTGCTGACGAAGCCGCGCGATCTCGCGCACGCTGCGCACGCTCTTGGCCCAGGGCGCCTGCACGCCCTCGATCAAGGCGTCATGCACGCGGTCGCCGATGTCGGAGCGCAGCAGCCGCGCCAACGCTTCGCCGCTCGGCGAGGTGTGGCCACCGAGCCAACGCTCGGCCGTCGAGATGTCGCATCCCGTCCGTGCCACGATCTCGCGCGGGCACTTGCGGCCGAAAATCCGCTTCAGCTCCAGGGCGACAGGCAAGAACCACCCGCATTCCTGCGGGATTTGACCCGCATCGGCGCGGTTTCGCCTTTTTGAGGCCGGCTCCAATGCTAGGCTATTGGCCATCGCGCCTCTCCCCCTCGGAGGGAGCGGGCTTGATACCCCAGAGGGCTGGAGATGCCGCGAGCCCACGTTCTGCTAGCGCACGGGAGAAAATCAGGAACGTCGAATAGGGAAGGTTCCCTCGAGCGCGGGCGTTCGTAATCGGATTTTGGCGGCTATAGCCCGCAAGAAGGGCCGCCTTGCGGGTACCTCCCAGCGCGTCGATGACTTCGGCCGCCGAATGGAGCTGTTTGGGGGGCGAATCAAGCATGCCCTCAAAATACTACACACCACGTGTAATTTCAAAATCGTACCAACGGTTGTTATGCAATGTCCGGCATTTTGAGCATCTTTCCCAACAAGATGGCAGACGAAATCGTTGAAATCGGCCGGCGACTACGCCGCACCCGCGAGGCCATGAAGCTCAACCAAGCGATGTTCTGTCGCTTGGTCGGCATTCAGCAGCAGGCCTGGAACAATTATGAACGGGGCTTGCGACGGATCTCCCTCGACCAAGCCCTTCGTGTCTGCAAAGTAACCGGCGTTTCGTTAGATTGGATCTATCGCGGCATCGCCGCCGGCCTTCCGGTCAACATCATCAACGGCCTGCAGGAACAGATCGACCGAAAGAACTAATCCAGAGCCGAAGGGCCTCCAAGCGGCGCACGAGCGGCGGCAGGACCAGAGCGAGACCAAAGAAGCCTACCGTTGCAACAACCTCGGCAGCGCCGGGAAAGCTGAATCCACTGGACAAGGCCGCAAGGATGTAGCCGTGCGCAATAGCAGCGCACACCGCGAAGACGGCGCCGCAACCAGACCCAAATACCAGCGACGTCAAGATAATACCTGCCGAAAACATCCATCCAGAAACGGCTGCGACACCCGCAAGCCAGGCCAGACCCATGGCCGCCGGCGTAAAGGCGGCCATCAGCGCGACCGTTGCCAATGCGGACCTTCCTGCCCCTAAGGGAGACAACGCCCCGCTGCAGCTTGCGCCGGCGACGGAGGTTCTTGCCGCCGGGGGCGACACCACCTGATCGCTCTCGCCGAGTTGCGCGGTCTCCGGCGGCACACGCACCAGAAAGTTCTCCAGCAGGTCTTGCGCCTCCGCCAGGGTTGCGCGCGCTTCATCAACATTTTCAGGCAGTTGTACGGCAATCTGCATCGCAGATCGGCGCACATTGTCAGTTGTAGCAACCAACTTTTTCAGCATTTCCATATCCTCAGGCATAAATACACCTTGCGTGTAATTACGATAGTTTGTTACACGCAAGGTGTAATCGACAAGCAAGCGGCTTGAGGTGAAAATTTTGATTACATCGGGGCCCAATGTCGTTTTTGATCGTGTTGACCTCGAACAACATCGATCGCCAGGGGATTGCGGGGATAGTCCGCAACAATCGAGGACCGGGTTAATCAATTTGCCCTCGGCGGAAATTCGTCCGGCCGACCGCAGCGCGCACGGGGCCGCCCGCGCCAAGCTCACCTTTCTGATCGACGGCCCTTTGATGGGTGCCGAGGCGCGACGCCGGGCCGCACTCGAGAACATGGCACGTGACCTCTACGCAGCGCGCGAATGCAGCGACGCCGGAGATTCACGTCGGCTGCTGCTCGCGAGAGGGCACAACCTCATCGACGTCCATGTGCTGCACGCCGAGGCGATCGCGCTCGCCAGCACGTGGCTTGCCGGGCCGCCGTCCGAGGTCACCGCGACCGCCGCGGAGCAATCCGCCACGCGCGAACGATAAGCCGATCCCAACCACCACATCGAGAGACAGCGATGCCAAAAAGCGCCTCCACCAAGAAGCCACGTTCAACGACCGAGACTGATGCGAAGATCGGCAGGCGCATCCGCATGCGCCGCCTCGAACTCGGCATGAGTCAGACCGATCTGGCGAACGCGGTCGGTGTCACGTTTCAGCAGATCCAGAAGTACGAGAAGGGCATCAACGGCATCCGCGGATCACGGCTCGCTGCCATCGCCGCCGCGCTGCAGGTCGATCTTCCCTTCCTGTTCGCGGCCAAGGACGCCGCGCCGGACGATACCGTCTTGGATACGTTCATCACCTCGTCGGAAGGCGTGCGCATCGCCAGGGCGTTTGCTCAGATCCCTGAGAGCATCTGCTTGACGATCGTCAAGCTCGCGGAGTCGCTGGCGCAGGAACTCGTTCGATGAGGACCGCGGAATGACGATCCGCAAGACAGACAACCTGCTCCGGGGTGATCGGACTCCGGCCTACGTCACGAGAGAAACGGGCGCGGCCGAGCTGCTGGTCTCGCCGGCCACCTGGGATCAATGGGTCAAGGACGGCCGTCTGCCGCCGCCCTCCCCCTCGTTCCCGGTGGGAACGCCCCGCTGGCGCTGGGAGGACGTCGATCGTAGACTACGCGGCACCGATACGGCGGCACCCGTCGTCGACGCCATGCAGTGGGCAGCGAGCTTTGGCAAGAAGAAGGGAAAGCGGAGTGGCGCTGCCTGAGGGTGTCGAAAAGGTCACCGTTCGCAAGAAGAACGGCAAGGCCTACACCTACTACTACTGGAATCCCGGACGCGGCACCGACCGCGAAGGTGAGCGCATCAAGCTGCCGAACGCCGAGACCGAGCCGCGAGCGTTCTGGACCGAGGTTGAACGGCGCCAGGCCTCCGTTCGGACGGCGTTTCCCGCGGGATCGATCGGCGATCTGATCTCGCGCTATCGCGCCAGCGACGAGTTCAAGCGCCTCGCCGACGGCACCCGCACGAACTACGAAGTGACGATGCGCCGAATGGAGGAGCAAGGCGCGGCGCGCGTGCGGGATCTGACCCCGTTCGTCGTGCAGACAGCGCGCGACGCGATGAAAGCCACGCCGGTCATGGCGAACCAGATGCTGTCGGTCGGACGGACCATCTTCGATTGGGCGATCCCGCTCGGCCTTGCGGAAGCAAACCCCTTCGAAAAGGTCCGAGACTTCGACATTCCCGACCGCGGCCATGTGCCATGGCCCGACTGGATCGTCGATGACGTCCGCGCGCACGCCTGGCCGGACCTGGTCCGGATGACGCGGCTCGGCATCATGACATGCCAGCGCGGCAGCGATCTGATCCGCATGGGGCCGGAGCATCGCGACCGCAACGGGCTCTGGTGCCGGCCCAAGAAGACCCGGAAGCGCCGCCGCGCGTTCCACATTCCGCTTGCAGCAGTCGACGCGATCGAGATCGACCGCTGGGCCGAAACGCCCATGACCTTCACGAACACGCGCTGGCTCAAGCCGATCGAGCGCTTCCGCGAAGACCTCTACCTCTATTCGCCGAAGGGCGCGCAATACACCCCGGACGGCCTGCGGGCACGATGGGGCCGCTGGCTGGACGGCACATCGGAAGGCAAGCAGCTCTGCCGCCGGTGGAAGGAATGGGTCGCCGGCCAGATCAAGAAATACGAGTGGGACATCGATCCCGAGGACGCCGACCACCCCACGATCCATGGCCTGCGCGGCACCGGCATCCTGGCCCGCGCCGAGCAGGGCTACGAGGTCGACCAGATCGCCAATGATATCGGAATGTCCCGACAGAACGTCGAACACTACATGCGGTTCAAGGATCAGATGAAGATCGGCGCCGACGGCCAGCGGCGGCTGCAGATTGTCAAGGCTTGAGCGCTTCCAAGTGGAGCATGACATTACCCGGAGCATTAACGGTCAAGAGACATTGGGCGTATGTTTTCAATATCCACTCACGGT
Source organism: Bradyrhizobium sp. SZCCHNS3016 (assembly GCF_032484535.1). Classification (NCBI taxonomy): domain Bacteria; kingdom Pseudomonadati; phylum Pseudomonadota; class Alphaproteobacteria; order Hyphomicrobiales; family Nitrobacteraceae; genus Bradyrhizobium; species Bradyrhizobium sp. SZCCHNS3016. The sequence continues at coordinate 222,147 of NZ_JAUETE010000006.1, forward strand.
CTGCTTGCGGAGTGGGGCTGGCCAGTGCCTTCCCTTCGGCAGCGCCGATCACGCGCAATAGCTTGAAGGCCACCTCCTCGGGGGAATTCTCTCCAATGTGCACCACAGCCGGATCGCTCATCCGCCTTCCTCCTTGTTGAAGAGGCGGAAAGATACACGCTCTAGTGAGCGAAGCCATCCCGATAACGTTCGGGATAAGGGATCTCCACATCATGCAAAGGGCTAGACCGCGAACGCCGACGCAGCTATATGACCGTCAGCGATCGCCGGGTTTGCAAAACTTCTGGCTCTGATTGCAAAACTTCCGAAAAAATCACTGCAACATCAGTGACTTCGGTGGGGAATGGTGTAACGGTAGCACAACAGACTCTGACTCTGTTTGTCTTGGTTCGAATCCAGGTTCCCCAGCCATTTCGGCGCTGACCCACTATTTTTATTTTTGAAGTCAGCCGGTTTCGACTCGCGAACGAAGCGTTCCCCCGTCGTCGCGCACACTTCGTCCCGTCACTGCACCTCGACGTCTCCGCGCACTTCGTCCCCGGAGAGCTCTCTCGATCGCAGCGGTGCCCTGTTCTTCCAGATCCTCCAGCGCGATGCTTGCGACGGCGGATGGTCGACATCGCCTGACCCGGCGCCGAATTGCCGGGAACGCAGTCCTCCCGATTGCGAATCGACGAAAACAAAACAACCATTGCGAGCGATGAAGCGCTCCCCGGAGGATTGCACTTGCAGAGCAGCGTTGGCTCCCGCGCCTTTCAAAACGCAAGGCTGCAGAAGCGCGCCAAGAAACAGGCGGACGTGCTGTTGCCGGCGGCGGTCAAGGCCTACCGCGAAGGCCGGCATCCGGAGGCTCAGGCACTGTGCCAGCAGATCCTGCAGGACCTGCCGCAGCATTTCGGCGCCCTGCATCTGCTCGGCGTGTCCGAGCGGGATTGCGGCCGTTTCGACCAGGCGGTGCTCGTCCTGACACGCGCGGTCGAGATCGACCCGCGCTCGGCCGGAGCCCAGTCCGATCTTGGTCTCTCGTTATTCCGGCTCGGCCGCTATCAGGAGGCCCGCGCTCGTTACGAACGCGCCGTCGAACTCCAGCCGAACTTCCCGGCCGCGCTCACCAATCTCGGCACTACGCTGATGAGCCTCTCGCGTTTCGAGGAGGCGATTGCTGCGCATGACCGCGCCGTCGCGCTGAAGCCCGGCTATGGCGACGCCCACGCCAATCGCGGAATGGCGCTGCTGCTCACGGGCCGGTACGAGGACGCCGGCCAGAGCTTCGATCGCGCGCTTGCACTGCAGCCGCGGTTGCTGACGGCCCTGTTCGGCAAGGGCCTGGTCAGCATGAACCTGCGGAATTTCGATGCTGCACTGGCGGCGCTGACTGCGGCGCTGGCCATCAATCCGAATGCGGCCCCTGCCCTCGCCCAGCGCGGGCGGGCCTATCAGGAGCAGGGCAAGTTCGACGAGGCGGAAGCCGATTTTGACGCGGCACTGGTCCTCGAACCGTTGCTGGAAGACGCCCTGCGCGGCAAAGCCACGGTTTCGCTTGTGCGCGGCAACATCGCCCTGGCGATCTCGTTCGTCGACAAGATCCTGGCGCAGAACCCGAAGCAGGAGAGCGCCTGGACCCTGCTCGGGGTCTGCTCTGCGATGCAAGGCGACATCGCCACGGCGATCTCAGATTACGACCGCGCGCTCGCGATCAACCCGAACTACGAGGACGCGATCACCAAGAAGATCTTCGCGCTGGATTTCCTGCCCGAGATCGGAGTCGAACGTCTCCAGGCAGAACGGAGATATTGGTGGGAAGCGATCGGCTCGCGATTGCCCCGTGTCCAACTCGGTGGGCGAGATCTCGACCCCGATCGGCAGCTTGTCGTGGGCTACGTCTCCTCCGATTTCCGCGAGCATTCGGCGGCTCTCGGCTTCCTGCCGATCCTGCGCCATCACGACCGTGCCAAGTTCGAAATCATCGCCTATTCCTGTTCGCCGGCAAAGGACGCCAAGACGGAGTTGTGCCGTTCGCTGGTCGATCGCTGGGTCGACGCCTGGCAGTTGACCGACGAGAGGCTCGCCGAGCAGATCCGGGCCGACAGGGTCGACATCCTCGTCGACCTCTCAGGGCATTCCGCCGGCCATCGGCTCACCTTGTTTGCGCGCAAGCCCGCCCCGATCCAGGTCTCCGCCGTCGGCAGCGTCACCGGCACGGGGCTGCCAGTGATGGACTATCTGCTGGCCGATGCGGTGACGATCCCGGCCGCGGTCCGGAATCTGTTTGCCGAAAGGATCTACGACCTGCCGTCGCTGATCACGATCGAACCGCCGCCTCCAATTCCACCGTCGCCGCTGCCCATGCTTCGCAACGGTCACGTCACCTTCGGCTCATTCAATCGCGCCGACAAGTTTTCGGAGCCCACTCTGGCTCTATGGTCGAAGCTGATGGCTGCGACGCCGGGCTCTATGATCGTCGTCAAGAACCATGCGATGAGCGATCCCCTGCTGCGCGACCGATTGATCGCCCGCTTCGTCGCCCACGGCATCGCCGCGGAACGCCTCCGTTGCGTCGGAAAGACATCGCGCGAGGAGCATCTTGCGACGTTCGCCGATATCGACATCGCACTCGATCCGTTCCCGCAAAATGGCGGCATATCGACGTGGGAGTCACTGCAGATGGGCGTGCCTGTCGTCACCAAGCTCGGCAGCAGCCCCTCGGCACGGGCGGGCGGCGCGATCGTCAAGGCAGTCGGCCTCGATGCGTGGGTCGCCGATGACGACGAGGGCTATCTCGCGACAGCGCTGAAATTCTGCTCGCGGCCCGGCGAGCTTGCCGCGCTCCGTGCCGAGCTGCCCGCCAGGGTGTTGAATTCAGCCGCCGGAAACGGCGCGCTCTACACGCAGCATGTGGAACAGGGATACCGGACGTTCTGGCGTGACTATTGCGCACGAGCGACGACCGGCTAGCGCTTGAATCAGACCTCGTCCGGCCGGCACAGCGTCGCGCCCGTGCGCCGTTCGACCCATGCCGACGCTTGCGGTGCATCGATGACGCAGTCCCGCCGATCATCGTCGGCTCGCCGGCACGATCCTGCCAGCGTGCGCCCGATCACGGAATTAACCCGTCATTCACCACGATCCTCATCCGGCCGGAACGATGCAATTTGCTTCAAATTGTCTGGCCAGGGAGACGGGACATGACCAAGCTGACGGACCTCGACGACCAGATTGAGCGGGCCGAGCGGCTCGAGCGGAGCATCACGGACACGCTGACGATCGAGCGGCTGCGCCAATTCGCGGCCAAGTGCCGGCGCGAGCGCGAGCGGTTGTCGCGGCACCGGCAGCACGCGGCCTGAGGGGTTTGATCCGCTTCCGCCGGCGGCGGACGCGGCCGCTCACGAGCAGGTCGTCACCATGTTGGTGCAGAGCTGCCGGGTCCAGCCGATGCCTTTCTTCATGCGGATCTTGGCGAAGTCGCCGAAGCAGCCGAGCAGTTCGACAGCCTGGTCGCCGTTCGCATGCGGATCGAGCTTCGGGCTCGAGGTGGCATGGTCGCGATAGATCACCGCACCGTTCTGCAGGCCGCCGACGCCCACCACGCTCCGATGCACGAAGCCCCTGCCCTGAAAGATCACGCTCTCCTTGCCCTGATCGACGTCGTTCAGCTCGGCCCGGTCGATCTCGAACCAGTCGCCCTGCTGCGCGGTCAGGTGCACGACGATCCAGCCGTCGCTGGTCGGATTCTTCAGCGCCTTGATGATGCTGCCGCCCGGCTCCGCGCGGACATTGGCGCCGTTCGGATCGCGGTCGGCGATGTCGACCTCGACGTTGCAGGCTTCGCGATGAAGCGCCTGCGCAGCGGCCACGCTCGGCGCCGCGAGCAGCGCCGTCAGCAACAGAATTTTCGTCTGCGTCATGCGGTCAACCGGCCTCGGATTCCTCTCGCATTGGTCGCTCCCGTCGTAATGAAGTTCAACCGGCCGGAGGCGGTCCCGGCAAAGCCTTGTGCATCCGCATCCTTGGCAAGGATGTCGGCCGCATCGAAGCGGGCTCGAGCAGCACCTGGTCATTCATCGAGGCGGGCGGCTGCACCTGAAAACCTGTCGTGACGGCCTGACGGTTCGTTGCTATCATGAGTTGTTGATATCCTATACCACCAGTCTCATCCCGCCATGAGACACGCATGTGTTGCGATCAATCTCAATGGAGATCGCCGATGCTTCCGGCCAGGTTTGTCATCGCTGTCATTCTCACGCTTGCTGTTGCGAGCGCTTGCCGTGGGCAGGCCGCGCCGGAGCCAGAGGTTCCGGGAAGCGCGATCATCAAGGACATCCCGCAGCAGACCCGTGACGAGTTCTATGCCAAGCGCCGCGAGATCCGACGGCAGACCGCCCCGCGGGTCCTGTTCGTTCCGGGCATCCTCGGCTCGAAGATCGCCGAATGTCGCGCCGATGGCAGCCAGTGCCGCGACATCTGGGGGACGGCCGGCGCGATTACGCGAAGCGATGTCGATCTGAGCCTGAAGGCGGATCGCCGCTATCAGACCGACGTCGTCGAAACCTTGCTGTTCAGCGACATCTATGGCGGGATCGTCGACCATCTTCGCCAGAAGGCCGGCACGATCGGACCTGACACCTCCGGCGACCCGCTCGTCACTGTATTCTCGTATGACTGGCGGCTCTCCAACGCCTCGAACGCCACGCTGCTGCGCGACCGCATCTGCGACATCCGAGTTGGCGCGGCAAAGTCGCCGATCGTGATCATCGCTCACAGCATGGGCGGACTGATGACCAAGATCTGGGCCGCCCGCTACGCCAAGCAGCCCTGCAGCAACGGCAGCCTGCCCGAGGTGTCGCAGATCGTGTTCGTTGCAACCCCGCATCTCGGATCACCCAAGGCGATCAAGGCCGTCGTCGATGGCTACAACATCCTGTTCGATGAGCTGACCGGGCTGAAGCGTTACCTCGGCTGGTGGGAGCGCAACTATTTGCTGGATTCGATCAATGCGGCGGGCATCTCATTCCCGAGCCTCTACGAGCTGCTGCCGATCCGCAGCAGCGAATATTGCCTCCGGCAAAAGCCTGCGCTGAGCAGAGCGGGGGTGCCGGTCGCGAGCGACAACGACAAACCGGTCAACCTGTTCGACGTCGAGACCTGGCGCAAATACGATCTGCTGCAGCGGATCGGTCTGCCCGCGGTCCGAAACAGCTATTACGACAGGGAGCTCGCGCCGATGCTGAAGAACGCCGAGCAGGTGCTGTGCGAAATCGCCGATTTCGATCCGGCCAGCATTGCCGACGTGTCGTATTTCTTTGGTCGGGAAAAGACCGATCGCACCTATGGCTGGTTCCACCTGCGTAGCGGCAAGGCCGATCGGATCGACGGCACGAAGATCGTCCAGGGCGACGGCACCGTCCCCGTCTACAGCGCGCAGAGCATGCTGGTCAGCAGCACGCGCCAGACCATCGAGGTTCAGGAGGACCATACCAAGATCATCAGCAGCAAGCCCGTGCTCAGCATGATCGACGACCTCTACATCTCCGCGGCGAAGCGGGCCGATCTCCAGACGGCACGCGCGGAGGCCCGATATGCCTCGCTGCTGGCTGCAGAAACCGCCGCGACGCGATCATGGATTCCGGTGTCCTCGGATCCTAAGAACTGGTCGCACAGCGACGACAAGCTCGCGATCGACATCAACAAGCGGGCTCTGGCTGCTGCCGGTGCCAAGCCAGCCGATATCGCCATACTGGCTGTCAATTCCTTCGACGCCGGAGAACGTGCTCGACTCTACGCCGTTGCCGCAGCGACGACGGAGGACAAGAAGCAACAGCTGACCTGGATCGCCGATGCCGCCAATTCGTCCTACGTCGCCGGCCAATACCAGGACGCCATCACCGGCTCGAATTACATTGCGGTCGCAGCCGCAAACACCCTGCCGCAGAACGATCCGACCCTCATTGCCCTGCAGAAATCAGCGGCCGAGGTCGAAGGATGGTCCTATTTGCGTAGCGGCGACCTTACGGCGTTCAACAACCGCGCCTCCTCCTATGCCAACAAGTTCACTGTGGCCAAAGAAGATTTCAAGGAGCCGTCCCAGAAGCAGAATCCGGCCGCACAATGGTTCCTCGCGACAAAGGGGCAGCCGGTCTGGGTCTATGATTCCGGCAATCCTGATTCCTGGGTTACCTACGACCCGTCTGCAGGCAATATTCGCTTCTTTACTCCGATGGCAAATCCGAACTGAAGCATAGCCTCGTTGGCCAACGCATAAGCTCCTGCTCGTCAACAATTTCGTCGGGACACGCTGCAATCATTTCGATGCACTGGACCGACCTCGAGCGCGCGGCCGTCGCCGCGCAACGCTGGTGGCAAAGGGACGAGCTGGCGGCGACGGCCGATCAGGCCCTTCCCGAGGACATCACGGAGATGCTGATGTGTGCGGGCGTCTGGTAGGACACCCCGCCTGCTACAGCCGTCCGCCCGCAAGCGCCGCAGCGCGCGGGCGGCCGACATCATCGAGCACATGCGGCATCGGCGAGACCGGAAACACCGCGTTGATCTGGCCGGTTCCCGACGACGGGAAGAACGGCGTCACCACCTCGACGCCGCGGTCGTAATGGTTCCAGCCGAGCGCGCCCAGCAGCATGGCCGTATCGTGCATGAAGCCCTCGCCATGGCCCTTGCTGGCATATTCCGGCAGCATGTCGCAGAAATCCGGCCACTCGCCGTGCTCCCACATCTGGATCACCTCGTGGTCGAGCCGCTCCAGGAACGGGCTGAACATCCGGTCGCGATATTCGTCGGCGGTGCCGTTCTGGGCGAAGCGGTGGCTCAGCGAGCCCGAGGCGAAGAAGGCCACCGTGCCGTCGTAATGATCCTCGACCGCGCGGCGGAACGCCCAGCCGAGCTTGGCGCTGTCGGCGAGATAATGCGAGGTGCACAGCGCCGAGACGGATACGACCTTGAAGTGGCGGTCGGGGTTCATGTAGCGCATCGGCACCAAGGTGCCGTATTCCAGCGCCAGCGACGTCGCATCGTGGGCCATGGTGGCAACGCCATGGGCGTTGGCGCCCTCGGCGAGGATGTGGCCGAGCTCCGGGTTGCCGTCGTATTCATAGGTCATGTTGGCGATGAAGTGCGGCAGCTCGTTTGAGGTGTAGAGCCCCTCGAAATGCGGCGCGCAATTGATGTGGTAGCCGGCATTGACCAGCCAATGGGTGTCGAACACGACGATGGTGTCGACGCCGGCCTCGCGGCAGCGCCGGCCGATCTCGATATGACCGTCGATCGCCGACTGTCGCTTGCCCTTGGCCGGACCATCCAGCTCGCTGAGATACATCGACGGCACATGCGTGATCTTGGCCGCCAGTGCGAGCTTGCCCATCCTCTCGTCTCCCTTCCGGTCGTTCCCCGGTCCGGCATCGCCGACCGTTTGCTTGGGAGGCAGACTACCCCTGCAGCTTCGCGAAAAAAAGGGCCGCGCGCGCGGCCCTTCCTCGGCGTCCAATCCATCGCCTGTCCCACGATCATGGGACAGAAAGCCACGAGATGCGGTCACGCCGCCTTGATGTCGATGGTCTTGGCGGCCTTCTGTACCTCGGGCTTCTTCGGTAGGGTGACCTTGAGCACGCCCTGCTTGAACACGGCCTCGATCTTGTCGGTGTCGACGCCGTCGGGGATCTGGAAGGAGCGTTCGAACGAGCCAAAACTGCGCTCACGGACGTAATAGTCCTTCCTCTTCTCCTCCTTGTCCTCCTGCTTCTCGCCCTTGATCGAGAGCACGCCGCTCGCAACCTTCACCTCGACGTTCTTCTCGTCGAGGCCGGGTAGCTCAGCCGTGACCTCATAGGCATTGTCGTGCTCGGCGACGTCGACCGCCGGCGCCACGGCAAACGACCGTGCGCGGGCCAGACCCGGCAGTTGGTCGAACAGCGACGGCGTGCGCCAGATCCCGCCTTGGAAGTCCTCGAACACGCGATCGATCTCGCGGCGCAGGTTCTCGAACGGCCGCCATCCCTGCATGGATGGCGCACCTGCTTTCTCGGTGTTGACGGGCAGCTTGGTAGGTTCAGCCATGACATCATCCTCCTGCTTCACGCGAGGATCGGGTCCGCAACGGCATGGGCGCGACCGATTTCGTTCGACGAGATCGGCCGGCATCCGCTCCCTCGCGCTTGACGGGAAAAATATTGCAGGCACGCCCCGGTTCCAGATTGATTGCGATCAAATCGCTGAGCGGCTGGACGGGTTCGGATCGGCATGGGACCATCCACTTGGCTTTCGGCAATCTTTCGGCACCGCGCGCCCAGAGCTGAAGAGCCTTTCGGGAAGAGCCTTGGAGATGGTGAACCGGACGTTAATCCGAGCGGCTCGAGCGACGCTTTAGGGAAGGATGCAGAAAGCCTTATGCCGCAAGGTGTTAGGCGCCATTGAGAAGGTGCATTCGCAACGCTCCGCGCGCCCCTCCGACCGCCGGGCTGGGCGCCAGCACGTTCACAAACATTGCCCGCTTAACAAATTTTCCAGTCCCAGCAGAGAAGGTGTCAGCTCAACAATTCACCACAGGTTTCATGACCGTGACATCCTTCGGACGCGTGATCTCGGTGCGGGGCTCCCAGGCCCGCGTCGGCATTCTGTCGACCCAGCAGATGACCGTTTCCGATATCCGCGCCACAGTCGGCCGTTTCATCAGCATTCGCTGCCCGAGCGCCACGATCATTGCGATCATCACCGAGGTCACCAGCGAAGACCTGTCGCATGCCAGCGAATACGTCGCGACGGCGTCGGTGGACCTGCTGGGCGAGATCCTCGGACCGGCCGAACGGCCCAAGTTCCAGCGCGGCGTCACCCACTACCCGACCATCGGCGACGCCGTCGACATGATCACGAGCGAGGAGCTGCGCACGATCTACACGCCGACCGCCGGCGACCACATCGACATCGGCGCGCTGCAGCAGGACACCTCCGTGCGCGCCTGTGTCAACGTCGAGGAAATGCTGTCGAAGCACTTCGCCGTCCTCGGTTCGACCGGCGTCGGCAAATCGACGGGCGTGTCGCTGCTGCTCAACGAGATCCTCAAGGCGCGGCCGAACCTGCGCATCTTCCTGCTCGACGTCCACAACGAATATGGCCGCTGCTTCGGCGAGCGCGCGCTGGTCTTGAACCCGCGCAATCTGAAGCTGCCGTTCTGGCTGTTCAATTTCGAGGAGATCGTCGACGTCCTGTTCGGCGGCCGGCCGGGCGTGCCGGAGGAGCTCGACATCCTCGCCGAGGTCATCCCGCTGGCGAAGGGCATCTACACCCAATACCAGAATACGGACCGCATCGGGCTGAAGCGCGTCGATCCCAAGATGGTCGGCTACACCGTCGATACGCCGGTGCCCTACCGCCTCGTCGACCTCATCAACCTGATCGACGAGCGCATGGGCAAGCTGGAGAACCGCTCCTCGCGCATCATCTATCACAAGCTGATCTCGCGCATCGAGACCGTGCGCAACGACCCGCGCTACGCCTTCATGTTCGACAACGCCAATGTCGGCGGCGACACCATGGCCGAGGTCATCAGCCACCTGTTCCGCCTGCCGGCCAACGGCCGGCCGATGACGGTGATGCAGCTCGCCGGCTTCCCGGCCGAGGTGGTCGATTCCGTCGTCTCGGTCGTGTGCCGCATGGCGTTCGATTTCGGCCTGTGGAGCGACGGCGTCTCGCCACTGCTGTTCGTCTGCGAGGAAGCCCACCGCTACGCCTCCGCAGACCGTTCGATCGGCTTCGGCCCGACCCGCAAGGCGATCTCGCGCATCGCCAAGGAAGGCCGCAAATACGGCGTCTATCTCGGCCTGATCACCCAGCGGCCGGCCGAGCTCGACGCCACCATCATCTCCCAGTGCAACACGCTGTTCACGATGCGCCTCGCCAACGAGCGCGACCAGTCGCTGCTGCGCTCCGCGGTGTCGGACGCCGCCGCCAACCTGCTCTCCTTCGTTCCCTCGCTCGGCACCCGCGAGGTGCTGGCCTTCGGCGAAGGCGTCGCGCTACCAACCCGGCTGCGCTTCAAGGAGGTGCCGCTGCATCAATTGCCGCGCAGCGAGGCGACGATCGCGACTGTCCGCTCGGTCAATGCCGGACACGACATGCATTTCGTCAGCGCCGTGCTGGAGCGCTGGCGCGGAGCGACCTCGAGCCGCGACGCTGCGAGCGGCGACAGCGGCGCCGGCAGCCTCGGAGATCGCGGCAACCTGTCGGCCTCGCTGGACGCGCCGATGCTGCAGCCCTCGATGGGCCTCGATCCGGACCGCTTCTCGCTGCTGAAGAAGCCGCTGCGCTAAATACGGCGGCGGCCCCCTCTCAAATCTCGATCGACGACGCCTTCGAGAAGGCGTTGCGGGCATTCCGCCACGGACGAGGTCATGGGCCGAGCTGGACCGTTGCGCCTGCGCCGCGATCCACTAAGGTTCGCCCCCTGCCACACATGCCGGACCCGTTGCCATGACCCAGCCCGCCATCAGCCGCTTTCCCGTTCCCGCAATCGACGCCCTGCCGGACGACATCCGCACCCGGCTGCTCGGCGTGCAGGAGAAGAGCGGCTTCGTGCCCAACGTGTTCCTGACGCTCGCGCACCGGCCGGACGAGTTCCGCGCGTTCTTTGCGTATCACGACGCGTTGATGGAGAAGGACGGCGGGCTGACCAAAGCCGAGCGCGAGATGATCGTCGTCGCGACGTCGAGCGCCAACCAGTGCCAGTATTGCGTGATCGCGCACGGCGCGATCCTGCGCATCCGCGCCAAGAATCCCCTGATCGCCGACCAGATCGCGATCAACTACCGGAAAGCGGACATCACGCCGCGGCAGCGGGCGATGCTCGATTTCGCGATGAAGGTGGCGCTGGAGGCGCAGACGGTCGGGGACGTCGATTTCAAGGCGCTGGCCGGCCACGGTTTCAGCGACGACGACATCTGGGACATCGCCGCAATCGCGGCGTTCTTCGCGTTGTCGAACAGGATGGCAAATGTCGCGGGCATGCGGCCCAACGACGAGTTCTATCTGATGGGGCGGCTGCCCAAGGCGAAGTGAGCCAGTCAGTCGTCCGACGCGGGTCCGCACCAGCCGGGCAGATAGACGGCGTCATGGCTCTTTGCGGCCGCCAGCGCGTGCTCCATGGCGGCGGCGAAATGGGTCTCGACCGTCTTGCGCTTGACCTTGCGGCGCAGGAAGTCGGCCCATAGGAACTCGCTGAACGGCGTCGTGTCCTTGGCAAAGCCGCCGGCGCGGCGCAACTCGCCGGCCAGGCTGCGGAACGGATCGTCCTTCATATCCGCGACGGTCTTCGGCAGGTCCTTGAAATGCCGCCGCTCGCCCTTGGCGTCGTAAGGATAGGCCCAGCGCTTGTTGTCCATCACGCCCCAGAACGCCTCGCGATCGACCATCGACAGATCGCCGATCACCGTGACCAGCACGTCCTTGACGCCCTCGTCATGGAGCGCGCGGGCGAGGTGATGATGGTCGACGACGTAGTGCCGCTGGTCGGCACCGAGCACCACCGGGATCATGTGCTTGCCGAGCAGCTCGGCCTGCTTCTTCTTCGACTTGTGCTCGCGCCAGCGCTCGCGCTTCTCCTTCACTTCGCGCATGCCGACGGTCATCTGCGTCGGGCGCAGCGACAGGATCGGCACGGGATGAAGCAGCGGCTCGCGGGTATTGGCCATGGCCTGGGCTCCCGGGGGATGATCAGCATTATGCCACGCCTGCCGAGCCGTTCCAGCGCATCTGCCCGTAGCTGCGACGCCGTTCGGACCGGCCGCGGCAGGTTCCAATCACCCGCGGGGCGGGCGCCGATTGGATGCATCCGAGGAGGGAGATGTTTTGCTGATGCAGCTCAATTGTGGCAAAGTTTCTTTGTGAGAGGTTGGGCCCGCGTGCTAAAAAGGACCATCGGAGTCGAGGCATGAAGTCCCAGCGCCCCATTGCAGCGGAGGAAGAGCATCGCGTGGTGCCGTTCCGGCCGCGCAGCAGTCCGGTGCGGCGCGTGACCGAGGGCGGCAGCCCGCCGATTCAGCTGCATCGGCGCGAGCGGCCGACACTCGATCTCTCCCGATATGAGCAGCCGCGCGAAGAGCCCGACGATTTCCGTCACCGCATCCTGGCCAACATCGCGGCGATCGCCTTCACGGTCGCGTTGACCGCGATCGGCATCTGGCTGGCGATGAGCATTGCCGACCTGCGCAAGACCCAGGACTGCCTGCTGACCGGACGGCGCGACTGCGCCCGCATCATCACCGAGACCTACACGCCCTGATCCCTGCTGGACGCCGCTCGGCCTCCACCGGCGGAGCATCACAATCCCGCCACAACCGCCGTGTCCGGCTCCATTGAACTCACCGCGTCGCTCCGATATACGGGCACACGACTCCCGGGCGGCGGGGGTAGAAGGGCTCGCATCAGACGGCCCCGGGGGCGCGGTGTCCTCCCGTCGCCACCTACCGGATTAGCTCCAAAATATCAAAGGCTTAGTGATGTCCTCAACATTCGATCAGGTCGCCACGATCATCGCTGAAACCTGCGACATCCCGCGCGACACGATCACGCCGGATAGCCACGCCATCGACGATCTGGGCATCGACAGCCTCGATTTCCTCGACATCGCGTTTGCGATCGACAAGGCCTTCGGGATCAAGCTGCCGCTCGAGAAGTGGACGCAGGAAGTCAACGACGGCAAAGCCAGCACCGAGCAGTATTTCGTGCTGAAGAACCTGTGCGCCCGCATCGACGAGCTGGTCGCCGCCAAGGGCGCCTGAGCGCCCGCCATGCAAATCGAATATTTCCTGCTCATCGACCGCATTCTTGACCTCCGACTGGACGAGAAGGCCATCACTGTCGAAGCCAAGGTTCCCACCGAGAGCACGATCTTCGAAGGACACTTTCCGGGCTATCCGATCATGCCCGGTGTTCTCTTGATCGAGTCCATGGCCCAGACGTCCGGCTGGCTGCTGCTCGCGCTGATGAAGTTCGAGCGGATGCCGTTCCTCGCTGCCGTGAAGGAAGCCAAGATGCGCGGCTTCGTGTCGCCGGGCGAGGTGCTGACCGTCGAGGCCAACGTGCTGCACGAGGGCTCCGGCTACGCCGTGACCGAAGCGCGCGTGAAGGTCGGCGGCAAGCTGCGCTCGAACGCGACGATCACTTTCAGCCACGTCCCCTTCCCCAATCCGGAGCTGCGCGGACACATGGACGCCGTCGCCGAGCGCGTCGGCTTTCCGCAACAGGTCCTGCAGCGATGAGTGAGACGACAGCCGTGACCTCCAATCCCGTCGAAGTCTGGATCACCGGTATCGGTCTTGCGACCTCGCTTGGCGAGGGACTCGATGCGAACTGGGACGCCCTCAACTCCGGCCAGATCAACGTCGACGAGCGGGGTTTTGCGCCCTACATCGTGCATCCCTGGGCCAAGGTGAATCTGGAAGCGCAGATCCCGAAGAAGGAGCAGCGCCAGATGGAGGCGTGGCAGCGCATCGGCACCTATGCCGCCGGGCTGGCGCTGGATTCCGCCGGCCTCAAGGGCAACAAGGACATCCTGTCCCGGATGGACATGATCGTCGCCGCGGGCGGCGGCGAGCGCGACATCTCCGTCGACATCGCGATCCTCAACGCGGAAGCCCAGGGCAATTGCACGCCCGGCTTCCTGAACGACCGGCTGATGAGCGACCTGCGCCCGACCCTGTTCCTGGCGCAGTTGTCCAACCTGCTTGCCGGCAACATCGCGATCTCGCACGGCGTCTGCGGCACCTCGCGCACCTTCATGGGCGAGGAGGTTGCGGGCGTCGACGCCTTCAAGATCGCTTTGGCCCGCATCGCCGGCGGCCAGAGCGACATCGCTCTGGTCGGCGGCTCGCACAATGGCGAGCGCAAGGATCTGCTCGTGCTGTACGAGTTCGGCGACTACAATCTGAAGAACGAGTTCAAGCCGGTCTGGGCCCGCAAGGACCATCCGGGCTTCGCGCTCGGATCGGCCGGCGCGTTCCTGGTGCTGGAATCCAAGCCGCATGCCGAGGCCCGCGGCGCCAAGCCGCTGGCGCGGCTCAGCAAGGTCGTCGCCGACCGCGCCCGCCGCAAGGAGGCAGGTGCCGTCACCGGGACGCTCGACCGTCTTTGGTCGGCGCTGGACGTGCATGACGCGCCGGGCGCGATCATCACCGGCGCGACCGGTGCCGAGCCCGTGACGTCGGAGGAACGCGCGTTCCTCGACCATCACAAATCCTACGCCGTGCGCTCGAGCGGCACCCGCTTCGGCCACACGATGGAGGCGCATTTCGCGCTCGATCTCGCGCTGGCGGCGCTGTCGATCTCGCGCGGTGCCCTGTTCGCACCGGGCGACTCCTCGGGCGTCGAGGCGGACATGAAGGAGGCTCCGACCCAGATCGTAGTGGTCGGCGCCGGCCATTACCGCGGCGAAGGCATGGCCTTGGTCGAAGCAGTCAAGTGAACGCGGCTCGGCCGATCGATTCACGACGGGGGACATCATGAGTGTACGCGACAAGTTTGGACGTCCCATCGTGGTCGTGACCGGGATGGGGATCGTCACCTCGCTCGGGGCCGGCAAGTCGGACAATTGGAACAAGCTCGTTGCGGGCGAGTCCGGCATCCGCACCATCACGCGCTTCCCGATCGACGGCCTGAAGACGACGATGGCCGGCACGGTCGACTTCGTTCCCGTGGCCCCGTTCACGTCGACGGGTCTGTCCGAACGGCTGGGCCACATGGCCGTTGAGGAAGCCATCGCGCAGGCCGGGATCGGCTCCAAGGGCGACTTCCCGGGGCCGTTGTTTCTCGCCGTCGCCCCGGTCGAGATCGAATGGCCGCAGCGGCTCGAGCTCGCGCACGAGGTCGGCGGCACCCAGTTCACCTATGACGACCTACTGAAGGTCTGCGGCGGCGGCAAGTTCGTCAACTATCACCACCGCTTCCTGTTCGGCTCGGTGGCGGATTCGCTGTCGGACACATTCGGCACCAAGGGCTCGCCGATCTCGCTGTCGACCGCCTGCGCCTCCGGCGCGACCGCGATCCAGCTCGGCGTCGAGGCGATCCGGCGCGGTGAGACCGACGTCGCGCTATGCGCCGCCACCGAAGGGTCGGTCAATCCGGAAGGGCTCGTGCGCTTCTCGCTGCTGTCGGCGCTGTCGACCCAGAACGACCCACCGCAAGGCGCCTCGAAGCCGTTCTCGAAGAACCGCGACGGCTTCGTGATGGCTGAAGGCGCCGGGGCGCTGGTGCTGGAGAGCTATGATGCGGCGGTCGCGCGCGGCGCCAAGATCCTCGGCGTCGTCGCCGGCTGCGGCGAGCTGACCGACTCCTTCCACCGCACCCGCTCCTCGCCGGACGGCAAGCCGATCATCGGCTGCATCCGCAAGGCGCTGGCCGACGCCGGCATGGCGCCGGAGCAGATCGACCACATCAACGCCCACGGCACCGCCACGCCCGAGAACGACAAGATGGAATATGTCGGCGTCTCCGCCGTGTTCGGCGAGCACACCGGCAAGATCCCGGTGTCGTCGAACAAGTCGATGGTCGGGCATACGATCTCGGCAGCCGGTGCGGTCGAGGCGATCTTCTCGCTGCAGACGCTCGAGCATCAGCGGATTCCGCCGACCATCAACTACGACATTCCGGATCCCGCGATCCTGTTCGACGTGGTCGGCAACAAGGCCCGCGACGCGCGGGTCACCACCGTGATGTCGAATTCGTTCGGCTTCGGCGGCCAGAACGCCTCGCTGATCCTGACGCGCGAACCGGCCTGATCCGCCGCTGCCATCGATGAGTCTCCTGCCACTCCGGACCAAGCTCGTGATCCGCCGAGCCGTGAAGTCGGCCGGGGCTTCCGCCGTCGGCGCGCTGACGGTTGGCATGCTCAGGACCACGCGCTATTTCGACCCGCAGAAGACGGCCGACCGCTTCGCGCGCCTCGCGCAGATGATCGGGCCACGCCTGCGCGAGCAGCGCATCGGTCGCGACAATCTCACCGCGGCCTTCCCGGAGAAATCGCCCGAGGAGATCGAGAAGATCCTCGCCGGCGTGTGGGACAATCTCGGCCGCGTCGGCGCCGAGTTCGCCCATCTCGACAAGATCTGGGATTACGACGAGGCGCATCCCGAGCTCAGCCGGATCGAGCTGTCGCCGCGCACCCATGAGCTGTTTCATCAGCTCCGCCTCGACGGCAAGCCAGCCCTGATCTTTGCCAGCCATCTCGCCAATTGGGAGATGCCGGCGCTGGCGGCGGTCGCGCATAAGCTCGATACGGCGATCCTATATCGCCGACCCAACATCGCCGCCGCCGACCGCATCATCCAGGAGATACGGCAGGTCAAGATGGGCACACTGGTCCCGGCCGGCCGCGACGCGCCGCTGCGGCTGGCACAGGCGCTCAAGAACGGCCAGCACGTTGCCATGCTGGTCGATCAGTATCTGACCGGTGGCGTCGAGGTCACCTTCTTCGGCCGCAAGACCCGCGCCAATCCGATGCTGGCTCGCCTGTTACGCCAGGTCGAATGCCCCGTGCACGGCGTCCGCATCATCCGCCTTCCCGGCAATCGCTTCCGCGCCGAAGTGTCGGAGGAAGTGAAGCCGGTGCGGACGGCCGACGGTCAGATCGACATCCAGGGCACGACGCAGGCGGTCACCGACGTCGTCGAGGGCTGGATCCGCGAATATCCGGAGCAGTGGCTTTGGCTGCACCGGCGCTGGCGGTAGTCGGCGCCGTACCAAATTCCACCACGAGGAAGCCGGTCCGCAGCATCCCATTCCGTCGATCGGCCCATCCGAACAAAACCCTTACCTCTTGTACCAACGGCCGCTACCTTGGCCGCCTATCCGACAGCTGTTCGGAGCTCCAGGGAGGATAAGCGCGAATGTTTTCGCATGTGATGATCGGCACCAACGACCTCGACAAGGCCAAGGCCTTCTACGACAAGCTGCTGGGGACGCTGGGCGTGCGCCCCGCCAAGGTCGACGGCCACCGCATCTTCTACATCACACCGACCGGCATCTTCTCGGTGTCAAAGCCGATCAACGGCCAGCCCGCGACCCCTGCCAATGGCGGCACCATCGGCTTTGCCTGCAGCTCGCCTGAACAGGCTGACGCGTGGCATGCAGCGGGCCTGGAAGCCGGCGGTACGACCTGCGAAAATCCGCCCGGCATCCGCGAAGGTTCGGCGGGCAAGCTTTACCTCGCCTACTTGCGCGACCTCGACGGCAACAAGCTCTGCGCCATGCATCGGTTGGGGTGATCCGAGAGGTTGCCAACGGCGGGGATCGCCCATTGCCGGGCGGTTCCGGTCGATGAGGCGCGGGGCTGACGATCGACTGGGACACGCCCGTTGGGCCTGGTCAGGTCGCGCACCAGTCAGCGCAAAAGATGGACGCCGCGCGACAGCGGATCGCCAAGAGGGCTTTCGTCCAGACCTGGTCAAGCTCGACGACCCCATCATTCCAAACGCTGATCTAAATGGATCTCGGCGCGGCCGGTGACGGTTACGCGGTCGTCTGGTCGCGCCGACGCCATCAAAGCGGCGCATCACTCGCGCGAGACGCCGCCAGCTCGCTGAAGTGCCGTCCACCCCACCTGCAGACGACCCCCTCAGTCGCCGGGAACGACGAGCCGCGCTGCCCGACCGTCATGGTCGCGCGTGTGAAGCGCCCGGCACCAGTGTGCGGGCACGGCTCTGGCTTGTGACTTGCAATTAGCAAGTTACTCGGGCATGGTGGCGGTATGCAGCCGAAGAAATTCAAATCTGCGGAATGTCCCGCCGCACGGGCGGTCGAGTGCGTCGGCGAGTGGTGGAGCATTCTGATCTTGCGCGACGCGTTCCAGGGACTCACTCGCTTCGACGAATTTCAGGACAGCCTGGGTATCGCGTCCAACATCCTGTCGCGTCGCCTCGCGCATCTCACCGATACGGGCATGTTCGAACGGAGGCTCTATAACGAACACCCGCCCCGATACGAATATGTTCTCACCCCCAAGGGCCAAGACTTCTTCCCGGTCGTGGTGGCGATGTTCGCGTGGGGAAACAGGCACCTCGCCCCCGAGGGCAAATCGATTGTCATGGCTGATCGCAACAGCGCACGCACGTTCGATCCGGTCGTGGTGGATGCCTGCAGCAAGACGCCGATCACGCCGACGAACGCGGTGCTTCTCCCTGGTCCGCGAGCAAGCGCAGGCATGCGCAAGCGTCTCGCCTCGATCAGAGCAATGCGCCCGGAGACGTCTTCCTCGCCAGACTAGCTAGGAGAGCAGCATGCGTCGGATTGTCGTGACGGGATTGGGTGTCGTGTCCCCTTTGGGATGCGGCGTTGAACTTGCGTGGGCGCGTCTGCTGTCCGGCCGGTCGGGACTCCGCGCGCTACCCGAATGGGCTGCAGCCTTGCCGGCCAAAGTTGCCGGGATCGTGCCCAGCAAGAGCGAGGATGCCGAGGGTGGCTTCGATGCCGACCTTGCCGCATCGCCAAAGGACCAGCGCAGGATGGACCGGTTCATCATTTTCGCCTTGGCGGCTGCCGCCGAGGCGATCGCCCAGGCCGGATGGGCGCCCGCTGATGCACACGCGGCCGGACGAACCGCCACGATCATCGCGTCCGGCATCGGCGGTTTTCCGGCTATCGTCGAGGCGGTCAGGACCACCGAGCAGCGAGGCGTGCAACGGCTGTCGCCTTTCACAGTACCATCATTCCTGCCCAATCTCGCAGCGGGTCATGTCAGCATCCGGTTTGGCTTCAAGGGGCCCGTAGGAACGCCGGTTACCGCATGCGCAGCGGGCGTACAGGCGATCGGCGATGGAGCACGCCTGATCCGATCGGGCGAAGCTGACGTTGCGGTGTGTGGCGGCACGGAGGCCTGCATCGACCTCGTCAGCTTGGGAGGTTTCGCCGCGGCTCGGGCGCTATCGACCCGCTTCAATGACACGCCGGACCGCGCGTCCCGGCCGTTCGATCGAGACCGCGACGGCTTCGTCATGGGGGAAGGCGCCGGCGTCCTGGTGATCGAGGAGTTGGAGCATGCGCTTGCACGCGGGGCGTCGCCAATCGCCGAGGTCGTCGGCTATGGCACAACCAGCGACGCCTTTCACATCACGTCCGGGCCCGAGGACGGCGAAGGCGCGCGTCGCGCAATGGAGGCTGCGCTGCGACAGGCCGGGCTCGAACCGGGCGACGTGCAGCATCTGAACGCTCACTCGACCTCCACGCCGTCGGGCGACCGCAGCGAGCTCGAAGCGATCAAGGCGGTGTTCGGGTGCGACAGGCGCATTGCCGTGAGCGCGACAAAGTCATCGACCGGCCATCTCCTCGGAGCAGCCGGTGGGCTGGAATCGATCTTCACCGTTCTGGCTCTGCGCGATCAGATCGCGCCGCCGACCCGCAATATCACCACGCCCGACGCAGCGGCCGACAGTGTGGACCTGGTCCGCGGTGAACCGAGATCGATGAGAATGGACCGTGCGATCTCGAACGGCTTTGGCTTCGGCGGAGTCAACGCCAGCATCGTTTTCCAGCGCTGGTCGTGACCCTTTCGAGTCAGGTTCAACCGTATCGACGATCCCGTACGCGCCCACGCGCCTACGGGCTCGAGCCATCCTTTACGCTTCGCCATGCTGCTGACTGTTGCGCGATGTTGTCATCCAGAGACAATCGTCTCGGACACCAGGTGTCGCGTCACCGCCCCGTCTTCACCTTGGTCCACAACCGGTTGATGATCCGCTGCGTGGCCGGATCGCGGGCGGTGATGACGAACAGCTTCTTCAGCGTCGCCTCGTCCGGATAGATGTTCTTGTCGCCAAAGATTTTTGGATCGATCAGCTTCTGGCTGGCCAGGTTGCCGTTGGCATAGGACAGGAAGTCCGAGTTCCTGGCGGCGATCTCGGGGCGGTAGAGGTAGTTGATCAGCGCATACGCCTCAGCCACGTGCGGGGCGTCGGCGGGAATCGCAAAATTGTCGAAGAACATCTGCGCGCCCTCCTTCGGGATGGCGTAGCCGATCTCGATGCCGTTCTTGGCCTCCTCGGCGCGGCTGCGCGCCTGCATGATGTCGCCGGACCAGCCGACCACCAGGCAAATCTCGCCGGTGGCGAGCGCGCTCAGATACTCCGACGAATGAAATTTGCGGACAGACGACGCAACCTTGCCGACCACGTCGCCCGCCTTCTCCAGGTCGGCCTGCTTGGTCGAGTTCGGATCGAGACCGAGGAAGTTGAGCGCCGCCGGAAAGATGTCGTCGGCGGAATCCAGCATGTGGACGCCGCAATCCTTGAACTTGGCGAGGTTCTCCGGCTTGAACACCATGTCCCAGCTGTCGATCCCCGCGCCGGGACCCAGGATCTTCTCGACCGCCTTGACGTTGTAGCCGATCCCGGTCGTGCCCCACATGTAGTTGGCGGCGAACTGATTGCCGGGGTCGTAGGTGGCGAGACGCTCAGTGACGACAGGCCACGCGTTGGTGAGATTCGGCAGCTTCGACTTGTCGAGCGGCTGGAAGATTTTTGCCTTGATCTGGCGCTGTAGGAAGTACGCGGTCGGCACCACGACGTCGTAGCCGGATTTGCCGGCGAGCAGCCGCGTCTCCAGGGTCTCGTTGGCGTCGAACGTGTCGTAGACCACCTTGATGCCGGTCTCCTTGGTGAAGTCGTCAAGGACACCGGGCGCCATGTAGTTCGACCAGTTGTAGAAGTTGACGACGCGCTCCTCGGCGCGCCCCGCCGGTACGGAAAGCGTCAACGCCGCGACGGCCAGCGCCAGAGCCGAACCCATGCAGCCGCGCGTCATCACTTGTCTCCTAGCGCCGGTGGATGGCGTCCGACAGGCGCTCCAGCGCCGTATCCAGGGTTGCGTCCTTCTTGGCAAAGCAGAACCGCACCACGGAGGTCACGGCATCCGTCTCGTAGAACGCCGACACCGGGATGGCGGCCACCTTGTAGTCGTGGACGATGCGGCGGCAGAACTGCTCGTCGGTCTCGTTGAGGCCGAGCGGCGAAAGGTCGACGGTCAGGAAGTAGGTCCCCTGCGCCTTCAGCACGGGAAACCCCAGGCTTTCGAGACCAGCCGTGAGCCGGTCGCGGCTGCGCGCGAGCTCGCTGCGCATATTGACGAAATAGTCGTCCGACTTGCCGAGTCCGTAGGCGACCGCGACCTGCAGGTTCGGCGCGGTCGTGAAGGTCAGGAATTGATGCACCTTGGCGGCGACGCGCAACAGATGCGGCGCAGCGCAGAAGAAGCCGATCTTCCAGCCCGTCAACGAGAAGATCTTTCCTGCCGAGCCGACCTTGATGGTGCGGTCGCGCATGCCGGGGATCGTGATCAGCGGAATGTGCGCACGGCCGTCGAACACCACGTGCTCCCAGACCTCGTCGCAGATCGCGACCGCATCGAACTCCTGGCAGAAGCGCGCCAACAGCTCGAGGTCCTCGCGCGGATAGACCACGGCGGCCGGGTTGAGCGGGTTGTTGAACAGCACCGCCTTGGTCTTTGGCGAGAACGCCTGCCGCAGCATCTCCTCCGACAGCCGCCAATGCGGCGGCTCGAGCCGGACGAGGCGCGGAATGCCGCCGGCCTGGCGGATGATCGGCAGGTATGAATCATAGACCGGCTGGAAGCAGATCACCTCGTCGCCCGGCTCCACCACGGACAGGATCGCCGACGTCAGCGCCTCAGTGCCACCGGAGGTGACCATGACCTCGCTCATCGGGTCGAGATCGAGCTTGTGCCAGTGCCGGTAATGGGCCGCGATGGCCTGGCGCAGCTCGGGCAGGCCCATCATCGACGGATACTGGTTGTAGCCGTTGAGGACGGCGTCGGCCGCCGCGCGGCGGATATCCTCCGGGCCCGGATCGTCGGGAAAGCCCTGCCCCAGATTGATAGCGTTGTTGTCGCGCGCGAGCTGCGACATCTGCTCGAAAATGGTGACGGGCAGGTCGGCGAAGACCTTGTTCTGCGAGATCATGATCGCCTGTCAGCCGCCGGTCCTAGTCGGCAGGCCGGCCGCCTTCCAGCCGAGCATGCCCCCCTGGAGATGCTTGTCGTAGGGCAGACCGGCGGCCTGCGCCGCCAGCGAGGCCGTCACCGAGCGCTTGCCGGAGCGGCAGGCGAACACGACATCCTTGCCTTGGGGATCCGGGATCAGCTTCGGGTCGAAGCCCGACAGCGGAACGACGACGCCGTGGGGATAGGCTTCCGCAGCAACTTCGTTCGGCTCTCGCACGTCAACCAGAAGAATTCGCCCTTCCGCGATCCCCTGGGCCACGTCCTGCGGGGTCAAATCGTGCACAACAGCCACGCCCATCCTCCAAGCCTTCAGCAGGGCCGTACCGCCCCTGATCCGGCCGCCAAACTCACCCCAGACGCTACGAAAATCAAGCGCTTCGGCACACTGGCGCGGCGGGTCCAGAGCTCAGATCGTGACCTGGGTGCCGACCTCCACCACCCGTCCGCTCGGGATCTGAAAATAGTCAGTCGCATCGTTGGCGGAGCGGCTCATCGAGATGAACAGGTGATCCTGCCAGTGCGGCATGCCCGAATGCGCAGCCGGCTTCAGCGCGCGGCGTGACAGGAAGAACGAGGTCGACATGATGTCGAACTGCCAGCCGAGCTTGCGCGCGATCGCCAGCGCGCGCGGCACGTTGGGCGATTCCATGAAGCCGAAGCGCAACGTCACCTTGGAGAAAGTCGGACTGATCTGCTCGAGGCGAACACGTTCGGACGGATCGATGCGCGGCGTCGGCGCGGTCTCGATGGTGAGGATCACGTTCTTCTCGTGCAGCACCTTGTAGTGCTTGAGGCTGTGCATCAGCGCGGTCGGCGCGCTCAAGGGATCGCTGGTCAGGAACACGGCCGTTCCCGCCACCCGCTGCGGCGGACGCTTCTCAAGCATCGCAACGAGATCGGCGAGCGGGAATTCGAGCTTGCGCGACTTGTCGAACAAGAGCCGGCTGCCGCGCCGCCACGTGTACATCAGCGTCATCACGAAGCCGCCCAGCGCCAGCGGCACCCAGCCGCCTTCGAGCACCTTCAGGAGGTTCGCCGCCAGGAAGGTCAGGTCCAGGAAGAGGAACGGCGCGATCAGCGCGGCCGCCGCGAACGGCGACCAGCGCCAGACCTTCCAGATCACGACGAAGCCCATCATCGCGGTGACGACCATGGTGCCGGTGACCGAGATGCCGTAGGCCGAGGCGAGTGCGCTGGACGACTTGAACATCAGCACCAGCAGCATGACCGAGATCAGCAGCAGCTTGTTAATGCGCGGAATGTAGATCTGACCCGAATGCGCCTCGGAGGTGTGGCGGATCTCGAAGCGCGGCAGCAGGCCGAGCTGGATCGCCTGCCGCGTCAGCGAATAGGCGCCGGTGATGACGGCTTGGCTCGCGATCACGGTCGCGGCGGTGGCCAGCCCGACCATCGGGATCAGCGCCCAGTCCGGGAACATCAGGAAGAACGGATTCTCGATCGCCTTGGCATCGGCGATCACCAGCGCCCCCTGCCCCAGATAATTGAGCGCCAGCGACGGCAGCACGATGAACAGCCAGGCGGTCTGGATCGGACGTTTGCCGAAATGGCCGAGGTCGGCATACAGCGCCTCGGCGCCGGTCACGGCCAGGAAGACGGCGCCGAGCGTGATGAAGCCGATGATGCCGTGATGCAGCATGAACGACACGGCATGCAGTGGGTTGATCGCCCACAGCACCTCCGGATGGTGCAGGATCGGCGGCAGCGCCGCGATCCCGATCACCACGAACCAGATCAGCATGATCGGGCCGAAGAACGCTGCCACCTTGGCCGTGCCGCGCACCTGGACCGCGAACAGCATGACCAGGATGATGACCGTGAGCGGCACGACGTAGGGATCGAACGCCGCCGTCACCAGCTTGATGCCCTCGATCGCCGACAGCACGGACAGGGCCGGCGTGATCACCGCATCGCCATAGAACAGCGCGCCCGAGATGATGCCGAGCAGAACGATGACGCTGGCGCCGCGCGTGACCGCGCGCTGGGCGAGCGCCATCAGCGCCAGCGTTCCGCCCTCGCCGTGGTTGTCGGCGCGCAGCAGGATCACGACGTATTTGAGGGTTACGACGACGATGAGAGCCCACAGGATGAGCGAGATCACCCCCATCACGGCGTGAGGCGCAGGTTCGCCGCCGCTGCTCGCAGCCATGACCGCTTCACGCAACGCGTAGAGCGGGCTGGTGCCGATGTCGCCATAGACGACACCGATGCTTCCCAGTGTCAGCGCCGCGAAGCTGGCCGTGGAATGGGCGTTGCCATGCCCGTTGGTCGCCGGCGCTTCCGCGGGCGTAGCTGCGACGTCGACTGTCATGGGGTAGCCCCCTCGAGGACTCGTTAATGCTTCACTGCACAACGCGGCAGAGCGCGCGGCTTATAGCGGCAGAGCGCTGCTATGGACCTGAAGAGAATGCGCTTCAGCCATGCAATTAAGCATGCATGAGCCGCCAGGGAAGATCAATCGATTAAATCGTTACCTGGGTACCCACTTCGACGACCCGGCCCGTCGGAATCTGGAAGTAGTCCGTGGCGTCATTGGCCGACCGGCTCAGGCCAATGAAGAGATGGTCCTGCCAGGTCGGCATGCCCGATTGGGACGATGGCTTCAACGAGCGGCGCGAGACGAAGAACGACGTCGACATGATGTCGAACTGCCAGCCGAGCTTGCGCGCCACCGCCAGCGCGCGCGGCACGTTCGGGGATTCCATGAACCCGAAGCGCAGCCGCACCTTGGAAAACTTCTCGCTGATCTTCTCCATGCGCACGCGCTCCGACACATCGACCCGCGGCGTCTGCGCGGTCTCGATGGTCAGGATCACATTGTGCTCGTGCAGCACCTTGTTGTGCTTGAGATTGTGCAACAGGGCCGTCGGCACTGAGGTCGGATCGCTGGTGAGAAACACCGCCGTGCCCTTGACGATGTGAGGAGGCCTCTTCTCCAGGCTGGTGATCAGGTCGTCCAGCGGAACCTCGATCTTGCGCGTCTTGAGCACCAAAATCGCAGAGCCACGCCGCCAAGTCCAGATCGTCACGACCATCGCGGCACCGAACAGCAGCGGAACCCAGGCTCCTTCGAGGAGCTTCAGCAGATTGGCGCTGAAGAAGGTCATGTCGACGATGACGAAGGGAGCGATCACGGCCGCCGCCACGGCCGCACGCAAGTTCCACAGCTTCCAGATCACCACGAAGCCCATGATGCCGTCGGCCACCATGGTGGTGGACACCGCGATGCCGTAGGCGGAGGCCAGATTGCTCGAGGTCCGGAACAGCAGAACCAGTAGCAGCACGCCGATCAGCAGCAACCGGTTGACGCGCGGCAGATAGATCTGGCCGGCATGGCTCTCGGACGTATAGCGGACCTCGAAACGCGGCAGCAGGCCGAGTTGGACCGCCTGGCCGACCAGCGAATAGGCACCGGTGATCACGGCCTGGCTCGCGATGACGGTCGCGGCGGTCGCCAGCACCACCAGCGGCAGCAGCAACAGTTCAGGCACCATCCGGTAGAACGAATTCTCGATCGCGGCGGGATCGGACAGCACCAGGGCGCCCTGCCCGAAATAGTTGATCAGCAGCGCCGGTAGCACGAAGAACAGCCAAGCCGACTGGATCGGCCTGCGGCCGAAATGACCGAGATCCGCATAGAGCGCCTCGCCGCCGGTGACCGCGAGGAACACCGCGCCCAGGGTGATCAGGCCGATCGTGCCATGCGAGAGCAGGAACTGCACCGCGTAATAGGGATTGATCGCCGCAAGCACGGAGGGGTCGTCGCTGATGTGGATGATTCCCATCACGGCGAGGCTGGTGAACCATGTGATCATGACCGGGCCGAACGCGGAGGCGACGCGCGCCGTCCCCTTGCTCTGGACCGCGAACAGCACGACCAGGATGAACACGGTCAGCGGCACGACGTAGTGCTCGAGCGCGGGCGCCGCGAGCTTGAGGCCCTCGACCGCGGACAACACCGAGATCGCCGGCGTGATCATCGAATCGCCGATGAACATCGACGCGCCGATCACGCCCAGTGACATCAGGAACAGGCTGCGCCGGCCCAGGGCGCGCTGTCCCAGCGCCATCAGCGACAGCGTTCCGCCCTCGCCATTGTTATCGGCACGGAGCAGCAGCAGCACGTATTTGGCCGTCACCACGATGAACAGCGACCAGAGGATCAGGGAAAGCACGCCGAGCACGATGATCCGCGACACCGGCTGCCCCTGAGCAGCGCCGTGCGCAGCCTCGCGAAAGGCGTAGAGGGGCGAGGTGCCGATGTCGCCGAACACCACGCCGATGCTGCCTAGCGTCAGCCCCCAGAACCCCGACGTGCTCGCGGTGTCCTGTCCTTCGGTCGATGTCGCGCTGGCCGTCATGTTGCTTGGAACGCATCTTCCTGTCTGGCCCGGCGCGTGTGAACGCAGACCGTTCGCAGGTCAAGCCTCTACCGTAAGCAGACCGATGTTCCCAGGCCGCAACCAAACGGCACGACTGACACGGATGTCGCATGCCGCATCGCGGCAAGTGCCTTTAGCCCAAGCATCCTGAGGCAGATGTCGGATCTGCCTCGGGCGAATCAAGTGCCTGCCGATGCTCTTCGTTGCCGTTCGCAAGCCGCCATGCGGCAATATGATGCGGGAAGCGAAGCGTCCCGGCTAGGGCTTCAGATCGGGCGGCAATGGCGGGTCTTCCCGCATCAAGGTGATCGTCACGCGGCGGTTGGCGGCCAGCGAGGGGTCGTCCGGGAACAGCGGCTGGGTGTCCGCCTTGCCGGAGACCGCGTAGATGTGGCTCGCCGGCAGCCCTTCCCGCTCCAGGATCTGTCGCACCGCGTTGGCGCGGTCCGCCGACAGGTCGAAACCACCATAATCGCTGCGGGCGGGAACGAAGCCGGCGGCCGTGTGCCCGGTGATCTGGACCCGAAGCGGTGTCGCCTTGAGCGGTGCGGCCAGCTTCTCGATCAGTCGTCGCGTGCGGTCGAAGGGCACCTTCGAGCCATCCGCGAACATCGACCGCCCGTCCTGGTCGACGATCTCCAAGTTGAGCCCCTGCTTGGTCTCTTCGAACATGATGTGCTTGGAGATCTCGGTCATCTCCGGCATGTCCTGCAGCGCCTGACGCAGCGAGGCGGACGCCAGCGCGAACTGGCGATCGATCTTCAGCTTGGCGCCATTGGTATGCTGGCGCTCCTCCTGCTCGGGGCTCGGCTCGCGCGCGGTCTCCTCCGGCGAGATGTGGGCGGCGTTCTTGAGCTTCGGCCGGGTCGGCAGGCCGTCGGATTCCACGATGCCCGAATAGCGCGACTCGGACTGCACGCCGAAGGCGTCGCGCATCGAGCCTGCGACGACTTTCAGCTTGTTGTTGTCCATGGTGGAGAACGCGACCAGCATCACGAAGAAGCTGACCAGAAGTCCCATCAGGTCGGCAAAGGTCACGAACCAGCCGTGACCGCCGCCATGCGCATCGCCCCTCTTCTTCTTTGCCATTGCCTACCCCACCCCGGATCGCCCCGCCGCAGCCGATCAGGCCGGCACGGGCTCGCCTTCGGCGTGGCGATGCTTCTCGGGCAGATAGGCCAGGAGCATTTCGCGGACCAGGGCCGGGCTCTTGGAGTCACGGATCATCAGGATTCCGTCGATGATCAGCGTCCGGTTGGTTTCCTCGTCCAGCAGCTTGCCATGCAGCTTGTCGGCGATCGGCAGACAGATCAGGTTCGACACCAGCGCGCCGTACAAGGTCGCGAGCAGCGCGGTCGCCATGAACGGGCCGAGCTTCGAGGGGTCGGTCATGTTGGCGAACATCTGCACCATGCCGATCAGCGTGCCGACCATGCCGAACGCCGGGGCGCAGTCGCCGATGGCGCGATAGATCTTGCTGCCTTCGTCCAGGTGCATCAGGAAATTGTCGCGG
Source organism: Bradyrhizobium sp. SZCCHNS3016 (assembly GCF_032484535.1). NCBI lineage: Bacteria > Pseudomonadati > Pseudomonadota > Alphaproteobacteria > Hyphomicrobiales > Nitrobacteraceae > Bradyrhizobium > Bradyrhizobium sp. SZCCHNS3016. The sequence continues at coordinate 250,062 of NZ_JAUETE010000006.1, forward strand.
TCACGCTCGAGATTGTCGCGGATGAATTCGAGGTCGTAGCCGTCGGCCACGTAGCGGATTCCCTTGGCGAGGAACGGCTCGTCGGTCTCGACCTTTTCCAGGCCGACCGGGCCCTGCTTGCGCGCGATCTCGGCAATGCGGGCGAGCTCGTCGACGAGCTCGCGGGCCGACAGGCGGCTCATGGTGAAAGCGTACTTCATTCCAAGCGGAACGCCATGCAGCATGACACCCAGCGGGAAGCGAATCATGGTGGCTGCGATCGAACCGCCGAAGATGATGATTGCGGCGTGCTCGCTGACGAACATCTCGAGATCGCCGCCCAGCAGCATCATCGTCGCGATGACGATCACGCCAGCCACGAGCCCCGCACTCGTCATAATATCCATGAGTCAACTCCACCCGCGTACGCAAACCACGGACCCTGCCGGACCGACGCGGTGCTTCTGGACCGCGTGTCACGACCCTAAATGTCCGCCATTAAGGACGAGTTACTGAATTCGGTAGGCATAATGAAAGGTAAACGGCAGCGCCGCAGACCACGCCGACCTCGCTCAAGCGGCTGACGCTCCGGACTTGAGCAGGTTAGCCGCGGCGAAGACGGCTGACTGATCGAATGATCGCTGCATCTTGTGGATCATCTCCAGCATCTGCGCCGGCTCCATCGTCGCCGATCCGACCTCGAGTTCGCGCGACAGGCGCGACAGCGCCGAAAAACCGAACGTCGCCGACGAACTCTTGATCGAATGCGCCTCGCGCCTCAGTTCGAGGCGATCCTCGAACTTGGCGGCAAGCGTGCCGAACTTTCCCGAGGTATCGTCGAGGAACGTGCGCAGGACTTCCAGCGCATCCTCCTCGCCGAGCTCGGAGACCAGGGTCTGATAGACGGATTCGTCGAATTGCACCAAGTCGGTCATGCGACAAGCCTTTCCTTGTGTGTAGCAGCGACCGCGCGAAGCAGAGCGGCATTCAGTCGATCGCGCGTGACCGGCTTGGTCACGAAGTCGTTCATGCCGGCCTCCGTGCACGCCAGATGATCCTGGCTGGTGGCGTTGGCCGTCAGGGCAATAACGTAGATGTCCTGGGCGGGCGGCGGCAGCGAGCGGATCATCCGCGTCGCCGTGAGCCCGTCCATCTCGGGCATCATCATGTCCATCAGCACGAGATCGTAGCTCTGCCTCTGCACGGCCGCGATCGCCTGCGTTCCGTTCTCGACGATGTCGTAGCGGTGACCGAGCTTGTCCAGGAGCTTCTTGACGACGAACTGATTGGTCAGATTGTCCTCGGCAACGAGAATCTTCAGCGGCTCGACGCTGGCCGGACGTTCCTCGGCGATCGTCTCGCCGACCGGCGCGATGGTCGCTTCGGGCGCGCTCACCTGCTCGACGTCCGGCTGCGGCTGAAGCTGGATCGAGAAGGTGAAGGTGCTGCCCACGCCCACCTTGCTCTGCACCTTGATGTCGCCGCCCATGCAGGTGACGAGGCGCTTGCAGATCGCGAGCCCCAGACCGGTGCCGCCGAAGCGGCGCGAGATGGAATTGTCGACCTGCGAGAACTGCTTGAACAGCCGGCTGACGGCGTCTGCGGGAATGCCGACGCCGGTATCGGCCACCGAGAACACCAGCGTCAGGGTCGGCCCGGCAAGGTTCTCGGCACGGACATCGACATGGACGCCGCCCGATTCGGTGAATTTGAGCGCATTGCCGACCAGGTTGAACAGCACCTGGCGCAACCGCGCGGGATCGCCGACCACGTAGTTCGGCACTTCCGGCGCGATCGAGGTCGTCAGCTGCAGACCCTTTTCCTTGGCGCGGGACACCAGCAGCTCGGCGGTCGCCGTCACCGACCGGTGCAGGTCGAACTCGATGTGCTCGATCTCCAGACGATCGGCATCGAGCTTGGAGAAATCGAGGACGTCGTTGAGCAGCTGCAACAGGTAGTCGGCCGACTCGCGCAAGGTCGTCGCGATCTTGCGCTGCTCCGGCGCGAGGTCCGCCGACAGCAAGAGATCGGCAAGGCCGATGACGCCGTTCATCGGCGTGCGGATCTCATGGCTCATCATCGCCAGGAATTCGGAGCGCGCCCGCGTACCGGCCTCGGCGGCATCGCGTGAGGCGGCAAGCCCCGCCTGATAGCGCGCGATCAGGATCGTGATGATGCCGATGACCACCGTCAGCAACGCCCCGACCAGCAGATCACGATCGCGGTTGAGCTTGAAGGCGCTGAAGATCTCCTCGGAGGCCTGACCGACGATGACCACCAGCGGAAGATCCTTGATGCGCTGGAACGAGTAGATGCGCGTGACGCCGTCGATCAGACTCTTGAAGGTGTAGAAGCCGCTGCTTCTGTGCTGAATGGCGCTCATCACCGGGCTGCCGGCGAGCGAGGATCCCACGCCCCCCGGGCCGGCCGAGGCCCGTGCGCGCACGATGCCGTCGAGACCGAGGAGCGTGACATTGCCCTTCTTGCCAAGATCGACCGAATTGTAGAAGCTCGACAGATATTCGGGGTCGAGCGAGACCACGACGACGCCGCCGAACGAACCGTCCGGCATGATGATGCGGCGGGTCAGCTGGATCGACCATTTGTTGGAGACGCGGCCGAAGATCGGCTTGCTGATGAAGAGAAAATCATCCTTTCCGCCGGCATGAACGCGGAAGTGCTCGCGGTCGCGCAGGTCGAGGCCGCGCATGTTCGGATCGATGTTGCTGGACAGCATGATGCCGTCCTTTCCGATCACGACGACCTGAAACGAGAAGTCGGACAGGAACTGGCTGTTCTTCGACCATAGCGACATGTCGAAGTTGTGCGGATCCCTGGCATAGGAGTCGCGGACGTAGAGCAAGGTCTGATCTGCCGCACGGATCGAGCGGATGATCTGCTCCTCGAACGCGCGGGCCAGGTTGGCGCCGTTCTTCAGCGCCGACTGCTCGGTGCGCGTATGCTCTTCGGAGATCGTGTAGAAGATGCCGGCCCACACCAGGGCGATCGCCGAGAGGCCGATCGCGGCGCTGCCGAAATGTCCGATCAGCCGAACCATCTTGTCGACGGTCTGGTCGAGCCGCCCGAACAACGGCCTCGATTTCGATATCAGCCTGCGCATGTCCTTCGCCCTCGGGCGACATGCCTATCGGGACAGGCTGGCCATCAGGTAAAGCTTGATGGATAAAATCTTCTCAACGAGCGACGGCCGCCTAACCTTCGGCGAATCCCGGCCTGTTTGCGGGTCATTCGCCACCACGTTCGATACTTTCGGCGGAAGCTCGGCCGTCACCCCGTAGTCATCCGGATGCGGTTGCAGCGTCGCAGTTCGGCGAGCGGCCCTGCGCAGGGCCCGAACGGGGCCGCACCGCCGAGCGGTACGGCTCTCGCTGATTGGGACCGGAGCGAAGCGAGGCTCAATGAATCTCCGCCGACCGCTTCAAGGCGGCCTTGAGCTTCTCGAGCGAGAAATCCGCTGACCGCGCGATCTCCAGGATCGGCGTTTCGCGGCGCGCGCACAGCTCGGCCGCCTCGGGAAGCTTCGCCGCGATGTCGGCCGGGATGACGATCGCACCATGGCGATCGGAGTGGATCAGATCGTCCGAGCGCACGGTCATCCCGGCGACGCGGACCTCGCCGCCGAAGCTCTCGGCATGCACCCACGCATGCGACGGACCGATCGAGCCCGCCAGAGCCTGGAAGCCGGCAGCCCATTGCGGAATGTCGCGGATCGATCCATCCGTGATCACGCCGAGGCAGCCGAGCGCCTTGTGGACATTGCTCTGCACCTCGCCCCAGAACGCGCCGTAGCCGATGTCGGGACCATCGATGTCCTGGATCACGACGATGCGGGGACCATGACCGGTGCCGACATATTCGTAGTAGTCTGTGCGCCGCCTCGCCTGCTCGTCCGCCGGCAATCCCGATTTGACGACGGACCGGATCGTCGCCGTCCGCGCGTAGCCGACCATGGGCGGCAGATCGGGGAACGGACACACCAGCGGCTTGGTCGTGTAGCCGACGAGGCGGCGTTCGGGCGCCACGATCTCCATCGCGTTGCAGATGGTCGGCGTATCGTAGCGCGCGAGCGCCTCGAGAACGGAAGCAGCGAGGGGCGCGGCGGCAGTGCGTGTCACGGGCGTTTTCTCCGGATGATGCGGACGGCATTCGCGGCCGTCCTTGGCCATCCGGTATAACTGAGGCGCCGAAGCCGGCAAAGCGCGCGCTGGGTCTTGGGGCCCTGCGCTCAGTGCAGCCGTTCCGGCGGCCGCTGCCCCTGCTCCGCCGCTGGCGCGCCGGTCGGCGCAAAAGCCGTCGCGGATGAGGACGAGGCGTGCGGCGCTGCAGCCGCGGCACCAAGGACCGCGGAGTGCCGCGCCGCCTGCTGCCGATACAGCCGCCAGCCGAACGGAAGGCTCAGGATGTAGAGGATCGATCCTGCCGATAGGATGTGCCAGGGATAGACCACCAGCAGCGCCACGAAGAACACCACCGAGGCGAACACTGGCAGCACGAGTTCGGGCGAGACGCGCATCCGCGTGGTCTTGCCGGAGAACACCGGCAGCCGCGACACCATCAGGAAGGCGATCAGCAGCGTGTAGAAAGCCGTCACCAGCGCCGGCGGCCTCGGCAGATCCAGGAACGCCAGATAGACCGGCAGCAGCACCGTGATGGCGCCAAGCGGGGCCGGCACGCCGGTGAAGAAATTGGCGGCGAAGGGCGGCTTGTTGGGATCGTCAATGCTGGCATTGAAGCGCGCCAGCCGCAGGCCGCCGCTGATGGCGTACATCATGGCGGCGATCCAGCCGCCGTCGCGCAGCTCATGGAGCTGCCAGAAATACAGGATCAGGCCCGGCGCCACGCCGAAATTGACGAAATCGGCCAGGCTGTCGAGCTCGGCGCCGAACTTCGACTGGCCCTTGATCATGCGGGCGATGCGGCCGTCGATGCCGTCCAGGAAGGCAGCGAAGACGATGGCGCCGACGGCGAGCTCCATCCGCCCCTCGGTCGACAGCCGGATTGCGGTCAGGCCGGCGCAGATCGCCAACAGGGTGATCATGTTCGGCACCAGCAGCCGCACCGGGATCGGGCGGAAACGGCGCCGGCGCAGCTCGGGAGAGTTCGGATCGAAGCTCATGATCACACCACGTGTGGGTTGGTCGGAACCTTGTGTCGGAAGGTGCCTCAAGGACCTTTAATGAGTCATCATCGGCCGGCGACGGTTCATTGGCTCCGGAAGGTCAGGCCGGGCACGGGCACGTCGAAATCGGCCAGGATCGTCTCGCCGGCAATGGCCGTCTGCCCCTCCGAGACCAGAACTTCCGTGCCGTCAGGCAGATAGACGTCGAGCCGCGAGCCGAAGCGGATCAGGCCGAAGCGCTCGCCAGCCCCGATGGTCTGCCCCTCGCGCACGAACGACACGATCCGGCGCGCCACGAGGCCGGCGATCTGGACCACGCCGATGCGGCCATGCGGCGTCGAGATCGCGAGCGAGTTGCGCTCGTTGTCCTCGCTCGCCTTGTCGAGCTCGGCATTGATGAAGGCGCCCGGACGGTAGGAGATCTTCTCGATCCGGCCGGCCACCGGGCTGCGGTTCACATGCACGTTGAACACGCTCATGAAGATCGAGACCCGCAGCAGCGGCCGGTCGCCGAGGCCGAGCTCGGCCGGCGGCAGGGCGCGCGTGATCATGGAGATGCGCCCGTCGGCCGGCGCCACCACCAGCCCTTCCCGCTGCGGCGTGACCCGGATCGGGTCGCGGAAGAACAGCGCGCACCAGACGGTGAGCAGCGTGCCGATCCAGCCGAGCGGGGTGAATATCCAGAACAGGATCAGGCTGACGAGGGCAAATCCCCCGATGAAGGGATAGCCTTCCGGGTGGATCGGCGGGATCTGAGCGCGGATGGAATTGCTGATCGACATGGCCTGCTTCGTTGAGTGTTGTCGCTCTGACCTCAGAGCGGACCGCCGCCTTGACTAGGTCGATGGCCGGCGAAGGTCAAAATGAATCCTTAATGTATTCTTGAGTTCAGATCAGGGCGGTCCGCGGCATCATTCGGCGGCACTCGCCACCTGGCCGGTCCGTTCGGGCCCGACCGCGTCCGGCTCGCTCCGATGCGGCGGATTGCGGTTCGGCGCCGCCGCATCGTCGCCGATTTGGGCCAGTTTTTCGCGCGCCTCCTCGGCCTCGCGCTGCCGGTTCCACATGCCGGCATACAGCCCGCCTTTGCCCAGCAGCTCGGCATGGGTGCCGCGCTCGGCAATGCGCCCCCGGTCGAGCACGATGATCTCATCGGCCGCCACGATGGTCGAAAGCCGGTGCGCGATCACGAGCGAGGTGCGATTGCGCGACACGCCATCGAGCGCCTCCTGGATCTCGTGCTCGGTATGGCTGTCCAGCGCCGAGGTCGCCTCGTCCAGCACGAGGATCGGCGGCCCCTTCAGGATGGTGCGGGCAATCGCAACGCGCTGCTTCTCGCCACCGGAGAGCTTGAGGCCGCGCTCGCCCACCTGCGTCTCGTACCCCTTCGGCGCCATCCGGATCAGACCGTCGATCTGCGCGAGGCGGGCCGCCTCCTCGACGGCGGCGTCGTCGGCATCCCAGCGTCCGTAGCGGATGTTGTAGCGGATGGTGTCGTTGAACAGCACAGTGTCCTGCGGCACCATGCCGATCTGGGCGCGCAGCGACACCTGGGTGACGTCACGGATGTCCTGCCCGTCGATCAGGATGCGGCCGCCGGAGACGTCGTAGAGGCGAAACAGCAGCCGCGAGATGGTCGACTTGCCGGCGCCGGAGGGACCCACGATCGCGACCGTCTTGCCGGCCGGCACCTCGAAGCTCAGGCTCTGCAGGATCGGCCGCTCCGGCTCATAGGCGAAGCGGACGTCCTCGAAGCGGACATGGCCGGAGGTCACCACCAAAGGCGTCGCCCCGGGTGAATCCTTCACCTCGGCATCGCGCGTGAGCACGCCGAACATCTTCTCGATGTCGATGATCGCCTGCTTGATCTCGCGATAGACCATGCCCATGAAGTTCAGCGGCTGGTAGAGCTGGATCATCATGCTGTTGATCATGACGAAGTCACCGACCGTGTTGCGACCCTGGCGCACGCCCTGGGCGCACATCAGCATCGCCGCCGTCAGCCCGATCGTGAAGATCACGGCCTGCCCGGCGTTGAGCACTGCGAGCGAGGTATAGGTCTTCACGCTGGCGCGCTCGTAGCGCTCCATGGAACGGTCATAGCGCTCGGCCTCGCGTGCCTCGGCGCCGAAATACTTCACTGTCTCGTAGTTGAGCAGCGAGTCGATCGCCTTGGTGTTGGCGTCGGTGTCCGAGTCGTTCATACGGCGCCGGATCTCGATGCGCCATTCGGTCGCGATGTAGGTGTAATAGAGATAGGCTGCGACCATGGTGAGCGTGACCAGCACGTAGCGCCAGTCGAACTGCCAGAGCAGCACCGCCGTCAGCAGCGAGACCTCGACGATGGTCGGGATCAGCTGCAGGATCACCATGCGCACGATGGTCTCGATCGCGTTGCGGCCGCGCTCGAGCACGCGGGTCAGGCCGCCGGTCTTGCGCTCCAGGTGAAAACGCAGCGACAATTCGTGCATGTGGACGAAGGTGATGGTCGCGAGCTTGCGCACCGCATGCATGGCGACGCGGGCAAAAATACCATCTCGCCACTGCGTCAGCACCGCCATCAGGACGCGCATCCCACCGTAGCTTGCCGTCATGACGAGCGGTGAGGCCACCAGCCAGAACGCCCAGTTGGCGGGCGCAATCGGCGCGGTGTTGGCGCCGGTCAGCGCGTCGGTCGCCCATTTGAAGGTGAAGGGCAGGACCAGAGTCGCGACCTTCGCCACAATCAGCAGCACCACCGACCATAGCACGCGCATCTTCAGGTCGGCGCGATCGCTCGGCCAGATGAAGGGCCACAAATGGCGCAGCGTGCCGGCCAGCGTTCCCTGCTCGAGGGACGATGGCTGGCTGGCGGCTGGTTCGGAGGAGGAATCAGGCGGCATCTAACGTTCTGGAACAGCGAGTGTCTCGGCATGTTGTGATGCCGGCGTTGCTGGTCATATAGAGTGTCCGGGCGCCGGATGCACCCGTGCGTCGGCGGATTCCGTTGCCGCGGCGCAGTATTTGCATACTCCATTCCCAGGCAAATGGATCCATCCAGTCCGCATCATTCCGTGAAAGCCCGCGAATCCACGCCCTCCGCCCTCGTCTTGACGCCTTTCAACTGCAGTGTCACATCCGTCCAATGACTGAAATCCGCACCGTCTGTGTCTATTGCGGCTCCGGCCCCGGGACCAATCCCAGCTTCATCGAATCAGCGAAAGCGCTCGGCAAGGCGCTCGCCGAGAACGGCGTCAGGCTCGTCTATGGCGGCGGCTCCATCGGCATGATGGGCGCGGTTGCCAAGGCGGTGCTCGACCACGGCGGCGACGTCACCGGCATCATTCCGGACTTCCTTGTGAAGAAGGAAGTCATGATGCCGCTGAAGGATCTCATCGTCACGCCCGACATGCACGAGCGCAAGCGGCTGATGTTCGAGCATTCCGATGCGTTCGTGGCGCTGCCCGGCGGCATCGGCACGCTCGAGGAGCTGGTCGAGCAGTTGACCTGGAAGCAGCTCGGACGCCACGCCAAGCCGGTGCTGATGGCCAACATCGACGGCTTCTGGGAACCACTGTTCTCGCTGCTCGCCCATATGCGCGAGACCGAGTTCATCCGCCCCGGCTTCTCGATCGAGCTCTTGAAGGCCGAGCGCGTCGAGGACATCCTGCCGCGCCTGCGCGCGGCCGCCGCCGGCATCGCCAGGGAAGAGACCGAAATGGCGCCGGAGATCGCCAAGCGGCTCTGATCCCTACTCCGCGGGAAATGTGACGGCTTCGATCCGGTTGCCGTCGGGATCGAGCACGAAGGCGGCGTAGTAGCGCACGCGATCATGCGGTCGCAGCCCGGGCAGGCCGTCTGAAACACCGCCCGCCTCCAGCGCCGCCGCATGGAATGCATCGACCTCGGCGGCGCTCCTGGCACGGAAGCACAGATGCGAGCCGGTGTCGGACGATACCCGCGCCATCGCGGGGCGCAGATTGATCCAGAACTCCGGATAGGCCTTGCCGAAGCCGATGGTCGCCGGGCGCGCGACCAGGCGCGTCATCCCGAGCGGCGCCAGCGCGAGCTCATAGAAGCGGGCGCTGCGGGCGAGATCGCTGACGCCGACTGAGACGTGGTCGATCATGCGTTACCTCCTGCCCTCTCCTCCGTCATTGCGAGGAGCAGAGCGACGAAGCAATCCAGACTCGATCCGCGGAAAGACTCTGGATGGCTTCGCTTCGCTCGCAATGACGGATACACCATCTCACCCGGGCGCGCCGGATTTCACCAGCTTGTAGAATACCGAATCCATCAGCGCCTGGAACGACGCATCGATGATATTGGGCGACACGCCGACCGTGGTCCAGCGCTCGCCCTTTTCGTCCTCGCTCTCGATCAGCACGCGCGTGACCGCCTCGGTGCCGCCATTGAGGATGCGGACGCGATAGTCGATCAGCTTCAGACCATCGATATAGCCCTGGTACTTGCCGAGATCCTTGCGCAGCGCGACGTCGAGCGCATTGACCGGACCGTTGCCCTCGGCCGCCGAGATCAGCCGCTCGCCGGCGACGTCGACCTTGACCACAGCCAGCGCCACCGTGACGCGCTCGCCGAGCGCGTTGTAGCGCTGCTCGACATTGACGTCGAACTGCTCGACCCGGAAGTACTCGGGCACCGAGCCCAGCGTGCGCCGCGCCAACAGCTCGAACGAGGCGTTGGCGGACTCGTAGGCATAGCCCGCGGCCTCGCGCTCCTTCAGCTCCTCGACCAGCCGCGTCAGCTTCGGATCGCTCTTGGTGAAGGGAATGCCACCACGCTCCAGCGCCGCGATCACGTTGGAACGGCCCGCCTGGTCCGATACCAGCACCTTGCGACGATTGCCGACGCTCTCGGGCAGAATGTGCTCATAGGTTTGTGGATCCTTGAGCACGGCCGAGGCATGAATGCCGGTCTTGGTCACGAAGGCGCTCTCGCCCACATAGGGCGCGTGGCGGTTCGGCGCGCGGTTCAGCATGTCGTCGAGCGTCCGCGAGACCTTCATCAGCCCGGCGAGCTGCTGGTCGGAGACGCCAATCTCGAAGCGATCCGAGAACTCCGTCTTCAGCTTCAAGGTCGGGATCAGCGAGCACAGATTGGCATTGCCGCAGCGCTCGCCGAGGCCGTTCAGCGTGCCCTGGATCTGGCGCACGCCGGCGCGCACCGCAGCAAGCGAGTTCGCCACCGCCTGCTCGGTGTCGTTATGGGCGTGGATGCCGAGGTGATCGCCCGGCACGTGCTTGACGACCTCGCCGACGATCGCCTCGATCTCGTGCGGCATGGTGCCGCCATTGGTGTCGCACAACACGACCCAGCGCGCGCCGGCCTCATAGGCCGCGCGGGCGCAGGCCAGCGCGAACTCCGCATTCTCCTTGTAGCCGTCGAAGAAATGCTCGCAGTCGAGCATCACCTCGCGCCCCGCAGCCTTCGCGGCCGTCACGCTGTCGCGGATCGAGGCAAGATTCTCTTCGTTGGTAGTCTCCAGCGCGACGCGCACCTGATAGGCGGATGACTTCGCGACGAAGCAGATCGCGTCTGCCTTGGCCTCCAGCAACGCCGCTACGCCCGGATCGTTGGACACCGAGCGTCCCGCCCGGCGCGTCATCCCGAAGGCGGTGAAGCAGGCGTGGCCGAGCTTGGGCTTGGCGGCGAAGAACTCCGTGTCGAGCGGATTGGCGCCGGGATAGCCGCCCTCGACATAGTCGATGCCGAGATCGTCGAGCAAGCGCGCGATCGCCTGCTTGTCGGCCAGCGTGAAATCGACACCGTTGGTCTGCGCGCCATCGCGCAGGGTGGTGTCGAACAGATAAAGTCGTTCCCTGCTTGTGCCTGCCGTGCTCATGCCTGTGCTCCCCCGGAGCCGAGCGTCTTCTTCATCGTGGTGTTGGCGAGCCACTCGCCATTGATGGAGACGCTATTGCGCTGCTGCGCGACGTAGCCGCGCTTGCGGAAGAATTCGACCGCCGTGTCGCTGGCGTCGACCGACAGACCGGTCGTGCCGCGCGCGCCCGCCAGCTTTTCCAGCGCGTCGCATAGCAGGGCCCCGACGCCCTGCCCCGCCGCGTTCGGATGGACGTAGAGCATGTCGATGTGATCGTTTCCCTTCAGCGCGGCGAAGCCGACCGGTGAGCCCTGCAGGGTCGCAATCAAGGTGAGCTCGGACGCCAACCTCTTGCCGAAGCCCGTCTCATCGTCCGCAGCGGAAGCCCAGGCCTCCTGCTGCTCCTCGCTGTAATCGTCACCGGTCAGCTCCTGGATGCTGGCGACGAAGATCGCGGCCAGCACCGGCGCATCAGCGGGGAGAAACGGCCGCAGCGCGGGCCTCGGGAGAGCCTGTCCCATGCGTCACCACATCCCGTAGAGTTTCGTGACCAGCGCCACTGCGCCCGCGATCAGCACCAGCTTGAGCAGGATGTAGTACAGCCAGTGCCGCGGAAACGGTGTGTCGGGCTTGCTCATCGCGCGATCTCCCAGGTCGTGACCGGCTTGCCGTCGGCGCCCTTGCCATCCTTCAACACGACACCCATCGCGGCGAGCTCGTCGCGGAGGCGATCGGACTCCTTGAAGTCCTTGCGCGCGCGAGCCGCGGTGCGCTCGGCGATCAGGCTTTCGACCTTGGCGGCGTCGACGCCTTTGGCCTGCTGCTTTCGCGCCTCCCATTGCGCGACGGTTTCTGACAGGAAGCCCGCAAAACGAAGCGAGCCTGCAAAGGCAGCGCGATCCGTCTCGCCGCCGGACGCTGCACGGCTCCGCAACGCGTGCAGCTCTGCGATCATCAGCGGCGTGTTGAGGTCGTCGACGAGGGCGGCGATGATCTCAGGCTCCGGCTGCTCGCCCGGCGCATCGGCCGCGACGCGATACCAGTCGTCGAGCGTCTTCGCACTCTCCTCCAGGCCCTTGACCGTCCAATCCGCCGGCGAGCGATAGTGCATCTTGAGCATGTTGAGGCGCAACACCTCTCCGGGCCAGTCCGCCAGCAGGTCACGGATGGTGACGAAGTTGCCGAGGCTCTTCGACATCTTCGCGCCCTCGACCTGGACGAATTCATTGTGCAGCCAGTAGTTCGCCATCACGGACGTGCCGTGCGCGCAACGCGACTGCGCGATCTCGTTCTCATGATGCGGGAAGATCAGGTCGAGCCCGCCGCCATGGATGTCGAAGACCTCGCCGAGATAGGCTGCGCTCATCGCCGAGCACTCGATGTGCCAGCCCGGCCGTCCGCGGCCCCACGGGCTGTCCCAGCCCGGCTCGTCCTCCGACGACTGCTTCCACAACACGAAGTCCGCCGGGCTCTTCTTGTGCGCATCGACCGCGACGCGCGCGCCGGCGAGCTGCTCGTCGAGCTTGCGGCCCGACAGCGCGCCATAATCCGGCATCGACCGGGTATCGAACAGCACCTCTCCGCCCGCCTCGTAGGCATGGCGGCGCGCAATCAACTGCTGGATTAGCGTCACCATATCCGCCTTGCCATCAAGGCGCGGCAGCACGAACTCGGTGGCGCGAGGCTCGAAGGTCGGCGGCAGGCTGCCGAGCGCAGCCGCGTCGCTGTGGAACTGATTGGCCGTCACCTCCGTGACCTTGCGGATCGCCTCGTTCAGCGGCAGCCCGGGAAAGTCGCGCGCGGCGCGCGCGTTGATCTTGTCGTCGACGTCCGTGATGTTGCGGACGTAGGTGACGTGATCCTTGCCATAGAGATGCCGCAGCAGCCGGAACAGCACGTCGAAGACGATCACGGGCCGCGCATTGCCGATATGGGCGAAGTCGTAGACCGTCGGTCCGCAGACATACATGCGGACATTGTTGGGATCGAGCGGCACGAAGGGGCGCTTCTCCCGCGACGCGGTGTCGTACAAACGCAAGTCCATGGTCCGTCCCCGAATGCCCTGTGCTCACCGCCCCGCCGGACCGACAGTCCATGACGAAGCGCAACGGGTGTCCTACGCCGCACGACCGCCCGCGAGCGGGCCGCCACGGCACGAATCACGCTTCCGACCTGCCGGCCGGGCGTCCTGATCATCTCTGTTGAGAAAAGACGGCCTCAGCCAGCGAATCGCTAGCGCGTAATCTCGCGGCAAATGCAGCAGATGGCGAGGAAACCGTTCATGAAACTCACCATGCTGCAGCAGGCTGTCTCCGTCAAGAGCCGCAAAACGGCCGTTTTCACTGCCCAAATGCTCGCGCCCCGCCTCATGGTTAATCATTTTTAACCTTTTGGGCCTAACCATGAGTTGTCTCCTACACCCACCGGTGCACCATGCGAATCTCCTCGGCGCTGCTTGCCTGCTGTGTTCTCCTCGCCGCCGCGACCACCGCCACGGCGGAGAGCCGCATCTTCATCATCGCCAACGAAGCCGACGGCTACGGTGTCGACCAGTGCCTCGCCAAGGGCGACCGATGCGGCGCCTCGGCCGCGCGGTCGTACTGCCAATCACGGGATTTTGCACAGGCCTCCTCCTATCGCCGCGTCGACCCCGATGAAATCACCGGATCGGTGCCGAAAGCTGGCGCAAACTGTGCCCACGGCGGCTGCAGCGACTTCGTCGCGATCACCTGCCAGCGCTGAGACGGCCGGGAACGGCTGTTCCCGCCACCCCGGCGCCCCGGAAACGACGTGACGATGCCCGACAAAGCGGCTAAGGGATGCCCGCCGCTGCCGCGATTTTTCCGAATTCTGTGCTAGTCCCGCGGCTGCACCCATGGACCGGAATACCGCATCTTGATCGCATCCCTGTCTCCGCGCCTGTTGGCCGTCTCTGCGCTGCTCGGATTGACCCTGACCGGCTCGCACGCCCTGGCGCAATCCAGCTCCGAGTCCTATGCGCAGATGCCGCCGGGCCAGCCCGGGCCGCAGGCCGGCGTCAATCCGATCTGCCCGCGTCTGGAAGCGCAGCTCGCCTCGATCGATCGCGGCGGTGGCGGCGATCCCGCGCGTGAGGACCAGATCCGGCGTTATCAGGACGCGGCCGCCAAGCAGCAAGGCGAACTCGACCGCGTCAGCATGCAGGCCAAGCGCATGGGCTGCGACAGCACCGGCTTCTTCTCGCTGTTCAATGGCCGTTCCGCGGAATGCGCTCCGGTCAACAACCAGATCCAGCAGATGCGAACCAATCTCGACCAGATCACCAATAGCCTGGAGCGGCTGCGCGGCGGCGGGTTTGGTGGTGAGCGCGACAATCAGCGCCGCTCGGTGCTGGCTGCGCTGGGCCAGAACAATTGCGGCCCGCAGTACCAGCAATATGCCAACGCCAATCGCGGCGGCGGCGGCAACTTCCTGACCAGCCTGTTCGGCGGCGGCGCCGACAGCAATCCGGCCGCATCGTTGCCCCCGCCGAGCGCCGATCTCGCGGCGCCGCAGGGCACCTACCGGACCGTGTGCGTGCGTAGCTGCGACGGCGCCTATTTCCCGATTTCGTTTGCCACCGTTCCCGGCCGCTTCGCCGACGACGAGCGCGCCTGCAAGGCGCAATGCCCCGCCGCCGACGCGACGCTGTTCACCTATCGCAATCCCGGCGAGGACATGAACCAGGCGGTCTCGGTCAACGGCCAGCCCTACACCGCGCTGCCGAACGCCTTCAAGTATCGCACCGAGTTCAACCCGAGCTGTTCCTGCAAGGCGGCGGGACAGACCTGGGCCGACGCGCTGAAATCGATCGACGACAAGGCCGCTGCCGAGCAGCAGGGCGACATCATCGTCACCGAGGAGAGCGCCAAGCGGATGCAGCAGCGCCAGACCGGTAAGCCGCCGGCGAACGCCGCCCGGAAGGGTGCCGCGCCGGCCGAGGCCGCAGCGCCCGCGACCGCGGACACCACGGGCGCCGGTGGCGACAAGCAGATCCGCACGGTCGGACCGACCTTCATCCCGGCGCGCTGAGCGAGATCGCCGGGCCATCGGGTCATCCTTCGAACGCATCTGAGAACGCGCGGCCAGCGAGATCGGGCGATATGACTTCGCCCGACGGTCCCAGCGCGTTCGCAGGCTTCCAACGATTGCGCAGCGCTGCGAGACGAACGATCTCGGCCTGGGACATGTCGTCGAATAGAGCGACACCGCCGGCCGCGTCACCGATCTCACAGCTATTCCGATCCGACTCCTCGCCTGTAGCGACGGCAAGCGCACCAGAAAGACTCGCCAACGCCAGCAGCAGCGTGCCGCGCACGCGCGCCAGAAGATCGTGACGGGCCCCGTCCGCCAGCGGACCGGGCAGAACCGTTTCGAAGCCGGCCACTGCCGCCGCGATCGGCAACACCTCGGCGGTGACGCCGAGCCGCGCCGCGATTGCAATTGCCCGCGCCTCCTGCGGCATGTCGGGCCCGGACAGCACCACACCGCGAACCCTCGCAGCTCCCAGCGCATCGACGGCCATCGCGAATGACAGCGCGGATTCGATGCCTCCGGTCAGGCCGAGCACGATGCCGGTGAAGCCGTGCTTCTCGACATGGTCGCGCAAGCCGAGCACGCGGGCCGCGTAGTCCGCCTCGTCGCCCTCGATCAGCGTGGTGACCCGTCCCCGGCACTGCCAGCCATCGTCTCCCCTGCTCCATGCCAAGGTCGTGACTTGATCGACGAAGCCCGGGAGCTGTGCCGCCACCGAGAGATCGGCGTTCAGCGCAAAGGACGCGCCGTCGCACACCTCGTCATCCTGACCGCCGACCTGATTGAGCCAGACGAGCGGCAGATCGCTTTCGGTGACGCGGGCCACGGCGGCCGACAGGCGCCGGTCGCCGCCGCCGCGCATGTAGCATGAGCGGCTCGGCACGACGATGAGCTCGGCCCCGGTTTCCGCCAGCGTCTCGATGACGTTTTCGTAGTTCGAGGATTCTTCGAGCGAGATGTCGTCGCCGATCGCGACGCCGATGCGGACGCCCCGCACGCTGAGCGGGCCGGCAGCCGGGCCGCGCGTGAACAGGCGCTTCTGATCACCATCGGGCAGGTTGGCCTTGAAGCGCGTCGCGGCGATGCGGCCGGCGTCGAGCAGCGCGCAGGCGTTGTAGAGCTTGCCGTCCTCGATCCAGGGCGTACCGATCAGCACCGCCGGCCCGCCATCGCCGGTCTCGCGCGCGAGAGCCTCGATCGCGGCCTGGCACGCGGCCTGAAATGCCGGCTGCAGGACGAGGTCCTGCGGCGGATCGCCCGCAATGAACAACTCCGGCAGCACCACGAGATCGGCGCCATCGGCCGCCGCCCTCGCCCGCGCCTCGCGCGCCCTGGCGACGTTGCCGGCGATGTCGCCGACCGTCGGGTTGAGCTGGGCCAGCGTGATCCTGAAGATGTCGGCGGCCATCGCTCAACCCGTTCAAAGCAGCCCGAGCCGCTCGGCGATCGCGAACAGCCAGAAGCTGCCGGACATCAGCAGCGCGACGCCGACCGCAGCCGAGCCGAGGTCCTTGACCCGGCCGATCTGCAGATCATGCTCCGTGGTGAGCCGGTCCGCGAGCTTCTCGATCGCGGTGTTGAGCAGCTCGACCACCAGCACCAGCACCACCGCGCAGACCAGCTCGACGCTGCGCATCGGCGTCGCGCCGACGACATAGGCCATCGGCAGCGCCAGCAGGAACGCAACCACCTCCTCGCGCACCGCCTGCTCGGAGCGCAGCGCGAAGGCCAGGCCGTTGCGCGAGTTGACCGTCGCGCGCCACAGACGCAGCATCAGAAGCCCGCGACGGCCGGCATCGGTGCGGACTTGCCGCCGCGCTGCTGCTTCAGCAACTCGGCGATCAGGAACGCCATGTCGATCGACTGCTCGGCGTTGAGCCTGGGATCGCACACCGTGTGATAGCGGTCGTTGAGATCCTCGTCGGTGATCGCCCGCGCGCCGCCGATGCATTCGGTGACGTCCTTGCCGGTCATCTCGAGATGGATGCCGCCGGCATGGGTGCCTTCCGCGGCATGCACCGCGAAGAACGCCCGCACCTCGGATACAATGCGATCGAACGGCCGCGTCTTGTAGCCCGAGGTCGAGGTGATGGTGTTGCCGTGCATCGGATCGCACGACCACACCACCTTGCGCCCTTCCCGCTGCACCGCGCGGATCAGTCCCGGCAGATGATCGCCGACCTTGTCGGCGCCGAAGCGGTTGATCAGGGTCAGCCGGCCCGGCTCGTTGTCGGGATTGAGGATGTCGATCAGCTTCAGCAGCTCGTCCGGCTTCAGCGACGGGCCGCATTTCAGGCCGATCGGGTTCTTGATGCCGCGGAAATACTCGACATGGCCGTGATCGAGCTGCCGGGTGCGGTCGCCGATCCAGATGAAATGGCCCGAGGTCGCGTACCAGTCGCCGGTGGTGGAATCGACCCGGGTGAAGGCCTGCTCATAGCCGAGCAGCAGCGCCTCGTGGCTGGTGTAGAAGTCGGTGGCACGCAGCTCCGGATGGCTCTCGAGGTCGAGGCCGCAGGCGCGCATGAAGTTGAGCGCCTCGGAGATGCGGTCGGCCAGCTCCTTGTAGCGGCGCGACTGCGGGCTATCCTTGACGAAGCCGAGCATCCATTGATGCACGCTGCCGAGATTGGCGAAGCCGCCGGTGGCGAAGGCGCGAAGCAGGTTCAAGGTCGCCGCCGACTGCCGGTAGGCGTCGAGCTGGCGGCGCGGATCGGGAATGCGCGCCTCGGGCGTGAACGCGGTGTCGTTGACGATGTCGCCGCGATAGCTCGGCAGCTCGACGCCATTGATCTTCTCGGTCGGCGACGAGCGCGGCTTGGCGAACTGGCCGGCGATGCGGCCGACCTTCACCACCGGCACCGCGCCGGCATAGGTCATGACCACGGCCATCTGCAGCAGCACGCGGAAGAAGTCGCGGATGTTGTTGGCGCCGTGCTCGGCGAAGCTCTCGGCGCAGTCGCCGCCCTGCAGCAGGAAGGCCTGGCCGGCCGCCACCCGCGCCAGCGCCTTCTTCAGGTTGCGCGCCTCGCCGGCGAACACCAGCGGCGGGAAGGTCGCAAGCTGCGCCTCGACCTCGGCCAGCGCCTTCTGGTCGGGATAGTCAGGCACCTGCTGCACCGGCTTGGAACGCCAGCTCTCCGGGCTCCAGCGCTCGGTCATGGCTTCAACTCCCTTGCGAATACCGCGCGTTCATCCCCTACTGCGGCGCGCGCCTTATACACAGCCTGCCTCCGCGCCGCCACTTGGAATTTAAGGCGCAGACACAAGGGCTTGCACCGCAAGCCGAATTTGACTTTGCTGCGGTCCGGCGCGTGATGGGAGGACGAGGCGTGGGCGAGACGGGATCCAATGGCGTTTCGAGTGAGGATCTGACCATTACGGCCATCGACGGCTTTGAGCTCGCGGGCACCCTGTTCGCGCCGCGCGGTACACCCGCGCATGCCGTGCTGATCAATTCCGGGGCGGCGATCCCGCGCCGGATCTATCGCGGCTTCGCTGCTCATCTTGCCCAGCAGGGTTGCGCGGTTCTGACCTACGACTATCGCGGGATCGGCGGCAGCCGTCCCCTCTCCCTGAAGGGCTTTGCGGCCTCGATGACCGACTGGGCCGCCCTCGACATCACCGGCGCGGTCGGTTGGATGCGTGCGCGCTACGGTGCGCTGCCGCTGCGCTATGTCGGCCACTCCTTCGGCGGCCAGACGCTCGGCCTGCTCGCCAACAACACCGAGGTGTCGCGCGCCCTCTTCATCGCCTCGCAGGCCGGCTATTGGAAGCTCATGGCCCCGGGCGAACGCTGGCGCGTGGCGACGATGCTCAACGGCGTTGGCGTCCCGCTGACTCATGCGCTGGGTTACACGCCGGGCTGGAGTGGCGTCGGCGAGGACCTGCCGAAGGGTGTCTTCCTGCAATGGGTGCGCTGGATCATGAGCCCGCGCTATCTGTTCGATGACGCATCGCTGCCGCTTGCCAACTACGCCAACTTCAAGAGTCCCGTCCGGGCGCTGTGCCTCGCCGACGATCCCTGGGCGACCCGGCCGGCGGTCGAGCTGCTGTGCGCCGGCTATACGGGCACCAAGCCGGAACTGCTCAGCATCGCGCCGCAGGACGTCGGGGCGTCCGCAATCGGCCATATGGGCTTCTTCCGCGCGGCGCATCGCGACACGCTGTGGCGCAGCGCGGCAGAGTGGCTGCTCGAAAGCTGACGCGAACGGTTCGTCATGGCCCACGAGCGAGCGCTCCCGCGGCAGGTGCTGCCCGAGCTGTGCTGATGACGTTCACCCTCTGAAAGATCAGAGGGCGCAGGGAATGCCGGGTGAAGGCCTCACCCATGGCCCGCCTGCGGAAAAAATGCAGGCGGCAGGTACCACAGGCAAAGCCGTTTCAACCGGCATTCCCTGCGCGACAGTCTTAACGCTTATACGCAGTCTGCCTGGTGCGCCGGGCTTGTTGGCCACCATGCACGCAACGCGCTTACGCGCCTTGCGTGGGACACCAGCATCGGGGTGTCAGCACGCTGCGACTTCACGTCCGCGCCAAGCCGTTCGTCCGCGTGTCCGAAGACACGCTGCGGCTTACTCGCGGCCATCGCTCCCCGCCCCGCGTGTCGTGACGATCGCGCGCAACGCCCCTCCGAGTGAGGCGGGATGCGCACAATAGAGCATGATTTCTGATATTCGTAAAGAGAAATCTCTGAGCTCGAATGGTGCTTCCAGAAACGCGTCCAACGAAGCAGCCGTAATATTCCAATCAGCCCGCCCTGCGGTCGCTGCTGCACGACAATAAAGGCGGCGACGGAGAGTAGCGTTTCGGAGATCGTGGCCCAGCGGCAACGGCTCGAGCTGCACGACTGCTGCCTGCAGGTTGTCCACCCCCGACGTCCCGTGCTATCAACACCGCCAAGCGCCGATTTGACCATCAGCTTGCGGGCGCGTCTCAAAATGCAGCTAAAGCGAACGGTGTCCCGCATGGAAGAGCCCTGCCGGCCGTTCTCTGAACGGAGGCTCTCATGCGGTTTGCGGCCATTGCCGACATCCACGGAAATTCCGACGCCCTGGCCGCGGTCCTGGCGGACATTGCGGCGCTCGGCATCGATGAGGTCGTCAATCTCGGGGATCATCTCAGCGGCCCGCTCGAACCGGTTCGGACCGCCGAGATGCTGATGGCGCGCGGCTTTCCGTCGATCCGGGGCGATCAGGACCGGCACATGATCGACCTCTATCGTGCGGGAGACACGGCGCGCAGCGACGTCCGCGCCCTCGATCAGGTGCATGTCGACTGGTTGGCGGCGCAGCCTGCGACGCTGATCTATCACGACGAGGTCTTCCTGTGCCATGCCGCGCCGGACGACGATGCCGTGTTCTGGCTCGATGAGGTCACCGCCGACGGCACGCTGCGTCAGAGCCCCCTTGCACGTATCGAAGCACGGGCCGCCGGCATCGGTGCCTCGCTGATCCTGTGCGGACACAGCCACATTCCGCGCATGGTCCGGCTCAGCGATGGCCGACTCGTCGTCAATCCCGGCAGCGTCGGGCTGCCCGGCTATCGCTGCCGCCCCCCGCACGCCTATCGCGTCGAGACCGGGACACCCGATGCCTGCTATGCGATCGCGGAGCAACGGCTTGGACGATGGTCGCTGACATTCCGCTATGTGCCGTACGATCCCGCGCCGATGGCGGCACTCGCGCGAAGCAAGGGCATGCACGACTGGGCGAACGCCATCGCGACCGGCTGGGCCGGGTGAAGGCCGTCGCCAGCACGTCATCGCAGAGCGTCCCGGCGCGGGCGCGATTGAAACGGCCGGCGGTCAGACAACAAGCAGCACGCCGGAGATCAGCAGGATGCCCAGGATGAGCTTCCTGAACAAGGCGTCATTGACCCTGCGAAAGGCGAGGATGCCGAGCGCCGTTCCGGCGAGCAGAGCCGGAATGCTCAGCGCGAGATCAACGATCACCTCCGACGACAGGTCCTGCCGGGCCAGCATCATCGCGAGCGAGGCGATCTGCATCACGGCAATGAAGGGCTGCACCAGGCCGCGCTGCTCGGTTTTCGGCAGGCCGTGCATCTCGCACCAGATCGTCGGCAACGCGCCAGGCATCGCCGTGAGGCCACCGATCAGACCGCCGCCGAACCCGACGATGGCCGTGCGATGTCTGCTCATGTGTCGAACGCAGCCGAGCGCGGGTTTGAACAGCATGGTGGCGGCGTAGATCGCGATCGTCAGTCCGAACATCTGCTGGAACAGGCGGGCGTCGGCGTTGCGCAGCAGCCAGAGCGCCAAGGGCACGCCGAGCAGCCCGCCCAGGATCAGGACCAGGCTGTCCTTCCATCGGATGCTGTTGCGCAGCGCCCACAGATTCGTCGCCTGCACGCCGACGCTGCACGCCATCATCAGCGGCACCGCCTCCAGCGGCTGCAGACTATGCAGCAGGATCGCGCCGGCCACGGCTGAAAAGGCAAATCCGGCCAATCCGGACACGAAGGCGCCAAAGAACACGGCGGCGCTGAGCAGCAAGAAAGAGGCGATCCCGGGCATGAAATATCTCCGGCTGATGAGGGCTGAAAAGGATGGTCGTCAATCCGTGGGTTGGAGCGTCGAAGCCTGCTTCGCCTGCGTGCCATCCCGCATGGCAGCACCTCGCAGGATCGCACCGGCGACAACGTGCAGGAGCAGGAAGATGGCGAGGACGCTCGCCGCCAGCGCCGCCTGCGGCATGATCGACAGCTTGCGCCGCGGCGGGGTCTCGTTGGCCTGCATGTCCGTCATCTCCAGCTACTGCTGTCAGGCTGGTAGCACCGCGACGTCCCCTGGCCGTCCCTTGTGGCCGTGATCCCCGAGCTCGTCACAAAGGCGTGTTCGGCGTCCGGAGTCTTGTTTGCTCGCCGTGCGGCTGCTGTCGCGCACGACGCGATCGGTCGCTCCCACCAAGGCCGGCGAGCGTCTGCTGCACCGGATCGGGCCGCGGTTCGAGAAGATCGAGAGCGAGCTCGTCGGGCAGACCACGCCCGCCTTCGCGGTTCTGCTCGAGGCGCTACGCCATCGCGCCTGACCGGCGAAGGATTCCGCTTGACCAATCCATAACCAGCCGGTTATGCGTCTATCCATAACCAACGAGTTATGGATTGAATGCCGCGCTCTCCCGACATGCTGTTCCGCACGCTTGCCGACCCGACGCGGCGCGCCATCTTCGAAGGCCTGTGCCGGCATGGCGAGCAGACCGTCGGGGCGCTGACGGCCAAGGCCGGCGTGTCGCAGCCGGCGGTGTCGAAGCATCTCGGCCTGCTCAAGCAGGCGGGCCTCGTGCGGGAGCGTCACGAAGGCCGCCAGACGCATTACCGTGCGCAACCCAAGGCGCTGGCGCCCCTGCTCGACTGGACCGGCCGGATGGCTGCGTTCTGGGAGAGCCGGTTCGACGAACTCGACACTCTGCTCAACAGGATGGATCAATGAGCTCACCTGCGCCGGAAACCCGCACCGTCGTCGTCGAGCGCGAATTCGCGCATCCGCCCGAAAAACTCTGGCGCGCGCTGACGCAGCCGCATCTGATCGCAGAGTGGCTGATGACGAATGATTTCGCGCCGGCGGTCGATCATCGCTTCAAGCTGAAGGCCGACTGGGGCGTCGTCGACTGCCAGGTCGTGACCATCGAGCCGCACAAGACGTTGTCCTACACCTGGGCGGCGGCTGGCCTCGACAGCGTCGTGACCTGGACGCTGACGCCGACCGCCTTGGGCACGCACCTGCGCATGGAGCAGACCGGCTTCGCAGCCGACCAGACCCGCGCCTATCAGGGCGCACGCTACGGCTGGCCGAAATTCTTCGATGCGCTCGAACAGAGCGTCGCGCGCCTCGGCTGAGGCGTGCGCATCACGACGTCATCAGGGGAGAAGCACTTGAACTGGAACAACACCGTCCGGCAGGTCCATCGCTGGGTATCGATCGCCTTCACGGTCGCCGTCATCGTCAACATCGCCGCGATGACGCAGACGCAAGCCCCGCTGTGGGTCGGCCTGCTGGCGCTGATTCCGCTCATCGTGCTGCTCGGCACGGGGCTGTATCTGTTCGCGCTGCCCTACGTCGCGACGAAGTTGACCGCCTCGCGGGTGGAGCGCTGAACGGGCAATCGCGCCCAGCGGCGTTTTCCGGGAGGGAGTCAAGCCTCTTGGCGATCCGGCAGGTCGAGCGTGCGTCAGCGAAGACGATCGCTGGCCGCCTCCAAGGAACGTCTTGCGTTCGCGGCCGAACCGCGCCCTACTGGCGCGTCTTCCGCCAACGAGGCTATTCTGACGTGAACGCTCTTACGCTCTTCAGCTTCGCCATCGTCGCCTTCATCGGGATCGCGACCCCCGGTCCGACGGTGCTGCTGGCCCTCACCAACGGCTCGCGTGTCGGTGTACGCCGCGCCTGGGCCGGCATCGCCGGCGCGGTAGCTTCGGACTTCATCCTCATCGGCGCGGTCGCGGTCGGCCTGGGCGCGCTGCTGGCCGCTTCCGAATTCTGGTTCTCGGTCGTGAAGTGGATCGGCGTGGCCTACCTCGCCTATCTCGGGCTCATGCTGCTGCGGTCCAGCGGGTCGATCGACCTTGCGGCGTCCGCAGACGGCAAGGACGGGTCACGACAGCCGCACGCGCTGTTTCTGAAAAGCTTCCTCGTCGCGATCACCAATCCAAAGGGCTATCTGTTCTTCTCGGCATTCCTGCCGCAGTTCGTGGTGCCGTCCGCGCCGCAGCTGCCGCAATATCTCACGCTGGCCCTCACCTTCGCGATGCTCGATGTCCTGATCATGCTCGCCTACGCGAGCGCGGGCTCGCAAGCGATGCGTTTCCTCAAGCGCTCCGGTGCCCTCTGGCTCGATCGCAGCTGCGGCGGCGCGCTGCTGAGCCTTGCCGGCGCCCTTGCGCTTTACCGGCGAGCCGGCCCCTGACCCGGCCGCGCGTCGCGGTCGTCCACCTACTCCGCCGCCTGCCGCACGTGGCGCTCGGTCACCGTGCGCATCGTCACCAGCTCCTCCGCGGCCGAGGGATGCCTGGCGCCAACCTCAATCGCACGAGCTTATACGTCCGTCGCGGGAAGAGAAAAGCACGGCATCACGAAGGCCGGTCTCGTGAAGCCCAGCCGGCGGTTCAAGGCCGCAACAACCAGCAGAACGCCTCGCGCAGGATCTCGGTGCCGTCAGTCCGGTGCCAGGCGCCATGGGCGATCACGATCCGCTCGGGGTGCCACCCAAGCATGGTCTCCACGGCCGCCCGCAACTCGCGTCGGTGCCGCCAGGTAAATGTCAGCCGGAGTTCGCGCGGCAGGCCGCCATGCGGCGGACCGACGCCCCCGATCCAGCTCAAGTAGCGCGCCAAGCCGGCACCGATCTTGGCCGGCTCGAAATTCTCCATCAGATCGGTCAGGATCAGCGTGCGCGAAGGGCGATGGAAGAACTCGACCTCCGTCATATAGCTGCCGACGACGGGCAAGGTCGCGATCTCATCATCCCAGGGATAACCACCGCTGCGATCCAGCGGCCTGCCCTCGAATTCGATACGGTCCTTCGCCTGCGCGCGAATGCCCGGCGCCAGATAGATCGCCGCGTCGGGAAAGGCCGCCTGCCAGTCGGGGATCCACCAATAGTGGATGCGATTCGGACCGATGATGTCGCGCACGCGGCCTTCCCGGTCGATCTCGGCCCGCAGCGCCGGCGTCAACGGCGTGGGCGAGTGGATGAACAGATCGCCGGAGGCGCAGCGCACCACGGTCATGCGGGTGGGAAACGGAAATTTCAGCCCGGGAATGCCGAAGCGGATCACGGGCCCGTCGACGATCCAGATGTTCTCGGCAACGGGCTTCAGGGTGTTCAGCGGCGGATAGGTCGCAAGGCAATCATCTTGGGACATGCTGGTCGCTCTCCAACCGCTGAACGGTTCCAACGGCAGCAAGCCCAATCGGCCACGGTGTGGACCGTCGTCAGACCGTGAGCACCGGCCCACCGCAGTCGCTACGGACGCCGGCCGCGCACGAGCCCCCAGAAGCAGTTGGCGCCCTACTCCGCCGCCTGCCGCACGTGGCGCTCGGTCACCGTGCGCATCGTCACCAGCTCCTCGGCGGCGGAGGGATGCAACGCGACGGTGGCGTCGAAATCGGCCTTGGTCGCCTTCATCTTGATGGCAATCGCCACGGCCTGGGTGATTTCGGCGGCCATGTCGCCGACGATGTGGCAGCCAAGCACGCGATCGCTGGCGCCGTCGACGACGAGCTTCATCAGAACGCGGGTGTCGCGGCCGGACATCGTCGCCTTGATCGGGCGGAAGTTCGTCTTGTAGATGTCGACGCGGTCGTACAGCTCGCGCGCCTGCGTCTCGGTGAGACCGACGGTGCCCACTTCAGGCTGGCAGAACACGGCCGTCGGAATGTCCGCGTGATCGACGCGAACGGTCTTGCCGCCAAACACGGTGTCGGCGAAGGCGTGGCCCTCGCGGATCGCGACCGGCGTCAGGTTGAAGCGATGGGTGACGTCGCCGATCGCGTAGATGCTCGGCACCGAGCTCTGCGAGAACGCATCCACCGCAATGCCGCCGTTCCTCGGATTGATGGCGACGCCGGCCTTCTCCAGGCCGAGATTGGCCACGGCCGGATGGCGGCCGATCGCGAACATCACCTTGTCGGAGGCGATGCTGGAGCCGTTCGACAGATGCGTGGTGTAGTCCTGGCCGTGCTTGTCGACGCTCGTCACCGTGCAGCCGGTCAGGATGGTGATGCCTTCCCTCTCCATCTCGGAGCGGACGTGGCGGCGAACGTCCTCGTCGAAGCCGCGCAGGATGTTGTCGCCGCGATAGACGACGGTCACGTCGGAGCCGAAATTGGCGAAGATGCAGGCGAATTCGAGCGCGATGTAGCCGCCGCCCTGGATCACGATCCGGCGCGGCAGCTCGTCGAGATGAAACGCCTCGTTGGAGGAGATGACGTGCTCGATGCCGGGAATCGGCGTGCCGTGGTTGGGCGCGCCGCCGGTCGCGATGAGAATGTACTTGGCGCGGACGGTCTCGCCGGTCGTCAGCCGCACGGTGTGGGCGTCCTCGAGCACGGCGCGGGTCTTGACGATCCTGGCGCCAGACTTCTCGACGTTGCTGGTGTAGGCCGCCTCGAGCCGCGCGATCTCCTTGTCCTTGTTCCTGATCAGCGTCGGCCAGTCGAAGGTCGCGGTCGGGATCGTCCAGCCGAAGCCGGCGGCATCGGCGATCTCCTGGCGGACATGCGAGCCGATCACGAACAGCTTCTTGGGCACGCAGCCGCGGATCACGCAGGTGCCGCCCATGCGGTATTCTTCGGCGACCATCACGCGGGCGCCATAGCCGGCGGCGATGCGGGCGGCGCGCACGCCCCCCGAGCCGCCACCGATCACGAACAGGTCGACGTCGAATTCAGCCATCTCTCCCCCGACCTGGCCTTTCGGCCGCAAGCCTCAGATCGGCTTGTTGCGCTTGCGCATCTCGGCGCGGAACTGCGCGGTGACGGTGTCGGAAAACTCCGCCGCCCACAGGTTCATCGCCTGCATGCTCATCTGGATCGCCTTCGGCTCCGCCGCAAGCAGCTTCTGGCCGATGGCTGACTTGTAGAAGGCGACGAGGTTGGCGATCTCCTGGTCGGAGAACTCGTTGCAGTAGATCTGCGCCATCTTCTCGCCGATCTCCTTCTCCTTGCCGGCATAGGTCTGCGCGACCGAGACGGCGACCTCGTCGAGGTCCTTCTGGTAGTTGAGATTGGACTGCAGCAGCGCCTGCTTGGTCTGCTGCACGATGCCCGGGACGGCATTGGCGTACATCGCAGCCGCGTTCTTCATCCCCAGAATCTCGCGCGCGCCGGCCATGCAGGCGGGCGAGGCCGGCTTCAGCGCCGGTGCCTGCCCCTGCGCAGCAACCGGGCTTGCCGAGGCCAGGGCCAGTACGATTCCGGCGGCCGGCAAGATTCTGAACACGCTCTTCATTCCAAGTCTCCTGTGAGTTGCCGCCCTGAGCGCAGCCTCGTGCCGCGCTCAGGGCCGCTGGATAACGCGAATTCCCTGTGCGCCTGCCAGGATCGCCGTGCTGCCGAGGCCGATGAACAGCCCGTGCTCGACCACGCCCGGAATTGCGCTCAAAAGACCCGCCAGGCGCGGGGGATCCACGATCTCCCCAAGGCGGACGTCGATAATCCAGTGGCCGCCATCGGTGACGAAAACGTGGCCGTCTGCGGACTTGCGCAGGCTCATCGGCCCGGACACGCCGGCCGTGGCGAAGGCGTCACTCATCTCGCGCTGGGTCGCGGCGAGGCCGAACGGAACCACCTCGACCGGCAGCGGGTAGCGGCCGAGCTGCGCCACCCATTTGCTGTCGTCGGCGATCACGATCATGCGATCCGAGGCGCTGGCGACGATCTTCTCGCGCAGCAGCGCGCCGCCGCCGCCCTTGATCAGGTCGAGCGCCGGGTTGATCTCGTCGGCGCCGTCGATGGTGATGTCGAGCCGGTCGATCTCATCGAGCGTGGTCAGCGGCACGCCGCACGCTTGCGCCTGCACCCTTGTCGCCTCCGAGGTCGGCACGCCCACGATCTTGAGGCCGGCGCGCACCTTTTCCCCGAGCAGATCGACGAAATGCTTGGCCGTCGAGCCGGTGCCGAGACCGAGCTTCATGCCGCTCTCGACCTCCTCCAGCGCACGCGCCGCCGCCTGCCGCTTCAATGCATCCATGTCGACCAAGGAACCCGCCCTTCGCACCCCGAGACCCCCACGGACGGGGGCCAAAAGCCGGCGCATATCTAGCGATGTTTTGACGCGGGGCCTAGCTCTCGCCGGCCACGAAATCGGACAAAAAGCCATTGCGGGCCTCTTGCAAGGACATGAGCCGGCCGCTAGCGGATACCGATGCCCATCTCCAGCACCATCGTCTTCGATCTCGACGGCACCCTGGTCGACACGGCGCCGGATCTCATCAGCGCGCTCAACCACATCCTGCAGCGCGAGGGTCTGCGGCCGGTGCCGCTGGCCTCGGCCCGCAAGATGATCGGCCACGGCGCCCGCAAGCTGATCGAGCGCGGGCTGGAGGCGGAGGGGCGCCTGGCCAGCACCGATGACATCGGCCGCCTCACCACCGATTTCATCGATTTCTACGCCGACAACATCGCGGTCGAATCGCGTCCCTTCGAGGGGCTGGAGTCGGCGCTGGACGACCTCGCCGCGCGCGGCTGCCAGTTCGCGGTGTGCACGAACAAGCTGGAATGGCTGTCGAAGCGGTTGCTCGACCAGCTCGGCCTGTCCTCCCGCTTCGCCGCGATCTGCGGTGCCGACACGTTCGGGGTCGCCAAGCCGGATCCGGCGATCCTGCGCCAGACCATCGCGCAGGCCGGCGGTGAGATCGGGGCCGCGATCATGGTCGGCGATGCCGGCACCGACGTCGGCGCCGCCCGCCGCGCCGGCGTGCCGGTGATCGGCTGCACCTTCGGCTATACCGACGTACCGATCGCGGAGCTCAATCCGGACCACCTGATCGACCACATGCGCGAGCTGCCGGCGGCCGTCACGGCCCTCAGCCCATCGCTCAGGATCGCCTGAGCGGACTTGCGATTCCACTGCCGCATCGCAACCTAACCCACTGCCCTGTCGACCTGAATCCGCACCTTGCGGTGCATTAACGTTCTGTTGAGAATAGGGTTGACCGCAGTTGCGCCGCTGTTCTGACGCTCCTATGGTCGCCCTGGGATTGCGGCCGATGGCCGCAGGGTTGTGGGGCGGACATCATGATGCGGCGTGTCATCGCAATTGCGGTTGCGGGAGCCGGCTTGGCCGGGTGCTCATCCTTCTCCATGGACAGCTTCAAGATGGCAGCGCCCGAGGTGCCGGTGCAGCTCGACTCGGTGCCGCCGGGCGCCGACGCCAAGACCTCGCTCGGACCGGGCTGCAAGACGCCGTGCTCGGTCTCGGTGCCGGCGCCCGATGCCGGCTTCAGCGTCACCTTCACGATGGACAGGTACCAGCCCGCAACCATCCCGGTGCAGGTGATCCGCAACACCGGGGATTTCAACAGCTCGCCGCCCGTCGTGATGGACCCGAGCCCGGTGGTCGCCGAGCTGCAGCCGATGCCGGGTACGCCGCCGAAGGCCGTCAAGCACATGCGGCCGAAGAAGCCGAAGCCGCAGAAATCAGCCGCTGCGCCGGCGGCGCCCGCGACCACCGGTTCAGCCTTCCCCGCCCCCGCGCCGGGACGCCAGTAGCGGACCATCGTCCCGCGCGCCACCTGCCAGAGCGAAGCTGCATTGCAGCATCGACGGATCCACGTCGATGATTGTGAGGCGCGCCGATCATGATTAGATTGTCGTGAGATCGACATCCGGCCGCGCTTGCGCGGCCGCCGCGTGGCATCGCCGCCACCTGGGCCGCCACCAGCCAAGGCTTTCCATGACCGCAGAGACGTTGAGTGACACCGCCCTGACGCGCCCGATGACCGACCCGTTCGGTCGCCGCATCAGCTATCTGCGCGTCTCGGTGACCGACCGCTGCGACCTACGCTGCTTCTATTGCATGTCCGAGGACATGACCTTCCTGCCGAAGGCCGACCTGCTGACGCTTGAGGAGCTCGACCGGCTGTGCTCGGCGTTCATCCATAAGGGCGTCAAGAAGCTCCGGCTCACCGGCGGTGAGCCGCTGGTCCGGCGCAACGTGATGGGCCTGGTCCGCTCGCTGTCGCGGCATCTGAAGAGCGGCGCGCTCAACGAGCTGACGATGACGACCAACGCGACGCAGCTCGCCAAATATGCCGCCGAGCTCGCCGATTGCGGCGTCCGCCGCATCAACGTCTCGCTCGACACGCTCGATCCTGACAAGTTCCGCGCCATCACCCGCTGGGGCGATCTCGACCGCGTGCTGGCCGGCATCGAGGCGGCGCGCGCCGCAGGTCTCGCCGTGAAGATCAACGCGGTCGCGCTGAAGAACATGAACGAGGACGAGATCCCCTCGCTGATCGACTGGGCGCACGGCAAGGGCATGGCGCTGACCTTGATCGAGGTGATGCCGATGGGCGAGATCGGCGAAGGCCGCATCGACCAGTATCTGCCGCTGTCGCTGCTGCGCGCGCGTCTGGCGCAGACCTACACCATGACCGATCTTGACGAGACCACCGGGGGCCCTGCCCGCTACGTCCGCGTCGCCGAGACCGGCGGCACAATCGGCTTCATCACGCCGATGACGCATAATTTCTGCGAGAGCTGCAACCGCGTCCGCGTCACCTGCACCGGCACCCTGCACACCTGCCTTGGCCACGAGGACGCCTCCGACCTGCGCAAGCCGCTCCGTGCCTCGGCGAGCGACGAGGAGCTCAGCGCCGCGATCGACCGCGCCATCGGCCTCAAGCCGAAGGGCCATGACTTCATCATCGACCGCCGCCACAACCGTCCGAGCGTCAGCCGGCACATGAGCGTGACGGGCGGGTAATCGGCGTTCATAACCATCTGGCCCTGCGATCAATCGCAGTCGGAACCTCATCGTTTCTAGGCTTGCGGCACGTCCCCATGCGGCGTAGCTTTCAGCTGCAGATCGCGCATTTCGCAAGCAACTTGTCGGTTCGGCCTAGCGGGAGACAGCGATGGCAGACCCAGTCGCATGGCACCTGTCCGGTGACTATTTCGAGAATTGCAGTTGCAGCCTGCTGTGTCCGTGCCTCATGTCGGCCGCCCCTCCCCTGACCGCGCAACCGACGGAGGGGTTCTGCAACGTACCATTGCTGTTCCACATCGAAACCGGCCGCTATGGCGATGTCGCGCTCGATGGCCTCAACGCGGCGGTGATGCTCCATGCGCCCGGCGTGATGGCGGAGGGAGACTGGTCGATCGCCGCCTATATCGATCAGCGCGCCGACGATCCGCAGACCGAGGCGATGGCCGCGATCTTCACCGGGGCTGCCGGCGGCCCGATGGCTGCGTTCACGCCGCTGATCAGCACCAATCTCGGTGTGCGCAAGGTCGCCATCACCTTCCGGATCGACGGCAAGACGCGGTCCGCCGACATCGCCGACATTCTGCACATGTCCGTCGATCCGTTGCCGACCATGCATCCTAGCGGTGAGATGTGGGTGAATATCGGCCATCCCGTCAGCCCCGACCGGATGGCGCTGGCCGTCGGCGCTGCGGGCAACACCTACAACGATCACGGCATGCGCTGGGACAATTCCGGCAAGAACGGCCTGTACGCGTCGATCAGTTGGTCCAACCAGGCCTGATGCGACGTGCGGCAAGGCCGCCAACCCACCTTGCAGATGACGGGCAGCGCCCTGGAAGCCGTGCTGCGGCGTGATCGCTGGATCGTGGGCGGCGCGATCGCGATCATGGTCGCCCTGGCATGGGCCTATGTGCTCTGGCTCGCCAACGACATGGACATGGGCGGCATGGACATGACCGGCTTTCGCATGATCCCGGCCGGCATCGGAATCATGTTGCCGGCCAGCGAGCCCTGGCGCGCGATCGAATTCGCCTATGTGTTCCTGATGTGGGCGGTGATGATGGTCGGGATGATGGCGCCTTCGGCCGCGCCCATGGTCCTGATGTACGCCCGTGTGGGTCGACACGGTCGCGCGCGGGGCCAGCCGTTCGCGGCGACCGGCTGGTTTGCGGCCGGCTATCTGCTCGCCTGGAGCGGCTTTTCGCTGGTGGCGACCTGCCTGCAATGGGTTGTGGAGCGGACTGCGCTGCTGGATTCGCGGATGGCGATCGACGACCATCTGCTCGGCGCCATCGTGCTGATCGCGGCAGGCGTCTATCAGTGGACGCCGCTGAAGAGCGCCTGCCTTGCCGAATGCCAGTCGCCGCTAATGTTCCTGATGCGCCACGGCGGCTTTCGCGGCGACCTGCAGGGTTGCCTGCTGCTGGGCCTTCGACACGGCGGCTATTGCGTCGGCTGCTGCTGGGCTCTGATGGCGCTGCTGTTCGTCGGCGGGGTGATGAGCGTGATGTGGATTGCCATTCTGACCCTGCTCGTGCTGTTTGAGAAACTGACTCCGGTCGGACGATGGATCGCGCGCGCGGCCGGCATTGCTTGCAGTGCCGCGGGCGCCTGGATGCTGGTGTCCCCACCGCAATGACGCGCAACGACGCGATGCAGGTCGTCGCGAGAGTGGCGACTGCCCCTTGGCACGGGATGCGGGCAACATGGTAAGCAGGCTTCAGCGTGGCGACTCTGTCGCCTGGAATGCCGCAACCGAACTGACGCGAGACGCCCGTGATTCCCTGGAAGCTGATCGACACCGCAGACGTGCCCGGCGGCGGTGAGCCGCTGCGGCTGATGCAGCGCGGCAAGGAGTTCTCGATCAAGCTCGGTTCGAACGAGCTGATGAACAGCCGGCTGCACGGATCCGAAGAGGCGCTGGCGACCCTCAGCTGCGCCCGCATCAAGGCCGAGCCCGCTCCGCGGCTGCTGATCGGCGGCCTCGGCATGGGCTTCACGTTGCGGGCGGCGCTGAAGGTGCTGGGTTCGCGGGCCCGCGTCACCGTCGCCGAGCTGGTGCCGGCAGTGATCGCCTGGGCGCGCGGGCCGATGGCCGAATTGTCCGGCGCCAGCCTTGCCGATCTGCGCGTCGACATCCGCGAGGCCGACGTCGTGAAGCTGATCGCCGCCGCACGCGGCGCCTATGATGCTATCCTTCTCGACGTCGACAACGGCCCGCAGGGACTGACACGGCAATCCAACGACGCGCTCTATGATCCCACCGGCCTGCGCACCGCCTTCGCCGCGTTGCGCCCCGGCGGCGTGCTGGCGGTGTGGTCGTCACATCCCGACGATCGCTTCGCGCCGCGCCTGCGCAAGGCCGGCTTCGCGGCCGAGGAGATCAACATCCGCGCCACCGGCCGCGGTGGCGGCGGCGCCCGCCACGTGATCTGGATTGCCACCCGTCCAGCGTGACAGCGTCGTTGCCGCGCGTAGCTCAGCGCGGTGCTACTGGCCCGGAGAACTCTCTCCAGCGACTGGGTCACCTCGCTCACATCTCCCGTTCGGATCGGAGTGGTGACACGTCGGCCATCGTCCTATGATGCGTCAGCGGCTGCGAGGCCTGCGGATGCCCGCATCCACGCGCGAAAGCCTCGAGGATGCTCCATTCTCCGGCCTGCAGCCTGTAGCTCTGCAACGAGAGCGCGCAGCTGAATGGGAGATTGCCATGGATGACCGCGCCACGCGCGCTGCCCTGCAGCACCATTGGGATGCATCGGACGCAAATGATTTTGAGGCCGAGCACGCCATCTATCGCGACGATGCCATGCTGGATTATCCGCAATCCGGCGAGCGGATCCACGGCCGGCGCAACATTCAGGAAAGCCGCTTCGTGCAGCCCAACCACAAGCGCTTCTCAGTGCGGCGGATCCTGGGCAGCGGCGATCTTTGGGTGACCGAACTGGTCCTGACCTATGATGGCGCACCCTCCTACGTGGTGAGCATCATGGAGTTCCGCGACGGCGGAGTGGCGCACGAGACGCAATATTTCAGTGATCCCTTCGACGCAGCGCCCTCGCGCGCGCATCTCGTCGAGCACGTCGGAGCATTTCGGTGACAGTGCATTTTTTACCCGCCCGCCGCGTCGCTCCAGCGGCGCACCCGAGCCCCCCGCCACGCAGCAGAAGGCGCCATACCATCTCAGGTTGATTTCTCCCCCGCGCGGTTTACGCTTCCGCTCCTCGGCTCTGAATGTCGAGCGGGGTCCTTTGCATGGCGAGTCCCAAGATCATCATCCTGTCCGACGGGACAGGCAACGCCGCCTCGAGCGTGTGGCGAACCAACGTCTGGCGCATATTCCAGGCGCTCGACCTGCAGGGCAATGCCCAGGCGGCCAAGTATGATGACGGCGTCGGCACATCGTCGTTCGTTCCGCTCGCCCTGCTCGGCGGCGCGTTCGGCTTCGGCCTCAAGCGCAACATCCTGGATGCCTATAAGTTCGTCTGCCGCAACTACGACCACGCGGACGGCTCGAAGATCTATTTGTTCGGCTTCAGCCGCGGCGCCTTCACCGTCCGGGTGCTCGCCGCGCTGATGCTCGATCAGGGGCTGATCGTTGCCGACACCGAGGCTGAGCTGCACGACGGCGCCGTGAAGGCCTATCGCGCCTATCGCGCCAAGGGATACCATTCGATCTGGCTGATCGAGGTGCCGCTCCGCTGGCTTCGCGATCATGTGCTGGTGCCGGTGATCGACCGCATCATGGGCCGCAAATCGCTCGACCTCATCGTGCGAAAAAGCCTCCCGGCGATCGAGTTCATCGGGCTGTGGGATACCGTCGCGGCCTATGGGCTACCGATCGACGAGATGACGCGGGGCATCTCCAACTGGGTGTGGCCGCTCGAGCTTCCCAACCGCGTGCTCAGCCCGCGGGTGACATGCGCGCGCCACGCGCTCGCGCTCGACGACGAGAGGACGACCTTCCATCCGGTGCTCTGGACCGAGGCGGGTGAGACCAAGCCGCAGGATGCCAAAACGATCGATGACGAAAGACTGGTGCAGGTCTGGTTCGTCGGCATGCACGCCAATGTCGGCGGTGGCTATCCGGACGATTCCCTCTCCTACGTCCCCCTGACCTGGCTCGTGGACGAGGCCGTCAAACGCGGCTTGGTCTTCAAGACCGCGCCCGAGGCCGATCCGGATGCGATCAAGTCGATCGTCACGTCACAGGACAAGGACGGCCGACTCTACAACTCGCGCTCCGGGCTCGGCTCCTATTATCGATACGGCCCGCGCAAGGTGTCGGAGCTGTGCAACGACCCGGCGGCGGGCGTCCAGGTGTCGATGCCGAAGATTCACGAAAGCGTCTTCGACCGCATCGACAGCGGCTGCAATGCCTATGCGCCCATCGGCTTGCCGGACAACTACGTCATCGTCCGCTACGACGGCACGCTGGCGCCTCTCGGGCCGACCACGTTCGAAACGCCGGCCGGAGCGGCCGCCCGGTTCGCGGCCCAGGAAAAGCTGTGGAATCTGGTGTGGTTCAGACGTCTCGCTTATTTCGCGACGCTGGCGGCCTCCCTCCACCTCGCGGCCTTCTGGCTGTTCCACGACCTCGATCGCACGCACGAATACGACTCGCGCATCAGGATGGTCTCCGAGGCGGTCCGGCTGGTCGAATCGTTCCTGCCGACATCGCTGCACTGGTGGACGGACTGGTATGCCGCCAATCCCGAATGGTTCGCCGGCGGGATCATCATCCTCGTCGCGCTGACTGCGGCCGGGACATTCCTCAGCGACCGCATCAGCGACCTGATGCGCGTGATCTGGCGCGAACGAGCAGCGCCCCCGATGCTGTCCGGCCCGATGCATCAAGCCATCTACGCCCTCCGGACCAATCGCGCCTATCAGTTCGCCATCAGGAACGGCAAGCGGCATGTCGGCCCGTTGCTGCTCGCGCTCGGCACCGTCTGGCTCGCGGCCACGCTGATCAGCCATGTCCTGTTCAACGCCGCGGACTCGATGGGCGCCTTCTGCCATGGCACCCCTGCCCACGAGCTCGTCGCGGTCGACAAAGGCATTCCGCAGGATGCCAGGGATTTCTCGACCGATGCGGTTTGCGCTCCCACCGGGTTGAGAGTCCGTCCCGGCTTCTCCTACGAGATCGTCGT
Source organism: Bradyrhizobium sp. SZCCHNS3016 (assembly GCF_032484535.1). NCBI lineage: Bacteria > Pseudomonadati > Pseudomonadota > Alphaproteobacteria > Hyphomicrobiales > Nitrobacteraceae > Bradyrhizobium > Bradyrhizobium sp. SZCCHNS3016. The sequence goes on from NZ_JAUETE010000006.1 coordinate 285,657, forward strand.
CACCATGACCGACCCGTGGGAGGACGCCGGGCATCCGGTCACGCCCGCCGGCTATCGCACCTCGACGGTCCGGGGCTACGCCCGCGGGACGTTCTACGCAGGCATCCTGCTGCGCCGCGTTCTCTTCCGGCCCTGGTATCGGCTGATCGCCAGGGTCGGCGAGACGGGAGTCGACGAATATTTCCTCGACCCCGTTCCCGCCCCCAACACCACGCCTCAGGCCTACAAGGCGAGGTTCAAGGCCGAGCGCGGCGGTGAGCTGTTCCTCTATGTCAACGACGCCGTGATCGGGCTGCCCTGGGTGTACGATGCATTCTATCCGAACAATACCGGCAAGGCGAAGGTGACCGTCAGGCTGCTCTGAATCGCTACCGCCGCCAGTGCGCCGGCTCGTCGATATCGCGACGTCCGTCGATGCACGGACGAGGTCGTGATCGATGTTCGCCTGCCAACCGCGGCGCGACGCGCTTGGGACACTGGCAAGCGCGCCACGGCGGGCGTGCGCGCGTGTCGCTGGATCCTGACGGGATCTCGCGTCCATCGCTGCCGACACTGCATCGCATCACACAGGCTGCGCGTGGCGTACCGGAACCCCGACCAGCCGGCCGAGTTGCAAAGGCGGAGCATCGAACGATGAGGCAGAAAACTCCTCATCGAATCCCGCTCCCCTTTTGGCTGTTCTTGGAAAGAGAGGCGACAATGAAAGCACCCCTTCTTCTTGCCGGCGCAGTGATCATCGGATCGGTCGCGCCAGTGCTCGCGGACGAATACTACATCGTGCAGGGACCGAGCCATCGCTGCACCATCACCACCACTCGCCCCGCCGACCGCGAGGTCGTCACGCAGATCGGACCGATGGCGTTCACCAGCCGCGTGGAAGCCGAGGACCGCATCCGCCAGACCAAGGTCTGCGAGGACGAAGGCACGGTCGGCAGCTCCACCAGCACCACCACGGTCATCAAAGAGAAGTAGTCGGCGGCGTCATTGCTATCGGCGCTTGCCGCGACAAGGCCGCGTCCATGTCCGTGGGCGCGGCCGTTCTGTTTTCCACAGATCATATTGCGCTCGCGGCAACGCCGCGCCCGGCGCATTCGCAACGGCGATGAACCGAGGATATCAGCTTTTCCGATAGCGAGCGGCCGGCAGCGGAGGTTGCGTTCCGCCGCAGCGTTGAGTACCCCAGCGCGGGATCGGATCAGGACATCATGGCCTCGCAATCGCTCAAGCTCGCCATCGGCAGCCTCGTGGTCGGAACGATCGTGCTCGGCCTGAAGTATCTTGCCTATTGGATCACCGGCTCGGTCGCGCTGTACTCGGACGCCCTCGAGAGCATCGTCAACGTCGTCACCGCCGCCGTCGCGCTCGTCGCGGTGCGCATCGCAGCCAAGCCCGCCGACGCCAACCATCCGTTCGGCCACCACAAGGTGGAGTATTTCAGCGCGGTGATCGAGGGCGTCATGATCGTCGTGGCGGCGCTGCTCATCATCCATGAGGCTTACGGGAATTTCTTCAATCCGCGGCCGTTTTCGGCGCCCGTCGAAGGGCTCGCCGTGAATGGGCTGGCGAGCGCGATCAATGCGGTCTGGTGCTGGCTGTTGATCACGCGAGGAAAGCGGCTGCGGTCGCCGGCGCTGGTGGCCGACGGACGCCATCTGCTGACGGACGTCGTGTCCTCGGGCGGCGTCGTGGTCGGCCTCGGCCTCGCGGTGATGTTGCAGCTGCCGATCCTCGATCCGGCGCTGGCCGTGCTGGTCGCCGTGAACATCCTGTGGTCGGGATGGCAGGTGCTGAAGGAATCCACCAGCGGGCTGATGGATGAAGCGGTCCCGGACGCCACGCTGGCGCGCATTCGCCTGATCATCAGTCAGCATGCCGGCGGCGCGCTGGAGGCGCATGATGTCCGGACCCGCCATGCCGGCAAGCTGACCTTCATCGAGTTCCACCTCGTGGTGCCCGGCGAGATGTCGGTCAACCAGGCGCACGAAATCTGCGACCGGATCGAGGCCGCCTTGCGCGAGCACGACGAGCACAGCTGGATCACCATCCACGTCGAACCAGAGAACAAGGCCAAGCATTCCGGCGTGGTGGTGCTGTAGCGCCGCACATCAGGCGGCGCGGCCGGTTTTTTTGATTTTTGAAGAGGCTCGCCGCGTCGGGTCAGGCCCCTGGCATCCCCAGATGCCTGCGGGTTCGACGGTGTCGGAGTGCCCGCCGCCAGCGGTCACGAAGCCATTTCACTTCTCCTGGAGCGCGTACTGCTTCGACAGATGGTCTCCAATCTGGACCAACATGGCGACGCATTCGGGATAGCCGGGCCTGCCGATCGTCTCCTGATCGGCACTGGCGCGAAACTCCCAGGAATTTCCGTCCCGCACGACCGCGATGAGAATGCCCTCGGCGTACTCGGTATGAGCCTTCAGCTCGGCCACCGCCATTGCGATCAGTTCGGCTTCGGTCTTGCTCGGCTTGCTCATCCGGTTGGTCCCTGCATCAAACGTCCACGACGACGCTTTTTATCCAGCTTGTGGCCCCACGCCAACATTCCCTTGCCGGGGATCAGACGCCTCGCCGGATCACCACACCACATTCTGATCCCGCGCTCCGTCCCAGACAGCCCACGCGACCATCCTCCACGGCCGCCCCCATCGGAGCGATGGACGGCCGGCAGCGAACTGCCCGCTCTTTCGGCAGGCCGGACGCCGCCCCCCGAACCCGGGTTTAGCCAGCGCCGCCAGACTGTTGCCGGCGCGTCAATGTGTCCATTTTCCGATTGACGGCAGGACGGCGCGCTGAAATGGTGCCCCCGCTTTCAGGCCCAGCGCGGCCGATGGGCGCTCGCCCTTCATACAAGCGCCGAACAAGAGCTGAAGGCATCGAGGGGGAGGACGTTTCGTTGGATTCGCTTCAAGCGCGCCGTCATGACGACATGCACGTTCTGCGTGATCGCGAAGCCGTGCCTCCTGAGAGCTCAGGCGCGCTCGTCTGACAGCGCCCGCAGCGGAGACAATGATGCGCCCCTTGTTGGCAATCAGTAACGCCATCGATCAGCTCAACGAAAAGATCGGTTACGTCTGCAATATCATGGTGCTGCTGGCCTGCCTGGTCAGCGCGATCAACGCCATGATCCGCTACGCCTTCAGCTACTCGTCGAACGGCTGGCTGGAATTGCAGTGGTACATGTTCGCGCTGCTGGTCATGTTCGGCGCCTCCTACACCTTCCGGCGCAACGAGCATGTTCGGGTGGAGCTGCTCTATCTCTATCTGTCCGAGCGCGGCCAGCTCTGGCTCGATCTGATCGGCACGCTGTTCTTCCTGATCCCGACCTGCCTGCTGCTGGCCTACCTGTCCTGGCCGTTCTTCATGCAGTCCTATTCGGTCAACGAGATGTCGGCCAATGCCGGCGGCCTGCTTCGCTGGCCGGTGAAGTTCGCCATCCCCGCGGGCTTCGTGATGCTGGCGCTGCAGGGCCTCTCCGAGGTGATCAAGCGCGCCGCCGCGCTGCGCGGTGAAGTGACGATCGACGCCAAATACGAGAGGCCGACGCAATGATTACGCTGGAGATGATGCCGCCGCTGATGTTCGGCGGCCTGGTCCTGGCGATGCTGATCGGCTTCCCGGTGGCGTTCACGCTCGCCGCCGTCGGCCTGTCGTTCGGCTTCCTCGCCATCGACTTAGGGTTCTTCGACCTCAACTTCCTGCAGGCGATTCCGGGCCGCATCTTCGGCAGCGTGCTCGCCAACGACCTGCTGCTCGCGATCCCGTTCTTTACCTTCATGGGTGCGATCCTGGAGAGATGCGGGCTCGCCGAGGACATGCTGGATTCGATGGGCCAGCTGTTCGGGCCGATCCGCGGCGGCCTCGGCTATTCCGTCATCATCGTCGGCTTCATCCTCGGCGCCATCACCGGGACGGTGGCGGCACAGGTGATCGCGATGGCGATGATCTCGATGCCCGTGATGATGCGCTACGGCTACAACATGCGCTACATCACCGGCGTGCTCGCGGCGTCCGGCACCATCACCCAGCTGGTGCCGCCGTCGCTGGTGCTGATCGTGCTGGCCGACCAGCTCGGCAAGTCGGTCGGCGACATGTATCTCGGCGCCTGGGGCCCCTCGATCTTCCAGGTCGTGCTGTTCGCCGGCTACACCTTCGTGCTCGGCCTGGTCAAGCCGGGCCACCTGCCGCCGGTGCCGAAGGAGGCGCGTACGCTGACCGGCTGGGCGCTGTGGAAGAAGTGCCTGATGGGCATCATTCCCTCGGCGGTGCTGATCTTCGTCGTGCTCGGCACCATGATGATGGGCCTGGCCACGCCGACGGAAGCCGGCGCCATGGGCGCGGTCGGCGCGATCGTGCTGGCGGTGATCCACCACAAGGAGTTCACCAAGAGCGATCGCAGCATCCTGATCGTCGGCGTCGTCGCCGCCGGCATCGGCACCATCATCGCGATGCTGTTCACCGAGAACCTCGCGTTCAAGCTGTCTTTCGCGGTCACCTATCTCGCGGTTGCCTGGCTCTGCATCCGCGCCGTCGCCCTCCCCGACCTGCGCGACCTGATCAAGCAGGGCTACGAGACAACCATGCGCATCACCTGCATGGTCACTTTCATCCTGATCGGCTCGACCTGCTTCTCGGTGGTGTTCCAGGGCGTCTCCGGCGGCGAATGGCTGGAGCACCTGCTCACCTCCCTGCCCGGCGGCGTCTGGGGCTTCCTGATCTTCATCAACGTCTTCATCTTCTTCCTGGCCTTCTTCCTCGACTTCTTCGAGATCGCCTTCATCATCCTGCCGATGATCGCACCGATCGCGCAGAAGATCCTGGCGCCGGTGGTCGGCCCGGAGGCCGCCCTGATCTGGTTCGGCGTCATGCTGTGCGTGAACATGCAGACCTCGTTCCTGCATCCGCCGTTCGGCTTCGCGCTGTTCTACCTGCGCGGCGTCGCGCCGAAGGAAGTGAAGAGCTCCGACATCTATTGGGGCGCGATGCCATGGATCGGCCTGCAGGCGATCATGGTGCTGCTCGTAATCGCGTTCCCGGTCACGGTGACCGGCCTGCTCGACAAGCCGGTCCAGGTCGACCTCGACAAGGTCAAGATCGAGGTGCCGCAGATCGATCTGCCGCCGCTGGATTTCGGCGCGCCGAAGCAGTAGACGGCGGCTCCGACCGAATGAAGAAAGCCCCGGAAGCTCCGCTTCCGGGGTTTTTGTTTGGGGCCGCCTCTTTTGTTTGGGACCGTCTCTATCAGCGCGTCATTGCGAGGCGCCCTTGCGCCGAAGCAATCCAGGGGCACGCGCGCAGCCCTGGATTGCCTCGCTGCGCTCGCAACGACGGAATCTCGCTCAGCTCTGCGACCGCCGGGCCATGAAGTTGTCGTAGCCGACCTCGGCGACCTGGAACCAGGAATAGCCCGCACCCGAATAGGCCGTGAGCGAGTCCAGCGCCTTCTTGAAGTTTGGATTGCCGGCGGCGACCTCGGCATGCAGCTCCTTGGCGGCCTTGAACGAGGCTTCCATGACCGGGGCCGGGAACGGATGCAGCTTGGCGCCGCCGGCGATCAGCTTGCGCAGCGCCAGCGGGTTGGCGGAATCGTACTTGGCCATCATCCAGTTGTTGGAGTAGTGGCCGGCCTGCTCGAGCAGCTTCTGATAGTGCTTGGGCAGCGCGTTCCACTTGTCGAGGTTGATCATGGCGAGCAGCATCGGCCCGCCCTCCCACCAGCCGGGGAAGTAGTAGTGCGGCGCGACCTTGTAGAGGCCGAGCTTCTCGTCGTCATAGGGACCGACCCATTCGGCGGCGTCGATCGTGCCCTTCTCCAGCGCCGGATAGATGTCGCCGCCGGCGATCTGCTGCGGCACCGCGCCGAGCTTCTGCAGCACCCGCCCGGCAAAACCGCCGATGCGGAATTTCATGCCGTTGAGATCGTCGACGGAGTTGACCTCCTTGCGGAACCAACCGCCCATCTGGCAGCCGGTGTTGCCGGCCAGCAGCGAGGTGACGTTGTAGCTCTTGTAGAACTCGTTGAGGATCTCCTTGCCCCCGCCCATCAGGTACCAGGCCTGGTTGATGCGCATGTTCGGGCCGAACGGCACCGACGAGCCGAAGGTGAAGGTCGGGTCCTTGCCGAAATAATAGTAGGACGCGGTGTGGCCCATCTCGACGGTGCCGTTCTGCACGGCGTCGAGCACCTGCAGGCCGGGCACGATCTCGCCGGCGGCGAAGGTCTGGATCTGGAATTTGTTGTCGGTGGCCTCACCAATCATCTTGGCCATGATCTCGGCGCCGCCATGCAGCGTGTCGAGCGATTTCGGCCAGCTCGTGGTCATGCGCCATTTGATCTCGGGCATCGATTGCGCGATCGCGGGCGATGCGATCGCGGCGGCGCCTGCAGCGCCGAGCCCGGTGACCTTGATGAAGTCTCTCCGCTTCATGCTCTTTCCTCCCTTGTGGTGATTGTGTTCGTTTCCTGGGCAGCCTTCTTGCGAGGCTTAGTTCCAGTGTGGATCAAAGTGCGTCGGAGTGCCATTGCAAAACGATGTCGCAATGCAACGCAAAAGCCCGGCCTCTTGCGAGGCCGGGCTCAATGTCTATCCGCCGATCGAAATGCTGAAGATCAGCCGCGGGTGCGCGAGCGGATCATGAAGCTGTCGTAGGTGTATTCGGCGACCTGCCACCACAGATATTCGTCCGAGCGGTAGGCCTGCATGGCATCGATCGACTTCTTGAAGTCGGGATTCTTGGCCGAGATCTCGCCCCAAAGCTCGTTGGTCGCCTTGAGACAGGCTTCGAGCACCTCGTTCGTGAAAGGACGCAACTGGGTGCCGCCGGCGACCAGGCGCTTCAGCGCCGACGGGTTCTGCATGTCGTAGCGCGCCGCCATCCAAGTGTTCGCGGCCATGGTCGCGTTGGTCAGGATCGCCTGGTAGCTCTTGGGTAGCGAATTCCACTTGTCCAGGTTGGTGTAGGCATGGACGGTCGGACCGCCTTCCCACCAACCCGGATAGTAGTAGTACTTGGCCACCTTCTGGAAGCCGAGCTTCTCGTCGTCATAGGGGCCGACCCACTCGGCCGCGTCGATGGTGCCCTTCTCCAGCGCCGGGTAGATGTCGCCACCGGCGAGCTGCTGCGGCACGACGCCGAGCTTCTGCAGCACCTGGCCGGCGATGCCGCCGATGCGGAATTTCAGGCCCGAGAGGTCGGCGGCGGTCTTGATCTCCTTGCGGAACCAACCGCCCATCTGGGTGCCGGTGTTGCCGCAGGGAAAGCCGATCACGCCGAACTTCTTGTAGAACTCGTTGGCGAGCTCGTTGCCGCCGCCCTGATACAGCCAGGAGTTCTGCTGCCGGGCATTGAGGCCGAACGGCACCGAAGCGAAGATCGCGAAGGTCGGGTCCTTGCCGACGTAGTAATACGACACCGTGTGGCACATCTCGACGGTGCCGTTGGCGGTCGCGTCCAGCGCCTGCAGGCCGGGAACGATTTCGCCGGCCGCGAACACCTGGATCTGGAACTTGTTGTCGGTCATTTCGGCGACGTACTTGGCCAGCTCGGTGGCGCCGCCATAGATCGTGTCGAGCGACTTCGGGAAGCTCGAGGTCAACCGCCACTTGATCTCGGGCGACGACTGCGCGATCGCCGGCGAGGCGATGGCCCCCGTCGCCGCGGCACCGGCGGCCGAAACCTTCAGAAAATCACGACGCTTCATATTAGGGCATCTCCTTGTTGGGGGCGTTTCCCGTTGAAAAAGCATTTATCCGCCGATGCGATTGGCCGCACACGGTCGAAGGCGATCCGGGCCGGGCTTTAGCACGGAACCGGTTAAGCGAAAACGCGACGTTGGAATGACAAACGGTCCAATAGTCGCACGCGCTTCGCTGCAGTGCATCAAGCAGCGGCGATGGCGTCCTTGAGCTGATCCCGCACCGACGCGGCGATGCTCCGGTAGATCGCCGCGTGCGGACCGTTCGGCTCGCTCTCGACCAACGGGTTGCCGGCGTCCGACGTCGAGCGGATGTCCATGTGCAACGGGATCTCGCCGAGGAACGGCACGCCGAGCCGCTCGGCCTCGTGGCGCGCGCCGCCATGACCGAAGATGTCGGACCGGGTGCCGCATTGCGGGCACTGGAAGTAGCTCATGTTCTCGATGATGCCGAGCACGGGCACGTTGACCTTGCGGAACATCGCAAGCCCGCGGCGGGCGTCGATCAGCGACAGGTCCTGCGGCGTCGACACGATCACGGCGCCCTTCAGCGGCACATTCTGCGCCAGAGTCAGCTGGGCATCGCCGGTGCCCGGCGGCATGTCGACGACGAGCACGTCGAGCGTACCCCAGGCGACGTCGCGCAGCATCTGGTTGATGGCCGACATCACCATCGGGCCGCGCCAGATCATCGGGCTGTCCTCGTCGACGAGAAAGCCGATCGACATGATCGACAGGCCGAACCGCGACAGCGGAATCATCTTCTTGTCGTCGGTGAGCTTGGGCTTTTCCTGCAGGCCGGTCAGCCGCGGCACCGAGGGGCCGTAGATGTCGGCGTCGAGCAGCCCGACCTTGAGGCCGAGGTCGCGCAGGCCCAGCGCGAGATTGATCGCGGTGGTCGACTTGCCGACACCGCCCTTTCCGGAGGCGACGGCGATGACCGCCGCGATGCCCGGGATCGGAGCCTGCCGGGACATCGGCGAGTCGACCGGATGCTGGTGCTGATGCGGACGATGCGCCGCGACCGGCTGCACGCCGCCCTGCCGCGGCGGCGGGGCGGCAGCGCCCGCCTTGCGCTCGGCGGTCAGCGCGATCATCGCCATGGTCACGCCGGGAATGGCGCGCACGGCGGCTTCGGCTTGCGCGCGGGTGTCTTCCCAGGCGCGGGCCTCGCTGGCCTCGACATTGATCGAGAAGAACACCTTGCCGTCATTGGCGGTGATCGGCGACAGCACGCCGGCGTCCGGCAGCGCCACGCCGCGTGGCGAGCGGACCCGCTTGAGTGCCTCGATAACCTGCTGCTGCGTCACGCTCACGGCGCGTCTCCTGAAGAAGTTCAGAACGCGCCACATCGTCGCGCCCTATCCTGTTGACCGGACATGATCTTCCGTCGTCCGCGACGGGACCGCCCCCGGCCCTGCGTTGCGCTGCTTCATAAGGCCGGCCGGCTCAAAACGCCACCTTGGTTCCGATGTCGCCGGCGGTCTCCACCGGCGCGTCGTCGGCCTGCTCCTTGGCCGCCTCGTAATTGAGCTCGATCGTCACGCCGTTGGGGTCGCGCACGAAGATCTGCCACAGCTCGCCGCCGGGCACCTGGCGGGCATCGAACGGCATGCCCTTGGCGGCGAGCCGGGCCTTCATGCCGGCGAAGCCGCGGCTGACGAAGGCGACGTGGTGGACGACGCCGGAATCCGGCTTCTGTGCCTCGGATGTCGGCGAGATGTCGACGAGGTGCACCACCGGCCGGCCCTCGCTGTACATCCAGGCGCCAGGGAATGCGAAATTCGGCCGGGCGCCGTTCTCGAGCCCGAGCACGTCCTCGTAGAAGCGCACGGTCTCGGCGAGGTTGCGGGTCCGGATGTTGAAATGATCGAGCACGCCGACGCTGACGCCCATGCGAGACACTCCCTGGCTGATTCGTTGGTTGACTGGATTTCGTTGCCGGATGACGACTTTGCAAGCCGTCATGATGATGCCTCTTTAGCACGGGCGGACGTTTTCGCATCCGTCACGAAGCCGTTGCCCCTGTTTCGCAAGCGGCTATGGTGCGGCGTCCAGCGCCGCCGCCGGAACCCGGCCGGCCGCTGATGTTTTCCGTCAAGAATGGCCCGGCCCTCTCAAGGCTGTCGGCAGAACCCCAAGGTCAAGGTAGCTCATATGGCTAAAGTCGCTTTCATCGGTCTCGGCGTCATGGGTTTCCCCATGGCAGGACATCTCGTGAAGAAGGGCGGTCACGAGGTCACGGTCTACAACCGTACCGCGGCCAAGGCGAAGGAATGGGCTGACAAGTTCGGCGGCAAAACCGCCGCGACGCCGAAGCAGGCCGCCGAGGGCCAGGACTTCGTGATGTGCTGCGTCGGCAACGACAACGATCTGCGCGCGGTGACCATCGGCCCGGACGGCGCTTTCGCCGGCATGACCAAGGGCGCAACCTTCGTTGACCACACCACGGCCTCGGCTGAAGTGGCACGTGAGCTCGATGCCGCAGCCACCAAGGCCGGCTTCAAATTCATCGACGCGCCGGTGTCCGGCGGCCAGGCCGGCGCGGAGAACGGCGTGCTGACGGTGATGTGCGGCGGCACCGCGGACGCCTATGCGGGCGCCGAGCCGGTAATCGCGGCCTATGCCCGGATGTGCAAGCTGCTGGGACCGGCGGGCTCCGGCCAGCTGACCAAGATGGTCAACCAGATCTGCATCGCCGGCCTCGTGCAGGGCCTGTCCGAGGGCATCCATTTCGCGAAGAAGTCGGGCTTGGACGTGCCCGCCGTGATCGAGACCATCTCCAAGGGCGCCGCCCAGTCCTGGCAGATGGAGAACCGCTACAAGACCATGAACGACGGCAAATACGACTTTGGTTTTGCGGTGGAATGGATGCGCAAGGACCTGTCGATCTGCCTCAGCGAAGCGCGCCGCAACGGCGCCCATCTGCCGGTGACCGCGCTGGTCGACCAGTTCTATTCCGAGGTCGAGAAGCTCGGCGGCAAGCGCTGGGACACGTCGAGCCTGCTGGCCCGCCTGGAGAAGTAATCCGCGATCGCGATCCGATGAACGTGCCGCCGCGCGCTTCGAGCGGCGGCACGTTTATTTCTGCCCCGTGACGACCAACTGGCTCGTCACCGCCGTCGGCCGGGACCTCGCGCGCCCTGTCTGACCCGTATCAGCCGGCGCCATTGCGCACCCTCCGACTCGCTGATACCCGTTGCAATCGCCAATCGTTCGCATGTGTTGCCGAACAGAGACAGGCTTGACCAGAAGAGAAGATATGTAATGTTATAACATTACATATCTAGCGTTCTGCGTTAGCTCTGGTCCCGGTCACAAGAGCGCTGGAGGGGGCGCGGACACCGGCATGGCCGGACCGCGTGGGGGAATCGGAATGAGCATGCGGGACGTCCAGGGTTTGATTGCGTTGGTGGGACTCGTTGCGGAGGTCTTCTGCGCAGCTGTTCCGCTGGCCCGTGCGCAGCAGGCAGCAAATCCCGGCGTGAGGCCGGCGGCCGACACGCTGCTGCCGGACGTCACCGTCGATGCGCCGCGCCAGCGACAGGCTGCCGGCCGTTCGCCGTCACCGATCAGAACAGCCAGCGGGACGGTGCACCCCATGCCCCGAGGCACAGCGACGCCATCGCCGGCAGCCGCGCCATCGCCCCACGCGTCCGCCTCCCCAGCGGCGACGCCGCTCAACGGCAATGCGGCTCCGGCGGTCGGCGGCCGGCTGGGCCTGATCGCGCGCGAGGCGCCGGCATCGATCGAGGTCGTGGTCGCAGCGACTCTGCGCGAGCAGGGCTATCACACCACGATCGATGCGGTGAAAGGCGCCACCGGCGTCAGCGCCGGCGATGCGCCGAACGATGTCGGCTATGCCATGCGCGGCTTCCAGGGCAACCAGGTCAACGTCCTCTACAACGGCATCAACATCGGGCCGACCGGCTTCACCGCGCTGACGATGGAGACCTTCAACCTCGACCGGGTCGAGTTTCTCAAAGGCCCCTCCTCGCTGATCTCCGGCCAGGGCGCGGTCGGCGGCACCATCAACTTCGTGACCAAGGCGCCGCACACCGGACCGGTCCAGAACGAGGCTTTCATAGGCTTCGACCAGCGCGGCACGTTCCGCAGCGGCTTTGGCTCCGGGGGCAGCACCGCGATCGAGGGCCTGGACTATCGCTTCGATATCAGCCGAACGAAAGAGGTCGGCTTCATCGACGACACCGAGTTCAAGAACGTCCATGTCTCGGGCCAGCTCGACTACCGCCTGTCCGACAGTTTCAAGACCTTCTTTGCCGCCGAGTTCAAGGACTACAAGGCCAAGCCCTACGAAGGCACGCCGCTGGTGCCGGTCACCTACAGCGGCGCGAACGCGACCAGCGGCATCGTGTCGGGCACCAAGATATCCGCCTACAACGGCAGCGATCTCGGCGCCGTCACGATCGACGGCCGCACGCTGTCGACCAACTACAACGTCGTCGACGGCCACAAGACGATCAAGGAATCCTGGGTTCGCACCGGGTTCGAATGGAACCTCAGCAACGACGTCAGGCTGCGGAGCCAGATCTACAACTACAATGCCAGCCGCGACTGGTACAACAACGAGGTCTCGGCCTTCAACGCCGACACCGGCCGAGTCGATCGCGAGCGCTTCTTCGTCCACCACAACCATAACATGGTCGGCAACACCACCGACATGACCTGGAACGGAAGCATCTTCGGTCTCGCCAACCGCTTGGTCACCTCGGTCGAGAGCTCGCATACCGACTTCACGCGGCCGGGCGCTGCGAATTTCTTTCACGACACCGTGCCGCTGGTCGGATTCGACAGGGGCGTCTTTGGAACTCTGACGACACAGCTGCAGACCGCCACGATCGACAGCGTCGCCCTGAACCTCGAGGACCGGCTGAAGCTCACCGATACGTTCGCCCTGGTCGGCGGCCTGCGCTACAATCCGTTCACGCTCGATCGCAACTCGATCGACAGGAATGGCGCGGTGAAAAGTGGCTTCCCCTATTCGAAGAGCTGGCAGCCGGTCACCGGCCGCATCGGCTACACGTGGGAGGCGCTACCCGGCACCACCTTCTACAGCCAATATGCGACGGCCACCGACATCTCGGCCGACAGCATCTTCATCTTGAGTCCGACGCAGAACCTCGCGCTGTCCGACTCCCGCAGCTACGAGACCGGCGTCAAGCAGCTGCTGTGGAACGGGCGCGCGGAGTGGACCGCGTCGGCCTTCGACATCGCGCGCAACAACGTCTACAGCGCCCAGGCCGGCCAGCAGCTCAACCTCGCCGGCAAGGTGAAGTCGCAGGGCATCGAGGTCGCGGCCGCCGTGCGGCCGACGCCGGAGAGCAAGCTATGGGGCAACGTCGCCTATGTCCGCGCCCGCTATGCCGACTATGATCTCGTGGGCGGCGGCTCGTTCTCGGGCAACACGCCGCCTAACATTCCCGCCATCATCGTCAACGGTGGCGGCTCCTACCGCTTTCTCAATCCCGGCTGGTGGCCGGTCGAGCTCGGCTTCTCGGTTCGTCACGTCGGCGACCGCTGGAGCACCGATGCCAACACGGTGAAGCTAAACGCCTACACCACCGCCGACCTGTTCGCCTTCGTCGATCTGCCGAAGGTGCCGATGTTCGCCACCGCGACCAGCACGCGCCTCGCCTTGCGCATCCGCAACGTCACCGACAGGCGCTACGCGGCCTGGAGCGATCCGTTCTATCCCGACCAGATCTTCCTCGGCGCGCCGCGCACCTACGAGGTCGAGGCCTCGTTCAAGTTCTGATGACAGCATGATCCAGGCGCTGATCCTCATGCACCGCTGGTTGAGCATCCCGCTCGGTCCGCTGTTCGTGCTGTGGTTCGCGACCGGGATCGTGATGCACTACGTGCCATTCCCGGCGCAGACCGAGAGCGAGCGCTTCGCCGCGCTGCCGGTGCTCGACATCGCCGTGCCGCTGCGCAGTCCCGCGGAGGCCCTCGCCGCTGGTGGCATCGATCATCCCGCCCGCATCCGGCTGTTTCAGCGCGTGGATGGTCCGGTCTATGTCATCTCGGCCGCCGGCCGCAGCGCGGCCTTTCATGCCGACACGCTGGCCGCAGCCGACGTGAACGATCCCGGTCTCGCACTATCGGTGGCACGCGCAGCAGCCCAGCAACGCGGGCTCGAGGCCGATCGCGCCGCCATCGTGGCGCTGGACAGCTACGATCAATGGACAGTGCCGAACCGGTTCGATGTGCATCGTCCGCTGCACCGGATCGCGCTCCACGATCCCGACGGGACCGAGCTGTACGTGTCGTCGAAGACCGGCGAGGTCGTGCTCGACACGACACGCTTCGAACGCGCCTGGAACTACGTCGGCAGCGTTGTCCATTGGATCTATCCAACCGTCCTGCGCAAGGACTGGGCGGCCTGGAACGTCGTCGTGTGGTGGCTATCGCTCGCGGCCGTCATCGCCGCCGTGACCGGCGCCCTGCTCGGTCCGATGAGGCTGCGACCTCGCGAGGCGCGGCTGTGCTCGCGCTACCGCGGCTGGCACCTGTGGCATCATTGGACTGGTCTGCTCTGCATGCAGTTCGTGCTGACCTGGATGGTCAGCGGTTGGCTGTCGATGGACCATGGCAGGCTGTTCGCGACCGGCCATCTGACGCCGTCCGAGGAAGCCATCCTGGTCGGCACACCGGATTGGAGCCGCCTGACTGCGGTTGCACTCGCGGCGGTGCATGGCGAGGCTCGCGAGATCGAGTGGTTCGCCTTCGGCGGCCGCCTCCATCAGCGCACCCGGCGAGCGCCGGGCCAGCAGCAGATTTCGGTGCTGGACGGCGCTTCGGCAAGGATCATCGGACGCTTCCTGCAGCCGGCCGACGTCAATGCCGCAACGTCCCGCCTGGGCCACGATTGCGCGCGCTCGACCGAAGTCGAGCCGGGCGACGACTATCCGTTCGTCTCCGATGTGCCGGGCGCGCCGGTCCATCGCGTGATCTGCGGCGACACCTGGTATCATGTCGACGCCGCCTCCGGCGCGGTGCTCGAGAAGCTCGATCCGTCCCGACGCGCCTATCGGTGGCTCTATCAGGCGCTGCACACGCTCGACTTTCCGGCCCTGCTCGCCCATGCGGCGCTGCGCACGGTTCTCATCGTCGGCCTTTGCGCGATCGGCCTCGTCTTCAGCATCACGGGCGTGGTGATCGGCTGGCGCCGCCTGCGAATGAAGCTCCGCTGAGCCTCGCCACAATCGTTGATTTAACGCGCGGTTAACGCAAATTTTTCGTTGTCTATAATCCGTCTTAAGGATTTGGGCCCAGTTATAGACAATGCAGAAAGCAGCCCGTACCTCGCGGGCAGGATTTGTGTTGTTTGATGAGTAAACCCGCTGAAAAGCCTGAGGTCGTCGAGCTTCCGGCAGATCCGCCGGCGCTTGCACCGGCAAGCCAGCGCCGGGCCGCGCAGCAGCGGGTGCGCGAGGCGCGCGACCGGTTAACGTCGACATCGGGAACGCGTCCGGCCTTCGATCGCGAGCTGCTGCGCCAATACGCGCAGACCCGCATCTCCGCCTCCTACATCGTCGTGCTGCTGGTGGTCGCAACCGGCCTGATGCTGAGCGCCTGGCTCCATACGCTGGCGGCCGGCGCCTGGACGGCCGGCGTGCTTTGCATCCACGCTGCGATCGTCCGCAACTGCTCGAACTTTCTCGCCGACCAGCCGTCGATGGCGGCGACGCGGCGTTGGCGCACGCGCTTCGTGCTGCTCGACCTGCTCTACGGCGTGTGCTGGATGGCGATCCTGATCCACCCCGCACTCGCGGCGGTGTCAGGCACGCTGATGATGTTCCTGATGCTGCTGGTGATCGCCGTCTCCAGCATGCTCGCTGCCAACCTGCCCGTCGCAGCCGTCGCGGTCACCGCACCGGTCACGGTCGCGATCACCCTCAGCCTCGTGCTGTCGGGCACGTTCGACAATTACCTGCTGGCCGGATTCGCGGTCGCAGCAGAAGGCTATTTCGTGCTGCTCGCCCATCAGCTGCATTCGACCACGCTCGCCACGCTCGAAGCACGCGCCGAGAAGGACGCCCTGATCGGCGAGCTCGAGCAGGCCAAGGCGATCTCCGACGAGGCGCGCTACCGGGCAGAAGCGGCCAACGTTGCCAAGTCGCGCTTCCTCGCGCAGATGAGTCACGAGCTGCGCACGCCGCTGAACGCCATCCTCGGCTTTTCCGAGGTGATGAAGAGCGAGATCTTCGGAACGCACGCGGTGCCGGTCTACAAGGAATATTCGGCCGACATCCACAATTCGGGCGTCCACCTGCTCAACCTGATCAACGAGATCCTCGATCTCTCGCGCATCGAGGCCGGCCGCTACGAGCTCAACGAGGAAGCCGTGGCGCTCGTGCACGTGATCGCCGACTGCCATCATCTCCTGAAGCTGCGCGCCACGAGCCGCGGCATCACCATTCACGAGGTGTTCGAGCGGAAGATGCCGCGGCTGTGGGCGGACGAGCGCGCGATCCGCCAGGTCGTGCTCAACCTGCTCTCCAACGCCATCAAGTTCACGCCGCAGGGCGGCGACATCTGGCTCAAGGCCGGCTGGACGGCCTCGGGCGGGCAATATCTCAGCGTCAAGGACACCGGCTCGGGCATCCCCGAGAACGAGATTCCGATCGTGCTCGCCTCGTTCGGCCAGGGCTCCAACTCGATCAAGTCGGCCGAACAGGGGGCCGGGCTCGGCCTGCCCATCGCCAAGAACCTGATCGAGATGCATGGCGGCACGTTCACGCTGAAATCGAAGGTCCGCATCGGCACCGAGGTGATCGTCACCTTCCCGCCGGAGCGGGTGATGTCGGCGCTCGCTCCGCTGTCGGACGAGGCCCCGCCATTGCAGCCGGAGCATGCGATCGCCCCCGCTAAGGAGAAGCGCCGGGTGCGCAAGCCGATCATGAATGCCGGAACGGGACTGTGAGATGATTGCACTTGCACGACAGTGGCAGAACCTTTCAAACTCGCTCCATGAGCCAGGATACGCCCTGCATCGCCGTCTGCATGATCGACCCGAAGACGAAGCTCTGCTTCGGTTGCGGACGCACGCTGCCGGAGATCGCCCGCTGGGGCCGCATGTCGCGCGACGAGCGGCTGGCACTGATGGACGGGCTGCCTTCCCGCATGCACGACGCCGGCCTGCCCGCGCTGGCGCGTCGGCACGACTGAGCGCCTCCGTGCCGACGGGAGGCGCGGCATGAACAAGATCGCGCTCGTTCTCGTCACCATGGTGCTCACCGCGGGCGCCGTGATCGTCTACAAGGATCCCGAGCAGGCGGCGCTCGCGAGCGACACCGTGTCGGAGGTTCTGCGCAGCCGCGCGCTCAGAGCCAAGGCGAGCCCTCCGACCAACGCGGTCGAGATCGAGCGCACCAGAGGCGGTGAGTTCGCGTTGCGCGCCAAGATCAACGGCGTCACCGCGCCGATGGTGGTCGACACCGGCGCCACATCGGTGGTTCTGACCTACGAGACCGCCAAGGCCGCAGGCCTGCCGCTCGAACTGCTCGCCTACGACGTCGACGTCGAGACCGCCGGCGGTCACACCAAGGCGGCGCGCCTGACCTTGGACCGGCTTGCGATCGGCAAACTGGTGGAACGCTCGGTTCCGGCCTTGGTGGTGCCGCACGGCCAGATGAAGACCAATTTGCTCGGCATGAGCTTCCTCGACCGGCTGGAGCGTTGGGAAGTGCGCTCCGACCGGCTGATGCTGCACGGCTTTCCCGACCGCAGCTGAGGGGCAGCGCCTCGTTGCAGCCCTGCCGGAGGAGAATGCGCTCGCGCGACAGACCGTCACCGAGTTGCTGCCGCCGGCCTGATCCGCTCAGGCGAGCGCCGCAACCGCCGGACGATCCTCGACCATCGCGACCGCCTCGCGCAGCACCTCGATGCCCGCGTCCGGCTTGACGCCGCGTTCGGCAAGATGGCGGCGGAAGGCGCGCGCCCCCGGCACCGCATGATAGGCCCCGACGAGATGCCGCGTCATCGCGTGCAGCCGCGTGCCCTGCCCGAGCTGATGTTCGATATAGGGCTCCAGCGCCGCCAGCGCCTCTTGCATCGACAGATGCGGCGCGGCCTCACCGAACAGCATGGGATCGACATCGAGCAGCCGCCACGGCTCCTGATAGGCAGCTCGCCCGAGCATCACGCCATCGACATGCGCGAGATGACCTTGCGCAGCCTCGATGCTGCCGATGCCGCCATTGATGATGACGGGCACGTGCGGCAGCCTCGCCTTCAGCCGGTACACCCTGTCGTAGTCGAGCGGCGGGACGTCACGGTTCTCCTTCGGCGACAAGCCGTCCAGCCACGCCTTGCGCGCGTGCACGATCAGCGCGTCTGCGCCGCTGTCGACGACCGCGTCCGCCAGCATATCGAGTGCGATTTCCGGATCCTGATCGTCGATGCCGATGCGGCACTTCACCGTGACGGGAATGCGAACGGCGTGCTTCATCGCGGCGACGCAGGCGGCGATGAGCCCAGGCTCGGCCATCAAACAGGCCCCGAAGCGGCCGTCCTTCACCCGGTCCGATGGGCAGCCGACATTGAGATTGATCTCATCGTAGCCGAACTCCTCGCCGATCTTGGCTGACGTCGCGAGATCGCCGGGATCGGAGCCGCCGAGCTGCAGCGCCACCGGATGCTCGCTTCGATCGAAGCCGAGCAGCCGCTGGCGGTCGCCATGAATCACGGCGCCGGTGGTGACCATCTCGGTATAGAGCAACGCCCGGCGCGACAGCAGCCGATGGAACACGCGGCAGTGACGGTCGGTCCAATCCATCATGGGCGCCACGGCAAATCTATGTGATTGATATCGCTTCATTTTTCGAGCATATTCAATTCGTTAGGTCGCCTTGTGTGCACTCTATCCTACGCCACAGCGCGATGTTTTTTCCGGCTTTTCGCCGCCTCAGTGCACACGGAGCGCACACACGTGGCAACTTTCACCAGACTGAAATCCGGCTCTTGGAGAGCCCAAGTCCGACGAAAGGGAAAATATGTCAACGGGACGTTTCTCCGCCGAAAGGACGCCGACGAATGGGCCATCGATATCGAGCGGCGGATCGACCGCCAAGAACCGACATCGACGCAAAGGTCCCGCGACGTCCAACTCTTCGGCGATCTCGTCACGCTTCATCGTCAAGATCTAGCCGAGGTGGGAAAGAACATTGGTCGCTCCAAGACTGCGAGCCTCATCTCCCTGGACGAAAGACTTGGGCATCTTCGTCTTTCAGAGCTTGATCGAGAGCGGTTCATCAAATTTGGAAAGGAGCGCGCGCTGGAGGGGGCCGGCCCGGTGACGGTCGGGATCGATCTCGGATATATCAAAACGATTCTGTCTCACGCCGCCGCAGTACACGGCATCGCTGTGTCAACCGAACCACTCGACCACGCCCGGATGCTCTTCGACGTCTCGGGCTCGTCGGAAAAGGCGATGAGCGCAACCGCCGTCCCACGCAAGACGAACTCGATCGTATCATCTCAGCGTTCGAATCAACAATCGGCAACAAATTCCAGTCGGTCGTGTAGTCCGATTCGCGATCGCAACGGCTATGCGGCAAGATGAGATTGCGAGAGTCGAATGGCGCGACTTCGACGCCGACAATCGAATGCTCCTCATTCGAAATCGGAAAGATCCCCGAAGGAAGAATGGCAACGATCAGCGAATTCCCCTGCTGGATGTCTCAGGCTATGACGCGTGCAAAATTCTTGAGGAGCAAGGTCGCTTCTCGAACAGTCGAGAAGGCCGGATCTTTCCTTACAACGGACGATCCGTTGGAACGGCATTTCGCCGCCAGTGCCAACAATTGAAGATCGATGACCTACATTTTCACGATCTGCGCCATGAGGGAACGAGTCGTCTTTTCGAGGCAGGGTTTTCCATTGAACAGGTTGCACTTGTCACCGGGCACAAAGATTGGAAAATGCTGCGTCGCTACACGCATCTAAAGCCAGAGACTCTTCATTCCATTCGTTCGGTGCGGGTTGCCTGACAGGAACCGAAAACAAAAAAGAAAGTGATAAGTTCATCTGGAGTGGGGCGAACACGGCAATCAGCTTCGAAGGGTTTCGACAGTTGAACACTTAAAGGCGGGTTCGAACAACGGCAGCTCCAGGCGTGATTGAACTGAAATCGCTTTTCTGGACTGTCCGACTTGAAGCGGGCCCAAAGATCACTCCCTCACCCACGGGTTGGATTTAGTTTCTCTGCTGAAAACTCGCTGCAGGTCGGCGCGCCTGCGATCCAACATTAGGAGCCGCCCTCCTGAGGTATCGGGGGTTCGAGTCAGGGGAACGCTACCGCCTTTCCCCACACCAGCCGAACATACGATACTTCATCCAGTCCTTCGCTTGATTCATTCGGGTTACAGCCAGCCTCCGGCTTGGCCGTGCGTCGAGCGATGACGCGGGCTTGCACGATGATGTTGTCGAGCTTTCTGATGTCCTGCTCGGTCAGCCCCTGCAGGGAAGCTGAGGCGGCGACGTAGATCCGCAACGGCCGTCCGCGCAGCACCAGTAGCGCCCGGCCCAATGTCGACAAGCGGTAGTCGCGCCAACCGGCCGGTACGAGGAAAGAAAACCTCGACCGCGCGCAGCCCCTTGTCGGTGGGATACAGAATTCCCCTGTGCTCGCTCGCAAGCCCGAGCTCAAGCAGGTGCGCTTTCTTGAGCGATATTCCGAAGACGCTGCTGTCGGTCTGGACCGTTCCAAAAATTGCGCATCGATCGTAGCAGCTGGAAGATGGCTGACTTGGTGCGCGTCATGTCCGGATCCGGACAGCCGGCTTGCAAAGACGTTATCCGGGACGATCGTGAAACGAGCTCGCTATCGCTGTTGCAAGGCGGGGATCGGCTGACCTCCAATGGCCTCGGGGGGAGTCGTAGCCCTGCCATCTGGAACTATTAGGACTGCAGTTCGCGTCGCCGAATGCGCTCGAAATCCACGGAGAGAAGCACTTCAAGCTCGTAACGAGTGCTTGCGAACAGGGCCTTGCATGTTTCCAACGGCCACTCTTAGACTGGCTCCAGTCTGCCGCCTCCGATAGGAGTTGTTGCGGGTGGGTACCGATGGCTGAGAACAGTTGTGTCAACCTCGCCCATTTTGCGACGCAGCAAAGACTGCTTTTTGCGGACTTCTTCAAGCACTACCTCGCCGTTGCACGCCCCTCGCGGATCTTCGTGATTGCGGCGGACGCAAACGCGATTGCGGTGGCCGAAAGGCTTGCGAGGCGCGTCAACAAGGCCCGATGTGTCGAGGGCAAGAGCTTCGTCGACATGGCGCTGCTTCGGGTCCCGATCTCGTTCCGTGACGTCGCAGCCCAGATCGAGAAATGGGTCTCGCCAACCCGTGATCACGGCCCTGCCATGCTCGTCGTTGACATGAGCTGGGGCCTCGAGACCAACTCCGCGACCGCCAATTTCGAGGGCTGGCCGGCGCTTGCGGAGGCGCTCACCCGACAGTCCGTGCTCTCGATCGCCTCGCTTTACAACCGCCGGCTGCTGATCGACGAGCAGCTGCTCGTCGCTCTCCGCGGCCATCCGCAGATTCTCACCAGCGCCGGACTGGTCAGCAACCCACATTGGCTCCCGTCGCGGCTGCAGACACGCGGCGCGCTGCGCGAGCAGGTCGATTTCTGGCTTGGCGCGATCGCGCCGGAGCTGCGGATCGGAACGTCGGCGGCCGCGCTGCATGCCGCCGAAGGCGCCGATCCGATGTGGCTGCTGCGCCGATCGGCGGAGGAGCCTGGCGCGGTTCACCTCGACAGCCGCGACCGCTGGAAGATCCGTTGCTTCGGCCGTCTGCGGATCTATCGCAATGACGGCAGCCAGGTGAACTGGGACCCGCCGGGCGGCGCCACCCGCAAGACCAAGACGCTGTTCGCCTATCTGCTGCAGAAGGGCGGCCACGGCGCCAGCACCGACGAGCTCGCCGATCTGCTCTGGCCCAACGCCGACGACATCGAGGCAGCGCGCAACCGCCTGTATCACACCGTGCGCTATCTTCGGCTGGCGCTCGGCCAGCCGGACGGACGCGACGGCGGCCGCAACTACGTCCGGCGCGAGGGCTCGCGCTACGTGCTGGTGCCGCCGGAGCGCAGCTGGCTCGACATTTCGACCTTCGAGCAGCTGTGCCGGCAGTCCCAGGGACACATCAAGGCCGGCGCCAGCGACGAGGCGCTGATCTGCCTGCAGGCGGCAGATCGTCTCTACACAGGAGACCTGTTCGAGGACATTCCGGTCGAATATGCCGATGACGGCGAGCGCGACTGGTGCTGGAGCAAGCGCTATTGGCTGCGCGACATGTTCTTCAAGGTGCAGCGCGACGCGGCACGGATCTATCTCGAACGCAGCGACTACTCGGCCGCGCTCGCGCATTGCCAGAAGGCGCTCGCGATCGATCCGTTGTGCGAGATGGCACATGCCGAGGCGATGCAGGTGTTCAAGGCGCAGGGACGACGCGAGGCGATCGACCGCCAATTCAAGCTCTACCTCGACGCGCTCAAGCATTTCGACAACCGGCCGAAGAGCGCCTCGCTCCAGGAGCTGCATCGCAAGCTGACGGCTTGAGCCCCGCACGCTGGCCACTGATCGATCACGCGGCCTTGCCGGTTGCTCTCCGCAGCACGGCGGTCGCCCCGCCAAATTGACAATTTGTTTCAATTTATCATAGAGTTATCGACTAAAGAAAACCCAAAGGCCGCCGCTTAGAGTGAGCCCATAACAAACGGTGGCCGTCGAGGGCGGCGAATGGGAGGACCACATGCCAGGTTCGGCTGCTGAGCTGGCGCGATGCCCCTATCACGACGCCGCGAAGGACTTCGACCCGTTCGAGATGCGCGATCCGTTCCCGTTCTACGAATGGGCACGCGCCGAGGCGCCGGTCTTCTTCTCTGACGAGCTGAAATACTATGTCGTTGCACGTCACGCCGACATTAAGGCGGTGTTCGACGACTGGCGCACCTTCTCGTCGGAGAACGCACAGGCGCCCCTGCGCCCGATGTGCGAGAAAGGCCGGCGCATCCTGCGCGAGGGCGGCTTCACCGCCTATTCCGGCCTGTCAGCCCGCGTACCGCCCGATCACACGCGCATCCGCAAGCTGGTCCAGGGCTGCTTCGGACCACGTCGATTCAGGGCGATCGAGCCGGAAATCAAAGCCATCGTCAACCAGGCGATCGATGCCTTTGCCGGGCGCGGCCATGCCGACTTCTTCCGCGAGTTCGCTTATGACGTGCCGGCCCTGGTGCTGTTCAAATTAGTCGGCATTCCCAACATGGACGTGCCGCGCGTGAAATCCTGGGCGGTCAGTCGCGCGCTCCTGACCTGGGGCGATCTCAGCGACGACGAGCAGCTCGAGCACGCCCGCAACATGGTGGAATACTGGAACTACTGCCGCGATCTGGTGCGCCAGCGCCACGATCATCCGACCGATGATCTGCCTGGTGATCTGGTGCGGCTGCAGAAGGACGGCGCCGAGATCAGCGATGAGGAGATCGCCGGCGTGCTCTACAGCGCGCTGTTCGCCGGCCACGAGACCACGACGACCCTGATGGCAAACGGCATGCGCGAGCTGCTGCAGCGGCGCGAGAACTGGGAAGCCATCATCGCCGAACCGCAGCTGATTCCCACCGCCGTCGAGGAATCGCTGCGCTTCAGCCCATCGATCGTGGCGTGGCGAAGGCGCGCGCTGAAGGACGCGGAGATCGGCGGCGTGCCCGTGCCGAAGGACTCCAACATCCTGCTGCTGATCGGCTCCGCCAACCGCGACAAGGCGGTGTTCGCCGAGCCGGCCCGCTTCGACGTCCGGCGCAGCGATGCGAGGAGCCATCTGGCGTTCGGCTATGGCATCCATACCTGCGTCGGCCAGCAGCTCGCCCGCATCGAGTTCGCGATAGCGCTGGGAGAGCTGACACGCAGGCTTCCCGGCCTGCGACTGGCCGCGGACCAGACCATCGACTTCGTTCACAACATCTCGTTTCGCGTGCCGACGGCGCTTCGGATCGAATGGGACGTGGCCTGACGCGTCCCGTTCGTCTGACGCGCTTCACAAGTAACAACAAGCCCGGAAGCGATCCGGGTCACAAGGTGGGGAACAGACGCATGGGCGCCAACGCAGCCGCATCCTTCATCGTGCCGTTTGAAGCCGCGTGCGAGGCCGACTTCCCGCGCATCGGCGGCAAATGCGCCAGCCTCGCGCGCATGATCGCGCAAGGCGTGCGCGTGCCCGCAGGCTTTGCGGTCGCGACCGACGCCTATGCCCTGCATCTGCGCAGCAACGGGCTCGAGGCGACGATCAGCGAACGCCTGTCGCGGATCGTGCTGGACGATGTCGATGACGAGGAGAAGCTGTCGCACGAGATTCGCGACGTGATCATCACCCAGCCGATGCCCGGCGTGGTCGAGCAGTCGATCCGCGAGGCCTATCGCCGGATGTCGCCCAACGGCGAACTGCCGGTCGCGGTGCGCTCCTCGGCGACGGCCGAGGATCTGCCCGATGCCAGCTTCGCCGGCCAGCAGGACACCTATCTCTGGGTGGTCGGTGAGGACGCAGTGGTCGAGAAGGTCAAAGCGTGCTGGGCCAGCCTGTTCAATGCCCGCGCCATCTCCTACCGCGCCGAGAACGGGCTCGGCCAGATCGACGTGCTGATGTCGGTCGGCGTTCAGAAGATGGTCAATGCGTCAGCGGCCGGCGTGGCGATGACGCTCGACCCGATCAACGGCGATCGCACCAAGATCGTGATCGATGCCGCGTTTGGGCTCGGCGAGCCCGTGGTCTCCGGCGAGATCACGCCGGACAATTTCGTCGTCGAGAAGGTGCTGCTGCAGGTGATCAAGCAGCGCATCTCGGAGAAGGATTTCGAGCTGGTCGCCGATCGGGCGGCGCGGCGTACGGTCGAGCGCGTCATCGCGCCGGAGCGGCGTACCCTACCCTCTCTGACCAATGCCCAGGTCCTCGCCGTCGCCCGGCTCGCCAAATCGCTCGAGCGCAGCATGGGCTGCCCGCAGGACGTCGAATGGGCGATCGATGCCGATCTGCCGGACGACGAGAATCTGGTCGCGCTGCAGAGCCGGCCCGAGACGGTGTGGAGCCAGAAGAAGAAGCAGACGACAGCTGTCTACGAAACCGGCATTGCCGGCGTGCTGGGGACGCTGCTCGCCCCGGTCCAGGCCAAGCGCTGAGCATCACGACAAAGAACAACAGAGAGAACGAGGGGAAACGATCATGACGGCGCACGCGAAATTTCCGAGTCCCTATGACCTGAAGACGCCTGCGGGCGCCGAAGGCTGGGAGCGGCTCTATCCGTATTATCTGCAGTTCCAGAACAGCCTGCGCGACAAGGAGGACGGCAAGTTCTGGTTCTGCGATTCGCAGCACTGGCCGAGCCCGTTCAAGCCGTTCGATGCCGTCACCGTCGAGTTCGCCGTGAAGTGCCTCGGCCAATACAACACCCGGCATTATCTGATCCCGCCGGCCAACGGCGTCGAATACCGCATCCACAACGGCTATTGCTACATGAGCCCGGTCGCGGTCGCGCCCGAGCTGATCGGCGGCCGCGTGCCGCATTTCATGGAGCGCGCCGGCTACTACTTTCAGAACTGGGATCGCCTGCTGGCCAACTGGGACAAGAAGGTCCGCGCCAACATCGCCGACCTCGAGGCGCTGAATTTCGAGCCGCTGCCCGATGCCGTACCGCTCGACTGGATCACCGGCGGCGTCGGCCTCGACAACACTTATGCACTCACCGAGACCTACGACCGGGCGATCCAGCTGCTGTACAAGACCTGGCAGTACCATTTCGAGTTCCTGAATCTCGGTTACGCCGCCTATCTCGACTTTTTCAGCTTCATGAAGGGGCAGTTCCCGACCATTCCGGACCAGGCCATCGCCAAGATGGTGCAGGGCGTCGAGGTCGACCTGTTCCGCCCCGACGACGAGCTGAAGAAGCTCGCCAAGCTCGCGGTGAAGCTCGGCGTGACCGAGGCAATGAAGAGCGGCACAGTCGACGAAGCGCTGGCCGCAGTCGGTTGTGAACCGAACGGCGCCGAATGGCTGAAGGCTTGGAAGGAGGCGCAGGACCCCTGGTTCAACTTCACCTCAGGCAACGGCTTCTACTCGACCGACAAATACTGGATCGAGCATCTCGACATTCCGCTCGGCTACATCAGGGACTACGTCGTCCGCGTCCAGCGCGGCGAGGAGATCGACCGGCCCACGGAAGCCATCGCGCGCGAGCGCGACCGCATCACCTCTGAATATGCCGAGATGCTCGATGCCGACGCCCGCGCCGCCTTCGAGGGCAAGCTCGGGCTCGCCCGCACCGTGTTCCCCTACGTCGAGAACCACAATTTCTACATCGAGCATTGGTCGATGAGCGTGTTCTGGCGCAAGATGCGCGAGCTCGGCGCGATCTTCCGCGATGCCGGCTTCTGGAAGGACGCCGACGACCTGTTCTATCTCAACCGCCAGGAGGTCCGCGACGCGCTGTTCGACTACGGCAATGGCTGGGCGGTCGGCGCGCCGGCAATCGGCCCGACCTACTGGCCACCGGAGATCGAGCGGCGCAAGAAGATCCTCGCCGCGCTCGCGACGACGCCGCCGCAGCCCGCGCTCAACAATCCGCCCGATGTCATCACCGAGCCGTTTACGATCATGCTCTGGGGCATCACCACGGAAAGCATCGGCCGCTGGCTCGATGGCGCCGCGAACACGACCAAGCTGTCCGGCATGGCCGCGTCGCCCGGCATCGTCGAGGGGCGCGCCCGCGTGGTGCGTTCGGCCGACGAGCTCGGCCAGATCGAGCAGGGCGAGATCCTGGTTGCGCCGGTGACCGCGCCGAGCTGGGCGCCGATCTTCGGCAAGATCAACGCGATCGTCACCGACATCGGCGGCATGATGTCCCACGCCGCGATCGTGTGTCGCGAATACGGACTGCCCGCCGTCACCGGCACGGGGCGCGCCAGCTCCTCGATCAAGAACGGCCAGATGCTGCGCGTCAACGGTTCCACAGGCGAAGTCACCGTTCTCTCCTGACCCCCGAACCACGGAAGGCCGGCGATGCCGGCCTTCCCCGCCAGATGGGACATTGCAATGCTCGACAGGCCCGAGATCGGCAGCCGTTATGATCAGGTATGGCGCATCAGCGAGCCGTACATGCGCGCCCGCAAGAACGACGTTCATATCCCGCTGTCCTACGCCTATGCGCGCAAGCTGCTGGCGCATTATCCGGACGCCGACGAGGACATTGTTTCGCTTGCGATCATCCTGCACGACATCGGCTGGTACTCGATCGACATGACCGACATCATCGAGAAGGGTTTTGGCCCCAACATGATGCAGTCCGACGTGCGCTTCCTTCACGAGAGCGAAGGCGTCCGCATGTCGCGCGAGGTGCTGCAGCAGGCCGACTGGCCGGAAGCCGTCATCGTCGCAGTCGCCGAGATCATCGACGGACACGACACGCGCCCCTATCCGCGCTCGCTCAACGACCGGATCGTGCGCGACGCCGACAAGCTGTGGCGCTTCACCACCACGGGCGTAGCCGTCGCCTGCGACTGGTTCAAGATGACGCCACACCAATATGCCGCGCGCCTGACGGCGCAGTTCGCCCTGCTCGAGACCGAGGTCGGACGACAGATGGCCGAGGAGGCGCTGGCCAAGACCCGCGTTGCGCTCATGCTCGACCTGATCTGACCAGAGGGCCCGCGGCCATGGACATGTTCATCGATGGCCGCTGGGTTGCAGCCCTGAGCGGCGCGACCTTCGACGTGCTCGATCCCGCCATTGGCGAGGCCATCGACAGCGTTCCCAATGCCGGTCGTGCCGACGTCGATGCCGCGATCCGCTCGGCGGAGACGGCATTCCAGGCCTGGAAGGCAACCCCGGTCGCGGAGCGCGCACGCCTGCAGAAGGCCGCCGCGCGGCTAATGCGCGAGAACGCCGAGCAGCTCGGCCGTCTCTTGACCCGCGAGCTCGGCCGTCCGCTGGCGGGCGCCATCACCGAAATCCACCGCTCGGCCGAATTGCTCGAGGTTTATGCCGAGGAAGGCCTGGGGCTGCACGCGGAGATGCCGCTGACGGGTGTCGCCGGCGAGAAGATCATCGTCACCCGAGAGCCGGTCGGCGTGGTCATCGCGATCACGCCGTTCAACTATCCGGTGACCCTGCTCTGCTTCAAGCTCGGCGCGGCGCTGATGGCCGGCTGCACGGTCGTCGCAAAGCCCGCCGAGGATACGCCGCTGTCGACTTTGCGGCTCGCCGAGCTGTTCAAGACGGCGGGTTATCCCGACGGCTGCTTCAACGTCGTGACCGGCCGCGGCCCCGACATCGGCATGCAGATGATCGAGCATCCGGCGCCGCGCAAGATCGCCTTCACCGGCGGCACGCGGGCCGGCAAGGCGATTGCCGCGGCGGCCGCAGGGACGATGAAGCGCGTCACGCTCGAGCTCGGTGGCCAATGTCCAGCCATCGTCTGCGCCGACGCCGATGTCGGCGCCGCGGCGGCTGCGATCGCGCGTCACGCCTTCGCCAATTCCGGGCAGTTCTGCTACCGCGTCAATCGCGTCTATGTCGAGCGGGCCGCCTATGCGAGATTCCTCGATGCACTCACCGACAAGGTTCTGCAGCTCGACGTCGGCAACGGCCTGACCTCGACCTGCGCGCTCGGCCCCCTCGTCAACGAGAAGATCTATCGCAACAGCGAGCGGCAGATTGCCGATGCGCGCTCTCGCGGCGCGAGGCTGCTGACCGGCGGCGCAAGGCTGACGGGCGGGCTCTACGACAAGGGCTGGTTCCTGCCACCCACGGTCATCGCCGATGCCGATCCGGCCTCTCTCGTGATGACCGAGGAAACCTTCGGGCCGGTGCTCGGTGTCGCTCCCTTCGACGATCGCAAGGAGGCGCTGCGGCTGGCAAATGCGACAGTCTATGGCCTCGCCGCCTTCCTGTTCTCGCGCGATCTCGCGACCGGACTCACATTGGCCGAACGCCTCGAAGCCGGCTCGATCTGGGTCAACGACATCCAGCGCTCCAGCCAGCGCGCGCCGTTCGGCGGCGTCAAACAAAGCGGCATCGGCCGCGAGAAGGGCCGCTACGGCGTCGAGGAGTATCTCGAATACAAGACCATTTATCTCACCTACGACGCGGAGCTGCGATGACGCATTTTCTGCGCGACCAGGATCTGCCGATCTGGCTCGCCGCGCGGCCCTGGCTCGACGTGCGCTCGAACGACGAGCACACCCTGATTTCCTATCGGCTGGGCCAGGCGCTGCTGCGGATCCATCCCGAGGCGGACGCCTCCGTGGTGCTGCCCGCGATCCTCATGCACGACGTCGGCTGGAAGAAGTTCCCGCCGGAGCAGCTCGCCGCTGCCGTTGGTCCCAATCCGAAGTATCCCGAATTGCAGCGCGCCCACGAGATCGAAGGCGTGAAGATTGCGGCTGAAGCGTTCGGGCGGCTGGCGATCCCCGGCCTTCAGGTCGAGACCATCCTTGCCATCATCGACGGTCATGACACCCGCAAGGCCGCGATCTCGCGGGAGGATGCGCTGATGAAGGATGCCGACAAGCTGTGGCGCTTCACCGGCCACGGCGTCGCCACGATCGGCGGCTGGTTCGATACACAGCCGAAGGAGACGCTGGCGATGCTCGAGAGCTTCGTGCTGCCGTCGATGCTGACCGACGCCGGCACCAGCATGGCCCAGGCTCTGATGGCCGAGGGCATGGCCTCCGCCTACATGACCGACCTGCTGCATATCGAGGTGTCCGCATGAGCACGATCCAGCTGCATGGCAAGCGCGTGATCGTCACCGGCGCGGCCGGCGGGCTCGGCCGCGGTTTCGCCCTGGCCTTCGCCGCCGCAGGCGCGGAGGTCGTGACCGCCGACATCCGTCTTGGCGGGGTCGAGGACACCGCGCAGCTGATCCGCGACGCCGGCGGCAAGGCGCATGCCGCCGAGGTCGACGTCACGAGCGAGCATTCGACCGCAGCGCTGGCTCGATTCGCCGCCGCGCGCATGGGCGGCGTCGACGTTCTCGTCAACAATGCCGCGATCTATGCCGGGCTGGAGCGCCGCGGCTTCGAGGCGATCCCCGAAGCCGAGTGGGACCGAGTCATGCGCGTCAACGTCAAGGGCGTGTGGATGATGAGCAAGGCGGCCGCCCCCTTGATGCGACGGGCAGGCGGCGGCGCCATCGTCAATGTCTCCTCGGCGACCGTGATGAGCGGCTCGCCGATGTGGCTGCACTACGTGTCGTCGAAAGGGGCTGTGATCGCGATGACCCGCGCGCTGGCGCGCGAGCTCGGCGACGACAGGATCACCGTCAACGTCATCGCGCCCGGCTTCACACTCACCGAGGCCAGCCTCGGCCTGATGGAGAACGCCGCCGAATACGGCGTCTCGCGCGGCGCGCTGAAACGTGCAGCCGATGTCGACGACATGGTCGGCGGCGCGCTGTTCTTCGCTTCGCCCGCCGCCGCCTTCATCACCGGCCAGACCCTGATCGTCGACGGCGGCCGGCAGTTCAATTAGGGACGCGAACGCTCATGCCCAGTATCACCTTCATCGAGCCCGATGGCACCGTGCGGACGGTGGATGCCGAGCGCGACGAAAGCGCCATGCACGCGGCGAAGCGCAACGGTGTCGACGGCATCATCGGCGAATGCGGCGGCTCCTGCATCTGCGCCACCTGCCATTGCCACGTCGACGTCGCCTGGCTCGACCATATCGGCCCAGCGGGTGAGATCGAGGCCGACGTCCTCGAGTTCGAGGCCACGGACGTGCGGCCGGAGAGCCGCCTGGCGTGCCAGATCACGATCACCGACGCGCTCGATGGACTGACGTTGCGCGTCGTCGGCGGCAGCCGCTGAGTCCAAAGGCAGCGCTGGCCTGCTCCTCTCCTCCACACAACCGGCTTATGACGCGCCCCGAGCTGCTCGCTCGAGCAGGTCGACGCGTCGATTCGGCGCCACCGATCCATCATTCCGCATCGC
This sequence comes from Bradyrhizobium sp. SZCCHNS3016, assembly GCF_032484535.1. NCBI lineage: Bacteria > Pseudomonadati > Pseudomonadota > Alphaproteobacteria > Hyphomicrobiales > Nitrobacteraceae > Bradyrhizobium > Bradyrhizobium sp. SZCCHNS3016. Next base: position 316,357 of record NZ_JAUETE010000006.1, read on the forward strand.
ATCATCTCGTGAGTGATGCCGCAGCATCGCTGCGGTCGCCTGCACTTGAATCGCAGCTTGCGCGCCGCCGATCGCTGCTCGGGACGACCTAAAGAAAAACCAAAGGACGCGTCCTACACTGGAGCACATAACATCGAGCGACGACCGATCAGTCCTAAGGCAACAGATCGTACGCCCGACAGCAGCCGCACAAGGATCGCCCGTTCAAGGGCGGCGCAGCGGCCGCAACGAAGAAGAACGAACGCGACCATCAAGCTCGGGAGGAGCAACGCATGCCGAAGCTGCAGCGGCGGGACTATTACGACACAGCCCGCGACATGAACTGGGTCTTCTCCTATGTCAGCGAGGACGAGGTCTTTCCCGAGGAGCTCTCCAAGAGCTTCGGCATCCATGGCGAGCAATGGTGGGGCTGGGACGAGCCGTACAAGCTGACCTATCGCGAATACGTTCACAACCAGGCCGGCAAGGACGACGGCATCTATTCGATCCGCTCGACGATCGCGCGCTCCAATTTGTATGACAATCTCGACGCCGGCTGGAAGTCGGCGATCAAGGCGCATTACGGGGCGATTCCGGTTCCGGAATATTTCGCCTCAATCGGCGAGGCACGCATGGCGCGATTCGGCCGTGCCGCCGCCTGGCGCAACATGGCCGCGTTCGGCACCCTCGATGAATGCCGCCACGGCCAGGCGCAGATCTACTTCCCTTATTGCCTGCTGGCGAAGGACCCGCAGTTCGACTGGGCGCACAAGGCGATGCACACCAACGAATGGGGCGTGATCGCGGCGCGCAGCCTGTTCGACGACATGTTCACCGCCAACGACGCGGTGTCGACGGCGATCCAGCTGACCTTCACCTTCGAGACCGGCTTCACCAACCTGCAATTCCTCGGCATGGCCTCGGACGCGCTGCACGTCGGCGACATCGAGTTCGGCGCGCTGATCTCCTCGATCCAGACCGACGAGGCGCGGCATTCGCAGCAGGGCGAGCCGACGCTGAAGATCATGATCAACAACGGCAGGAAGGCCGAGGCGCAGAAGATGGTCGATCAGATGTTCTGGCGATCGTGGAAGCTGTTCGCGCTGCTCACCGGCATCTCCATGGACTACTACACGCCGCTGGAAAGCCGGACAATGTCATTCAAGGAATTCATGCAGGACTGGATTTGCCGGCAGTTCATGGACCAGTTCAAGGACCTCGGCATGAACGTGCCATGGTACTGGGAGGAGCACTTCCTGCCGGAGCTCGACTGGATCCATCACGCCTATCACATGGGCGTCTGGTTCTGGCGGCCGACCGTGTGGTGGAATCCGGACGCCGGCGTGTCGGCCGCCGAGCGGGACTGGCTGGAACAGAAATATCCCGGCTGGAACGACCGCTTCGGCAAGCTGTGGGACGTGATCGGCGACAACGTCCGTACCGGCCAAATCGAGAAGACCTATCCGGCGACCTTGCCGATCGTCTGCAACTGCTGCCACATCCCGATCTGCAGCCCGAGCATCGGCAAGGCGCCGAGCATCACCACGCATAACGGCCGCAAGCTGAACTTCTGCTGCGAGATCTGCGAGTGGGTGTGGAAGAGCCAGCCCGAGCGCTACGGCACCCATCTCTCGATTGTCGACCGCTTCCTCGCCGGCCACATCCAGCCGCCGACGCTGGAAGGCGCGCTGCAATACATGGGCATCACACCCGACGTCGCCGGCAACGACGCCCAGGCCTACGCCTGGAACGGCGCATCCCGCCTCGCGGCGGAGTGACCCGGGCGCCACCCGCGGCCGGCATGGCCAAAGGCGCCGCTCACGAGCGACGCAGCTGACCGACACAATCCCAGACAAGCAACCAATCAAGACAAACAACCAATATGGGAGGCAAGCGTGGCCCTGTTCCCGCTCCAAGCCAATTTCCGGGGTGACTTCGTCGTCCTGCTCATCCCGGTCGACGACGGTGACGACATGAGCATCGTGGCCGACAAGGTCGCACAGCACGCGGTCGGACTGCGTGTCGCCGAGAAGAGCGCGCCGAAATGCGTCTATTACAACGGCCGCGAGTTGCCCTCGTCGATGACGGTCGCGCAATCCGGCATCCAGCCGATGGATTGGATCGAGGTGGCCTATGTCTGACGATGCCGGCTTGACGTGGCGCCAGGTCGCCACCCTGGACGACCTCTGGGAAGGCGACTTCCTCGGTGTCGAGGTCGACGGCGAGGAGGTAATCGTGGTGCATCTGCCGGGCGGCGAGCTGCGCTGCTTCCAGGGCATGTGCCCGCATCAGGAAATCCTGCTGGCCGACGGTAAGGTCGATTTCGAAGCCGGCACCATCACCTGCTCGGCCCATGAGTGGGAATTCAGCATGGATGACGGCCGCGGCCTCAACCCGCGCGACTGCCGCCTCTTCCGCTATGAGGTGAAGAGGGATGGCGAAGCCATTCTCGTCGGCGTGCCGCATGATGGCCGGCTGCGCCGCCTGCGCCATAAGACCGAACAGGACGCATAGGACAAAGCTCATGACCACGACAGCAGCACCGAAACTGGTCGGGCCCGTCATCCGCGGCGTCGACGAGGACATCATCGACGCCGTCATCGCGGCGAGCGAGCAGGACAATCCGGACGTCGAGATCGTCGTCGAGGACCGCGGCGGCTACGTCCGCATCCAAGCCGACCGGAGCTTCCGTCTGACGCAGAAGAGCATGCAGGCGGCGCTGGGGCGGCCATTCCGGCTGGCCGAGATCGAACCGAGCCTGGTGTCGTTCGGCGGCCGGCTGGAATCGATGGACGACGCGTGGGTCTGGACCATCCACACAGCATAAATCCCGGGAGGACACGTCATGACCGCAATGACCGCAAAGCCGGCTGCGCGCAAGCCAAAGAAGACATGGAGCCTGTGGACCGAGCGCCGGCTGCCTTCGGAATACGAGGCCGTCACCTACAAATTCCACAGTCATTTCCGCCGCGCGCCGGCGCCGTTCGAATTGTCGGAGAATTGGCCGGTCAACCAGTTCTACGTCCGGAACCGCGAGGGCTCGAGGTTCAACCTCGATGATTGGGAGGGCTATCGCGATCCCCTCACCTACACCTATCGGCGCTATGTTGGCGATCAGAAGGACCGCGAGGTCTACTGCGACAATCTGATCGACGAGTTCGAACGCCAGGACAGCTATCGCAAGCTGCCGGCGGCATGGCTCGACTTCCTCGGCCAGGCCTATCTGCCGGTGCGTTTCCCCGGACATGCGATGCAGATGAGCGCGGCCTATGTCGCGCAGATGGCGCCGTCGGCCTTCGTCACCAACACCTTCTACTTCCAGATGGGTAACGAGATGCGCCGGGTACAGCGCCAAGCCTATTTGGCCAAGGCGGTCGCGCTCGATGCCGGCCGACCGGAGCTCGCCGACAGCAACATCGCGCGGGCGATCTGGACGCAGGCACCGCACTGGCAGGGTCTGCGCGAGCTGATCGAGAAGCAGCTGATCGCCTATGACTGGGGCGAGGCCTTCGTCTCCCGCAATCTGGTGCTGCGGCCGATCTTCGATCACATCTTCAATCGTGAAATCGTCGAGCTGGCGCGCGCGAACGACGATGATCTGCTGGCGCTGCTGCACGACGACTTCCGCAACTACGACGAAGCCTATGCGGTCGAGACCACCAAGGCCCTGGTCGGCTACGCCACCGGCAAGCTCCCGGCGCATGCGGATCTGCTGCGGGAGTGGATTGCCAAGTGGCTGCCGCTCGGCGAGCGCGCCGCGCGCGGGCTCAGCGAGGCGCTGTCCATCGCGCCAGGGGCCGACGGTGCGCAGGCGATCCTCGCGCGCACCATGACCGCCCAGGCCCGGCAGGTTGCGGAGTGCGGCTTGTAGTTGGTAGGCGCGGTCGGCGTGCGGCGCCGACCGCCAAGCCGGAAAGGATGGCAATCATGACCCGGCAACTCCGCATCGAGCCCGACGGTGTCGCTGTCGACGTCGCCGACCATGACACCATCCTGCAGGCAGCGCGACGCGGGGGCGTCGTGCTGCCTTACGAATGCGGCTGGGGTAGTTGTGGGGCGTGCAAGGTGACGCTCGTCCACGGCCAGGTCGATCTGATGTTTCCGGGCGCGCCGGCCGTCAACCCGCGCGACGCGGGGCGCAACCGCATTCTTGCCTGCCAGTCGCGCGCGATCTCCGACGTCACCATCGCGCGCGGCCCTGGCGAATGGTCCGCGCCGGCGCCGCGATGCATCGAGCAACAGGCAATCCTATTGGATGTCGAGGATCTCGCGCCGGAGATTCGCCAGTTCAGCTTCGAGACTTTAGAGCCGATCGCCTTCCGGCCCGGCCAATATGCGATCCTGCATCTCGGCCAGGACATGCGGCGCTGCTACTCGATGAGCAACCTGCCCGGTAGCAGACTCCTGCAGTTCATTGCCAAGCGCTATGATGGCGGCAGAGGCAGCAACGCGCTCGCGGCACTTGCGCCCGGCGCACGCCTCACCGTCGAGGCGCCGTTCGGCGTCTGCACCCTGCGGCGCCAGCCGGGTCGCAAGGTGTTCGTGGCAGGCGGTACCGGCCTCGCCCCAATCCTGGCTATGCTGCGCGAGGCGGCCGCCGCGCGTCTCGATTTTAAAGCGCCCGTGGATGTCCTGTACGGCGCGCGCGCTCCGGCCGATCTCGCCGCCGGTGACATGCTGGCGTCGGCAGTCGCATGGATTCCCCAGGCCCGCTATCTGCCCGTGGTCGAAATCGCGCCGGGGGGTTGGCCGCATGCGTCAGGCTTCGTCACCGACGCCATCACATCGACGATCGCCGAGCCCGCCGCGGCCGAGTTCTACGTCGCCGGACCTCCGGTCATGGTGAACGCAGTCAAGTCGCTGCTACGCAGCGCCGACGTTCCGATCACGCAGGTTCATTATGACAGTTTCGGCTAGGCCAAGGTTGCGCCGGATTCCTCCGGTCTGGGCGATGGCCCCTGGATTGCGCCGCCTCGCGGCGCGTCGCGGCGACGGCCCGCGATTGGCGCGGACCTGGCCATGCCACCATCTCGACGACGGCGCGCCCGCCAATTTCGCCACGCAGCTTGGCTCCTACGCGCGTACCCTGGCGGGCGTCGACGAGGCGCCCGCGCCGCTGAATGCCGCCGGCCACGCCTTCGCGCTCGACGACGCGCACGCGATGGGCCAGCCGGAGGCTTTCGTGTTCGCCCCGGTGTGGCTGATCGTGCGCCCCGACGCATCGCTGCATCTGACCCTGCGGCCGGAATGGGCGCAGAAGATTGCGGCGAAGGGCTGGGGAACGGTGCATCCCTTCGCGCGCTACATGGCGGGCGCCGTGCCGCCGCAGAGCCTGATCATCTACGCGCCACGCGATGAGAGCGAGCTGGCGATTGCCATACGCATCATCGAGGCGGCGCATTGTTACGCGACCGGCCGCATCGGCGAAATCGCGCTGCCCGACAGCCGGTGGTGAACGATGACGGAGCTCCCAGCCAAGACCAATGCAGGCGGCGCCAAGCCATTTCGCGTCCGGCTCGAGCGGCCGAATGGCATTTTCAGCTTCGACGCGACGGCCGACGAGTATCTCCTCTATGCCATGATCGATGCCGGAATCGACAGTCCCTACATCTGCGAGCAAGGCTGGTGCATCGCCTGCGCAGCGCGCCTTCTGGCGGGCGACGTCGATCGCTCCGGCGCGCTCACGGTGTACCCGGAGGACGTCGAAGGCGGCTTTCTTCTGCTGTGCTCAACCATGCCGCGTTCAGACCTCGTCCTGAGCCAGGATGAGCGTCAAACCCGCAGAGACATGATGCAGCATCGGATCGAGCACAACCGGCTCGCACGGGCATATCCGCCCGGAGCCCGCACCCGGTTCCGTCGTGGGCGGGCCGCGGCGCGCATCGACACGCGTGATGTGCAATCGTAACGATCCTGGTGCACAACCTACTTCGCAAGGGCCGCCTAAGAAAGACGGAACGCTTCGGACGAGTGCCGGTCCCGCGCCCAGCTCCGCCGCCACAAAGGGGGCTCCCGCGGCCGTCTTGCTCTGAGGGCGCCGGGCTCTTCTGCGTGTCACTGCAAGCTATCATTGATAAGCTTCGCCAATCGCGCCCCCGCGATAGCCGCGCATTCTTGCGCGATCCTCTTCGTCGCCCTTTTGTAAGTATCCGTGAGCGTGAAGGGTCCTCCGCTCTCTCCTACAGGCTTCCTGTAAACAGAGGACCTGGCCACCTCGAAGCTATCCTGGATCCAACTATGGACATCCTGATTGGTACCGCTCGCCTCTGGCGCATCATTGATATTGCGAGCAGCGTTGATGGCCGCGCGCGTGCTGGTACCCGTGCCTAGCGCATTGTCCCATAGCGCATGCAGCTCGTTCCTGCATGGCCTCTCACATAGCTTCACCAAGTTTCCGCCTCGGTCTCCGTCTGGCAGATCAGCGGTGAACCGGGAGCTCGCGTGCAGGGGCTGGTGTACATCGCCAACTAAATGCAGCAGCCAGACCAGATCGTAGGACTTCGGGTCGTCCGAAGCGGTCGGTGACGCCAGAACACTCCTGAATGCAAGGATTTGCGTCTCGGCATTCGGCTCCGGACTACCCTTGGTCGGCGTGCCGTCGGGCGAGAATGGGATGTCCTTATAGTGCCAATAGCGGTGCATGAGCTTGTCGTCGTAGCCGCTGTTACGCGACGCATCAGACCCGGAAGGTTCCTCGCCGTCGTTCGTGTAGCCGGAGTCCCTTTTGATATCGTCAGGCCATCCGGCTGCTCGCGCAAATGCGTGACCTTGCCCCCAAGTTTTATCCAGATCTGAGTTCGTTCGGGCGGTTTGATGTGCCCATCTGGGCGGTCGTAGCGGCGGGAGCTGGCGCGGAGCTCTCGGCATAGCGCAGCGCCAGATCCCGACGCGGATTGCAGGTGGCGGCGAACTCGGATGGCGTCTTCCATCCGAGCTGGGAGTGCGGTCGAGCGTCGTTATAGTCGGCCTGCCAGCATCGGAGCGCGACGCGGGCCTGGGCGAGCGAGGTGAACAGCGTCTCATTCAGCAGTTCATCCCGCAGGCGGCCGTTGAAGCTCTCGATGAAGGCGTTCTGCATGGGCTTGCCCGGCGCGATGTAGTGCCAGGCGACACGGCTTTGATCGGTCCATGTCAGGATGGCATTGCTGGTGAGCTCGCTGCCGTTGTCGCTCACCACCATCCCGGGCTTGCCGCGCTCGGCGACCAGCCGGTCCAGCTCCCGAGCAACCCGGGCGCCCGAGAGTGAGGTGTCGGCCACCAGCGCAAGGCACTCGCGGGTGCAGTCGTCGACCACGGTCAGGACGCGGAAGCGCCGGCCATCGGTCATCTGATCCGACACAAAGTCGAGCGACCAGCGATCATTCGGGAGCAGCGGCGCCGTCATCGGCGCTCGTGTGCCGAGGGCCCGCTTGCGGCCACCTCTGCGGCGCACCTTGAGCCGTTCCTCCCGGTACAGCCGGAACAGCTTCTTGTGATTGACCAGGTAGCCCTCCCGCTTGAGCAGGACGTGCAGGCGACGATAGCCGAAGCGGCGACGCTCATGGGCGATCGCCCTCATGCGCTGCCGCAGCCCCGCATCGTCGGCCCGGCTCGTCTGATATCTGACCGTCATGCGACAACATCCGATGGCTTTACACGCCCGCCGTTCGCTCATCCCGTGAACGCCCATGAGATGTGCGACAGCTTTCCGCTTCGCAGCGGGCGTTACCACTTCTTTCCCAAAAGATCCTTCAGCGCTGCATTGTCCAGCATGGCGTCCGCCAGCAGCCGCTTGAGCCGCGTGTTCTCGCCCTCCAGCGTCTTCAGCCGCTTGGCCTCCGAGACGTCCATGCCGCCGAACTTGGCCTTCCACTTGTAAATGCTGGCGTCGCTCACGCCATGCTTGCGGCACAGATCGGCGACCGGAACGCCAGCCTCGTGCTCCTTCAAAATCCCGATGATCTGCTCTTCCGTAAAGCGGCTGCGCTTCATGCTCTGGTCCTCGTTGGGGCCAGAACGAACTTCAAACTGGATTAAGCCCCAGGGGCAAGGTCAAGGCGAAACGGCTCTCGAGGACGAGAATGCCAAGCTGAAGAAGCTGCTGGCAGAACAGATGCTCGATGCGGCCGCACTGCGGGAACTGCTCTCAAAAAAATGGTAGGGCCTGCCGCCAAGCGCGCTGCGGCGGCGCATCTGCAGGCCAAGCTGGGCCTGTCGGAACGGCGGGCCTGTTCGATTGTCGGAGCGGACCAGACGATGGTCCGCTACCGGTCCCGTCGGCCACCTGACCCCGAGCTTCGGGGGCGCTTGCGTGAGCTCGCCAGCGAGCGGCGGCGCTTCGGTTATCGGCGGCTGTTCATCCTGCTGCGGCGGGAGGGCGAGCCGTCCGGGATCAATCGGATCCACCGGCTCTACCGGGAGGAAGGGCTCGTGGTGCGCAAGCGCCGTACCCGCCGTAAGGCCTACTGCCGTCCGTCTCGCGGTACCGACAATCTCCTCCAGATACAATCAAGCGATGCGCACAAGATTGACACGTGCAAGTTCATCCGGTCTGGCTCGTTGCGCCGGCTCTGCAATCTTCTCAGGTGTGCCATGCTGCACTGATTGCTGATTGAAGGTTACTGTCGTTCGGCATGCTCGTCCCCGATGATGCTGGATTGAACCCGAGGTGATTGGAGGAATAGGTCGCCATGGCCTGCACAAGCTGAAATACTTGGCTGTCGATTTTCAAACCTCCGGCCACAATTTCCTGAAGCTGACCCGGACTGTCGATCGAGAACCAGTTGTTGACAGTGGCGCTCGTGCTTGTACCGACGATGTCGATCACGAGATTATTGCCCGACTGCAAGAACCACAGATTCTGATCGTCAATATTACCGGTGAAACCGAGAGTGTTGGTCGTACCGGTGCCTTGCTGAGCGTTGACCGCTATTTGACCACTGCCCGTCGTTACGAGGTAGCTATTGTTTGTATTTCCGTAACTGTCGGTCACGCTCGCCAAGATCGCGTTGTCGGCCTGACTAGGCAACGTCACCGACGTCGAGAAACTTCCGTTTGACTGCACGATTGCCGTACCCAGCGAGCTTCCATTATCCGTCAGGGTGACAGTCTGGCCAGTTACGGTTGCAGTGCCTCCCGACGCGACCAAGCCCGAGATCGTCTGTGCCCCGGCATTACCCGGTTCCGGTGCGCTGGTGATCGTCACCGTCGGCGCGATATTGTCGAGCGTATCGACCACCGCTGCGCTGCTGCCGGTGCTGCCCAGGCTGTCGGTCACGCTGGCAACCAG
>NZ_JAUETE010000007.1:0-324219 GCF_032484535.1 Bradyrhizobium sp. SZCCHNS3016
GGTACCTGCCGCCTGCATTTTTTCTCGCAGGCGGGCCGCAGGCGTCAGCCGACGCCTGGCCTTCCCTGCGCCCTCCGACCTTTCAGAGGGTGAGATGCTGCAACAGAGCTCGGGCATGACCTGCCGCGGGATTGCGGACGCTTGTCCCTGAGTTGCTCCGCTCTCGCCTCATTCTCCGTTGTCGTCCCGGGCCAAGCCACGACGCGTCAGCGGCGACGTGGCGCCGACCCGGGACCCATAACCCCAGGGAGCAGTTGGTTTGCGCAGATCTGACCATCGTCACCCGTGCACGACGGCCTTCGCGATCATGCAATGAATGCCCTTGGAGCCATTGACGGTCTGGGTCACCCGCAGATCGGCGGCGAGGCTGCACAGCGTGTAGGCGTCCTCGCGCGACAAATTGCGCTTCTCGCCCAGCAGCACGATCATGTCGCGCAGCGCCCGCACCACGCATTGGTCGAGGTCGGGGTCCATCGCCATCGTCATGTAGTGGGTGGCCGTCTCGGCGCGCGGATAGTCGAATTTGAGATCCTTGCGCACGGTGAGACGGAAACGGCCCTGCAGCGCGGTCTCGATCGCGGTGACGCAGACCTCGCCGTCGCCCTGCACGCCGTGGCCGTCGCCGCAGGAGAACAGCGCGCCCGGCACGAACACCGGCAGATACAGCTTGGCGCCCGGCCTAAGCTCCTTGTTGTCGAGATTGCCGCCCATCGCCCGCGGGATCAGCGATGTGATCCGGCCCCATGCCGACGGCGGCGCCACGCCCATCACGCCGAAGAACGGCGCCAGCGGCAGCTCCAGCCCCCACGGCATCTTGCCGACCATCCTGGTCTTGTCGAGTGGGATGTTCATCAACCGGCTCTCGTGGAAATCGTCGGGCAGGGTGCCGGCCAGCGGCCGGATGAAATTGTAGCCCCAGTCCTGCCGCAGCTGGACGTCGAGGATGTCGACCTCGAGCACGTCGCCGACCTCCGCGCCCTTGACCGCGATCGGGCCGGTCAGGATGTGGCCGGGCACCATGCGCTCGCTGCGGGCGTGGACGTCGAACAATTCCGGCGGCACGTGGAATTTGCTGGTGTCGGGCACCGCGTCGGGCCCGCCGCTGATCGAATCGATCGTGACCTCGTCACCGCTGTTGATCGTGAGCACCGGCTTCAGCCGGGATTCGAAGAAGCCCCAATGGCAGGTCTCGGGGCTCGCGTGCAGATGGTGATGGGCCATGGTCCTCTCATTCGTACCGGTTCGGGACCGAGCATAGCGCATCCGCTGGCCGCCGCAGAGAGATGGCGACGCATGGCGGCTGTCGTGTATGAGGGCGGCCGTGGCACCTCACCCCGCGCCGGAGCTCGCAATGTTCTTTGTCCTGTCGAAGACGCTCGGCCTGCTGGCGCTGCCGACCAATTTCATGATCGCGCTGGGCCTGCTCGGCGCCATCCTCATGCTGACCCGGTTTGCCGTGCTCGGCCGCAGGCTCGTGGTCTCTGCCATGCTGCTGCTGGCGATCGTGGGCCTGACGCCGCTCGGCAGCCTGATGCTCTATCCGCTGGAGAGCCGGTTTCCGAAATGGGACCCGGCGAGTGGCGCGCCGGACGGCATCATCGTGCTTGGCGGTCCCGTCGATTCCGACCTGTCGGTCATGTACGGCATGCCGGTGACGGTGGCGGGCGCCGACCGGGTGATCCAGGCAGCCGCGCTGGCGCGGCGCTACCCGAATGCGCGCATCCTGTTCACCGGCGGCAGCGCCAACCTGATCGCGACAGAGGCCAAGGAGGCCGATGTCGGCGCCGAGATCCTGCTCAGCCTCGGCGTGCCGAAGGAGCGGCTGTTGCTGGAGCGGCAGTCGCGCAACACCTACGAGAATGCGATCTTCTCGAAGGCGATGATCTCTCCGAAGCCGGGCGAGCGCTGGCTGCTGGTGACCTCGGCCTATCATATGCCGCGCTCGGTGGGGCTGTTCCGCAAGGCCGGCTTCCCGGTCGAGCCCTATCCGGTGGACTGGCGCGTCGGCCGCGTGCTCGACTTCGACGGCATCTCGCTGCTGGGACTGCGCCGCGCCGACATCGCCGTGCGCGAATGGGTCGGGCTCGTGGCCTACCGCCTGCGCGGCCGCATCGACGATCTGTTTCCGGGACCGGCCTAGGCAATCGTCTTGCTGAAGCCCGCCGCCTTTGCCGCCAGCTCGCCGCGCACGCGCTCGACGACCGGCTCGTAGCGGCAGCTCGCGTCCTGCCGGAACAGCCGCGCGCTCGGATACCACGGGCTGTCGTCGCGATCGTGCAGCCAGCGCCAGTCGGCGAGATGGGGCAGCATGACCCAGGTCGGACGTCCCAGTGTGGCGGCGAGATGCGCGACGCTGGTGCACACGGTGACGACGACGTCGAGGCAGGAGATCAGCGCCGCGGTCTCGACGAAGTCGGTCAACTCGACGGTGAGGTCGCGGATGCCGCTCTGCTGCGCCAGCACCGCCTTGTCGGCTGGCCGCAGCTCTTTTTGCAGGCTGATGAAATCCGCCCCGAGATCGAGCAGCGGCAGCAGGGTCGCAAGCGGCATCGAGCGGTTGCGATCGTTGCCCTGATGCGGATTGCCGGACCAGACGAGGCCGACCCGCAGCCGGTCATGCGCTCCGAGCCGCCGCTCCCAGGCCGCGATGCGCTCGGCCGGCAGTGGCGGGAGATAGCTTGGCGGTGGAATGGTATCGAGCGTGGTGCCGAAGGCCAGCGGCAGGCTCATCACCGGGCAGTGCATGTCGAAGACCGGCCGCTGCAGGTCCGGCGCGTAGGCGAGGCATTGCGTCACACCGTCGATGCCGGCCATCAGCGGCCGCAGCGCCTCGCGCACCACCAGGATCACCTTGGCGCCGCGCGCGGCGACCATCGGCACGTAGCGGGCGAACTGGATGGTGTCGCCGAAACCCTCGTCCTCCTCGATCAGGATGGTCTTGCCGGCGATGTCCTCGTGGCCCAGCCATTTGGACTCGGCAAAGCGCGGATAGTCGATCGAGAAATCCGGCATGGCCCAGCGCGCCTCGCGCCGGGCCCAGCCGGAGACGAAGTCGCCGCACTGCAGCTCGATATGTGCGAGCTGCCACGCCGCCTTGGGATGATCGGGGACGAGCGCGAGAATCTGCCGGTAGACGGCAGCAGCATCCTCGAAACGCAGGAGCTGCAGCAGCGCAAAACCCTTGTTGAGCAGCACCTCGACGAAGTCCGGCCGCAACGCCAGGGCCTGATCGAACCACGGCAGCGCCTCCGCGCTGCGGCCGAGACAGACAAAGGCATCACCGAGATTGTTGCAGACCATCGGCTCGGTCGGCGCCAGCGCATGCGCGCGTTCGCAATCGGCCAGATAGTCGTCGTAGAGCTTGAGCTCGCGAACGCACCGGGCGCGCATCTGCAGCGACTGCAGGTCGTCGGGCTGCTGCGTCAGGCAGACGCCGAAGGCCCGCACCGCCTCCTCGTAGCGCTGCTGCTGATGCAGCAGCAGGCCGCTCTGGAACGCAGCCTCACGGTGGGCGGGATCGATCGTCAGCGCGTGCTGATAGCTCAGCAGCGCCTCGGCGCCGCGGTCGAGCGCCAGCAGCACGCCGCCCATATGCTTCCACAATTCGGCCTCATCGGGCTTGAGCTGGATCGCCTTGTCGAACACCGCGAGTGCGTCGTCGAGCCGGCCCATCTGCTTCAGGGTGAAGCCGAGGCTGGTGAGATAGTCGATCTTCGGCGTTTGCCGGATCGCGCGCGAGAACCACGCCACGGCGTGGTCGTGCTGACCGGTCTGCAGTGCGATGATGCCCATCAGCGCGAGGCTGTCGGCGTGGTTCGGGGCGGCCGCCAGCGCCTGCTCGCAGCAGACCTGCGCATCGAGCAGACGACCTCCGCCGAGGTGATGCAGTCCCGCCTCGTAGAGCGCGGCCGGCGACAGCACCGGCGCTCCGCCGAGGCCAGCCTTCGCGCTTGTCGCGCCATCTTTCCGGTCGCGCTGGCTCATCGCGGGGCCCTGTCCGAGGATCAAAAATTCATAAGTGATTCTAGGGACATCGAGAAGGATCATGGTGTGGCGTGCGAGCCCGGCGCGCAGAAATACTGGCCTCGGCCGGTGCAAGGCATTAACAAGCGCCCGACATCGAACGCACGGATCGCGCCATCCGATGGGTGCGGCAGAGGGGAACGCCACATGCAACAGCCGAGCGCGCCGGACAGGTTGGATCTGGCGGCCATGGTCGCCGATCTCAACAGCCTGCTGCGGCTGAAGACGACCGTGATCGGCATCAAAATGTTCGCCCGCGTCGAGGACATGGCAGCGATCGAGAAGATCCGCCGTCCCAACGCGGTGCACACCACCGACCAGATCGTCAGCATGGCCTCGCGGCTTGGCTGGACAGTCGGCATCACCGGAGATGATCTGGTCGGCGCGCAGTGCCGCGCCGTGATCGGGTTCGGCCCGCAGGACGACACCTGGCTCGAGGGTGCGAACTATGTCGACGTCTGGCACGGCACCGCCGAAGATGCGCGCAAGCGACAGGAGGCGCTGGATGTCGTGCCGTTCGGCCGCTACCAGGCGATGGCGGTGAGCCCGCTGTCGAGCGGCCGGCTCGATCCGCCTGACATCTGCCTCGTCTATGCGACGCCGGGACAGATGATCATCCTGATCAACGGCCTGCAATATACAGGCTACAAGAAGTTCGAATGGGGCGTCGTCGGCGAAACCGCCTGCGCCGACTCCTGGGGCCGCGCGCTGAAGACCGGCGAGCCGAGCCTGTCGCTGCCCTGCTTCGCCGAGCGCCGCTATGGCGGTGTGCCGGATGAAGAGATGCTGATGGCGCTCAAGCCGGCCGATCTCGCCAAGGCGATCACCGGCATGAAACAGCTCGCCAAGAACGGCCTGCGCTACCCGATCGCGCCCTATGGGATCCAGAACGATGTCCGCGCCGGCATGAGCGTGTCGTATGGGAAGAAATAGGTGATCGTCATTGCGACCGCAGCGAAGCAATCCAGAGTCTTTCTGCAGAGACAGTCTGGATTGCTTCGTCGCAAACGCTCCTCGCAATGACGGAGCAACTGATTTGTAGCAGATCTAGGGAACAAGAATGACGTCATCCAAATTCGACATCATCGTCTATGGCGCCACCGGCTTCACCGGTCAGCTCGTCGCCGAATACCTGACCACGCAATATCGCGGCGACAGCTCGCTGCGCTGGGCGATGGCCGGCCGCAGCCTCGACAAGCTCGCGGCCGTGCGCGATGCGATCGGCGCGCCCGCGGAGACGCCGCTGATTGCGGCCGATGCCTCAGATCCCGCGTCACTGCAGGCGATGGTGGCGCAGACTAGGCTGGTGCTGACCACCGTCGGTCCCTATCAGCTCTACGGCAACGAGCTCGTCGCGGCCTGCGCCGAAGCCGGCACCGACTACGTCGATCTGTGCGGCGAGCCGGTGTGGATGCGGCAGATGATCGACAAGCATCAGGCCACCGCCGAGAACAGCGGCGCGCGCATCGTGTTCTCCTGCGGCTTCGATTCCGTGCCGTTCGAGCTCGGCGTCTACTTCGTGCAGCAGCAGGCCAAGAAGGTGCTCGGCGCCGCAGCGTCGCGCGTGAAGGGCCGCGTCCGCGGCATGAGCGGCACGCTCTCGGGCGGCACCGCCGCGAGCGCCAAGGCGACCTTCGATGCGGTCGCCAGGGATCTGAGCCTGGTATCGATCCTCAAGGACTCATTCGCCCTGACGCCCGGCTTCAAGGGCCCGAAGCAGCCGTCCGGTAACAAGCCCGTCTATGAGGAGGATCTGCAGTCCTGGACGGCACCGTTCATGATGGCGTTGATCAACACCCGCAACGTCCACCGCTCCAACATGCTGATGGGTTTTCCCTACGGTCAGGATTTCGTCTACGACGAAATGGTGCTGACCGGGCCGGGCGAGAAGGGCGAGGCCAACGCCAAGAAGGTGATGGCGGCAAATGCCGAGAAAACCGGCCCCAACGCGCCGAAGCCGGGCGAGGGTCCCTCGAAGGAGGAACGCGAGAACGGCTACTACAATCTTCTCTTCGTCGCGATCGCCCCCGACGGCCGCCAGGTCCGCGCATCCGTGAAGGGCAACCGCGATCCCGGCTACGGTTCGACCTCGAAGATGATCAGTGAATGCGCCGTCGGCCTGCTACGCGACGGTGCCGGCGTGAAAGGCGGGTTCTGGACCCCGGGCGCCGCGCTCGGTGACAGCTTGATCAAGCGGCTGGTCGACCACGCCGGCCTGACGTTCGCGGTGGAGGGCTAAGAGCGGTGGAACCCATCCGCCGTGGTCCAGAGAGCAACGATGACGTCGGCTAAATTCGACATCGTCGTTTATGGTGCAACCGGCTTCACCGGCCAACTCGTGGCCGAGTATCTCGCTGCGCGCGATAGCGGCGAAGCCAAGCTGACCTGGGCCATGGCTGGGCGCAGCCGCGACAAGCTCGCCAAGGTGCGCGATGCGGTCGGAGCGCCGCCTGATCTGCCGCTGATCGTGGCCGATTCCAGCGATCCCGGCTCCATTCGCACGATGGTCGAGCAGGCTAGACTGGTGTTGACTACGGTCGGACCCTATCAGCTCTACGGGGCCGATGTGCTCGCCGCCTGCGTCGCTGCGGGGACCGATTATGTCGATCTCTGTGGCGAGCCGCTGTGGATGCGCCAGATGATCGGGAGGCATCGAGGTGAGGCGGAGCACAGCGGCGCAAGAATCCTGTTCTCGTGTGGCTTCGACTCGGTGCCGTTCGAGCTCGGCGTGCTGTTCGTGCAGCAGCAGGCAAAACAGGTGCTAGGTGCGCCACAGCCGCGCGTGAAGGGGCGCATTCGCGGCATGAGCGGCTCGCTGTCGGGCGGCACTTCGGCGAGCGCCAAGGCAACAGCGGCGGCATTGACTGCCGATTTGAGCCTTGTGGCGATCATGAAGGACCCGTTCGCGCTGACGCCGGGATTCACCGGCCCGAAGCAGCCACCGGCCAACCGACCGATCTATGAGGAGGATCTCCAGTCTTGGGCCGCGCCGTTTGCAATGGCGCTGGTCAACACACGCAACGTCCATCGTGCCAATGTGCTGATGGGTTTTCCGTACGGGCAGGACTTTGTCTACGACGAAATGGTGCTGACGGGCGATGGAGAGGAAGGCCAAGCCAACGCCAAGTTGGTCATGGCGGCAAATGCCGAGAAGACCGGCCCGAATGCGCCCAAGGTCGGGGAGGGGCCCTCGAAGGAGATGCGGGACAACGGATACTTCGACCTACTGTACGTCGCAGTGTCTCCCGACGGACGGCGCGTTTGTGCGTCGGTGAAAGGGAAGGGCGATCCCGGCTACGGTCTGACGGCGAGGATGATCAGCGAATGCGCCATCGGCCTGCAGCGCGATGGTACCGTTGTGAAGGGCGGTTTCTGGACGCCCGGCGCCGCGCTCGGCGACAGCTTGATCAAGCGGCTGGTCGACCACGCCGGCCTGACGTTCACGGTGGAGGATTAGTAAGCTGCGATGTGCGGGCCGATCCCTGCGGATCGGTTCGCCTCGGCCTGATAGGCGCGCGTGGCGGTGATCATGCCCCACATCGTGCCGAGCATCAGGAAGAAATGCCGCCAGTGGTCGGTGTCGATGATGAAGCTTTCGCCGACCGTGCCGAGGAATGCTGCGAAGATTGCGATGTAGGTGCGCTGCCAGGGCACGCGCACGAACAGATAGCGGAAGCCGAGAATGACGGTGGTGAAGACCAGAGCGGGATAGCAGATGCCGGACAGCCAGCCGCCCGACATGAACGCGTTCAGATAGGAGTTGTGGGTGTCCTCGGGGAAGTAGTTGTGGAACTGCAGCGGCCCGATCCCGAACGGCAGGTCGAGCGCCATGTCGGCGCCGAGAATGTGGCGTCCGAAGCGTCCGAACCGGCCCTCGTCATAGCTCTGGTCGAAGCTTGCCCGCTGCTTGAACATGTCGGCGATGGAATCGATGGAGAGCAGAACGCCGATCAGGACGATGCCGGCCACGGCGGCCGCCAACGTCATGAAGATGATGCGGGAGCGCTCGCCCCGCGTCTGGCTGGTGAGCACCATCATCGCCAGCATGAAGGCGGCGGTGAGGACGAGGCCGCCCCAGGCCGCGCGCGAGAAGGCGAGCAGGATGGCGAGCGCCATCACGCCGAGCGCAAAGCTGGCGCGCAAGGTCGCGGCGAAGCGGGCGGTCACGACGTTCTGCAGCGCGAGCAGCGCCGGCAGGATCAGGAACGCGCCGAGCACGTTCGGGTCCTTGAAGGTGCCGCGCGCACGGCCATACAGGGTGAGGAGATCGTATCCACCCGGCACCAGATGGAAATAGCCGGCGACGCCCGCGAGGGCTGCGATCGCGCCGCCCATCACGAGACCGCGGCGGAGCATGTCGAGCCGCGCTTCTGTGTCGTCCGACGTCAGCATGGCGATGAAGATCGCCGTGAAGGCCATGTACCAGGAGGTGGCGATCCAGGTCGCGATCTTGGAATCGTCGAGCAGCGGTATGGCGCTGATCGTGTAGCCGAGATTGACCAGGACCAGCAACAGCAGGAGCGGCAGGAAGACGAGGCGCAGCCTCATGCCGGTCGCGAAGAACACCGCGGCGGAGGCGAGCGTGACGAGCTCATAGGGGCTCGGTTCGATGAACACGATGGCGCCGGAGACCCCGACCAGCCAGACCAGCGCACGCTGCAGGGCGACGACGCCCGGAGGGGCGATCGGCCTCGATGCGAACTCTCCGGCTGCCGCCGTCATGGCCATCGCGAACTCACACTCATACGCAACGCATGGCGGGATCGGCCAGACACACGCGCGAAGCGGCCGTTTGCCCGCTCCGGATCCCCGATATCAATAGGCGTTCTCGCTCTTGGTCATCAGCGCCAGCGGCGTCTTGAGCAGGATGTAGAGGTCGAACAGCACGGACCAGTTCTCGATGTAGTAGAGATCGAACTCGACCCGCTTCTGGATCTTCTCCTGGTTGTCGATCTCGCCGCGCCAGCCGTTGATCTGCGCCCAGCCGGTGATGCCGGGCTTGACGCGGTGGCGGGCGAAATAGCCGTCGACGGCCTCGTCGAACATCCGGTTCTGCAATTTGCCCTGCACGGCGTGCGGCCGCGGACCGACCAGCGAGAGGTTGCCCTTGAACACCACGTTGAACAGTTGCGGCAGCTCATCGAGGCTGGTCTTGCGAATGAAGCGGCCGACGCGGGTCACGCGCGGATCGTTCTTGGTGACGACCTTGGACGCCGTGGGGTCGGCCTGGTGGTGATAGAGCGAACGGAACTTGAAGACGTCGATGCGCTCGTTGTTGAAGCCGAACCGCTTCTGCCGGAACAGCACCGGCCCCGGGCTGTCGAGCTTGATCGCGAGCGCGACCAGCGCCATCACCGGAAGCGCGAGCAGCAGGATGAGGCCGCCGACCAGCCGGTCGAACAGCATCTTCATCACCAGGTCCCAGTCGGTGATGGGGGCCTCGAACACATCGAGCGTCGGGACCGCGCCCAGATAGGAGTAGGAGCGCGGCCGGAAGCGCAGCTTGTTGGTATGGGCCGAAAGGCGAATGTCGACCGGCAGCACCCACAGCTTTTTCAGCATGTCCAGGATGCGGGTTTCCGCCGAGATCGGCAGCGCGAACAGCACCAGGTCTACGCGGGTTCTGCGCGCGAACTCGACGATATCATCGACCTTGCCGAGCTTCGGCACGCCAGCGCAGGTCTCGAGCGCGCGGGAGTCGTTGCGGTCATCGAACACGCCGAGGATCTCGATCTCGGAGTCGTCCTGCGCCTTCAGGGCACGCACCAAGTCCTCGCCGCTCTGGTCGGCGCCGACGATGATGGTCCGGCGATCGAGGCGTCCTTGTCTGGCCCAGCTGCGGATGAGGTTGCGCAGCACGACGCGGCTCGCGATCAACGCGCCGAGCCCCACGAAGAAGAACGCGGCGAGCCAGAGACGGGAGACTTCGTTGCCGATCTTGGCGAAGAAGGAGAGTCCGATGAACAGCAGGAAGACGAAGCAGTAGGACGAGATCATCCGGGTCATCTGCCGCACCTGGGCGCGGAAGACCTGGATTTGGTAGATGTCGGCGGCCTGGAAGCACACCACCGTGGTCACGGCCAGGCCGAGAATGGCAACGAGATACTCCCAATGGAAGCCGCTGAGCGGAACCACGTAGCCGAAATAGATGACGCTGCCGACGACGCTCAGCAGCACGAAATCGGTGATGCGAACGATGCCGGCGAGAACGATTGGAGAGTAGGCGCGGTGAACCTTCTGATTGGCGACCGCGAGAGCCGCCGGCGACAGGCGGCGACGCCGTTCAACGGCCGGCTTGCCTGCCGCGGCCGTCGATGCGGCCGTGGCCGCAGCAGCATCCAACATCGAGCGAGCGTTGATCGGTTCCACAGTCGTACAAGCCCGGATTATGTTTGTTAGTATTTGTGGTCATGTAAGCGCTGATAGCGCCGGGGGAAATTCCCCACCGGCGGGATTAAGGGCCAAATCGGAAGAAACGGTTAGCGATGGTAAATGACGTCAGGTCTTGGTAAACGCCTCGCGGTAACTGTCGAGCACGCCCTCGACCATCGCCTTCTGCGAGAAATGCTGGAAGATCCGCTCGCGCAGCGCCTTGGCGCGCAGTTGCGCGGTAGCCGGATCGTCCAGTGCGGCTGCAATGGCGTCGGCCAGCGCGGTCGCGTTGCCTGGCATGAACATCGCGTCGTCGTGCGCTCCGAAGATCTCGGGGATGCCGCCGACCCTCGCCGCGATCATCGGAACCCCAGCGGCTCCCGCCTCGATCACGACATAAGGCATGGAATCGCCACGCGAGGGAACGACGAGCAGTCGTCCCTTGGAAAATCCGTCGCGGGCCTTCACATGGCCGATGAAACGCACCGCGGCCGCAAGACCGAGGCGTTCGACCTGAGCTTTGAGCTTCGACATCTCCTCGCCGTCGCCGCCCAAGGTCAGCGTCAGCGGCCGGCCACGGGAGCGCAACTGCGCGACAGCGTCAATCAGCAGATCCGTGCCCTTGATGTGCCTGAACTCGCCGACATAAGCCAGGTCGGTCTGGTCCTGGGCCGGCGTGACCGGGTCGAATTCGCCTGCGGTGACGCCGTTGAAGACGCAATTCACCAATCCGTTGGGATGGCCGATCATGCGCTCATAGGTATCGCGGGCGAAGGCGCTCTCGAACAGGAAGAGATCCGTCCGGTTCATCAGCGCACGTTCAAGCCGGCCGTACAGCGCGCCTTTGAGCGTGTCGAGCGGGTAGTGCAGCGAGCCGCCGTGAGGCGTGTAGATGCGGATCGTTCCTGGCCGATGCGGCAGCAGGCGTACGAACGCGCCGGCTTTGGCGCCGTGGCCGTGCAGCACGTCGGGGGCGAGCGCGCGGGAGAGGCGATGGAACCGGCGGAGTGCCAGAATGTCGCTCGGCCAAGGCTCCCGATGGATGGGAATGCGGTGCACGCCGAGTGTCAGGCGAGGCGCGATCTGGGCCAGCGCGGCATCGGCGCGTTCGCCGCCGGTCAGGCTGTCCGCGATGATGCCCACGTCATGCCCGCGATCGACCTGGCCGTTGGCAAGGTCGAGGATGTGCCGAAAGATGCCGCCGACGGGAGCTCTGACCGCGTGAAGGATTTTGAGAGGTTTGTTCTGCGACGGTGCCATGTCGAACTCGCCCGCGCCCTCGGCTTGCGCTTGGTTTTGCCAGGCGCCGCTGCGCGAGCTGATCTGACGACTGGCGGATAGCGGAAGCACGGGCGCCTCTCGTCGCTGAATATCGATAGCTCCAACCTCGATAGAGGCTTGATGGTTAACAAAGTCTCACTTGTCGTCACTGCCAGGCAAGCTCGCACCAGCATTGTGACGATCTGGCGCAAGCTCCACGTGTTGCGAGCAGCATATGGCGAAGGATGACGATTGTTCGATAGGGCGAGGTTGCAGGCGCTCCGGTTAACCCGTCAGCAACCTTAATAGAGTGTAATTGTACCACGTATGGTGGCGGCGTGGCGCGGGTCTCGCGGGAGTGGATGATGCGGTTGGCGTTCTGGCGTGCCGGCAAGAAGACACAGGTTGACGGAGCCTCCGCCCGACCTGTGACAGGCTCGCCGTCGTCGGCGGAGCCCGGCCCGGCCGGCGATCTCGACATCCGGCTGGTCGGTCGTGCCCTGGCGCGAAAGCGTGGCTTCATCCTTCTGCCCACGCTGCTCGCTCTCGTTCTGTCGATTGCCGCAGTCAACATGATCACACCGCGCTACAAGTCCGAAGCGCGGATTCTGATCGACGGCCGCGAGAACGTATTCGTGCGGCCGAACGGGGAGCGCACCGAAGAGCGGACGGCACTCGATGCCGAGGCGGTCACGAGCCAGGTACAACTGGTCCTGTCGCGCGATCTGGCCCGCGACATCATCAGGAAGAACAAGCTGGGCGAGCTGCCGGAGTTCGATCCTGTGCTGCGGGGCGTGTCGCCGCTGAAGTCGGTCGCGGCGATGATCGGCCTCGTGAAAGATCCGCTCGCCATGACGCCGGACGAGCGCGTCATGGACGCCTATTACGAGCGCTTGACCGTTTACGCCGTGGACAAATCGCGTGTCCTCGTCGTCGAGTTCCAGTCGCAGGATCCGGCGCTTGCGGCGCAGGTCGCGAATTCGATCGCGGATGGCTATCTCGTAGTTCAGCAGAATGCCCGCCAGGCGCAGGCGAAATCGGCCAGCCAATGGCTCTCTGGGGAGATCCAGGGGCTGCGCAAGAAGGTCGAGGAGGCGGAGTCGCGGGTCGAGGAGTTCCGCGCCAAGTCGAATTCGTTCATGGGGACCAACAACACGTCGCTGTCCAACCAGCAGATGGGCGAGGTCAACACCCAGCTCAACAATGCGCGCGCCTTGAAATCGGATGCCGAGACCAAGGCACGGCTGATCCGGGAGATGCTGCAGAGCGGCCAGCCGATCGAGGCGTCCGAGGTGGTCAACTCCGAGCTGATGCGCCGGCTGTCCGAGCAGCGCGTAAGTCTGCGCGCGCAGCTCGCGGAGCAGTCGTCGACGCTGCTCGACAATCACCCGCGCATCAAGGAGCTGAAAGCGCAACTGGCTGATCTCGACCGCCAGATCCGCGACGAGGCCGGCAAGATCTCGCGTTCGCTCGACAGCGACGCGCGAATCGCCGACGGGCGGGTGCAGATGCTGAGCCAGAGCCTCGATCAGGCCAAGAAGCAGGCCACCTCCACCAATGGCCTCGATGTCCAGCTGCGGGCGCTGGAGCGCGATGCCAAGTCGCAGCGCGACCTGCTGGAATCGTATCTCGCCAAGTACCGCGAGGCGAACACCCGTGAGTCGCTCGACACCCCGCCCGCGGATGGGCGGATCATCTCGCGGGCGGTGCTGTCCAACACGCCGGCGTACCCGAAGAAGCTGCCGATCGTGCTGATCGCCACATTGGCGACCTTGATGCTGACCTCGGGCGTGGTCATCACCGGCGAGCTGCTGCGCCTCACGGCTCCGCGTGCGGTGGGCCCAGCCGTCCCGGCCATGAGCAGCATGGCCGACGTCATGGTGCTCGCGGCGCGGGTCGAGCCGATGATCGCCCCGCGTACGGTCTCCGCATCGCCGGCCGTTGCACCACCTTCGACGCCGGCGCCGGTTGAGGCCGCGCGTCCGGCTTCGATACCGCCGCCCCCCACGGCCATGCAGCCAGCCGAGGCGCCGTCGGCCGAGCCGGTGAAGCCGGCGCCGCCGCCGATGAACGAGTTCGAGCAGCTCGCATCCGATCTGCTTGCCGCGGGCGAGGGCGCCCGCAAGGTCACCGTGCTCGGTACGGCCGGCGGCGAGGCCGTCACGTCCACCGCGCTCGCGATCGCCCGCACCATGGCAGCGCAGACGCGCGTGGTGCTGGTCGACCTCGCCGGCAGCCCGCAACTGCTTGCAGGCGTCTCGGTCGATCCGGCCGCGCCCGGCCTCATCGAGCTGATGCTGGGTGAGGCATCGTTTGCGTCCATCATCACCAAGGACCAGGCCTCGCGGCTGCATCTGGTCAACGCCGGCCGCCCCGGCGCCGACCGCAGCCAACTGCAATCGCCGCGGCTCGCGCTCGCGATCGATGCGCTGTTGCGCGTCTACGACCACGTGCTGCTCGACGCCGGCAACGCCTCCGACCTGCCGGCCGAGCTTTTGACCGCGGGCGCGCGCGCCATTGTCGTGCCCGATCCCAACATGCCTGCCGAGGCGCGCAGCCAGATGAGCGAGCAGCTGCGCGAGGTCGGCTTCGGCGCCGTCACCATGCTGAAGGCACCGGCCGGAGGCGCCAACCGCAACCAGCCGGGGCCGCGCGGCGTCGCCGCCTAATCTCCGGCCTTCTCGTCGGCCTTTTCGTCCACCTGGGCGGCGCCGCTACGCGCTTGCAGCGCGCCGCGCAGCTGCTGTGCCAGACGGAACAGGGCAGGGCTGTGCTTGACGGCATGCTTGGCCCGTCCGACCGCAGCCATCGTCGTTGCGGCGACGCGGCCCCGCGCGGTCAACGGCATGAAGCTGTCGAAGATCGGCTCGTCATCCTTGCAGAACATCCGCTTGTAGTCGTCAGATCCGATGCCGAGATCGAGGGCGCGAAAATCCTCTCGCGCGTAATGATCGATGATCGAGCGCATCAGGATCAGCCCGGGGCTCCAGCGCGCATTCTCCGACAGCGTGTAGGTGTTGAACATCATCGAGAAGCGCGCCCCGTCGGCTACGCCGGCAAACAATGCGATGATCTCGGCATCGCAGCGCAGCGCGTGGATATCGATGGCGCGATGCCCGCAGTCGAGTTTTGCCATGCAGGCGCTTCGCACGAAGGCCGCGACGCCGGGCTCGGCAAATACGTTCGGCAGCCTCTGCTCGGCCATGCGGACCGGCTTGGTGCGGAAGAACCAGTCGAGCAGCTCGGCGATCTCGGCGTCGCTGCTCGCGACCATGTAGCGATAGCCGGGCAGCGCCTGCAGCTTCTTTTCCTTGCTCTTCAGCCGCTTTCGGAACGAATTCGACAACAGCGCCGTCGGTGCGGCCCCCGGCGGCATCAGCAGGACCGGACAGTCGTTCACCGACGACTGGTGCGGCCATTGCGCCAGCGGATTGGCGAGATCGCGCCAGCGCTGCGGCTGCTGGGTCAAGGCGAGCACGTCGACACCGCCGCGGTCGCGCAACCCTGCGAGCAGGACGTCGAGATCGCCGGCGCTGGCGCGCGTGGCGAATTCGCGATCCATCAGCGGCATGTTGAACGTCGTATGCTTGCCGCCCATGAAGGTGGCGATGCGGACGCCGCAGGCGTGCCGCAACGTCAGCGGCAGCAGCAGCAGCGGGCGTTGCTCGGCATCACGCCCGACGACGATGAAAGGCGTCGCATGCTCGCGCGCGCCGACGTCGCGCTGCCATGCGCCGAGCAGGTCGAAGCGTTGGTAGGGCGTCGAGACATGTTCGGGGACTTCGAGCGCGCGCCAGACCGGCTCGGCGGCAGCCAGATCGGACACGATGTCGACCCGCGCGAGCCCCGAAGGCAGTCGCCGCGCGGGCGCCTGCGCCGTCCGGCTCTCGATCACGGCGGCCATGGTCATCGCGCAGCTCGCGTTGTCGTGGAAATTTGTTGCTTGACGTCGGGAGACCCTCGCAAAGAAGTCTCAACAAAAGGTAATGGCAATGACTTCGTCCCAAATCGGGAAAGACACAAACAAAGACCTGTTCAAATCGGCATCGGCCACGCGATCTTGACGGCGGATGACCGCTATCATCGGATGGTGGCGACCATGACGCGATGGCGCCATGGTCTGAAAGCATCAGGTGGGCGCGGACGGTCTGGTTTCAAGTGGGATTCGGGGAAGGGGCGCGGGAATTGTCGTCGGACAACAGGTGGCTGCGCAGCGCCCGGCTCGAGCTGGCCTATTTCAGCGGACGCACGCTGCTCGCGTCGCGGGCCACGGGCGGCGCCGGTGCCGTGCTGCGGTTCGAGCGGGTGCGGCCGCGGCGCAAGGGGGCGTTTCAGCCGCTGAAGTGCGCGGAGATCACGCCCGTTTTCCTCGACAAAGTGATCCGGGCGCTGAAGCGCTGGGGCTATGAGATCGTCTCGCTCGACGAGGCCTGCGACCGGTCGGTCCGGCTGCCCGAAAGCCGTCGCTTCGCCTGCCTGAGCTTCGACGGCGCCTCCAAGGACGTGATCACGCATGCCTATCCTGTGCTCGCCCGCCACGGCGTGCCGTTCACCATCTACGTGCCCTCGGCCTTCCCCGATGGGCTCGGCGAGGCCTGGTGGCTGGCGCTGGAGGCCGTGATCGCGCGCGAGGCCCGCATCAGCCTCGTGATCGAGCATCGGGAGCAGCGCTTCAATGTGTCCACGACGGCCGAAAAATACGAGCTGTTCGCCTACCTCGCGGGCTGGCTGCGCAAGCTGCCGCCGGCCGAACTGTCGAACGCGATCCGCGACCTCTGCTCGCGCCACTCGGTCGATCTCGCCGCCCTGAGCCGCGAGTCCTCGATGGACTGGGCCGACATCGCCCGGCTCGCCGCCGATTCCAACGTCACGATCGGCAGCGCCACCGTGCATTATCCCGTGCTCGCCAATCTCAGGGATGCCGACGCCCAGCGCGAGATCACGATGGGCAAGGCGGTGCTGGAGACGGCGCTGCGCCGACCGGTCCGGCACATGGCGTATCCGTTCGGCGACCGCTATTCGTTCCGCCGCAGCGACGTCGTGCTTGCGGAGCAGGCGGGCTTCGTCAGCGCGGCCTCGACGATGCCAGGCGTCGTGCAGAGCGAGGGCCGCACCCATCTGCACATGCTGCCGCGGATCGCCTGGGACGGCCGCTCGCGCTCGCTGCGCGCATTGAAGGTGCTGATGGCCGGCATCACCCTGCCGCGGGAAAAATCCGCGCCGCAGCCGAAGCTCGATCTCGGCTGATCAGCCCTGCTGCCGCTCCGGATCCGGGCGCAGCATCCAGCTCACGATCGGCATCGCCGGCAGCACCCAGCCCATGCCGACGACGACGTAATAGACCGCCTGCAGCCAGCCGGAGTTGGCGATCAGGGGGAATTGCGCCATCACCATGCCCATCATCGACCAGGCGAAGGCGAGCAGGAGCAGCGCGACGGCGCCGATCAGTTTGCGGGTGCGGATCGTCATGACGGGATTGTCAGCCTCGGCTGGGGGCGGCGCGGCTTGCGCGCGATTTCCTCGGGATTATAAGGGCCTGTCAGCCCCGGTTCAATCGAGCGTTCAACGTCCATGACCACGGTTCCCCGCACAAGAGATCTCGCCGCGATCCGCATCTGGCTGCTCGTAGTGGCCGGCCTGATCGCGCTGATGGTGCTGGTCGGCGGCGCCACGCGGCTGACCGAATCCGGGCTGTCGATCGTCGAATGGAAGCCGGTCACCGGCACGTTGCCGCCGTTGTCGGAGCAGGCCTGGAGCGACGCCTTCGCGGCCTACAAGACCATTCCGCAGTACCGGCAGATGAACGCCGGCATGACCCTGCACCAGTTCAGGACCATCTTCTGGTGGGAGTGGAGCCACCGGCTGCTCGGCCGTGTCATCGGCATGGTCTACCTGCTGCCCTTCCTGTGGTTCCTGTGGCGCGGCGCCGTCTCCGGGCCGCTCGGCCGCAGACTGTGGCTGATCTTCGGCCTCGGCGCGCTGCAGGGCGCGGTCGGCTGGTGGATGGTGGCTTCGGGCCTCACCGAGCGCACCGAGGTGGCGCCGGTCCGTCTCGCGACGCATCTCGCGCTGGCGCTGCTGATCTACGCGTCGATCGTCTGGACCCTGCGCCGGCTCGCGCCGCGCGAGGAGGCCGAGGTGCCGGCGCGGCTGCGGCTGACGGCCTGGCTGCTGGTCGGCGTCACCTTCGTGCAGCTCTATCTCGGCGCGCTGGTGGCCGGCCTGCGCGCCGGCCTCGTCTACAACACCTGGCCTGAGATCGACGGCAGCCTGATCCCGAAGGCGGCCAATCTGTGGATCCAGTCGCCGTGGTGGATCAACCTGTTCGAGAATGACCTGACGGTGCAGTTCATGCATCGCATGACCGCCTACATGCTGCTGGCGCTGGCGGCGTGGCACGCCTTCGACGTGATGCGCGCGGGCGCCGGCCGCAACGTCGTGCGCGGCGCGCACCGGCTGCTGGCGGCGATCCTGGTGCAGGCGGTGTTCGGCATTCTGACCTTGCTCGCGCTGGTGCCGATCTCGCTGGCGCTGCTGCATCAGGGCACCGCGATCATCGTGCTGACCTTCGCCGTGCTGCAGGCCGAGCGCCTGTCGCCGCGGCGTACGGCTGTTGTCGCCGTGCCGCAGGCGGCGGTGGCTGCGGGGCAGGTGGGGTAGAGTTTCTCTTCCGTCATTGCGAGGAGCCGAAGGCGACGAAGCAATCCAGAGTCCCGCCCGCGACTCTGGATTGCTTCCGCCTTCGCTCTTCGAGCTTCGGCGGACAAGTCGCTTCGCTCGCAATGACGTGGAGACATCAGTTTTCATCCTCGCGCGCGATCACGCCGAGCTTTGCCGGTCGTTTCACCCTCGAAATGCGCGAGGGCGCGGGGAAGGCCGGATGCCTGGCCGGCACCCATGGCCCGCGTGCAAAGAAAAAAGCACGCGGCGGTCACCACAGGTACGGCCTGGAACACCCGGTGGATTCAATTGGTCGTCGCAACACTCGATGAGGAGGTTGCGATGGGCATTCGAAAGAAACGGTCAACGCGGGGCAAGCTGGGATCATTGGGGCGCCCACCAGTTGCGGGGCGTGCGGAACAGCAGAAATTTTGGCGTGGGATTGCCGCTGGATTGAACAGCGAGAATGCTGCGCTGGCTGCTGGATTATCGGATGCTGTCGGCCCCCGATTATTTCGAAAAGCGGGCGGCGTGGCACCGGCAATGTTCCGACCTTCAGCGAAGCCGCTCTCCGGACGGCACCTCTCCTTTTCTGAGCGCGAAGAGATTGCGCTGCTGAATGCGCAGCGCCATTCTGTACGAGAGATAGCACGGCGCCTCAATCGGTCTCCCTCGACCATCTCCCGTGAACTCGATCGCAATGCAGCCACGCACGGCGGCAAGATGGCCTATCGGGCGACGGCCGCCCAGTGGCATGCAGATCGATCGGCCCGGCGTCCTAAGCCGAGCAAGCTTGCAAGCAACGCCGCCTTGCGCGCTTATGTTGAAGAGCGGCTTGCAGGGTTTGTCGCGCCTCCAGGCGGCGTTCGGCGGAAGGCCGGTCGTGCGGGCTCTAGCCAGGATCAGGGGTGGACGAAAGCGTGGAGTCCCGAGCAGATTGCCCGGCGCTTGCCGATCGACTTCCCGGATGACGAGGCGATGCGCATCAGCCACGAAGCCATTTACCAGGCGCTTTTTGTTCAGGGCCGAGGAGCGCTGAAACGCGAGTTGTCGTCCTGTTTGCGAACGGGACGTGCGCTGCGCGTGCCCCGAGCGCGTACGCGGAAGCGCAGCAAAGGCTTCATATCGCCGGAGATCATGATCAGTGAGCGTCCGGCCGAAGTCGCGGATCGAGCTGTGCCGGGACATTGGGAAGGAGATCTGATCGTCGGCTCCGCCAGCTCGGCAATCGGCACGCTGGTCGAACGCAGCACGCGGTTTACAATGCTCCTACACCTTCCACGGTTGCCGGGGTTTGACGACGGCCCACGTACGAAGGATGGGCCTGCGCTCTCCGGACACGGAGCTGAAGCGGTACGCGATGCGATCACGCGCACCATCGTCACCTTGCCCAAAGAACTCCGCCGCTCGCTAACCTGGGATCAGGGGACCGAAATGGCTCAACACAGTGACCTCAAGATCGATACAGACCTTCAGATCTACTTCTGCGATCCAAGAAGCCCCTGGCAACGTGGCACGAACGAGAACACGAATGGCCTGCTGCGGCAGTACTTCCCGAAAGGTACCGATCTGAGCGTCTACGATGCTGACGAGATCGCCGCCGTGGCCGCAGCGCTCAATTCCCGACCGAGAAAGACGCTAGGATGGAAAACTCCAGCAGAGGCGCTTGACGAGCTGCTGTCACGAATGAAAACACTTGGTGTTGCGACCACCGCTTGAGCCCGCCCCCGGCCTTCCCCGCGCGATGGTTTTAACGCTTATACGCGATCTCCCCGGGGACCGGGCTGTCTTGCCCCCGTCACCTCATGCGATGCGTGAGCACCGACACGAGACTTAGCGCCAGCGTCGGGGCGCCAGGACCACGCGATTTCGCCGTCCGTGACACGCCGCTCGTCCGCGCAAGCTTGAAGCCCGCGCACGGCCCGCCACGTCCACCGCATTCCCAATCCCACGCAACTGGACGATCCGGAAGCGCCCCTCGGCTGGACAGGAACAAACGCAGAATATGCTGATTTGCCGAAGTTGGCAAGGGCGACGTTGCGAGAAGCCGCAAGACAATCTGCCGTCAGGAGTGCCGCCGCCGCTGATCTTGGCAATAGCCGAGGGCCGTCCGTCGCAGGCGACTGCGGCGGATGAGGCTAGTCTCCGCCGCTGCTGTTGGCCCTGACATCGCGAGCTTCAATCGGGCGCATACGCGTCCGGGTCGGGACTGCTGCTGGGCGACTTGAACGCGGCGCGTAAGGGAGCCGGCATCGGGTAGTTGAAGTTGATCCCGGTCGGCGGCACGGGTGACTCGAACCACTTCTTGTAGAGCGCCTCGATGGCGGGGCTCTGATAGAGCTCGGCCGTGACGCGATCGGCGATGGCCTTGAACGGCGCATCGTCCTTGCGCAGCATGATGCCGAAAGGTTCGGGCTTGGAGAATGCGTCGCTGCTGATCATGTACGCCGCCGGGTCCTTCGACCGCGCGATGGCGACCGCGAGCTGGACGTCATCGAGCACATAGGCCTGAGCCCGGTCGGTCTCCAGCATCAGGAACGCTTCGGCCTGATCCTTGGCCGGCACGATGTTGATGCCGAGCTTGCGTTCGACATTGACCTTGTTCAGCTGCGCGATATTGGTCGATCCGGCGATCGCGACGGCCGTCTTTCCTTTCAGGTCGTCGATCGTCTGGAGCGAGAGCGACTTCTTGGCTCCAAAGCGTGTGGCGCTGAGAAAATGCGTATTGGCAAAGGCCACGAGTTTCTGGCGCTCGGCGTTGTTGGTGGTGGAGGCGCACAAGAGGTCGATCGTGCCGTTCGTCATCAGCGGTATGCGATTGGATGACGTCACCGGGACGGTTTCGATCGTGAGGTTAGGAAGCCCAAGCTCCTTTTTGACCGCTTCCGCGATCCGGGCGCAGATGTCGAGCGCGTAGCCCACCGGCTTCTGGTTGCCGTCGAGATAGCTGAACGGCACCGACGATTCCTGGAAGCCGATCGATATCCTGTTTGTCTCCTTGACCTTCTGGAGCGTGCCCGTCAGCTCCTCGGCGCCGGCGGCGTTTGCAGCGAGCGCTGCCGTCAGCAGAAGTCCCCAAATGCGCATCAAAGCCTCTCCTCGCAGCAATCCTCTTCGCGCGTGCAGCGTTGCACGCGCAGCGGCGATGCAGCCTCGCTGCCTCCGGCCTGGATGAAAAGGGATAAAACCGCCTTCTTTCTCATTCCTGGAGGTGATGGATCGCCGCGCCGGGCGTCGTCGCCGGGTTCACATGCCCGGTCTAACCTTCGAGTTGACGGCCGAAATCGCAGGTCTGGCGCGCCAGATCCGCTACGGCGGCCGCGAAGGCCGAGGGTCTGTCGTTGCGATACATGGCCGCATAGGGCACGGCAGGCAGCGTCGGCTTGACGGGCAGGATGACCAGCTTCTTCTGCTCGAAGAGAGGACGAAAACAGCGTTGCGGAAGATAGCTGATGCCGAGGCCGGCCACGGCGAGCCCGACCAGCGCGGTCAGATTGTCGACTGAGATGGCGCGCTTGAAGGAGACGCCGTTGGCCGCGAGCCATTTGTTGACGAAGAGGCCGGAGCCCGAGCGACGGCCCTGCATCAGAATCGTATGATGACCAAGCTCGTCGAAATCGAGGCTCCGGCGCGATCTGACCAGGCCGGGGCGCGCCGTCCACACGTTCTGCACTTCGGCAAGCCGCAGCGACGTCACCTCCGGGTCAGAGAAGACGTCCGGGATGACGACGAGATCGAGGCTGCCCTCGATCAGCCGATCGTAGAGGCTTCGGGAGGTTTCGACTTCAGGCTCGATCATCACCGCCGGATGGGCTTCGCGAATGGCCGAAACCAGACGCGGCAGCCATGTCAGCGCTGACAGCTCCGTCGCCCCAAGCCGCAGACGGCGGGCCGGTGACTGCCGGCCGTCCTTCAACTCCAGGATCTGGTCCTGCAACGCCAACATCTGTCGGCCAAGAGCAAGAATCTGCTCGCCACGTTCGGTCAGACGAGCCCCGCGCTGGCTGCGATCGAACAGCGGAACGCGCGCGGAGGCCTCGAGCTCCTGGATGCGCTTCGAGATCGCCGATTGCGTCGTGTTCAGCTTGGCCGCGGCGCGTTCGAACGTGCCGAGCTCCGCGATCCAGTTCAAAGCTTCTAGCTGCTTCAGGGTGACCATGTTCGCATTCAAAAAAGAGATGGATCGATATCTCCATTTATCGGTTTTCTGAATTCAAGGCGAGTCCTACACCGCCGAGGCGGGGCGCCATCGAGCGACGCTCTGGACTGTGCAAGACGGGGAGCGAGAATGGGTGAGGGACAAGCGCAGCCTGGTGCGCCGATCGATGCGGCGGTCGTCGCCGCGTTCAAGAGCGTTTCCACGGCCGTGATCAGTGACAACCTTCAGCGGTTGCCTGGTGCAGCCAGTCTACGGCCATTCTATACGGGCTCGCCGATGGCCGGGATCGCGCTGACCGTGAATACGGCGCCGGGGGATAATCTCTTCATTCATCGCGCGCTCGATCTCATCACGCCTGGCGACGTCCTCGTCGTCAATGGCGGAGGCAACGAGACGCGGGCATTGGTCGGCGAGATCATCGCCGCCATCGCGAGGGAACGCGGCGCGGCCGGGATCGTCGTCGACGGTGCGATCAGGGATTCCGGCGTGCTGATGAATTCCGACTTCCCCGTGTTCGCGCGTGCGGTCAATCACCGTGGCCCCTACAAGAACGGTCCGGGTGCGATCAACGTGCCGGTGTCGATTGGCGGCATGATCGTCACGCCAGGCGATATCGTGGTTGCCGACGCCGACGGAGTGGTCGCTTTCGCGCCGGCGATCGCATCCGAACTGCTCGAGTCCGCCCGCGCGCAGGAGCAGCGTGAAGCCGAAATCCTGGCGAGCATCCGCGCGGGGCGCTATGGCGGTGCCTACGCAAAATAGGCGTCTATTGCGGTCATCCGTACGAGCCTTGGCGGTATGCGGGAGCTCGTCCTTGTCGTCCCGGATGTCGCTTCGCTCATCCAGGCTACTTACATGCCAACGGCACCCCGCTCAGCAATACCCGTACACGCCGCACGCGTAGGGCAGGCGGAACATGTAGTTGGTGTAGCCTTCGCCGCCGTAATAGGGGCCCTGGTAGTCGTAGGAGAAGGCGCGGCCGTAATAGCCGGGCAGCTCCTGGCGGCCGAACAGCAGCGGCGTCGAGGGCCACATCGGGGAGATCAGCGAGTCCTGGTCCCTGACGACGACGACCGTCGGCGGCGGCGCTCTCACGGCGCGGCGGGCCTTGGTGTGCACGATCTTGTCGTGGACGGCCGGCAGGTCGGCCGCGAGCACGACGCCGTTCGCCGCGATGGCCGCCAGCAGCATCATGATCACCAACGTTCGCATCCTGCTCTCCTCGACTTCTGTTCGGGTGGCGTCGGCGCTTCGCGATACATCCACCGCTGCTTTCACGCGGGTCCGGAAGGCGATTCCACAGGCGGCAGGATGAGCCGGGTATGGTTAACGAAATCCTTCCGGCATCCGACAGTTGGCTGCAATCATCCGTAGAAGGACGGGCATTTTCAGCTTTTGTTAAGTTCTGCGGGTGCAAGCTTACTGCTGCCGGCGATTTTGAAGGTCGGCCGAATGCAGCCCGGCCGCTGCGTCCGGGCGCGAAAACCTCTGCTGCATTTCATCAGAGTCTCAGACCAGAAGGTTTCGAGCATGTCGGTGATCATGTTTTCGGCGTCGGCGCGCCAAAATCTCCAATCACGGACCGGCTCAGTCAACGCTGAACTCGCTGCCATCGACGAGGGCGCCGCAGGACTGCAGGCGCTGTCGGCAAGCCGGCTGATCGCGGCCTCCGCGCTGCCACTGGCCGGCCAGATGCACGCGCGCCTGTTGCAGCTGATGAGATGATCACCTGGAGTTAACGAGGGCGCGGTCCGAGAAGCCGGCAACGGCCCGGCCGTGGGACGAAGGAGAGCGCGGAAGCCCAGGGGGCCGCCCGCGCTCTCTTTGTTTTCGGGGCCGCTTGCTGTCTCAGCCGTCAGTTACTCGTCATGCGCGGGCTTGTCCCGCCTGCGGGGCCGAAGCCCCTTCGGCGCGGCGACGGCCCGCGCATCCACGTCGTCATTGCCGGGGCGAAGACGTGGATGGCCGGGACAAGCCCGGCCATGACGTGGTGAGAGATGCGCTCGTCACGCCGCACGCCGATGCGCGGCGCGATCCGCAGAGCGAAACGCGCCTTACGCGCTCAGCGCCTGCTCGAGGTCGGCGATCAGGTCTTCCTTGTCCTCGATGCCGACGGAGATGCGGACGATGTCGGGGCCGGCGCCGGCCTTGATCTTGGCGGCGTCGTCGAGCTGGCTGTGCGTGGTCGAGGCCGGGTGGATGACCAGCGAGCGGGTGTCGCCGACATTGGCGAGATGCGAGAACAGCTTCAGGTTCGACACCAGCTTGACGCCGGCGTCGTAGCCGCCCTTGAGCGAGAAGGTGAACACGGCGCCGGCGCCCTTCGGGCAGTATTTGCGCGCCAGCGTATAATACCTGTCCTCGGGCAGGCCGGCGTAGTTCACCGAGGCCACGCCGGGATGCTTGCTGAGATATTCGGCGACCGCCTTGGCGTTGTCGCAGTGCTTCTGCATGCGCAGCGGCAGGGTCTCGATGCCGGTCAGGATCATGAAGGCGTTGAATGGCGACAGCGCCGGTCCGAGATCACGCAAGCCCAGCACACGGCAGGCGATGGCGAAGGCGAAATTGCCGAACGTCTCGTGCAGGCGAATGCCGTGATATTCCGGTCGCGGCTGCGTCAGCATCGGATATTTGTCGCCGCTGCCGGCCCAGTCGAAGGTGCCGGCGTCGACGATGACGCCGCCGATCGAGTTGCCGTGGCCGCCTAAGAACTTGGTCAGCGAGTGCAGCACGATGTCGGCGCCGTGATCGATCGGGCGGATCAGATAGGGCGAGGCCAGCGTGTTGTCGACGATCAGCGGCACGCCCGCCTTGCGCGCCACCTGCGCGACCGCCTCGATGTCGGTGATGGTGCCGCCGGGATTGGCGATCGACTCGATGAAGATCGCCTTGGTGCGCGGGCTCACCGCCGCCTCGAAGCTCGCGACGTCATCGGTGTCGGCCCACACCACGTTCCAGCCAAAGCTCTTGAACGCATGCGTGAACTGGTTGATCGAACCGCCATAGAGTTTTCGCGCGGCGATGAACTCGTCGCCGGGGGACAGCAACTGCTGCAGCGCCACGACCTGCGCGGCATGGCCAGAGGCCACGGCCAGCGCGGCGGTGCCGCCCTCGAGCGCAGCGACGCGCTCCTCGAGCACGGCGTTGGTCGGGTTGCCGATGCGGGTATAGATGTTGCCGAACGCCTGCAGCCCGAACAGCGAGGCGGCGTGGTCGGCATCGTTGAACACGAACGACGTGGTCTGATAGATCGGCGTCGCCCGCGCGCCGGTGGTCGGGTCGGGCTGGGCGCCGGCGTGAATGGCGAGGGTGGCAAATCCCGGGCTACGTTCGGTCATGGTGTTTCCTCTTGGCTTGATCCGTTGCGCGCCGGCGCCGGCTGGCGCAGGGATCGATGATGGGAGACGGTGTCGATAGCGCGCATCGTGCGCCTCCGCGTCATCCCGGCGGAGGACATTTGCCAGCGGCCAGGATGGCGTCAAGGCTGCCGGCGCCGATCGCTCCGATTTGAAATGCGCTGCTGTGTCGCGCCGTCGTCGCGACACGTTCCTTTCGCAGATGCGTCAGGCGGGATCGCTTCTGTCCTTCGCGGCGCGGTCGGCCGCGGCCGTCGTGCCGCCGCCGACGCTGGTGCGGTTCAGCGACAGCCGCATCCCTTGCGTCGGGATCGGCGCGCGCTTGGCGCTGATGGTGCGCGAGTTGACGCCCATCCAGGAGATCTCCGACGACAGCCGGCCATATTCGATCTTGGGGCAGCGGTTCATCACGACCTTCAGTCCAGCGGCCTCGGCTTTTTCGGCCGCCGCATCGTCACGCGCGCCGAGCTGCATCCAGATCACCTTCGGCAAAGGTGAGAGCTTCAGCGCCTCGTCGACGACGGGCATGATGTGCTGCGAGCTCCGGAAGATGTCGACCATGTCGAGCGGGCGGCCAATGTCGGCGAGCGAGGCGACGAAGGGGCGGCCCATCAGGCTCTTGCCGACATGGCCGGGGTTCACCGGGATCATGTCGTAGCCGCGCTGCACCAGATATTTGAAGGCGAAGAAGCTCGGCCGGATCTCCGACGGCGAGGCGCCGACCATCGCGATCACCTTCACGCCGTTGAGAATGCCGCGGATGTAGTCGTCGGGATAGGTGTCGTGATTCATGAGCGGTGCAATCTGTTAGTTGCTGTCATTCCGGGGCGTGCGCAGCACGAGCCCGGAATCCATACTCCCGATCGTGGTTATGGATTCCGGGCTCGCCCTTCGTGCGCCCCGGAATGACGAGCCAGTTTCAGTTTCTGTCATTGCGAGGAGCACTTGCGACGAAGCAATCCAGGGGCTCGGGCGGGACTCTGGATTGCTTCGCTGCGCTCGCAATGACGAAGGAGAGAGCAGGGCGAGCTTCACTCGTCCCGCCAATTCGGCGTCCGCTTCTCGATGAAGGCGCCGATGCCTTCTTCCGCGTCGCGGGCGAGCATGTTTTCGGTCATCACCTCTGCCGCATAGCGATAGGCGTCGGCAAGGCTCATCTCGGCCTGGCGGTAGAATGCCTCCTTGCCGAGCTTGATCGTATAGGCCGATTTGCGCGCCACTTGTTGTGCCAGCGCAATCGCGGTGTCGCGTTCCGTGCCGGCCGTGACCACGCGGTTGACGAGGCCCAATTCGCGGGCGCGGACAGCGGGAACCGGCTCGCCGGTCAGCAGCATCTCCATCGCCTGCTTGCGGGGTACGTTGCGCGACAGCGCCACCATCGGCGTCGAGCAGAACAGGCCGATGTCGACGCCGGGCGTGGCGAACGAGGCGCGCTCGGAGGCGACGGCGAGATCGCAGCTCGCGACCAGTTGGCAGCCGGCGGCGGTGGCGATGCCCTGCACGGACGCGACAACCGGCTTGGGCAGATGCACGATCGCCTGCATCATCGCACTGCAGGCGTTCATCAGCCGGGCGAAGAAGGCGCGGCCGCGGTCGGCCTCGCTGCGATGCGCGGTGAGTTCCTTGAGGTCATGGCCGGCACAGAACGCAGGGCCATTCGCCGCGATCACCACGGCGCGCACGGCCTTGTCGGCGCCGATCTCGGCCAGGGCCCGATGCAGCTCTGCGATCAGCGGCTCCGACAGGCTGTTGCGCTGTGCCGGGCGGTTGAGCGTGAGCACGGCGACGGGGCCCGCCATCTCGCGCAACAGAATCGGCGTATCGGCGGCGTCGGCGAGGGCAGGGACGGACATTGCGATTTCCATATGGGCGCATCGATGCAGCTAATGTAACAGATGAGCAACGACGAGAGCAGGGGGAGAGATGACGGCGAAGATGACCATCGCGGAGCTGGAAACGTTCCTGCACGCGGAATTTCCCCAGGCGTTCCGCACCGGCGGTGACATTTCGATCGAGAGCGCCGACGGCAAGAGCTGCCGGATGCGCCAGCGCTTCAATGAGCGCATGTTGCGCCCCGGCGGCACCGTCTCCGGGCCGACATTGATGGCGCTGGCCGATTTCGCGATGTACGTGGTGCTCTTGTCGGCGATCGGCCCGGTCGGTCTTGCCGTGACCACGAATCTCAACATCAACTTCCTGCGCAAGGGCGCGGCCGGCGCCGATGTGCTGGCGGAGGCGCGGCTGCTCAAGCTCGGCAAGCGGCTCGCGGTCGGCGAAGTCACGCTGCTGTCAGGGGAATCGCCCGATCCGATCGCCCATGTCACGGCGACCTATTCCATTCCGAATGCGTAGGGTTTTCGAGGGTATTATTGCACCATATTTGCAAGCTACTGTTTTTGTTGCATTAATTTGACGCCAATGGCGTTGACGAATGCAGGCCGCTTCTCTAGAAGCTGCGACCAGTTCGGTGCGTCACCCGCGCCGCATTCTCCCTGTCACGGATATCTCTCATGAAAACCTTTTCGGCAAAGCCGGCCGAGGTCCAGAAGAAGTGGGTCGTGATCGACGCCAAGGGTCTGGTCGTCGGCCGTCTCGCCACGCTGGTCGCCATGCGGCTGCGCGGCAAGCACCTCCCGATCTACACGCCGCACGTCGACTGCGGCGACAACGTCATCATCGTCAATGCCGCGCACGCCGTGCTGACCGGCCGCAAGCGCGAGCAGAAGGTGTACTACAAGCACACCGGCTATGTCGGCCACGTCAAGGAGCGCACCGCGCGCCAGATCCTCGAGGGCCGCTTCCCCGAGCGCGTGATCGAGAAGGCCATCGAGCGCATGATCCCGCGCGGGCCGCTCGGTCGCGTGCAGATGGGCAATCTGCGTGTCTATGGCGGACCCGATCATCCGCACGAAGCGCAGAACCCCGAGAAGATCGACATCGCCAAGTTGAACCGCAAGAACACGAGGGCCGCATAAGATGGCCGAAAGCATCCAGTCTCTCGATCAGCTGTCGCAGCTCAAGGGGGCCGTCACGGCTCCCGACGCTCCGAAGTATGAGAAGAAGGTCGACAAGTTCGGCCGCGCCTATGCCACCGGCAAGCGCAAGGACGCGGTCGCCCGCGTCTGGATCAAGCCGGGCTCCGGCAAGGTCACCGTCAACACCCGCGACATCGAGGTCTACTTCGCCCGTCCGGTGCTGCGCATGATGATCGAGCAGCCGATGGTCGTCGCCGCCCGCAAGGGCCAGTACGACGTGATCTGCACGGTCGCCGGCGGCGGCCTGTCCGGCCAGGCCGGTGCGGTCCGTCACGGCCTGTCCAAGGCGCTGACGAATTTCGAGCCGGAGCTGCGCGGCGTCCTCAAGAAGGGCGGCTTCCTGACCCGCGACTCGCGCGTCGTCGAGCGTAAGAAGTACGGCAAGGCCAAGGCCCGCCGCTCCTTCCAGTTCTCGAAGCGCTGATCTCCTGGGTCCGGCTGCGGCCGGATCCCTTGCTCTCCAATACGAACGGGCGCCCTCGCGGGCGCCCGTTTTGTTTTGCGTGAAGCCTGTGCGGATCAGGCGCTGGCGCGGCGCGCCGTCAGCCATTGGTTCGGTGCCAGCGGCTTCGACACCACGCGGACCTCGCCGATGCTGCCGATGAAGCCGTCCGCCGGAGCGCGGTCCCACCAGCCACAGCCGAGCGCCCAGGGCTGCGACGCCGCCGTCGAGGCGATGCCGTTGCCGCCGATGACGCTGCGCACGACCGGCGCGCCCTCGATGTAGAGCACGGTCGAATTGTCCTTGGGATCGTTGACGATCGCGAGGTGATACCAGGTGTTCAGCATGATCTCGCCGGACCAGTCGGTCTGCGGCTGCTGGGTCGAACTCGACGGCACGATCTCCCACTGCACCTCGCGCAGGTTCGAGATCGCAAACAGGATCGGCGGCGATTCCGGGTCGCCGCCGGCATAGCCGGGCAGCCAGCCGCGGTTGCCGAAGCGGGTGAGGATGTTGCACCAGGCGTGGTCGCTGGCTTTCCAGTTCGGATCGATCTTGATGAAGGCTTCGACGGTGTAGCCCTTGGCGAAGGTCGCCGCGTTGATCGGCGCGTTGGCTACCGTGGTGAAAAAGCTGAAGCGGCCGGCGCCCTGCTTGGTCGTGTTGAGGAACTGCATGCTGCCCGGCGCCGATGACAGCCGATGCTTGTCGGCGGTGAAGACGACGTCGGCGACCTGGGCGGCGCCCGCGAGCGAGGCGCGCTGCATCGGGTTGGCGGCGGTGAGGTCCGGCAGTGCAGTGCCGGCGGCCACCGCCTTGCCGATCGCCGACGAGGCGATCCGCCAATGCGCAACCGTCTCGGCGATCAGCGGATAGTCCTGCTCGTTCGCCGGCGGCACCACCACCGGCTCGGGCGCCTCGGTGTAGTTGGCGTAGAGATCCTGCTTGACGCGCGGCAGGATCGGCGTGCCGGCGAAGGCCGGCAGATGGCAGAAATTGGTGAAGCGGGCGAAGCGGCGGCGGAAGTCGATGTCGATGGAGAAATCGTGATTGTCCTCGGTCAGCCAGGCGCGGTCGAACTGCTTCAGGCTGTCCTTCGGCTTCGCGACCACCCACGGTGAGAACGAGGCGACGTCGATCTTGTTGCGGGTGAAGTCGAACTCGTAGAGCCGCATCAGGCCGTTGCCGCCCTGATAGGCCATCTGATAGTCGACCACCATCTGGTGGACCGGATTGTGGAAGTCGTTGATCTTCGTCAGCAGCGCGCCGCCATGATAGTGGCCGTTGAGGGTCATGAAGATCTGGTCGTTGCTGCGGATCAGCTTGTCCCAGAGATACTGGCCGTAGGCGACCTCGAGCGGGCTGACGCCGTCATTGGCGATGTTGAGCAACTGGTGATTGGCGAGGATGACCGGCAGCATCGGATGGCGCGCGATCATGCTGCGCGCCCACGCGATGGCATCATCCGAGGCGCGCCAGGACAGCGACAGCACCATGAAGCTGACGCCGCAGGCGTGGAACACATGCGCCTCGTGCCAGCCGCTCGGATGGCGCTCCAGGAAGGTCCGCTGCTTCGCCGCGCGGCTGGTCGGAAACCATGAGAGATAGGGCTCGGATGAACCGCGCTGCGCATCTGTGCCCGCGCTCTGGCTTGTCGCGCTTTCGAACTCCAGCGCCGACAGCACGTCGTGATTGCCGGCGAGCACCGAATAGGGCCGGCCGGCGTTCTCGAGCAGCTTCATCGCGGCATCGGCGACCGCCCATTGCTGCGGATGCTTGGACTGGTCGACGACGTCGCCGAGATGGATGGTGAACGGGATGTGGTATTTCGCGGCGTTGTCGACGATGAACTGCGTCTGCGCCGGATAGGGCGTGCTGCCATATTGGCGCTGATAGGCCTGGCCTTCTTCCGACGTTGCATAGCGCGAGTAGAACTGCGTATCGGGAAGGACGGCGAGCGCGAAACTGGTCGTGACGTGATGGTGGTGATGATGCATGCGCCAATGCGCGTGCGCCGCCTGGCCGGGCAGCAGGCTGGCGCCGAGGCCGAGCGCGGAAACGCCCATCGCATTGCGCAGCAGCGTGCGGCGGTCCACGCCCTGCACCGGCTCCGGACCGCGCGACGGATGATGGCCTGCGGCCGGCTTGTTGTTCGATGAATCGTCGTCGAAAGACATCGTCGTCCCCACCTCGAGCGGCGGATCGCGCCGCGGTCGGGACGTGTTAGGGAGAGATGATCTCAAATTTGAGAAGGTTTCTTATCGTTTCGATGAGTGTTCGCCGCAGGACGGGAAACCATTGATTCCGCACGCGGGGGCGCACAACTATCAATGAAGGGGGGTGTGCCGTATGCAATCTGGGCGGGCGGTCGCGCGGATTGCCTCGGCATTTTTGAATCCTGTTTGCAGATTTCTTGCGCAGCAATTTGTTGACGAGTTGCGCCGGGCTTTTCGAGAAAACTTGGCATCCCAGGCAAACCTCTTTCCAACAAACCGCCCGCTAGGTTGATCGCGATAAGGCCGCGCTAACCCTGACTTCCCGCGCCGCCGCAGCAACCGAGGTGATCGATGGCGCTTGATAGCATGACGCTCGACATCGTAGCGACCATGGTCGCGGCGCTGCTTGGCGCCATGTTGCTCCATTTCGGTCGACAGGAGAACACGCCGGCGCTGCGCTGGTGGGGGGCGGCCTATATTCTCGGCGCCGTCGCGATCGCGCTGTGGACGCTGATCGGCGAGCTCTATGGTGAGGTGGTGTCGCTGTTCCTGAGCTCCATCGGTCTGATCGCCACCGCCATGGTGTGGAATGCCGCGCGCGTGTTCCACGGCAAGCCGCCGAGCGTGCTTGGGCTCGTGCTCGGCGCGACGGTCTGGATCGCCAGCGGCATGCTGCTCGATGCGTCGGCGCAGGCGCTGCGGCTGACGATCGGCGCCGCGATCGTCGTGATCTACGCCATGCTGACCGCGGCCGAGCTGTGGCAGGAGCGACGGCGGACCTTGCACAAGCGCTGGCCGGCGCTGATCGTGCCGGTGATGCACGGCTTCGTCCTGATGCTGCCGATCCTGCTCGGCAACATGCTGCGCGATTCCGACGGCGCCTTCGCCGCGGCCTGGGTCACGATCTTTTCGATCGAGCTCGTGCTCTATGCGGTCGGCACCGTGTTCGTAATCTTCATGCTGGTGTCCGAGCGCATCGTCAGCGCCCACAAGCGCGCGGCGACCACCGA
Source organism: Bradyrhizobium sp. SZCCHNS3016 (assembly GCF_032484535.1). Lineage (NCBI taxonomy): Bacteria > Pseudomonadati > Pseudomonadota > Alphaproteobacteria > Hyphomicrobiales > Nitrobacteraceae > Bradyrhizobium > Bradyrhizobium sp. SZCCHNS3016. The sequence goes on from NZ_JAUETE010000007.1 coordinate 32,534, forward strand.
CCCGCTGACGGGCCTGCTCAACCGCCGCGGCTTTGCCGAGTCCTCCGCGCAGCTCATCGAGCGCGAGGCGCGCGAGCAGCGCCCGGTCAGCGTGCTGATCTTCGACATCGATCATTTCAAGTCGATCAACGACCGCTTCGGCCACGCCGAGGGCGACGAGGTCCTGAAGCTGTTCGCAAACGTCGTGGTCAACAATCTGCGCCTCACCGATCTCTCGGGGCGGATCGGTGGCGAGGAGTTCGCAGCACTTTTGCCCTGTTCGATCGAAGAGGCCATGGTCGCCGCCGAGCGTGTCCGTGAGGCGTTCGCGGCCTCCGGCGTGGTGTCCGAGGACAAGCCGGTGGACACCACCGTCAGCATCGGCGTCGCCGGTGGGCCGGGCGGGACCGATCTCGACGTGCTGCTCGCGGCCGCCGATACCGCGCTCTACAAGGCCAAGCGCTCCGGGCGCAACCGGGTCGAGGCCTCGGCGGAGCTGCCGCTGTCGCTCGACCGCTACCGCCGCCAGCGCGCCGCTGCCAGCCTGCCGCAGTCGGGACAGGCGGTGTTGTCCAGCTGAGGCGCGGCTTTCGCTCTCCCGATGTCTGGGCTAGACAAGCGGCCCACACCAGGGGAGGCCGACAGAAGATGATCACGGAAATCGCCCAGATCGACGTCAAGCCGGGCACGGAGAAGGATTTCGAGGCCGCGGTCGCGAAAGCACGCGCTGCTTTCGGCCGCTCCAAGGGCTTTCACGGCTTCGAGCTGCACAAATCGATCGAGAAGCCGCAGCGCTACCGCCTGATGGTGAAGTGGGAGACGCTCGAAAACCACACGGTCGATTTCCGCGGCTCGGAGAACTTCACCGAATGGCGCGGCCTGGTCGGGCAGTATTTTGCCAGTCCTCCGGATGTCGAGCACACCGAGACGGTGCTGACTTCGGCCGGCTGAGGCCGCGCCAGCGCTGCTCGCCGCGGAACACCATCATGACGCATGACGATCTGGTCGAAGCCTACGCTGCCGCCGGACGGCACTACCATGATCTTCGCCACGTCCGGGACTGCCTGGCCCAGCTCGATCGCGTCGCGGACCTCAGCGTCCGCGACCGCGAGATCCTGACGCTGGCGATCTGGTGGCACGACGTCGTGTATGATCCCACGCGCTCCGACAATGAGGAGCAGAGCGCCATCCTTGCCGAGCGTCACGTCGCGCCCGAGCTGCGCGACGAGGTCGGACGCCTGATCCGGCTGACCCGGACGCACGACGTCGTGCCCGGCGATCGGCTGGGCGCGCTGCTCGTCTCGATCGATCTCGCCATTCTCGGCACCGATGAGGCCGGCTACGACGCCTATGCGGATGCGATCCGGCGCGAATATGCGCACGTGCCGGACGACGCCTACCGCGCCGGGCGCGCAGCCGTGCTGGAGCGGTTCGCGGGGCGCCCCGTGATCTATCCGGATGCGGGCTTTGCCGCTGCCCTCGACCAGAAGGCGCGGGCCAACCTCGCGCGCGAGCTGAGCGGTCTTCGATCATAAGCAGGATCAGCTCAGGCATTTCGAGCGGCCGCATCGCTGCGGCAATGCAGCCTGCGCAGCATCGCATGAGCGAATGTGGCTTGTCTTTTGCTGCGGCTCGACATGCAATGAGATGACATGCGCGTCGCCATGGCGTGCTCCTCATTTTCTGGAACTCCGTCATGCCGATCATCAACCGCGCCGCCGAGCTGGCGGAAGACGCCAAGGTCTGGCGCCGCGATTTCCACCAGCATCCCGAGCTGCTCTACGAGGTGCATCGGACGGCCGCGCGTGTCGCCGAGCTGCTGGCCTCGTTCGGTGTCGACGAGGTCGTCAGCGGTATCGGCAGGACCGGCGTCGTCGGCGTCATCCGCGGGCGCGAGCCGTCGCAGCGTGTGATCGGCCTGCGTGCCGACATGGACGCGCTGCCGCTGCAGGAGATCAGCGAAATCCCGCACAAGTCCACCATTCCGGGCCGGATGCACGCCTGCGGCCATGACGGCCACACCGCGATGCTGCTGGGCGCGGCGCGCTATCTCGCCGAGACGCGCAACTTCGCCGGCACGGCCATCGTCATCTTTCAGCCGGCCGAGGAGGGCGGGGCCGGCGGCCGCGCGATGGTCGACGACGGCCTGATGGAGCGCTTCGGCATCGAGGAGGTCTACGGCCTGCACAATGCGCCGGGCCTGCCGCTCGGAACGGTCGCGACGCGCACCGGCGCCGTGATGGCCGCCGCCGACACCTTCGAGGTGCGCCTGAAGGGCCTCGGCGGCCATGCCGCGCGGCCGAACAAATGCGTCGATCCGATCATCGCCGGCGCGCAGATCGTGACCGCGCTGCAGACGATCGTGGCGCGCAACGTCGATCCGGTCGAAAGCGCGGTGCTGTCGATCACGCGCTTTCACGCGGGGACGACCGCCGACAACATCATTCCGCAGACCGCAATCATCGGCGGCACCGTGCGCACGCTCGACGAGGACATCCGCCGCTTGATGGACGAGCGCTTCAAGGGCCTCGTGACGGCGCTCGCGAGCGGGATGGGCGTCGAGGCGGAGATCGACTACGAATGGGGCTATCCGGTCGTCATCAACCATGCAGAGCAGACCGCGTTCGCGGCCGACGTGGCGCGCAGCGTCGTCGGGCCCGATCAGGTCATCACCGACATGCCGCCCCGGCTCGGCGGCGAGGATTTTGCCTACATGCTGCAGGCGCGGCCCGGCGCGTTCGTCTTCATGGGCATCGGCGAGGGGGCGGGCGTGCATCACCCGGAATATGATTTCAACGACGAGGTGATCCCGCACGGCATCAGCTATTGGGCCAAGCTGGTCGAGACCGCGATGCCGGCCGGCTGAGCGGGCTCTGACCGGGCCTCAGATCGCGGCTGCGGCGTCCTCGGTGCGGCGGTCGCTCTTGAAATAGTCGATCATGACCTTGGCGATCGCCATCAGCGGCAGCGCCAGGGTCAGGCCCCAGACGCCGAACACGATGCCGAGCAGGATCTGGAACGCAAACAGCGTGGCCGGCGGGATGTCCAGCGCCTGGCGCTGGATCAGCGGCGTCAGCACGTAGCTCTCCATCGCGTGCACGCCGAGGAACAGCACGAAGGCGCTGACCGCTGCGACCCAGCCGGAGGCGAGGCTCGCCAGCACCACGATGACGCCGGCGATGATCGCGCCGACGGTCGGAATGAACGCCAGCAGGCCGGCCTGGATGCCGAGGATGAACGAGCTCTGCACGCCGATGATGGCGAGGCCGATCCAGGTGACGAGGAACACGGCGAACATCGTCGTGATCTGGGCGATCAGCCAGCGCTCCAGCGTATAGCTGATGCGGTCCACGATCACGGTGGCCTGGTCGCGGTACTTCGCCGGCGCCAGGAAAAGCAATCCGCTGCGGTAGACGGCCGGCTGGGCCGCGAAGGCCAATCCCAGGAACAGCACGATGAAGAAGTTGCCGACGGCGCTGACGGTGCCCAGCAGCAGCTTGAAGGTCTGGCTGACGATGGCGCCGCCGGAGGAGGCCAGCGCGCTCGGCGAGGGCAGGCCGCCCGGCAGGCCATGGGACGGCGTCTGGGTCGGTGTGGTCGAGCCGCCATCAGGAGCTGATGTGGCCGTGCTCGCGGCGTTGAAGTCGAAGAAGCTGGTGTCGATGCCGTTGCGGTCGAGGAAGCCCTTGATGTTGCCGAGCTGCGACTTGATCGTATCGCTCAGCACCTTGGCCTGGTCCGCGATGGTGGTGCCGCCCAGGAAGACGATGCCGACGAGCACGGCCGCGAGGGCCAAGCAGACGATGACGAGCCGCGCCGGATGCGGCCAGGGCAGGACGCGGCCGAGCAGGCTGGTCATCGCGTTGAGCGCGACGCCGAGCAGCATGCCCGCGAACAGCAGGAAGATCGCAGCCGCGTAATACCAGGTGAAGGCCATGCCGGCCATGAACAGGGTTACCCCGATGCCGCCCACGGCAATGGCCCAGGCCAGGTCGCTGCGGGCCTGGAGGCGTGGGTCGGCGGGGGCGGTCATGAGGCATCCTCTGTGCTGATCGGCCCCCACACATTGGCGAAAACGGCTGGCGGATCAAGCGCAGGCTTGGGGAAGCGGGGCGCTGCAGGACGCTTGCGGGGGTGTCCGCAATTGGCATTGGGGACCCGCGTGGCCATATGTTGATCCTGCCGTGCGACGCAGGCATGATTTGTGCCTGCCGGACTGGCGGATGCGGCAGCCGAAGGCCGGATAAAAGGGAGAGAAACGAAAGCAATGAAACGTCCGGTGGTCGGCGTGATCGGCAACAGCCATCGCGTCGAGAATAGGTTCACCGTGCAGATGGTGGGCGAGCGCAACCTGAGCGCCGTGGCCGAGGTCGCGGGCGCGCTGCCGCTGATGTTTGCCGGCGTTCCCGAGATCACCGACATCGCCGCGCTGCTCGATGTCGTCGATGGCGTGGTGCTGACCGGCGCCCGCGCCAACGTGCATCCGACCCGTTTCAATACCGAGCCGAGCCTCAAGCACGAGCCCTACGACATCCATCGCGACGAGGTCGCGCTGCAGCTGTCGGAGGCCTGCGTCTCCAGAGGCATTCCGCTGTTCGGCATCTGCCGCGGCCTCCAGGAGATGAACGTCGCCTTCGGCGGCTCGCTGCATCCGGAGATCCGCGAGCTGCCGGGCCGCATGAACCATCGCATGCCCCGGCTGGAGAATGGTGAGATCCATCCCGATCCGACCGTCGTGTTCGCCGATCGCCACGAGGTGCGTCTGACGCCGGGCGGGGCCTTCGCTACGATCCTCGGCTGCGACGCGATCAAGGTCAATTCGCTGCATGGCCAGGGCATCCTCGAGCCCGGCGCCCGGGTCGTCATCGAGGGTATCGCCGAGGACGGCACCATCGAGGCCATCCGCATCGCCGACGCGCCGAGTTTTGCGCTGGGCGTGCAATGGCACGCCGAATATGACCCGCAGAAGAACCCGATCAATCGCAAGCTGTTCGAGGCGTTCGGGGCGGCGGTCAAGAAGCGCCATCTGTCGTCCTGAAGGCCGGGACTGAACCGGATTTCCGGCGCGGCAGACGAAGCTGCAGAGACGCCTCATCGTGAGCCCGTCACAAGGAAGCCCGGATGCGCCACGTCCTGACTGCTGCAGCTCTGCTCCTCGCTGCTCCGGCCTTCGCCCAGACCGCGCTGCCCATTGAAGGACCGATCACCTGCACGCTGCCCGTGGCGGCGACCGACACCGTGAAGAGTCTCAAGCAGCGCTACGGCGATGAGGCCGTGGTTCAGGATCTCCCCGGCGCCGAAGGCGAGACCTATAAAGGTCTCGTGCTGTTTCCGCGGGCGCTGGACCGGCGCATCGAGGTCGCCTTCATCGACGACAAGATCGCGACGGTGTCCGGGCTGACCTTGCGCGACACGGCCAAGACCAGCCGCTGGAGCGTTGCGGGCATCACCATCGGCGCGAGCCTCGCCGCGGTCCAGAAGGCCAACGGCAAGCCGTTCGTCGTCTCAGGCTTCGGCTGGGACTATGGCGGCTTCGTCACCGACTTCAAGAACGGCACGCTGGGACGCATCCTGCCGGGCGGCTGCTCGATCACGGTGCGGTTCGGCAAAGACAAGGACCCACCGCGCGCGCTCTCGGGCGATGGCGTGAAGGTGTCGTCCGACAATCCGGCGCTCGTCAAATTCGCGCCCGTCGTCACGGAGATAGGCATCAATTTCGCCGCGAAGTGATGGCTTCATAGTCGCAGGACTGACCGGGATGAGCATGCGCCGAACGAGCTTGTTGTTGATGCTTCTGGCTGCGCCGGCGTGGGCACAGACCGCGCCGCCTGCCGAGGGGCCGATCACCTGCACCTCGCCGGTGTCAATGGCAGGCCGTTTCTGATCCGCGAGTTCTTCACCGATGGTGGCGGCTTCGTTGTCGACTGGAAAGGCGGCACGCTGAGCCGTCCTTTGCCGGGTGGATGCTCCGTCAGCGTTCGCTTCGGCAGTGACGACCACGAGGGAAATCCGATCGGTGATCGCATCGCATCCGACAAGGCGGAGTTGCGCAAATGGGGACCGGTGGTCGAGCAGATCGTGGTGAGCTTTCCCGAGAAATAGCGGCTGAGTTGCGCCCTCGGGCCTCATGGTTCGAGACGGCGCGCGCACTTCTGTCGGATGATCTCATTGACTCATGGGCGCGCGCCTCCTCACCATGAGGAGAAACCGCGGCCTTGCGCGACCTCCATCTCCTCATCCTTAAGGAGCTTGGCGATAGCCGAGCGTCTCGAAGGACGAGTCCCGTTGGATCATCGCAGATGAGCAGCCACCAACAAAAGGCGCCCGGTGAAGGGCGCTGGGGCAGGGGTGGTGCGGCAAGATCTCCATCAGGAAAGCTTGCCGCATTTCTCGATAGCCACGACAACGCAGCGCTCGTCAATGGGCGCCGGTCGCAGGCGCGTCCGGCGGATTCTCCGAGAGTGGCCGTCTCCTACGGCCAAGCCCAATCCGTACAGCTCGTCCCGCGCGTGGCGAGAGCGCGGCTGCGATCAGGGCTTTGCGAGATGCCAGGCGTTGTTCAGGAAGCCATCGCCTGTGATGTCGCCGGGTTTCTGATCCTTGGCGAAGGTGTAGAGCGGCTTGCCCTTGTAAGCCCACTGCCTGGAGCCGTCATCCCGTGTGATGATGGTGTAGTTGGCGTCGGCCTTGTCGCTGGCTTCGGCTTTCAGGACCGGCCAGTTGGTCGCGCAGGGACCGTTGCAGGCTGATTTGCCGTCGACGTCCTTGTCGAACGTGTAGAGCGTCATGCCCTTGTTGTCGGTGAGGATGTCACCCTTCGCGCTGCTGCCGCCCTTGGTTGGAGGCGCCGCGCTGGCGGACGAGATCACCGCGAGTGAGATTGCGGCGGTCACGAAGAGGCACGAGATCGAAAGCTTGGTCATTCGAAATCTCCCAATGCATGTGGATCACAGGGATAGAAACTCATTCCGGCCCGATCTATTCCTTGCGCCTGTCCCTATTCGTCATTGGGCGGAATGTCGTACCGCCGTTCTGGCGCTCATGCCGGCCTTGGCATTCGCCAGCACGGCACTGCGACACCAACGAAAAGGGCGCCCCGCAAGGGGCGCCCTGGTGTCGTCATCCGCCGATCTTATCGGGCCTTAGCCCGAGTAGTACATGTCGAACTCGACCGGGTGCGGGGTCATTTCGAAGCGCTCGACCTCGGTCATCTTCAGCGCGATGTAGCTGTCGATGAAGTCGTCGTCGAACACGCCGCCGGCCTTCAGGAAGGCGCGGTCCTTGTCGAGGTTCTCGAGCGCCTCGCGGAGCGAGCCGCAGACGGTCGGGATCTGCTTCAGCTCTTCCTTCGGCAGGTCGTAGAGGTCCTTGTCCATCGCCGGTCCCGGATCGAGCTTGTTCTTCACGCCGTCGAGGCCGGCCATCAGCATCGCGGCAAAGCCGAGATAGGGGTTGGCGAGCGGATCGGGGAAGCGGACCTCGACGCGCTTGGCCTTCGGCGACGAGGTGTAGGGGATGCGGCAGGATGCCGAGCGGTTGCGCGCGGAGTAGGCGAGCAGCACCGGCGCCTCATAGCCCGGGACCAGACGCTTGTAGGAGTTGGTCGACGGGTTAGTGAAGGCGTTGATGGCCTTGGCGTGCTTGATGATGCCGGCGATGTAGGACAGGCAGGTCTCCGACAGGTCGGAATACTTGTTGCCCGCGAACACCGGCTTGCCGTCCTTCCAGATCGACTGGTGGACGTGCATGCCCGAACCGTTGTCGCCATAGACCGGCTTCGGCATGAAGGTGGCGGTCTTGCCGTAGATGTGCGCGACCTGGTGGATGCAGTACTTGTAGATCTGCATCTGGTCGGCCATCAAGGTCAGCGTGTCGAACTTCATGCCGAGTTCGTGCTGGGCGGAAGCGACCTCGTGGTGGTGCTTCTCGACCTTGACGCCCATGCGGGCCATCGCGCCGAGCATCTCCGAGCGCATGTCCTGCACCGAGTCCTGCGGCGGCACCGGGAAGTAGCCGGCCTTGGTGCGGATGCGATGGCCGAGATTGCCGCCTTCATACTCGGTGTCGGAATTGGTCGGCAGCTCCGAGGAGTCGAGGCGGAAGCCGGTGTTGTAGGGCGAGGAGCTGTAGCGCACGTCGTCGAACACGAAGAACTCGGCTTCGGGGCCGACGAACACGCTGTCGCCCACGCCCATCGACTTCACCATCGCCTCGGCCTTCTTGGCGATGCCGCGGGGATCACGGTTGTACGGCTCGCCGGTGGTCGGCTCGAGCACGTCGCAGGTGATGATCATGGTCGTTTCGGCGAAGAACGGATCGATCGTCGCGGTGACCGGGTCGGGCATCAGGCACATGTCGGATTCATTGATCGCCTTCCAGCCGGCGATCGAGGAGCCGTCGAACATCGTGCCTTCGGCAAAAATGTCTTCGTCGATCATGCTGACGTCGAAGGTGACGTGCTGCCACTTGCCCCGCGGGTCGGTGAAGCGGAGGTCGACGTATTTGACGTCGTTGTCTTTGATTGCTTTCAAGACGTCCTTGGCGGTCTTCATGAATACCCCTCTTGGCTTATAACGTCACGGCCCGGCGCGGGACGGCGTCCGCGGGTCATGCTCCATAGCCTCGTGCGGGGGCCAAGACAACATCGGAAACGGCAAAACGGCCGCGTGCAAGCGCCTCGCAGAGGACACTTGAGCTGCCGTAGGGGCTGCTGGCGCAGCAAACGTTCCGTGCGGGGCCTGGAGCGGACGGTCCGTTCCAGGCCTGCGGTCGGGCTAGATCGCGTCCAGCCCGGATTCTCCGGTTCGGATGCGGATGGCTTCCTCGATGTTGGACACGAAGATCTTGCCGTCGCCGATGCGGCCGGTCTGGGCGGCGCGGCGGATCGCCTCTATCGCGCGCTCGACCAGGTCGTCGCCGATCACGATCTCGATCTTCACCTTGGGCAGGAAATCGACGATGTATTCGGCGCCCCGGTAGAGCTCGGCATGGCCTTTTTGCCGGCCGAAACCCTTCGCTTCGGTGACGGTGATGCCCTGAAGTCCCACTTCCTGAAGCGCCTCCTTCACCTCGTCGAGCTTGAACGGCTTGATGATGGCTTCGATCTTCTTCACTGAGCGCCTCCCGGGCATTCCGCTATAAACAACAGGTGGGTCATCGTCAGGCTGCGCGCACGCGCAGGTCGTTCGATCATTTCGTTACCGGGCCCGACACTCTCCGGCGGAGGCCCGGTGATTGACTGCCCGACTTGCCCCGTGCCGAAGTGGCTCCACAAAAGCAGGGTCTATGCCAAGTCGTTAACGGGCCCAAATCGAGCCGATAATCAGGCATTTCACGAGCACCCGACGATTCCCTCAAGGAACGTCTAGAATACCGGAGCCTTGAGATTAGGCAAACAGATCAAACGTTGTGCAGGTCTTGACGGCGGAGCCGGGCGCTGTCCGAAATGCCCAGGGAAAAGGCGACGTGCCGGGTTTCGTCGCGCCTTGCCAGATGCGCAGCGCCCTTGGAAGTTGCGGGCCGGCGCGGCAATAGGAAGCGCGGGATTCGCGCGCACCGGCTCCGAGGAACGGGGCGCCGACGTCCCCTGCGAGGCCATGGGGACGACATCAGGCCGCCGGCGCAAGACGGCGGCTGGAGACGAGAGCGGTTTATGGAAATCTTGACCACGAGCGAAATGGAGCGCGCCGACCGGCTGACGATCGCGGCCGGCACGCCGGGCTTTTCGCTGATGCTGAGTGCCGGACAGGCGGTGGCCGAGGCGGCCATGGACCTGGTCGAGACCGGGCCGATCGTGGTCGTGTGCGGGCCGGGCAACAATGGCGGCGACGGCTTCGTTGCCGCGGCCGAGCTCGCCGCGCAGGGCAGGGACGTGTCGGTCATCCTGATGTGCGAGCGCGACGCGCTGCATGGCGATGCGGCATCCGCCGCCAAGGGCTGGAAGTTTCCGGTGCTGCCGTTCACGCCGCAGGCGATCGGCAAGCCGGCGCTGATCATCGACGCGCTATTCGGCGCCGGTCTCAGCCGGCCCGTCACCGGCGAGCCCCATGACGTCATCGCAGCGATCAACGGCAATGGCGCGCCGGTGCTCGCCGTCGACCTGCCGAGCGGCATCAACGGCACCACGGCTGCGGTGATGGGCATTGCGGTCCGCGCCATCGAGACGGTGACCTTCTTCCGCAAGAAGCCAGCGCACCTGCTGCTGCCGGGCCGCCAGCATTGCGGGCGCGTCCGGCTCGCCGACATCGGCATCGATCCACAGGTGCTCGCCGAGATCAGGCCGCAGGCCTTCGAGAACGAACCCGAGCTCTGGCAGGGCCGTTTTCCCGTGCCTGTTATCGACGGCCACAAATACGCGCGTGGCCATGTGCTCGCGATGTCCGGCGACGTCGCCGCGACAGGCGCGGCGCGGATGGCCGCGCGCGCCGCGTTGCGGGCCGGCGCCGGTCTGGTCACGCTGGCCTCGCCGCGCGATGCGCTCGCTGTCAATGCGGCGGCGCTGACGGCGGTGATGGTGCGCGCCGCCGACACCGCGATCGAGTTCGGCGAGCTGCTCGGCGACAGGCGCTACAACACCTGCATCATCGGGCCCGGAACGGGCGTCAGCGAGCGCACGCGCGACCTCGTCTTCACCGCGCTGTCGGCGCAGCGTCATCTCGTGCTCGATGCCGACGCATTGACGAGCTTCGCCGATGCGCCGGAGCGGCTGTTCGAGCAGATCAGGGCGATGGCTGACGCGCAGATCGTGCTGACGCCGCACGAGGGCGAATTCCCGCGCCTGTTCTCGGATCTCAGCAACAAGCATCCCGGCCGCTCCAAGCTGGAGCGCGTCCGCGCGGCCGCCGCGCGCTGCGGCGCCGTGGTACTGCTGAAGGGGGCCGACACGACGGTGGCCGCGCCCGACGGCCGCGCCGCGATCGCCGCCAACGCGCCGCCCTGGCTCGCCACCGCCGGCGCCGGCGACGTCCTCGCCGGCATCATCGCCGGCTTGCTGGCGCAGGGTGTGCCGGCGTTCGAGGCCGCCTGCATCGGCGTCTGGATGCATGGCGAGGCGGGCAACGAGGCCGGCCCCGGCCTGATCGCGGAGGATCTCACCGAGACCCTGCCGGCCGTGTTCAGGCGCCTCTTCGACCGGTTCGGCGTCGACTACTGATGCCGCGCCGTCACTCGAGCTCGACGACGATCTTGCCGGTCGCGCCGCCCGCGAGCGCGGCATAGGCGGCGTCGACCTCGGAGCGTGAGAAGCGGCGCTCGTCCATGCGCGGTGCGAGGTGACCCGCGTCCGCAAGCTCGGCGGCCTGGGCGAGGATGAAGCCGTGATGCTCGCGGCCTTCACCGGTCAACAGCGGCAACAGCGTGAACACGCCCGAATAGCTGGCAGCCTTGAATGACAGGGGCGCCAGCGCATGACTGCCCCAGCCGAGGGCGCTCACGACATGGCCGAAGCGGGCGACCGCATGGAACGAGGCGTCGAGCGCCGCACCGCCAGCGGTGTCATAGACGACGTCGAAGCCGCGTCCGGCCGCATACTCGCGGACATACTGATCGACGCTCGTCGTGTGACGGTCGATCGGGGTGACGCCGAGCGCGCTGAGTTCCGCGCGCCGTTCGGCCGAGGCGACCACGAACACCTCGGCGCCGCGCGCCCGTGCAAGCTGTGCCGCGACACGTCCCACGCCGCCGCCACCCTGGACCAGAACCGTCTGGCCGCGGCTTACGGCGGCGCGGTCGACCAGTCCTTCCCAGGCCGTGATGGTGATCAGGGGCAGGGCGGCGGCCTCGCGCATGCCGAGCCGCGTCGGCTTGTGCGCAATCAGCCGGGCATCGACGGCGGCGAATTCGGCGAGCGATCCCTGGATGCCGCCGACACCGCCGGTCATGCCGTAGACCTCGTCGCCGGCCTTGAAGCCGGTGACGCCGGAGCCGACCCGCTCCACCGTTCCCGCGAGATCGATGCCGAGCACGGCGGGCAGAGGATGCCTCGCATGCGCAGCTTTGCCTGCGCGAATCTTCAGGTCGAGCGGATTGAGACCGCTGGCCGCGACGCGGACCAGCACCTCGCCGGGGCCGGGACTGGGGCGCGGCACCTCAGCGATCCGAAACGGCCCGTCCACCTCGTCCAAGACCACGGCGCGCATCGATTGACTGAAGGCCATCACAACACCTCGTTGCTGTTGGGTCTTGTGTGGCGATGTCGAAAGTGTTTGGAAATGGCTTTATTTGATATTGTCTCATTCAAAAATGAATGGGTGGTGCCGAGATGGATTGGAGCGATCTGCAGGTCTTCCTGGCAGTTGCGCGCGAGGGCACCCTGGGCGCCGCCGGCCGGCGGATCGGGCAGAGCCAGCCGACGGTCGGCCGTCGGTTGCGGGCGCTGGAGCGGAGTGTCGGCCAGACGCTGTTCCAGCGCACGACCACGGGTTTCGTCCTGACCGATGAAGGCGCCATGGTCCTGGCCCACGCCGAGCGGATCGAGGAGGAGACGCTTTCGATCGGGCGCAACCTCGGCGGCGGCGATCAGGGCCTCGACGGCACCCTGCGCATCGCCTGCTCGGACTGGTTCGGCCTGCACATGCTGTCGCCGGTGATTGCGGAGTTCGCGCAATCGCATCCCCGCGTCATGGTCGAGATGTTGACGGATGCGCGGGTCTACAGCCTGGCACGGCGCCAGGCCGACATTGCCTTCCGGATCGCGTCGTTCGACGAGCCCGACGTGATCGTGCGCCGGCTCACCCACATCCGCTACGGCGTCTATCTCCAGACCGGTCGGCCGCAGCCTCGTCCCGGCGATGGCGAAGGCCACGACCTGATCACGATGGACAGCGGTTTTGGCGGGATGCCCGACGCGGTCTGGCTCTCACGCGTGCTGCCGGGGGCACGCGTCGGCATCCGAAGCAACAGCCGCGACGTTCAGGCGCGCCTGTGCGCGCTCGGCCGCGGCGTCGCCGTGCTGCCACGTCCGCTCGGCGATGCCACCCCCGGCATTTCCCGCATCGACCTCGGCGAAGAGCCGCCGGGACGCGATACGTTCGTCGGCTACCACCGCGATCTCAAGCGGCTGGCGCGGCTGCGCGCCCTGCTCGATCTCGTCGTGGCGCGCTTCGCCCGCGACACAATGTGAGCGCGGGCGCGCCGTCACGTCACCTGATACTTCGCGACCGCGCTCTTGTTCCAGGCGAGGCCGAGACCCGGACCTCGCGCGGTGACCTTGCCGTCCACCACCTGCAGCGGCTCGGCGAGGATGGCGCCGGCGAAGTCCAGCACTTCGAGCCAGTGCGCCGTCGGCGTCACCGCCAGCACATGCGCGCTCGCCTCGGGCAGGATGTGGCTCGACATCGGGATCGAGGCGGCATCGGCCTGCCCTGCGACGTTGAGCCAGCCGGTGATGCCGCCGACCTTCATCAGGTCGGGCATGATGAAGTCGGAGGCGCCGGCCGCGATCGCCTCGGCAAAGCCGCGCGGAAACCACCAGTTCTCACCGGCCTGGATCGGGATCTCCGAGCGCTCGCGCACTCGGGCATGGCCGGAGAGATTCTCCTGCGGCACCGGCTCCTCGATCCAGGTCAGGTCGTAGGCAGCAAGGTTGGTAATTCGACGTGTCGCCTCGGCGGGATCGAGCGACTGGTTGAAGTCGAGCATCAGCGCCATGTCCGGGCCGAGCAGGGCGCGCAGGCCCTTGATCATCGCTTCGTCGGTGGCGAGATCGCCATGACCGCCCTTGGTCTTGATGGCGCGGAAGCCGTGCTCGTCGCGCGCGGCGCGCAAGGTGCGCTCGTCGTCCTTGGCATCGAGCACGCCATAGCTGTCATAGGCCGGAATCGGCCGCGCCGTGCCGCCGAGCAGCTCGACCACGGGCTTGCCCGCGAGCTGACCGAGCGCGTCCCAGAACGCCATGTCGAGGCCCGAGACGGCCATGCCGACGAGACCCTGCCAGCCGAGCAGGCGGAATCTGGCGTCCATGAGTTTCATCAGGTCGAACGGGACCAGCGCTTGGCCTTTGAGCTCGCGGCCGATCTCCTCGACCAGATGCAGCAGCGGTTTCAAGGCGAGCCTGGTGTAAGCGAACAGGTAGGAATGGCCGGTAACCCCCTGATCGGTCGCGACGTCGATCAGCACCAGCGGTCCGGAGTCGATGATCCCGAACGCGTTGCGCAGGGGGCGCTTCATGGGCGTGATCACGGCGCGCGCCGTGACCCCGGTGATGGCGGCAGTGGTCATGGGGACTGTTCCCTCAGGTTCGTTTCCTCACCGGATCTCATACCACCGCAGCAGGCGCGGCGCCGCCCAGTTGGTCGCCATGCTCTCGACCAGGAACCGGCCGGACTGCTCGGCAAGGAATGCGATGCGCTGGTTCTGGCCGGCCTCCAGCGCCAGCGTGTCGAGCCAATAGGGCTTCCAGCCATCGTCGAGCCGGTCGAGCAGCCGGAACGGCTGGCCATGCAGGTGGACCACATGGGTGCCGGCGGTCTTGTTTGCCAATGCCAGCACGACCACTTGGCCGGCCTTGGCCTGGAAGGTGGGGGCGCCGGCGGCATTGAACGCGGCGGGCGGTTGCCAGCCGGCGCCGTCGAGCGCGAGCTCGGCCCGAGCGGCGGTCCTCAGGTCCAGCTTGTCCGGCAACCCGTTCGAAGGCAAAGGCGGCGCCGGCGGCAACGGGGCGGCACGGAGCGGCGGCTCGCTGGACGCCACCAGCCGCGCGAGGGGACGCGCATTGCTGCCGTCGTGCAGCAGCACGGCCAGCGTTGTCTTGGCGGCGGGCATGTCGAGGAAGACGTCGGTGCGGCCGCCGGGCGGCAGCACCACCGCGCCGTTTCGAGCCAGGAAAGGCTCGGCCGGCTGGCCGTCGATGGCCATCACGCGGACGGCGTCGAGGTCGGCGATTTTGATCGCGATCACAGCGCGTTGACAGCCATTGATGAACCGCAGCCTGACCCGCGCATGGGTCCGCAGCGCGATCTCGGGCTGGACCTGCCCATTGACGGTGTAGATGAGCTCGGTGTCTTGCGCTTCGGTTCCTGGCGCAACCGCAGTGCCGTCCGCCTTGAGCCTGAAATCCTCGACCAGGAAAATTTCGTCGCAGTCGACAGTTACCGTCGCGGCCTCGTCGACGATGACAGGCAGCGGGCGGATCGGCACGGCGTCGGCGAGCAGCCGCAGGTCGAGCAGGCCGGTCCCGGCGCGCGACGCCAGGGCTGGAATGGTGGCCCGGCCGCCGGGGCCGATCTCCGCCTGCGCCAGCAGCGGTGCGGGCAAAGTGAGGCCGCGGCTGGACAGCGCGGCCGGGATCGAAAGGCCGTTCGAAAGGTCCAGATCGAGCGCCGTGCCGCGTGCGAGCCGGACCACAGGAGCCGGTGCAGCCAGCCGCCAAAGCGGGCTAGGTGAACGTCCCGGGCTCAGCGCGAGAGATTCGCCGCGAGCGTCCAACGAAACCGAGATTCGGCCACCGGCCCGAGCCGAGCGGGCAAACGAGGCCGCGCCGGCTGCGGCGAGGCCGCCGAGCAGGGCACGGCGGCTGAGCCCCTCGGACGGTTCCGTCATGCGACAAAACATCGTGCGATGAGGGGGATGCGGATCATGTTGTTTTCCCTTATCTGTGCGTGCGACACGGTCGATCGGCCTGCCGGTGGTGCTTTCGACAGCCCATTTTTTTGCTGCGGACGGTTTCGTGCGTGGTATAAGCCGCGCCGCCCGCGGCACCGCGGCCGGGCTATCGATGCAGTTCACGCGGGCGTGGCGGAACTGGTAGACGCGCTGGATTTAGGTTCCAGTGACGAAAGTTGTGGGGGTTCGAGTCCCTCCGCCCGCACCAAGCGCTTCTCCGGCGTTTGCCCCAAGTTTTACCGGCAGACCCGCCCTCTCGGACAGAGAAGCGGGGCCGCCGATCCCACCGGCGCAAAGCCCTTTGCTGCGCGTCGTCCACAATTGAGTCAGATGTGTCCGGATCGCAAGGGTTCGGACCGAAGCGGAAGAAGATTGACGCCATGCAGGTCACAGAAACCTTGTCGGAAGGCTTGAAGCACGAGTTCCAGATCAGCGTTCCGGCGGCGGATCTCGACGCCAAGGCGGATGCCAAGCTGGTCGATCTCAAGGACAAGGTCCGCATCAACGGCTTCCGCCCCGGCAAGGTGCCGGTGGCGCATCTGAAGAAGATCTATGGCAAGTCGGTCATGGCCGAGACCATCGACCAGACCATCCGCGACACCAACACGCAGATCTTCACCGAGCGCGGGTTCCGCCTCGCCACCGAGCCGAAGGTGACGATGCCGACGGAGGAGGCCGAGGTCGAGAAGATCCTCGCTGGCCAGTCCGACCTGACCTACACCGTGGCCGTCGAGGTCGTGCCGGCGATTGCGCTCGCCGACTTCAAGACCTTCTCGGTCGAGAAGCCCGTGGCCGACATCACCGACGCCGATGTCGACGAGGCGATCAAGCGCCTGGCCGATGCCAACCGCAGCTACGCCGCGAAGGCGGAGGGCGCGAAGGCCGAGAGCGGCGACCGGGTGAAGATCAACTTCAAGGGCACGATCGATGGCGTCGCCTTCGAGGGCGGCACCGGCGAGGGCATCGATGTCGTGATCGGCTCGAACACCTTCATTCCCGGCTTCGAGGACCAACTGATCGGTATCGGCGTCGGTGAGACCCGCACGCTCAAGGTGACGTTCCCGACCAACTATCTCAACAACGAGCTCGCGGGGAAGGCCGCGGAGTTCGAGACCACGGCGACCGCGGTCGAGGCTCCGGAGGACAAGGTGGTGGACGATGAGTTCGCCAAGACGCTCGGCCTCGAGTCGCTCGACAAGCTGAAGCAGCTGATGCGCGACCGCCTCGCCGGCGAGTTCAGCCAGGCGACCCGCCAGCGTGTCAAGCGCGCGCTGCTCGACCGTCTCGACGAGACCCACAAGTTCGATGCGCCGCCGTCGCTGATCGACGAGGAGTTCAACCTGATGTGGAACTCGGTCAAGGCCGAGATGGACTCCAGCGGCAAGACCTTCGCCGACGAGAACACCACCGAGGACAAGGCGAAGGAGGAGTACCGCACCATCGCCGACCGCCGCGTCCGTCTCGGCCTCGTGCTGTCGGAGATCGGCGAGAAGAACAAGATCACCGTGACCGACGACGAGGTCGGCCGCGCCGTGATGGAGCGCGCGCGCTCGATGCCGGGCCGCGAGAAGGAGGTCTGGGACTTCTATCGCAACAACCCGCAGGCGCTCGCGCAGCTGCGCGCGCCGATCTACGAGGACAAGGTCGTCGACTTCATCCTCGAGCTCGCCAACGTGACCGAGAAGAAGGTCTCCAAGGACGAGCTGTTCAAGGACGACGACAGCGACAAGGCGGCCTGAACAGGTCGCCCATCGTAGGGTTCGCGACATAAGCGCGTGATTAAGGTTGACCGGCGAAAGCGCCGGTCGGCCCGGTTCAGGCGCTGGCCGCCGCCGCGGGAATCAGCTTGAACAGCGCAACGACCTTGCTCGCGGCTGGCCAGGGGACCCGGTCTTGTCACCGGCGAATTGGTCCATATCTGTGAGTTCGGTCTTGAAGTTCTGCATCACGGGACACCTGTCCGTCGCTGCTCGTTGAAATGAGCCTCACCTGCGGCGGCCGGTCGTCTCAACTGCTGGTCCAACCCTTGGGTGATTCATGCGCGATCCCGTCGAAACCTATATGAACCTTGTGCCCATGGTGGTCGAACAGACCAACCGCGGTGAGCGCGCCTACGACATCTTCTCGCGCCTCCTGAAGGAGCGCATCATCTTCGTGACCGGTCCGGTGGAGGACGGCATGGCGACCCTGATCGTCGCGCAGCTCCTGTTCCTCGAGGCCGAGAACCCGAAGAAGGAAATCGCGATGTACATCAACTCGCCCGGTGGCGTGGTGACGTCGGGCCTCGCGATCTACGACACGATGCAGTTCATCCGTCCGGCGGTGTCGACGCTGTGCACCGGCCAGGCGGCTTCGATGGGCTCGCTGCTGCTCTGTGCCGGCCACAAGGACATGCGCTTCTCGCTGCCGAACTCGCGCATCATGGTGCATCAGCCGTCCGGCGGGTTCCAGGGCCAGGCGACCGACATCATGCTGCACGCCCAGGAGATCCTGAACCTGAAGAAGCGGCTGAACGAGATCTACGTCAAGCACACCGGCCAGTCTTACAAGGCGATTGAGGACGCCCTGGAGCGCGACAAATTCCTCACGGCGGAAGCGGCCCAGGAGTTCGGCCTGATCGACAAGGTTCTCGACAAGCGGCCGGAAGATCCGACGGCGATGGGCAAGTGAGCCGTCCGTGATCGAGGCGGGGTCCGATTGACGGGCCTCGGAACGCAACAGCATCGCCTTTGCCGGCTCGGGCCGGCAAAGGTACCAAGGTGGGGTCCCAAAAGGGCCGCAACCCTGCCGTGCGGCCGGCAAATAGGCGTGGCAAACACGCAACGCTTCGCTGATTTCGCGTGTTCTTACCGTGTCAAGCCCCAAAATCACGGTAATGTCACGGTCTAGGGTCTGTGCTCCGATTAGCGAATTCTTGATAGTCGGATGACAGCATGATTGGCTAGAGTGTCCAGTTATGGATCGTGGGGGATTCGCGTAGGTCGTCGGTGCACGACGGGTGAAGAACAAGGTGTTAATTTTGGTACGAAATTTGCTCTTTCACCAGTCTGGTCCGGCCCGTGCCGGATCGGAACGAACGAGCGGACAAGAGCGAACCGCGGACGGAGACAGGAATGAGTAAGGTCGGCACGAGCGACTCGAAGAACACGCTATATTGCTCGTTCTGCGGCAAGAGCCAGCACGAAGTCCGCAAACTGATCGCAGGTCCAACCGTCTTCATCTGCGACGAGTGCGTCGAACTCTGCATGGACATCATCCGCGAGGAGAACAAGTCCTCGCTGGTGAAGTCGCGCGACGGGATTCCGACCCCGAAGGAGATTTGCAAGGTTCTCGACGATTACGTGATCGGTCAGAACCATGCGAAGAAGGTGCTGTCGGTCGCCGTTCACAATCACTACAAGCGGCTGAACCACCAGACCAAGCACTCTGACGTCGAGCTCGCGAAGTCGAACATCCTGCTGATCGGCCCGACCGGCTCGGGCAAGACGCTGCTGGCGCAGACGCTGGCGCGGATCCTGGACGTGCCGTTCACGATGGCGGATGCGACGACCTTGACCGAGGCCGGCTATGTCGGTGAGGACGTCGAGAACATCATCCTGAAGCTGCTGCAGGCGGCCGACTACAACGTCGAGCGCGCGCAGCGTGGCATTGTCTACATCGACGAGATCGACAAGATCAGTCGCAAGTCTGACAATCCCTCGATCACGCGCGACGTGTCGGGCGAGGGTGTCCAGCAGGCGCTGCTGAAGATCATGGAAGGCACGGTTGCGTCGGTTCCGCCGCAGGGCGGCCGCAAGCATCCGCAGCAGGAGTTCCTGCAGGTCGATACCACCAACATCCTCTTCATCTGCGGTGGTGCGTTCTCCGGACTGGAGAAGATCATCTCGGCGCGCGGCCGGTCGACCTCGATCGGCTTCGCCGCCCAGGTTCTGGCGCCGGAAGACCGCCGTACCGGCGAGATCTTCCGTCACGTAGAGCCTGAGGATCTCCTGAAGTACGGCCTGATCCCCGAGTTCGTCGGCCGTCTGCCGGTCGTGGCGACGCTCGAGGATCTCGACGAGAACTCGCTGAAGAAGATCCTGACCGAGCCCAAGAACGCACTGGTGAAGCAGTATCAGCGGCTGTTCGAGATGGAGAACATCGAGCTCACCTTCGCCGACGAGGCGCTGGGCGCAGTGGCGCGCAAGGCCATCGAGCGCAAGACCGGCGCGCGTGGTCTGCGGTCGATCCTCGAGAGCATCCTGCTCGAGACGATGTTCGACCTGCCGGGTCTCGAGGGTGTCGAGGAAGTGGTCATCTCGCGTGAAGTGGTCGAGGGCACCGCCCGTCCGCTCTACATCTACGCCGATCGGTCCGATCGTGCGGTGGAAAGCAGCGCCAGCGCGTGAGGCGCGCTGGCACGAGAGACAGAAGACCTCGATTTATTAGATCGGCGATCGCCGCGGACATCATGTCCGCGGCATCGCAGCGTTTCAGCGTCCCGCCGCGTAAAGCCATTTTTGGCGGGTGTTTACCGATACTTGACACCCCCCGGGTCGATAGCCACCTAATGTCGCGTGGCGATACAAATCTCAATCCCGGGATTCGCCTCAACAACGATCCGAAACAAGCGGGCGATATCGACGCGTCAGTGATGTCCGGATCAGATCGCACCTTGTGGCGGTTGCGCACGATGGCGGACTGCGTGCAAGGGGGCTAAACAAAAGGAACAGGCCATGACGACCCCCAAACCCCGGCCGACCATCGTTTACGGCGAGAGCCACGCCTATCCGGTTCTGCCGCTCCGCGACATCGTCGTCTTCCCGCACAACATCGTTCCGCTGTTCGTCGGCCGCGAGAAATCCATCCGCGCCCTCGAAGAGGTGATGAAGAACGACGCGCTGGTGATGCTGGCGACGCAGAAGAACGCGTCTGACGATGATCCAGCTGCGGATGCTATCTACGAGACCGGGACGCTCGCCAGCGTGCTGCAACTCCTCAAGCTGCCCGACGGCACCGTGAAGGTGCTGGTCGAGGGCCTGGAGCGCGCGCGCGTCGAGAAGTACACCGATCGTGCCGACTACTACGAAGCCACTGCCGTTGCGCTCGAGGATACCGATGCGAAGTCGGTCGAGGCCGAAGCGCTCGGGCGGTCCGTCGTGTCGGACTTCGAAAGCTACGTGAAGCTGAACAAGAAGATCTCCGCCGAGGTCGTCGGCGTCGTTCAGTCGATCACCGATTTCGGCAAGCTGGCCGACACGGTCGCCTCGCATCTCGCCGTCAAGATCGCCGATCGCCAGGGCATCCTGGAGACGCTGTCCGTCACCACGCGCCTGGAGAAGGTGCTGGGCCTGATGGAGAGCGAGATCTCGGTGCTGCAGGTCGAGAAGCGGATTCGTTCGCGTGTCAAACGACAAATGGAGAAGACCCAGCGCGAGTACTACCTGAATGAGCAGATGAAGGCCATTCAGAAGGAGCTGGGTGACGAGGACGGCCGCGACGAGCTCGCCGATCTGGAAGAGCGCATCAACAAGACCAAGCTCTCCAAGGAAGCGCGAGAGAAGGCGCAGCACGAGCTGAAGAAGCTGCGCCAGATGTCGCCGATGTCTGCGGAAGCGACCGTCGTGCGCAACTATCTGGATTGGCTGCTGTCGATCCCGTGGAACAAGAAGTCCAAGGTGAAGAAGGATCTGGAGGCCGCGCAGGCGGTTCTGGATGCGGATCACTATGGGCTGGAGAAGGTCAAGGATCGCATCGTCGAGTACCTGGCGGTGCAGTCGCGCGCCAACAAGCTGACCGGCCCGATCCTGTGCCTGGTCGGACCTCCCGGCGTCGGCAAGACCTCGCTCGGCAAGTCGATCGCGAAGGCCACCGGCCGCGAGTTCGTTCGCGTGTCGCTGGGCGGCGTGCGCGACGAGGCGGAGATCCGCGGTCATCGCCGGACCTATATCGGTTCGATGCCCGGCAAGATCATCCAGTCGATGCGCAAGGCCAAGACCTCGAACCCGCTCTTCCTCTTGGACGAGATCGACAAGATGGGCTCGGACTTCCGGGGTGACCCGTCGTCGGCGCTGCTAGAGGTTCTGGACCCCGAGCAGAACACGACGTTCAACGACCACTATCTGGAGGTCGACTACGACCTGTCGAACGTGATGTTCATCACGACCGCGAATACGCTGAATATTCCCGGCCCGCTGATGGACCGCATGGAGATCATCCGCATCGCGGGCTACACCGAGACCGAAAAGCTCGAGATCGCCCGCAAGCATCTGATCCCGTCCGCGCTGTCGAAGCACGGCCTGGATTCGAAGGAGTGGTCGATCGACGATGACGCGCTGCTGCTCGTGATCCGGCGCTACACCCGCGAGGCGGGCGTGCGTAACCTGGAGCGTGAGATTTCCACACTGGCCCGCAAGGCCGTGAAGGAGCTCATGATGTCCAAGAAGAAGTCGGTGAAGGTCACCGAGAAGGCCGTCGAGGAATTCTTGGGTGTGCCGAAGTATCGCTTCGGTGAGATCGAGAGCGACGATCAGGTCGGTATCGTGACGGGCCTGGCCTGGACCGATGTCGGTGGCGAGCTGCTGACGATCGAAGGCGTCATGATGCCCGGCAAGGGTAAGATGACGGTGACGGGCAATCTGCGCGACGTCATGAAGGAGTCGATCTCGGCGGCGGCGTCCTACGTCCGCTCGCGGGCGATCGTCTACGGCATCGAGCCGCCGATGTTCGACCGCCGCGACATCCACGTCCACGTTCCGGAGGGGGCGACCCCGAAGGACGGTCCGTCGGCGGGCGTCGCGATGGCAACCGCAATCATCTCGGTCATGACGGGCATTCCGATCCGTCACGACGTCGCGATGACCGGCGAGATCACCTTGCGTGGTCGCGTGCTGCCGATCGGCGGTCTGAAGGAGAAGCTCTTGGCCGCTGCCCGCGGCGGCATCAAGACGGTGCTGATCCCCGAGGACAACGCCAAGGATCTCACGGAGATCTCCGATGCGATCAAGGGCGGCATGGACATCATCCCGGTGTCCCGTCTCGACGACGTCGTCGCCCGGGCCCTGGTCCGCAAGCCGGTGCCGATCGTCTGGGAAGAGGACACCAAGGTGCCGGTGAAGGCCGACGGCGACGAAGCCGCCGGCGGCCTGACCGCCCACTGAGGTCCGAACTGATCCAAGGAAACGGCGCCCGTAAGGGCGCCGTTTTCGTTTGGGAGATCGAACCACTGACCCTTCGAGCGTGCGTGGTCTGCCCCCACTGTTCCCGCTGCGGCGGTTTCTCGCTGCCGCCGCGTGGTTCCGGCGTTGATTGAGGATCGGGCAGGGGGTAAAGAAGCGCGACGTGAGGGCGGCTAGCTCAGCTGGTTAGAGCATCTCGTTTACACCGAGAGGGTCGGGAGTTCGAATCTCTCGCCGCCTACCATTAGCATCCGCTGAGACGCACCCTCGCAATGGTGACGCTGCTATTGTCGTGCGCGTCGATTTTCCAAGCTGATGGCGATCCTCTCCAGAAGCACGTTTGTGCGTCGGGTTTCATCGATCTGCTGCTCTCGTAAAGCTGAGCCACCTTGCCATCGAGCCTCGGCGGCTGAGCCAAACCCACGTCCCGATCACGATGATGGCGCCGCCGAGTGCTCAATTCGGACAGGGGTTTAAAATCCTTTGCGACAGCTGGTGCGAAGCGTCCGGACGATTTCGCGTGGCGATGAACCGTTCTTCGGCTAGCTTGGCGCGCGGAGTGAAACATCGCGGGCGAACCGATGACCGACTTCCTGCGCCACTGCACCGGCGGACATGAGCGCGCCATTCCGGCGGGCACCATGCTGCTCGAGGAGGGGCATAGCACTGGGCATCTCTACATCCTGCTCGACGGAGAGCTGGAGGTGATCAAGGCCGGCGCCACGGTGGCGGTCGTGTCGGAGCCGGGCGCGCTGTTCGGTGAAATGTCGCTGCTGCTTGAGCAGCCTCACACGGCGACCGTGCGCGCCGCCGCGGATTGCCTGATCTACGAAATTCCCGACGCTCGGCGCTTCCTGGCTGAAAATCCCGAGGCGACGCTCGCGATTGCGCGCATGCTGGCGCAGCGCCTCAACGTCGCCAACAGCTATCTCGCCGACCTGAAGCGGCAATATGCCGGGCACGGCACGCATCTGGCGATGGTCGGCGACGTCCTGCAGAGCATGATCAACCTGCCGCCGCAGCAGGTTTCGCCAGGAACGGATCTGGAATCCGATCCACGACTCTGAGCCAGTCCGGCGCCGCCGTCACGGGCTGGGCCGGGCGTTGCAGCGGGCCGGCGAGATCGACCCATTCGGCTTGCCCCGCCGCCAGCCAGAAGGCGCGCCCTTCATCGGTGTCGAGCACCATGTAGGCCGGCGGTCGCCCGGGCTGCCGTCCGGTGTTGAAGACCCAAGTCTCACCGACGCGATCGAACCAGGAGCCGTTCTTGATGAAGGGCGACTGGTGAACGTGGCCGGAGATCACCATTGCCGGGCGGTGCCGCGCGATGAAGCCTTCGAGCGCGGTGTCGCCGAAGAAGCGCTTGCCGCCCCAGCTCACCGGCGAGTTGGCCGGCGGCGCATGATGCACCCAGATCCAGCGGGCTGCGTCGCGCGTCGCGGCGGCATCGAGCTGGCGTCCGATCGCGGCCTTGACCAGCGGACCGTCCCACCATGGGCAAAGCGAGAACAGCGTATCGCCGATCAGGACGTCATCGCCGTCGGCCGCGATGCCGAGTTCGCGGACCGTCCCGATCCAGGCCGCGATCTTCTCGCCATCCGGGCTGCGCTCCTCCAGGTCATGATTGCCCGAGCAGATCATGACCCGCGTCTTGGCCGCCAGGAGCACGAGATATGTCTTCACGACCACGATCTGGGCGCGAATGTCGACGATCGAGGCGAGATCGAGCGCATCGCCGGCGAACACCACCGCATCAAAATGATCGGCAGCCGCCACCAGCCAGTCGAACTGCGGCAGCGAGTAATGAAGATCAGCAACGATGAGAGTGCGCATGTGGCTCCTGACGCGCCTGATCGAAGCAAGAGCGAGACCAGAACCAGCGAGACCAGAGGCTGTCCCGCTATTGCATTGCGCTGCTGCGCTCGCCAGCAGGTCCGCGCGCATCTATCGATCCCTCGCCCGCGGCGGTATGATGGGGCCGTTTTTCAGCCGCAGCTGCCAATTGCGAGTGTCCCATGTCTCGTCGTCCGCGACCGCCCATGACTGTTTCCTTCGTCCGCACCGGCGAGCGCCGCTACGCGGTGCGCGCGACGCTCGGTGATGGACGCACCCTCGAAATGAGCCCGGCGCCTGGCTTCGATCCCTGGATGCCGCATGATCTGCAACACTTCATCGTCGAAAAGCATCTCGGGATTGACGGCGCCGTGTTCGGGCGGCTCGCGGCCGGCGGCACGGCCGGGACTTTTCATTTGGTCCCGCATGCGACCTCGTCCCGCGAGGCCGCGCGGCTGCGTCGCAGGCATGAGACCAGGGACCAGCGCCTGATGCCGGAACGCAGCGAGGACTATGCCCGCTCCGAGCGCGCCACCTATGTGTGCTGGCAGGACTGGCTGCAGCAGGCTGACGATCCGGCGCTGCGGGCGCGCGGGGCCGAGATGGCACCGTCGGCGCACAGCCTGCTGGGTGGGATGTCAGCGGAGGAGCGCGCGGCCTACACGCCAGTGCGGCGCGACGCCATCCGACAGGAGTTCGCGCGGCTGAGCCGACGTTGGAGCGCTCTCGCCGTCGGCGAAAGTCTCTCCGAACCGTGGTCAGAACCGGCCCACTTTCTTCCTCGAGCGCATCGCGGCCTCGTGCCTTGACAGGACAGGCGGCTGCATGCGCCATGCTGGCTCTTGCGATGACCTCAATCAGACAGGGCACATCATGCAATTGCCGGCAGGGGACGAGCGCAACGCCGACCAGATCGCCTATTGGAACGGGCCGGGCGGCCAGCGCTGGTCCGATCGCCAGGAGGCGCAGGACATCCTGCTCGCACCGGTGTCGCAGATCCTGATCGACCGCATCGCGGCCAAGCCGGGTGATCGTGTGCTCGATATCGGCTGCGGTTGTGGCGGCCTGTCGATCGCGCTGGCCGGGCAGGTGGCGCCTGGCGGGCATGTGCTCGGGGTCGACATTTCCGCCCCGATGCTGGAGCGGGCGCGCGCGGTGGCGCCGGCCGGGCTTCCCGCCGAGTTCGTGCTGGCCGACGCGACCGTGCATCCGTTCGCGCCGGCGAGCTTCGATCTGCTGGTGTCGCGGTTCGGCGTGATGTTCTTCGCCGATCCGGTGGCGTCGTTCGCCAACATCCGCCGCGCGCTGAAGCCGGGCGGCCGGGTCGTATTCGCCTGCTGGCGCGAGCCGAAAGCCAATCCCTGGATGATCGCGCCGTTGCAGGCGGTCTATCGCCACGTCCCGAAGCTGCCGGAGATGGCGCCCGACGATCCCGGTCCGTTTGCCTTCGCATCGGAAGCGCGGGTGACGCGCATCCTGGGCGAGGCCGGCTTCAGCGACGTCGCGCTGGAGGCACATGCGCTGTCGCTCGACGTCGCGATCGGCAAGGGGCTCGATGCGGCCGTACAATCGGCCTTCGAGATCGGCCCCGCCAGCCGCGCGCTGGAGGGGCATCCCCAGGAGACGCGCGATGCGGCGCGGCAGTCGGTCCGCGAGCTGCTGACGCAGTATGTACGCGGCGACAGCGTGACGCTCGCCGGCTCGATCTGGCTGGTGACGGCGCGCGCCTGACGGCGCTCAGGACTGCTCTTCCCAGATCATCGCCAGATGGACGATGGTCTGCACCGCCTTCTCCATGTCCTGGACGCTGACCCATTCGAGACGCGAGTGGAAGGCATGCTCGCCGGCGAAGATGTTGGGGCAGGGCAGGCCCATGAACGACAGCCGCGAACCATCGGTCCCGCCGCGGATCGATGTCCTGACCGGCGTCAGGCCGGCGCGGCGGATCGCCTCCTCGGCATAGGTCACGATCTCCGGATGCAGATCGATGACCTCCTTCATGTTGCGGTATTGCTGCCGAACCTCCATCCGGTAGCTCGAGCGCGGATAGTCCTTCAGGACGTCCCTGACGATGTCCTCGAGCAGCGCTTCCTTCTGCCGCAAGCCCTGCTCGCTGAAATCGCGCACGATGAAATCGAGCCGCGCCTGTTCGAGCGCGCCGGAGATCCCGACCGGATGCAGGAAGCCTTCCTTGCCCTCCGTCGTTTCCGGCGAGCAGCTATCCTTCGGGAGCCGCTCGATGATCGCAGATGCGATCTTGATGGCATGCTCCATCTTGCCCTTGGCAAAGCCGGGATGGGCGCTGACACCGTTGATGAGGATGGTGGCACCGTCGGCGGCAAAGGTCTCGTCCTCGATGTTGCCTGCGGTCTCGCCATCCATCGTGTAGCCGAAATCGGCGCCGAGCTTCTTCAGGTCGACCCGGTCGACGCCGCGGCCGATCTCCTCGTCCGGCGTGAACAGGATCTTGATGGTGCCGTGCTTGATCTGCGGATGGCTGATCAGGAACTGCGCCGCGTCCATGATCTCGGCGATGCCGGCCTTGTTGTCGGCCCCCAGCAGCGTGGTGCCGTCCGTGGTGACGATGTCGTTGCCGATCTGGTCCCTCAACGCCGGATGCTCAACCGCACGGATGATCTGGCTCGGGTCCTTAGGCAGCACGATGTCGCCGCCCTGGTAGTTGCGCACGATCTGCGGCTTCACGTCGGCTCCGGAGCAGTCGGGCGACGTGTCCATGTGCGAGCAGAAGCAGATCACCGGCACGGCCTTGTCGGTGGTGGCCGGGATGGTCGCATAGACGTAGCCGTGGTCGTCCAGATGGGCGTCCGAGAGGCCCATCGCCTGCAGCTCGGCTGCGAGCAACCGGCCGAGATTCTTCTGTTTGAGCGTCGAAGGGCAGGTCGGCGATGTCGGGTCCGACTGGGTGTCGATCACGACGTAGCGGAGCAGACGCTCGGTGACGGAGTGGGTGTAGCTGCGAAGCGGGTCGGACATGTGCACCACAAGGACAGGAACGGGAAAAATATGTTACCGCATGCATCGGTATACTAATATATCAGTTATTGCATGCCAGATACCAAGGTTCATCAGGCTATCAGTGGTTCCCCCGATCAAAGCGCATCCGCCGGCTCCTTTGCTGCGGAATGCGACGTCGCGACCCGCTGTGATCGGTACCGCCCGCCGGCGGCTGAATTGCGCGCTCCTGCGCGCGTATGGGACCTAAAGGATACCCAGTCCGGCGATTCGAAACTCATCTTCCTTTGCGGCCGTCGCCGTTGCGGTCCCGAAGAAAAAAGACGGATCATCGACTTGGCCCATCATCATGCGCGATTTACGGCGGATGCCCGACGCCACCCAGAGAGACCGCGCTCCGGCGTCCTCGATTGACCGCTCATCAAGGACTTCGCACAGTTATCGGTTCATTGTCCTTGACTTCGAAACATCGCCCCTTTAAGTCGCACTCCTCCGCGGATTTCGCGATCACGCGGGAGTAGCTCAGTTGGTTAGAGCGCCGGCCTGTCACGCCGGAGGTCGCGGGTTCGAGCCCCGTCTCTCGCGCCATGTTTTCAATGGCTTAGCTTTCGATTTGATCCTTGGCCGCCGCAAGCCGTGCGACCGCGTGATCTCTCCCCGGCCACCACCTGACGCTTCGCCGAACTACAGGCGCTCCGCCGCTAATCTTTCCGATCGGGCACGAAAAAGGCCACCCAGCGGGTGGCCTGCGACCGCTGTCAGCAGCGGACCGACGGCTCAGCGGACCATCGAGTCGCTGGAACTCGTCACGGTCACAGGCTTGCCGGCCTTCACGACGTGCGATGCCGTCTGGCTGTAATCCACATTGGCGCGGGTCGCGATACCGAAAGCGGTTACCGCGATGCCTGCGATCAGGGCAACGACGACGATCTTCAGGTGAGTCGATCGGTCTGCGGAATGCAGCGAGTGGTTCATGTCAGCCTCCCGGCGTCTCAGAGCGCCACTTTGTTGCCTGGACATGTACCTCCGCTTTGTTTCGATCCGGTTTCTTCGTTTCCTCAAAATGGTTTCATCGGTTGTAGTCGGCGCGCCGGCAATCGGGAGTATGCGGCCGGAGCCCGTGATCGGCACCCATGCCGGCATCGGCGGTGACCGCGGCCGCGCCGGCCGCCGCGGGTGATCTTGATCCGGCGGCCCTTCGTGACCATCTGACGTGATAACGGACGCCTATCGGGTGACGGTCCAGTCGCCTTGCTTGGATCGCTCGATCGAACGCTGATCCGCATCCGTCTCCGACCCCGCCCAGCCTGCGCACGGCGGCGTGCGTGCTCGCGATCGCTGATCACCTCAGCATCCCGCGCCGGTCCGTGCGACACCGTAATGCTGCGGGTCTGCAATGCGGCTCCTGCACGCGTCATCCGTGGCGCCGTGGCTCGGTGTGTCCAGGTTTCCGCAATGTGGGGAGGGATGACACCGGCGAGACGGCTTGTCTTGCGCGGCTTGGTGCGCTGCGCTAAGGCTTCGACCAATTCCAATGCAACGAATCTGCGGTTTGCACCGAAATCGCAGAGGAAAGTGGCGCCGATGACCGGCATCCTCCAGAACTATCTCCCCCTCGTCGTGTTCATAGGTGTCGCAGCCATCATCGGGGTGGTTCTGCTGATCGCGCCCTTCCTGGTCGCCTACCAGCAGCCCGATCCCGAGAAGCTCTCCGCGTACGAATGCGGCTTCAATGCGTTCGACGACGCGCGCATGAAGTTCGACGTCCGCTTCTATCTGGTGGCCATCCTTTTCATCATCTTCGACCTCGAAGTCGCCTTCCTGTTCCCCTGGGCAGTGGCATTCGGCAAGCTCGGCGCGGCCGGCTTCTGGTCGATGCTGGTGTTCCTGGCCGTGCTGACGGTCGGGTTTGCCTACGAATGGAAGAAAGGCGCGCTTGAATGGGATTGAGCCCGACCACGTCCTCGACCGGTCCGGTGATCGCACCGGCCCCGAAGGGCATTCTCGATCCCGCGACCGGCAGGCCGATCGGTGCCAACGACCCGTATTTCCTCGAGGTCAGGCACGAGCTGTCGGACAAGGGATTCTTCGTTGCCACCGCTGACGATCTCATCACCTGGGCCCGCACCGGCTCCCTGATGTGGATGACGTTCGGCCTGGCCTGCTGCGCCGTCGAGATGATGCAGGTCTCGATGCCGCGCTACGACGTCGAGCGCTTCGGCTTCGCGCCGCGCGCCTCGCCGCGCCAGTCGGACGTGATGATCGTCGCCGGCACCCTGACCAACAAGATGGCGCCGGCGCTGCGCAAGGTCTACGACCAGATGCCGGAGCCGCGCTACGTCATCTCGATGGGGTCGTGCGCCAATGGCGGCGGCTACTATCACTATTCCTATTCGGTGGTCCGCGGCTGCGACCGCATCGTTCCCATTGATATCTATGTGCCCGGCTGCCCGCCGACCGCGGAAGCGCTGCTGTACGGTGTTCTGCTGCTGCAGAAGAAGATCCGGCGTACCGGCACCATCGAACGCTGAAGGTTTTTTCGTTATGGACGACGGCAGGCTCGACGCCCTTGGGCAGACGATCGTGAGCGCGCTTCCGGGCGCGGCGATCGGCCATTCGGTCGCTTTCAATCAGCTCACGGTGAGCGTGGAGCCGGGTCGGATCGTCGAGGTTGTGAAGTATCTGCGTGATGATCCGGCTCTCCGGTTCGTCAACATCACCGACATCACCGCGGTAGACTACCCGGAGCGCGCCAAGCGCTTCGACGTCGTCTACCACTTCCTGTCTCCGACCCTGAACGCACGCATCCGGCTCAAGGCCGAGGCCGACGAGACGACGCAGGTGCCGTCGCTGATCGACGTCTTCCCGGGGGCGGATTGGTTCGAGCGCGAGGCCTATGACCTCTACGGCGTGATCTTCGTCGGTCACCCCGATATGCGCCGCCTGCTGACGGATTACGGCTTCGACGGCCACCCGCTGCGCAAGGACTTCCCCACCACCGGCTTCGTCGAGGTGCGCTACGACGACCAGGAGAAGCGGGTGATCTACGAGCCTGTCAGGCTCAACCAGGAATTCCGCAAGTTCGATTTCCTGTCGCCCTGGGAAGGCGCGGACTATCCGCTGCCCGGCGACGAGAAAGCGACGAAGTGAGTGGGAGCGCGAGCATGAACGAGCAGAGCCCGGCACTTCGCAACTTCACGATCAACTTTGGCCCGCAGCATCCGGCGGCGCACGGTGTGCTGCGCCTTGTGCTGGAGCTGGACGGTGAGGTGGTCGAGCGCGTCGATCCGCATATCGGCCTTCTGCATCGCGGCACCGAGAAGCTGATCGAGACCAAGACCTACATGCAGGCGATGCCCTATTTCGATCGGCTCGACTACGTCGCGCCGATGAACCAGGAGCATGCCTTCTGCCTCGCCGCCGAGCGCCTGCTTGGCATCGAGGTGCCGCGCCGCGGCCAGCTGATCCGCGTGCTTTATTCCGAGATCGGCCGGCTGTTGTCGCATCTGCTGAACGTCACCACGCAGGCGATGGACGTCGGAGCGCTGACCCCACCGCTGTGGGGCTTCGAGGAGCGCGAGAAGCTGATGGTGTTCTATGAGCGCGCCTCCGGCTCGCGCATGCACGCCAACTACTTCCGCATCGGTGGCGTCCACCAGGACCTGCCACCGAAGCTGATCGACGACATCGACGCGTTCTGCGGCCCGTTCCTGAAGGTGGTCGACGATCTCGACCGGCTCCTTACCGGCAACCGCATCTTCAAGCAGCGCAACGTCGACATCGGCGTCGTGACCCTGAAGCAGGCCTGGGAGTGGGGCTTCTCCGGCGTGATGGTGCGCGGCTCTGGCGCGGCCTGGGACCTGCGCAAGTCGCAGCCCTATGACGTCTATGCCGAGATGGAGTTCGACGTTCCCATCGGCAAGAACGGCGACTGCTACGACCGCTATCTGATCCGCATGGAAGAGATGCGCCAGTCGGTGCGTATCATGAAGCAGTGCATCCAGAAGCTGCGTGCACCGGACGGGCAGGGCCCGGTGATGATCACCGACAACAAGATCGCGCCGCCGCGCCGCGGTGAGATGAAGCGCTCGATGGAAGCGCTGATCCACCACTTCAAGCTCTATACCGAGGGCGTGCACGTCCCCGCCGGCGAGATCTATGCGGCAGTCGAGGCGCCGAAAGGCGAGTTCGGCGTCTATCTTGTCGCTGACGGCACCAACAAGCCCTACAAGTGCAAGATCCGCGCGCCGGGCTTCGCCCACCTGCAGGCGATGGACTTCCTGTGCCGCGGCCATCTGCTCGCCGACGTCTCGGCCATTCTCGGCTCGCTCGACATCGTGTTCGGAGAGGTGGACCGCTGATGGGCCATGCGCCGATCCAGTTCGATCGTGCTTCCGGAGCGCTCGAAGGAGCGAACCTCTGGGAGCGCACGGCTGCATTGGCGCTGTCGACCGGCTCGAAGATCTCGTCGCATTTCTCGCATCGCGGTTACAATCGCTGCGCCAACCTGCTGCGCTTGGCGCTGCCCGAGCGGGATATTGCGGTGAAGCTCAACCCGGACGCCGTGTTCGAGTTCCCCTATGGCGACGGCTACTGGAGCAAGCTTCTCAACCGCGACTATCACTATGAGGACGAGCTCGAGCTCCTGTTCCTCGGCACCGTCGATGTCGACTACACCTTCATCGATGGCGGGGCCAATTACGGCTACTGGTCGGTGCTGGTGTCGAGCACGCCCTACGGCTCGCACAAGGCGATCGCGATCGAGCCGTCCTCGGCGAACTTCGCCAAGCTCGCCAACAACGCCCGGATCAATGGCGGCCGCTTCGAGGTGATGAAGCGCGCGATCGGCGCCAGCCGCGGCACGGCCTATCTGACCGGCACCAAGCACGAGGCCTTCAGCATTGCGGGTGGCGCCGCCGGCGGCGAGCAGGTGGCGGTGATGGCGCTGGATGACCTCATTGACGACGGCAACGTCGCCGCTTCCGGCAAGTACCTGATCAAGCTCGACGTCGAGGGCGTCGAGATCGAGGCGATCAAGGGTGGGGCGCGGCTGCTTGCGACCGACAGCATGGTCCTGTGCGAGGAGCACGGCCAGGATCGCAATCATACGGTGTCGCGCTACATCCTCGATGAAACGCCGATGCAACTGATGGTCTACGACCCCGCGAGCGGCCGCTTCGAGATCGTGACCGAGCTGTCGATCCTCGACCGCATCAAGGCGTCCGCTCACGTCGGCTATAACGTGTTCGGAACTGCAAGTGCCTTCTGGCAGAATCGCGTCGCAGCGCTCAATGCAAGTGCCGCGCGCCGCATGCAATGAAAGACTAGAGAGCCATGTCCGTCCGCCGTCTTGCCCCGAAGGAAGTCCAGCCCGCGAGCTTTGCGTTCACGGATGAAAACCTCGCCTTCGCCAAGGCCCAGATCGCGAAATATCCGGAAGGCCGCCAGGCCTCGGCGGTGATCGCGATCCTGTGGCGTGCGCAGGAGCAGAACGAGGGCTGGGTGTCCGAAGCTGCGATCCGCGTCGTCGCCGACATGCTCGGCATGCCCTACATCCGCGTGCTCGAGGTCGCGACCTTCTACACCATGTTCCAGCTGCAGCCGGTCGGCAAGAAGGCCCACGTCCAGGTCTGCGGCACGACGCCATGCCGGCTGCGCGGCGCCGAGGAGCTGATCGAGGTCTGCAAGCACCGCATTCATCACGACCCCTTCCATCTGTCGAAGGATGGCGACTTCAGCTGGGAAGAGGTCGAGTGCCTGGGCGCCTGCGTGAATGCGCCGATGGTGCAGGTCTGGAAGGACACGTATGAGGACCTGACGCCGGAGAGCTTCGGCAAGGTGCTCGACGGCTTCGCGACCGGCAACCTGCCGACGCCTGGTCCGCAGAACGGCCGCCAGTTCTCGGCGCCCGCCGGCGGTCCGACCACGTTGAAGGAAAAGACATGAGCCGCAAGCGCACCCGCGTTGCGGCCCTGAGCCAAGAGGGCGCCGCGATGAAGAACTGGCGCTACGTGGCGCTGCATACACTCGCGGCCGCTGCTTTCATTTTCGTGCTGCAGCGGTTCGCGCTCAACGCGACGCTGGAGTCCAGTCTGCTGTGGGCGCTGGTGTTCGGCGGCTGCGCCGCCTTCATCGCCACCATGCAGTCGAACCGCTGACATCCGAGGAAGCCGTCTGATCATGCTCGACGACAAGGACCGCATCTTCACCAACCTCTATGGCCTGCACGATTGGGGCCTTGAAGGCGCACGCCGGCGCGGCAGCTGGGACGGCACCAAGGCGCTGATCGAGAAGGGCCGCGACTGGATCATCAACGAGATGAAGGCGTCGGGCCTGCGCGGCCGCGGCGGCGCCGGCTTCCCGACCGGCCTGAAATGGTCGTTCATGCCGAAGGAATCGACCGACGGCCGGCCGAGCTATCTCGTGGTCAACGCCGACGAGTCCGAGCCCGGCACCTGCAAGGATCGCGAGATCATGCGGCATGATCCGCATCATCTCGTCGAGGGCTGTCTGCTCGCCAGCTTCGCGATGAATGCGCATGCCTGCTACATCTATGTGCGCGGCGAGTTCATCCGCGAGCGCGAGCGGCTGCAGGCGGCGATCGACCAGGCTTATGAGGCCAACCTGATCGGCAAGAACAACATCCACGGCTGGCCGTTCGATGTCTACGTCGCCCACGGCGCCGGCGCCTATATCTGCGGCGAGGAGACCGCGCTGCTGGAGAGCCTCGAGGGCAAGAAGGGCCAGCCGCGGCTGAAGCCGCCATTCCCGGCCAATGTCGGCCTCTATGGCTGCCCGACCACGGTCAACAACGTCGAGTCGATCGCGGCGGCGCCGACCATCCTGCGCCGCGGTGCGGCGTGGTTTGCCGGCATCGGCCGTCCGAACAATGTCGGCACAAAACTGTTCTGCATCTCCGGTCACGTCGAGCGGCCCTGCAACGTCGAAGAGGCGATGGGCATCCCGTTCCGCGAGCTGATCGAGAAGCATTGCGGCGGCATCCGTGGCGGCTGGGACAATCTGAAGGCGGTCATCCCCGGCGGCTCGTCCGTGCGCATGGTGCCGGCCGACCAGATCATCGATACGCCGATGGATTTCGACAGCCTGTCGAAGCTGCGCTCCGGCCTCGGCACCGCGGCCGTGATCGTGATGGACAAGTCGACCGACCTGATCCGGGCGATCGCGCGCATCTCCTACTTCTACAAGCACGAGAGCTGCGGCCAGTGCACGCCGTGCCGCGAGGGCACCGGCTGGATGTGGCGCGTGCTGACCCGCATGGCCGAGGGCCGGGCGCACAAGCGCGAGATCGACATGCTGCTCGAGGTCACCAAGCAGATCGAGGGGCACACGATCTGTGCGCTGGGTGACGCCGCGGCGTGGCCGATCCAGGGCCTGATCACGCATTTCCGTCACGAGATCGAAGCGCGGATCGACCAGTATTCGCACAAGGCCGATGTCGACGACGTCGGCGTGCGCGATCCCGCGCACATGGTGGCGGCGGAGTAGGCGATGGCAGGCCGACCTGCCAGCAAGGTTTTCCTTCGCGCCTGTCGCGCCTTCACGGTGCGCGACGGCGCGGTGGCTCGTGGTTTGAGAGAGATGTGAGGCAATGACCAAGATCATCATCGATGGCAAAGAGATCGATGTGCCGCCGGAGTACACGCTGCTGCAGGCGTGCGAGGCGGCAGGCGCCGAGATCCCGCGCTTCTGCTATCACGAGCGGCTGTCGATCGCCGGCAACTGCCGGATGTGCCTCGTCGAGGTGAAGGGCGGACCGAAACCGGTCGCGAGCTGCGCCTGGGGCGTGCGCGATTGCCGGCCGGGCCCGAAGGGCGAGCCGCCGGAAATTTCGACCCGGTCGCCGATGGTCAAGAAGGCACGCGAAGGCGTGATGGAATTCCTTCTGATCAACCATCCGCTCGACTGCCCGATCTGCGACCAGGGCGGCGAGTGCGACCTGCAAGACCAGGCGATGGGCTATGGTGTCGACACCAGCCGCTTCGCCGAGAACAAGCGCGCGGTCGAGGACAAGTACCTCGGCGCGCTGGTCAAGACCTCGATGAACCGCTGCATCCAGTGCACGCGCTGCGTCCGCTTCTCGGCGGAGGTCTGCGGCGTGCCGGAGATGGGCGCGATCGGCCGTGGCGAGGATATGGAGATCACGACCTATCTGGAGCAGGCGCTGAGCTCGGAGCTGCAGGGCAATCTGGTCGATATCTGCCCGGTCGGTGCGCTGACCTCGAAGCCCTACGCCTTCGCCGCACGCCCTTGGGAGCTCGGCAAGACGCAGTCGATCGACGTCATGGATGGGCTCGGCTCGGCGATCCGGGTCGACACCCGCGGCCGCGAGGTGATGCGCATCCTGCCGCGCATCAACGATGCCGTGAACGAGGAGTGGATCTCGGACAAGACGCGGCACGTCGTCGACGGCCTGCGGACGCAGCGGCTCGATCGTCCTTATGTCCGCGAGGATGGCAAGCTGCGCCCGGCCTCCTGGTCCGAGGCGTTCAAGACGATCGCGACCAAGCTGTCGCGCATCGACGGCAAGCGCATCGGCGCGATTGCCGGCGATCTCGCCGCAGTCGAGGAGATGTACGCGCTCAAGGATCTGCTCGCAAAGCTCGGCTCGACCAATGTCGCGGTGCAGGGCGGGGACAGCTTCGATGCCAAGCTCGGCCGTGCGTCCTACCTGTTCAATCCGACCATCGCCGGCATCGAGCAGGCCGATGCGATCCTGATCGTCGGTGCCAATCCGCGCAAGGAAGCGGCTGTGCTCAACGCCCGCATCCGCAAGCGTTGGCGCTCAGGTCAGCTCAAAGTCGGCGTCGTCGGTCCCAAGGCCGATCTGACCTATGCGTACGAGCACATCGGCGCCGGCACCGACTCCCTGAGCGACGTCGCTGCCGGCAAGCATTCGTTCGCGACCACCTTCCGTAACGCCAAGAACCCCATCGTGCTGGTCGGCGCCGGCGCCGCCGCGCGCCACGACGGTGCGGCGATCCTGTCGCTGGCCGCCAAGATCGCGATGGACGTCAACGCCGTGCGCGACGACTGGAACGGTTTTGCGGTGCTGCACGATACGGCGTCGCGGGTCGGCGCCCTCGACATCGGCTTCAACGGCACCGGCCTCACGGCCGCGCAGATGACGACGTTCGGCACCATGGACGTGATGGTCCTGCTCGGCGCCGACGAGGTCGAGGTGCCCGAGGGCGTCTTCGTCGTCTACATCGGCACCCATGGCGACCGCGGCGCGCATCGCGCCGACGTGATCCTGCCGGGTGCGGCCTATACCGAGAAGTCGGGCCTCTACGTCAACACCGAGGGCCGGGTGCAGATGGCCGGCCGGGCGTCGTTCCCGCCGGGCGAGGCACGCGAGGACTGGGCGATCATCCGCGCGCTGTCCGACGTGCTCGGCAAGAAGCTTGGCTACGACTCGCTGGCCGCTCTGCGCGCTGCGATCATCAAGGCCGTGCCGCATCTCGGCCGCATCGACCAGATCGAGGCGGGCAAGATCGCCGACATCAAGACCCTGGCGGGCAAGGGCGGCAACCTCGAGAAGGCGCCGTTCAAGCCGCTGATCGACGACTTCTATCTCACCAACCCGATCGCGCGCGCATCGGCGGTCATGGCGGAATGCTCCCGCCTGGCCTCCGGGCAGATGCTGACGGCAGCGGAGTGAGCGTGACCTGATGGCTGATTTCTTTGCTAGCTCGTTCTGGACCGGCTTTCTCTGGCCGCTGATCATCATGGTCGCGGAGAGCGTCCTGCTGCTCGTCCTTCTTCTGGTGGCGATCGCCTACATCCTGCTGGCTGACCGCAAGATCTGGGCGGCGGTGCAGATCCGGCGCGGTCCCAACGTGGTCGGCCCCTGGGGGCTGTTCCAGTCCTTCGCCGACCTGCTCAAGTTCGTGCTCAAGGAGCCGATCATTCCGGCCGGCGCCAACAAGGGCGTGTTCCTGCTGGCGCCGCTGGTCTCCTGCGTTTTGGCGCTGGCGGCCTGGGCGGTGATCCCGACCAATCTCGGTTGGGCGATCGCCGACATCAATGTCGGCATCCTTTTCATCTTCGCGATCTCGTCGCTGTCGATCTACGGCATCATCATGGCCGGCTGGTCGTCGAACTCGAAGTACCCGTTCCTGGCGGCGCTGCGTTCGGCGGCGCAGATGGTCTCCTACGAGGTCTCGATCGGCTTCGTGATCATCACGGTGCTGCTCTGCGCCGGCACCCTGAATCTCTCAGCGGTGGTCGAGGCGCAGCATGCGCGCGGTCTCGCCAGCCTGATCGGCCTGCCGCAGTTGACGATCCTGAACTGGTACGTCTGGCCGCTGTTCCCGATGTTCGTGGTGTTCTACGTCTCGGCGCTGGCCGAGACCAACCGTCCGCCGTTCGATCTGGTGGAGGCGGAATCGGAGCTCGTCGCCGGCTTCATGGTGGAATACGGCTCGACGCCGTACCTGCTGTTCATGCTCGGCGAGTATGTCGCGATCACCACGATGTGTGCGCTGGCGACGATCCTGTTTTTGGGCGGCTGGCTGCCGCCGATCGACCTGCCGCCGTTCAACTGGGTGCCGGGCGTCATCTGGTTCTCGCTCAAGCTGTTCTTCATGTTCTTCCTGATCGCGATGGCGAAAGCGATCGTGCCGCGCTACCGCTACGACCAGTTGATGCGACTGGGCTGGAAAGTGTTCCTGCCGCTGTCGCTGGCCATGGTGGTGATCGTCGCGGGCGTGCTGCACTTCGCCGGCATCGCGCCGAAATGAGGCTGTCATGAACATTTCCGCCACCGCACGGTCGCTGCTGCTGCAGGAGTTCGTCTCGGCGTTCTTCCTCGCGATGCGTTACTTCTTTCAGCCCAAGCCGACCCTGAACTATCCGTTCGAGAAGGGCCCGATCTCGCCGCGCTTCCGCGGCGAGCACGCGCTGCGCCGCTATCCCAATGGCGAGGAGCGCTGCATTGCCTGCAAGCTCTGCGAGGCCGTCTGCCCTGCGCAGGCGATTACCATCGAGGCCGGCCCGCGTCGCAACGACGGCACCCGCCGCACGGTGCGCTACGACATCGACATGGTGAAGTGCATCTATTGCGGCCTGTGCCAGGAGGCCTGCCCGGTCGACGCCATCGTCGAGGGACCAAACTTCGAGTTCGCGACCGAGACCCGCGAGGAGCTGTACTATGACAAGGCCAAGCTGCTCGCGAACGGCGACCGCTGGGAGCGCGAGATCTCCAAAGCCATCGCGCTCGACGCGCCGTACCGCTGAGGGTGTAATCGTGGACATTTGGATGCACATTCCCGCCGCGACGGCAGTCGGCTCTCTCCCCCCTTGTGGGGGAGAGGTGGAGAGGGGGGTAAGCCCCGCACTCTGGACTCGCGGCTTACCCCCCTCCCTAACCCTCCCCCACAAGGGGGGAGGGAACGCAGCGTCATCAGCCGCCCGATTTGTCGCGAACCGCGGGAGCCTCGCATGATCCTTCCTGCGCTCTTCTTCTACCTGTTCGCGGCGGTCTGCGTGGCCTCCGCGGTGATGGTCATCATCTCGAAGAACCCCGTTCACTCGGTGCTCTATCTGATCCTCGCCTTCGTCAACGCCTCCGGCCTGTTCGTGCTGATGGGCGCCGAATTCCTGGCGATGATCCTGGTCGTCGTCTATGTCGGCGCGGTCGCGGTGCTGTTCCTGTTCGTGATCATGATGCTCGACGTCGACTTCACCGAGCTGCGCGAGGGCTTCCTGCAGTACATGCCGATCGGCCTCGTCATCGGCGGCATCTTCCTGTTCGAGCTGCTGCTCACGGTGTCGTACTGGGTCATCAACCCCTCGACGCCGAAGGCGATCACCGCGGCGATCCCGACCAACGTCACCAACACCGAGGCGCTCGGCCTCGTGCTTTATACGAAGTACATCCATTACTTCCAGCTCTCCGGCATGATCCTGCTGGTAGCGATGATCGGCGCGATCGTGCTGACCCTGCGCCACAAGGCGAGCGTCAAGCGTCAGGACATCAACGTCCAGAACGCGCGCACGCCGGAGATGGCGATGGCGGTCCGCAAGGTCGCGGTCGGGCAGGGGCTGCAGGATACGGACGCCGCGGAGTGGGTGAAATGACCATCGGATTGGGACACTACCTCGCCGTCGCGGCGATGCTGTTCACGCTGGGCATCCTCGGCATCTTCCTGAACCGCAAGAACATCATCGTCATCCTGATGTCGGTCGAGCTGATCCTGCTCGCGGTCAACATCAACCTGGTGGCGTTCTCGACCTTCCTGGGCGACATCGTCGGGCAGGTGTTCGCGCTGTTGGTTTTGACAGTTGCGGCGGCGGAAGCCGCGATCGGCCTTGCCGTGCTGGTGGTCTACTTCCGCAACCGCGGCTCGATCGCGGTTGAAGACGTCAATATGATGAAGGGCTAAGGGCGCATGATCCGCACAGATGGGGGCCGGCTCGCCGGCAAGGTCATGCGTAAGGGAACGGGCGAATGATCCAGGCCATTGTCTTTCTGCCGCTGCTGGGTGCGATCCTGGCCGGCCTGATCGCGCTGCTCGGGGCGCATGCGCGCCATCCGAGCGGCGATGTGGTCGAGCATCATCACGACGACGGCCATCACCACGGCGCCGCCGACGCGCAGGCACATGACGATCACGGCCATGGGCACGATGACCATCATGTCGCCGAGCCGCCCGCGGCCGGCACCTGGGCCGCGCAGGTAATCACGACGGCGCTGTTGTTCGTGTCGGCCGGCCTATCCTGGGCGATGCTGATCAGCGTCGGCTTCATGCATCATGAGGCCGGGGTCAAGGAGCTGCTGCCCTGGATCAATTCCGGCGAGCTGCAGGTCTCCTGGGCGCTGCGCGTCGATACGCTGACGGCGGTGATGCTCGTCGTCGTGACCAGCGTGTCCTCGCTCGTGCATCTCTATTCGATCGGCTACATGGACGAGGATCCGAACCGTCCGCGTTTCTTCGCCTATCTCAGCCTGTTCACCTTCGCGATGCTGATGCTGGTGACGGCGAACAACCTCGTGCAGCTGTTCTTCGGCTGGGAGGGCGTCGGTCTCGCCAGCTACCTGCTGATCGGCTTCTGGTTCCAGAAGCCGTCGGCCAACGCTGCCGCCATCAAGGCCTTCGTCGTCAACCGCGTCGGCGATTTCGGCTTTGCGCTCGGCATCTTCGCCGTGTTCCTGTTGGCGAAGTCGACCGACTTCGAGACCATCTTCGCCGCCGCGCCGAGCTTTGCCGGCAAGACCATCAACTTCCTCGGCTGGCATGCCGACGCGCTGACGCTGACCTGCCTGCTGCTGTTCATGGGCGCGATGGGCAAGTCGGCGCAGTTCCTGCTGCACACCTGGTTGCCGGACGCGATGGAAGGTCCGACCCCGGTTTCGGCGCTGATCCACGCCGCGACCATGGTCACCGCCGGCGTGTTCATGGTGGCGCGCCTGTCGCCGCTGTTCGAGCTGGCGCCGAACGCGCAGGCCGTGGTGATGTTCTTCGGCGCCACCACCGCGTTCTTCGCCGCGACCGTCGGCCTCGTGCAGAACGACATCAAGCGCATCGTCGCGTACTCGACCTGCTCACAGCTCGGCTACATGTTCGTGGCGATGGGAGCAGGGGCCTACTCGGTCGGCATGTTCCACCTGTTCACGCACGCCTTCTTCAAGGCCTTGCTGTTCTTAGGGTCCGGCTCGGTGATCTACGCGATGCATCACGAGCAGGACATCCGCAACATGGGCGGCCTGTGGCGCAAGATCCCGTACACCTTCGCGGTGATGACGGTCGGCACGCTGGCGTTGACCGGCTTCCCCGGCTTCGCAGGCTTCTTCTCCAAGGACGCGATCATCGAGGCCGCTTATGCCGCGCACAATCCGTTCGCGACCTACGCGTATTTCCTCACCATTGTCGCCGCCGGCCTGACCTCGTTCTATTCCTGGCGCCTGGTGTTCAAGACCTTCTTCGGCACGCCGCACGACCAGCACCACTACGATGCCGCACATGAGAGCCCGATCTGGATGCTGATCCCGATCGGCGTGCTCGCGGCAGGCTCGATTCTGGCCGGCCTCCCGTTCAAGGGCGTGTTCACCGATCCCCACGGTGTCGAGCATTTCTTCGGCGAGTCGCTGAAGATGAACCCGCACATCCTGGAGGACATGGAGCATATGCCGTTCTGGCTCGCTCAACTGCCGTTCATCATGATGGTGCTGGGCTTTGCGGTGTCCTACTTCTTCTACATTAGTCGTCCGGACATCCCGGAGGAGCTGGCGGCCCAGCAGCCGCTGCTCTACAAGTTCCTGCTCAACAAGTGGTACTTCGACGAGCTGTATGATTTGATCTTCGTCCGTCCTGCGAAGTGGCTCGGCCGCTTCCTCTGGAAGAAGGGCGACGGCTTCGTCATCGACGGGTTCGGTCCGGATGGTGTCTCGGCGCGGGTGCTCGACATCACGCGCAACGTCGTCAAGATCCAGACCGGATATCTCTATCACTATGCCTTTGCCATGCTGATCGGCGTCGCCGGCCTGATCACCTGGTTCATGTTCATGGGGGGCCAGCAATGACCACCTGGCCAATTCTCTCTGTCGTCACCTTCCTGCCCATCGTCGGCGCGCTGCTGATCTATCTGGTGCGCGGCGACGACGAGGCGGCCCGGCGCAACGCGCGCTGGATCGCGCTGTGGACCACGCTGATCACCTTCGCGGTGTCGGTGATCCTGGTGCTGCGCTTCGATTCGGCACAGACCGACTTCCAATTCGTCGAGAAGTCGAACTGGCTGGCGGCCGGCATCAG
The DNA here is from genome assembly GCF_032484535.1 of Bradyrhizobium sp. SZCCHNS3016. Classification (NCBI taxonomy): domain Bacteria; kingdom Pseudomonadati; phylum Pseudomonadota; class Alphaproteobacteria; order Hyphomicrobiales; family Nitrobacteraceae; genus Bradyrhizobium; species Bradyrhizobium sp. SZCCHNS3016. The sequence goes on from NZ_JAUETE010000007.1 coordinate 74,847, forward strand.
CTATCACATGGGCGTCGACGGCATCTCGCTGCCGTTCGTGATCCTGACCACCGCTTTGATGCCGTTCTGCATCATCGCGAGCTGGAAGTCGGTCACCAACCGGCTGCGCGAATACATGATGGCGTTCCTGATCCTGGAAACGCTGATGGTTGGCACGTTCTCCGCGCTCGACCTCGTTCTGTTCTATCTGTTCTTCGAGGGCGGCCTGATTCCGATGTTCCTGATCATCGGGGTCTGGGGCGGTCCGCGCCGGGTCTACGCCTCGTTCAAGTTCTTCCTCTACACGCTGCTCGGCTCGGTCCTGATGCTGCTCGCCATCATGGCGCTGTACTGGAACGCCGGCACGACCGACATTCCGACCTTGATGCATACGGCGGTGCCGCGCTCCTTGCAGACCTGGGCATGGCTTGCCTTCTTCGCCTCCTTCGCGGTGAAGATGCCGATGTGGCCGGTTCACACCTGGCTGCCGGATGCGCACGTCGAGGCGCCCACCGCGGGCTCGGTGATTCTCGCCGCGATCCTGCTGAAGATGGGCGGCTACGGCTTCCTGCGCTTCTCGCTGCCGATGTTTCCGCTGGCGTCGCACGACTTCGCGCCGCTGGTCTTTACGCTCTCGGCGATCGCGATCATCTACACCTCGCTGGTCGCGCTGATGCAGGAGGACATCAAGAAGCTCATTGCCTATTCGTCGGTGGCGCATATGGGCTTCGTCACGATGGGCATCTTCGCCGGCACCATGCAGGGCGTGGCCGGGGGCGTGTTCCAGATGATCTCCCACGGCATCGTCTCGGGCGCGCTGTTCCTCTGCGTCGGTATCGTCTACGACCGGATGCACACCCGCGAGATCGCGGCCTATGGCGGCCTCGTCAACCGGATGCCGGTCTATGCGCTGGTGTTCATGGTGTTCACCATGGCCAATGTCGGCCTGCCCGGCACCTCCGGCTTCGTCGGCGAGTTCATGACCCTGCTCGGCACTTTCAAGGTGTCGATCCCGACCGCGTTCTTCGCGACCTTCGGCGTCATCCTCTCGGCGGCCTACGCGCTGTGGCTCTACCGCAAGGTGGTGTTCGGTGCGCTGACCAAGCCGTCGCTGGCCAGCATCAAGGATCTCACCCTGCGTGAGGGCGTGATCCTGTTTCCGCTGGTGGCGCTGACCATCCTGTTCGGCGTTTATCCGAAGCCGATCCTCGATATGTCGGCGGCGTCGGTGCAGCAGCTCGTCAACAACTACAATACCGCCGTGACGGCCGTGAAGGCCGCCGCGCTGCTCCAATGATGAGACCTTGAGGGGTCGGGACACAGACGATGATCGAGAATCTTGGGCCTCAGCTTTGGGTGGTGTTGCCGGAGCTGCTGTTGGCCGTGGGGGCCATGGCGCTGTTGATGCTGGGCGCGTTTCGCGGGCAGGGGACGACGGGGCTCGTCACCTGGCTGGCGGTCGCTCTGCTGATCGTGGTCGGCATCCTGGTGCTCAGGCAGCCGGGCGGCCAGGCGTTCGGCGGCAGCTTCATCGCTGACAGCTACGCGCGCTTCCTGAAGATCCTGGCGCTGATCGGCTCGATCGCGACGCTGATCATGTCGGTCGAATTCCTGTCGGCGCCGGACCGCCGCATCTTCGAATATGCGATCCTGGTGCTGCTCTCGACCTTGGGCATGCTGGTGCTGATCTCGGCCGGCGACCTGATCACGCTCTACCTCGGTCTCGAGCTGATGTCGCTCGCGCTCTACGTTGTCGCGGCCAGCCATCGTGACAACGTCAAGTCGACAGAGGCCGGCCTGAAGTACTTCGTGCTGGGCGCGCTGTCCTCCGGCATGCTGCTCTACGGCGCCTCGCTGATCTACGGCTTCACCGGCACGGTGAGCTTTGCCGGGATCGCAGCGGCGACGAAGAGCGGCAGCGTCGGCATCATATTTGGCCTGGTGTTCCTGTTTGCCGGCATGTGCTTCAAGGTCTCGGCGGTGCCGTTCCACATGTGGACGCCGGACGTCTATGAAGGCGCGCCGACGCCGGTGACGGCGTTCTTCGCCTCCGCGCCCAAGGTCGCGGCGATGGCCGTGTTCGCGCGCGTCGCGCTGACCGCGTTCCCCGGCATCACCTTCCAATGGCAGCAGATCATCGTGTTCGTCTCGATCGCCTCGATGGCGCTCGGCTCGTTCGCCGCGATCGGCCAGACCAACATCAAGCGCCTGATGGCCTATTCGTCGATCGGCCACATGGGCTTCGCGCTGGTCGGTCTCGCCGCCGGTACGGTCGAGGGCGCGCAGGGCGTGCTGACCTACATCGCGATCTACGTCGCGATGACGCTCGGCTCCTTCGCCGTGATCATGGCGATCAAGCGCAACGGCCAGTCGTTCGAGAAGATCAGCGATTTTTCGGGACTTTCGCGCACCAATCCGCTGCTCGCCTTCTTCTTCGCGATGCTGCTGTTCTCGCTGGCCGGCGTTCCTCCGCTCGCGGGCTTCTTCGCCAAATGGTACGTGTTCGTTGCCGCGATCAAGGGCGGGCTGTTCACACTGTCGGTGATCGGCGTCCTTACCAGCGTGGTCGGCGCCTACTATTATCTGCTGATCGTCAAGACGATGTATTTCGACGAGCCGCTGCCGACGCTCGATCCGGTCAGGATCGAGCTGCGCACCGTGCTCGCGATCTCCGGCGTCTTCAACATCCTGTTCTTCGCCTATCCCGGCCCGCTCGTCAGCGCGGCCGCGGCCGCGGCGAAATCGCTGTTCTAGATGACGTTTGCGCTAGGGTCCCAGGCCGCCAAGGCTGGCTACGGACTCGTCACGTTCGACCAGACCGGCTCGACCAATGTCGAGGCGCTGAAGTCGGCCCGAGAGGGCGGCAGGGCGTCATGCTGGTTCGTCACATCGGAGCAGACGGCCGGGCGCGGCCGGCGCCAGCGTCCGTGGATCGCCCCGCGTGGCAATCTGGCCTCGAGCGTGCTGGAAGTGCTGAACGTGGCTCCTGCGATCGCAGCCACACTCGGCTTTGCCGCAGGCCTCTCCATCGAGAGCGCGTTGCGCCAGGTGAGCATCGAGGCTGCGCTGCGGTCCGGAGCACACGCGTCATTTGCGCTGAAATGGCCGAACGACGTTCTCGTTGACGGTCGCAAGATCGTCGGCATGCTGCTCGAGGCGGAGCAGGTGGCTGGCGGATTGGCGGTGGTTGCCGGCATCGGAACCAACGTGGTGGCGGCGCCGCCGGATACCCCGACACCGGCGGTATCGTTGGCGGGCCTCGGCATCCAGGTGACCGCCGAGGACCTGTTCTCGGCGCTGTCGGATGCCTGGGTCGAATATTTCGGCATCTGGAACGAGGGGCGGGGCTTCGGTGACATCCGACGGCTCTGGCTGGAGCGGGCGGCAGGCCTCGGCCAGCCGGTCGCCATCAGGTCCGGACATGCTATCATCGAGGGGATTTTCGACACGATCGACGAACAGGGTTGTATGCTGGTGCGGACCGCGGAGGGACGATTGGAGCCGATCACGGCCGGTGATGTTCATTTCGGCTCGGTCGCATCCAAAGGAGCGGTCTAGATGGCACGTCCCGACGAACTGACATTTGCGCCGCTCGGAGGTGTCGGCGAGATCGGCATGAACCTGTCGATCTACGGGCTCGGCAATCGCCACCAGCGCTCGTGGCTCGCGATCGATCTTGGCGTCTCCTTCGGTGATGAGGAGCATCTGCCGGGCATCGACCTGATCATGCCCGACGTCGCCTTCCTGGAGAAGGAGCGCAACAACCTGGTCGGCCTCGTGCTGACCCACGCGCATGAGGACCATTTCGGCGCCATCATCGATCTGTGGCCGCGGCTGAAATGCCCGATCTACGCGACCAAGTTCAGCGCCGCGCTGTTCGAGGCCAAGTGCGAGGCCGAACGGCTTCCGGCCAAGATCCCGGTCAAGGTGATCCCCTCCGGCGGCCGCGTCGACATCGGTCCGTTCAACGTCGAGTTCATTCCGGTCGCGCATTCGATCCCTGAATCGCACGCGCTGGCGATCCACACCGAGGTCGGCACCGTCCTGCACACCGGTGACTGGAAGATCGATCCGACGCCGGTGTTGGGCGCGCCGACGGATGAGAAGCGGCTGCGCGAGCTCGGCGACGCCGGACTTCTCGCCTTGATCGGGGATTCCACCAACGCGGTGCGCGAGGGACGCTCGCCGTCGGAGGCCGAGGTTGCCAAGACGATTACGACCCTGGTCAAGGAGGCGCGCGGCCGCGTGGCCGTGACCACCTTCGCCTCCAACGTCGCGCGTATCCGCGCCGTCGCCGAAGCGGCGCGCGCGGCCGAGCGCGAGGTCGTCATCGTCGGCCGCGCCATGGAGCGCGTGGTCCAGGTCGCGCGCGAGACCGGTTATCTCGATGGCGTGCAGAACTTCCGCGGCATGGATCTCTACGGCCATTTCCCGGCCGACAAGGTGCTCGCGCTGTGCACGGGCAGCCAGGGCGAGCCGCGCGCCGCGCTCTCGCGCATCGCCAATGACGATCATCCGCTGGTCACCTTGAACAAGGGCGACACTGTCATCTTCTCGTCGCGCACCATCCCCGGCAACGAGAAGGCGGTCGGTGCCGTCATCAACGGGCTGGTGCAGCAGGGTATCGAGATCATCACCGACCGCAATCATCTGGTTCATGTCTCCGGCCATCCGCGCCGCGACGAGCTGCGCGACATGATCGCGTGGACGCGGCCGCAGCTCTTGATCCCCGTCCATGGCGAGGCGCTGCATCTCCACGAGCATGCGCGGCTGGCGCGCGCCTGCGGCGTGCCCAAGGTGATCACCTGCCGCAACGGCGATCTCGTCAAGCTCGGTCCCGGCGATCCCGGAATCATCGACCAGCTGCCGGCAGGGCGCCTCTACAAGGACGGCAGCATCGTCGAGGATTCGAAGTCGCGCGCCGTGGTCGAGCGTCGCAAGATGGCCTTTGCCGGCTGCATCTTCGTGGCGCTCGCCATCACCGAGAAGGGCGAGCTGGCCGACGATCCGGAAGTCGACATGGTCGGCATCCCCGAGAAGAATGCGGCGGGCGAGGAGATGGACGACATCGTCTTCGATGCTGTCGTTTCGACCTTCGAAGGGCTGCCGCGGGCGCGCCGACGCGATCCGGACGCAGCGGCAGAATCCGTCCGGCGGGCGGTGCGTTCGGCGGTCAATGAGCAATGGGGCAAGAAGCCGATCTGTCTGGTTCACGTCCTGGAAGTCTGACGCAGGCCGATCAAACGGCGGTTCAAAAGAAAAGTGGAGGATGTCATGCTGGGCCGGCTCAACCACGTCGCCATCGCGGTCAAGGACGCGGAAAAGGCCGCCAGGATTTATGGCGCGGCATTCGGTGCTGAGATTTCGGCGGCGGTACCGCTGCCGGAGCATGGCGTGATCACGGTGTTCGTCACTCTGCCCAACACCAAGATCGAGTTCATTCAGCCGCTGGGCGAAGCGTCGCCGATCGCGAAGTTTCTCGAGCGCAATGCGGATGGCGGCATCCATCACGTCTGCTACGAGGTGGCCGACATCATCGCCTCGCGCGACACGCTGATCAAGGAGGGCGCCCGCGTGCTCGGCGACGGCCAGCCGAAGATCGGCGCCCATGGCAAGCCGGTGCTGTTTCTGCATCCGAAGGATTTTTCCGGCGCGCTCGTCGAGATCGAGCAGGCCTGAGGCAGCGGGGCGATCATGGCCTATACGATCTCTACCTGGCTCGCGATCTACTTCGTGCTGTGGTGGGTCATGCTGTTCGTGACCCTGCCGTTCGGCGTGCGCAGCCAGCACGAGACGGGCGGCGGCTCGCCCGGCACCGATCCCGGGGCGCCGACCATCAGCCTGATGGGACGCCGCCTGATCTGGACCACGCTGCTGTCGGCCGTGATCTTCGGCCTTGCGCTGGTGGCCTACCAGGCCGGCTATCTCAGCATCGAGCGGCTGTCGAGGCTGATGGGGATTCCGTTCTAGCTGCCACTCGCATCGCACAACGTTCTCTCGAAGCCGATGCGCGGACGCGCGTCGGCTTTTTTGCTATAGGAGGTCAAAACAAGTTCGACAGGGAGGTTGCGCGTGACGACATCGGCCGGAGCGGGGCAGGGGACGCCATCGGGCTATCGCATTCTGAACGAAACGGATATTCGCAACTATCTCGCCGCGACGCCGGCGGTCGCGGCCCAGCTCGGCGGGCCGGCCGAGCGCTGGTCCATCACCGAGGTCGGCGACGGCAATCTCAACCTCGTCTTCATCGTCAAGGGATCGGCCGGCGGGCTCGCGGTGAAGCAGGCGTTGCCCTATGTGCGCTTGGTCGGCGAGAGCTGGCCGCTGCCGCTGTCGCGTGCGCACTTTGAGCATCTGGCGCTCACGCATCAGGGCCGATTGGCACCCGGGTTGGTGCCGGCCATCGTCCATCACGATGCGCCCCTTGCCTTGACGGCGATGGAGCTGCTCGAGCCCCACATCATTATGCGCAAGGGCATGGTCGCGGGCACGATCTATCCCGCCTTCGTCGATCACATCACGACCTTCATGGCGCGGACGCTGTTCTTCTCGTCCGACCTCGCGCTCTCTGCCGCCGCGAAGAAGGAGGCGATCGCGAGCTTCGCCGGCAATCACGCGCTGTGCAAGATCACGGAGGACCTGATCTTCACCGATCCCTATCGGATCGCTGAGCAGAACCGCTGGACCTCACCATGGCTCGACGCGACCGCGGCCGACATTCGTGCCGATCTCGATCTTCATGTCGCGGTCTCCCGGCTGAAGCTGAAGTTCTTGTCGAGCGCCGAGGCGCTGATCCATGGCGACCTACACACCGGATCGATCATGGTCACGGAGACTGAGACCCGGGTGATCGATCCGGAATTCGCCTTCTACGGCCCGATGGGCTTCGACGTCGGTGCTGTCCTGGCCAACTTGTTGATGGCCTATTTTGCGTCGGCCGGACACGAGCGCGCGCCCGGCGACAGGGCGGCATTCGAGGGCTGGGTGCTGATCACCGTGGATCAGGTGTGGAGCGCGTTCGCGGGCAAGTTCCTGGCGCTGTGGCGCAGCGAGGCCACCGGCGATGCCTATCCGCTCTCGCTGTTTCCCGGTGAAGCAGGAACTGCGCGGCTTGAGGCCGAACGTCAGGCCTTCATGGCGCGCCTGTTCCAGGATGCCGTCGGATTTGCAGCCGCGAAGATCATCCGCCGTATTCTCGGCCTGGCGCACAACATCGATTTCGAGCTGATCGAGGATGAGAAGCGGCGCGCGACCTGCGAGGCGCGGGCATTGCGCTTGGCCCGAACGCTGATGGTGGAGACGGCATCGTTCACGTCGATCGAGGCCGTGACACGCGCCGCGCGCGAACTGCATCACTGGCAGCCGGGTTTTTGATTCACGGGGTCAACGTCATTGCGAGGAGCAAAGCGACGAAGCAATCCAGAATCTTCGCAAGCTTCTGGAGTGCTTCGCTTCGCTCGCAATGACGGAAACAGATGCGTAGGGTGGGCAAAGGCGCGCGGCGACGGTCTGTCGTCGTTTGCACTATCAGATCGCGCCGTGCCCACCATGTCTCACGTGCCACGTAGCTCGATGGTGGGCACGCGACCGCCTGACGGCGGTCGCTTTGCCCACCCTACGACACACGCTCAATCCGCCGCCTTGGCGCGCAGCCGCTGCGCGTAGACGTTGATCACCAGCGCGGCGAGCAGGATCAGGCCGCGGATCAGAATCTTCAGGAAACTGTCGATGTTGACGTGGTCGAGGCCGTTGTTGAGCACGCCGAGCACGAACAGGCCGACGATGGTGTTGCCGATGCCGCCGCGGCCGCCGAACAGGCTGGTGCCGCCGACCACGACGGCGGCGATCGAATCCAGCAGGTAGGTGTCGAACTCGTTCTGCTGCGCGCTGCCGAAATGCGCCACGCCGAGCATGCCGCCGATCCCCGAGCAGACGGCCGAGATCACCATGACGCTGCCGAGGATCAGCTTGACGTTCAGCCCCGAATATTCCGCCGCCTCGCGGTTGCCGCCGACCATGTAGACGTAGCGGCCGAACCGCGTGTAGGTCAGCACGAGGTGACCGAGCAACAGCATCAGGGCGGCCACGATCACGATCCAGGGCACGCCCGCGACGGAGCCGGAGCCGAGCGTCGTGATGATGGGCGGCACCTTGTAGGCGATCTGGCCGCGCACCAGCATGGCCGAAATGCCTGCGGCGATCTGCATCATCGCGAGCGTCATGATGAACGAGGGAATGCCGATCACGGTCAGGCCGAAGGCGTTGACCACGCCAAGCAGCGCGCAGAGCGCCAGCGCGAGCAGGATGGCGGCAAAGCCGGGCATCGGCAAATTGGCGATGTTGACGTAGGACTCCTGCAAGGTGAAATAGGCCACCGCGATGCCGGTCACGTTGGCGATGGCAGCGATCGACAGGTCGATCTCGGCGCACAGGATCACGAAAGTCAGTCCGACCGCGATGATGCCGGTCACCGACACCTGGGTCAGGATGTTGCCGACATTGTCGAGCGTGGCGAAGGATGGACTCGCGATTGCGAAGAACGCGGTGAGGAAGATCAGCGTCAGGAATGGCGCGATGTTGCGCATCTGCGAGCGCAGCAGCGCTGCGACCCCGCCGGCGCGTCGCGGTTGCGCCTCCGGCATCGGAACGGTCTCGCCATGCGCCATGACAATCTCCCTACGCCGCCTCGAGCAGACGGTCTTTGCTGATGGTCTCGCCGGCGAATTCGCGCACGACCTCGCCGCGCTTGAGCACGATGACGCGATCGGCCAGTGACAGGACAGTCTCCGGCTCCGTCGAGAGCACGATGACGGCAATGCCCTGGTCGCGCAGTTTCCGCACGATCTGGATCACGTCGCTCTTGGCGCCAACATCCATGCCGCGGGTCGGCTCGCACAGCACCAGGAGCCGGGGCGGGTGGCTGAGCCATTTGGCCAGCGCGACCTTCTGCTGGTTGCCGCCCGAGAGCAGGCCGAGGTCGATCTCGACGTCGGCGGGACGGATCTGCAACTGCTCGACCTGGCGCTTCGCGAGCGCGCGCTCGCGCGCCGGCTTCAGCAGTACCGCGTTGATCCGGTCGAGGATGCTGATCGAGACGTTCTTGTAGACGGGCTCCTGCAGGAACAGCATGTCGCGGCGGCTCTCGGGCACGAAGGCGATGCCGGCGCGGCGCGCATCCGCCGTGCTCTTGAAGCGGTTGCGCTCGCCCGAGACGCGCAGCTCGCCGGCGTCGGGCGCGAGCTTGCCGAACAGGATCCGCGCCAGCTCGAGCTGGCCGCAGCCCATGAAGCCGTAGATGCCGAGCACCTCTCCGGCATGCACCGAAAATGAGACGCGCTTCAAGTTGCGCGCCAGCGACAAGCCCGCGGCCTCGACCACCACCGGCTTGTCGGCCGGCGGCGCGGGCAGGGTGATGTCGTGGGTGTAGCTGTCCTCCAGCGCATCGCGGCCCTTGCCGATCATGGCCTCGATCAGCGCCGCCTTGCTGGTATCGGCCGCACGTGTCTCCATGATCTTGCGACCGTTGCGGAAGACGGTCACCACATCGGAGATGAGCAGAATGTCTTCGATGAAGTGCGAGATGAAGATGATTCCGGTGCCCTGCTCGCGTAGCGCGCGCAAGGTCGCGAACAGCCGTTCGACCTCGGGCGGTGACAGCGCCGAGGTCGGCTCGTCCAGGATGATGATGCGCGCGCCGGAGAACAGCACACGCGCGATCTCGATCAGTTGCTGCAGTCCGATCGGGAGATCGCCGAGCCGGCTCATCGGATCGGCGTCGATCCCGAGCTTCTTGAGCTGTTCGGCGGCCTCGCGCGCCATCCGGCGCCACTGCACGATACCGAGGGCATTGGTCGGCTGGTTGCCGAGAAACACGTTCTCGGCAACCGTGAGATCAGGTGCGACGCTGAGCTCCTGATGCACCATGGCGATGCCGGCCGCACGGGCGTCCCGCACGGAGTTGAAATGAACCTCGCGACCGTCGAGCAGGAAACGGCCGGAGAAGCCGGTGTGCACGCCGGCGATGATCTTCATCAGCGTGCTCTTGCCAGCGCCGTTCTCCCCGACGAGACCATGGATCTCGCCGGGGCGAAGCGTGAAGTCGACGCCGCGCAACGCGGTGACGCCGCCGAACGACTTGGTGATGTCCTGCAATTCCAGAAGAGGCGGGCGGCTGTTCGACATGGGGAGGGACTTCAGATCAGGAAGTGATCCTCCATCCATTGCATGCCGGCGGCATTGGCCTTGGTCACGACGGGCCCGTCGGTGATGACGTGCTTGGGAATGCCCTGGCCGCTCTTTTCGCCGGCGGTGACCGCGGCGACGCCTGCGACGATCGCGCCGCCATGAATACGGCAGGACGGATTGCGGACGGTCGCGAACATGCGGCCCTCGCTGACCGCCTGGATCGCCGGCGGCATGGCGTCGACGCCGCCGATCAGGATGTTGGTGCGGTTGCGCGCCTTCATGATGTTGTAGGCGGCGAGCGCCATGTCGTCATTGTGGAAGAACGCCGCGTCGATCTGCGGATATTTCGTGAGATAGGTCTCCCACAGCCGTGCCGCCTTCGACACGTCCCAGTCGGCCGGCTGCGTGTCCAGCACCTCGATGTTCGGGAACTGCTTGATCACCGAATTGAAGCCCTTGGCACGGCCCTGCGCGCCGGTGTGGCCGAGCGCGCCCTGCGTCATGATGATCTTGCCCTTGCCGCCCATCGCAGTCGCCAGAGCCTGCGTGACCGATGCGCCCATGAACTCGTTGTCGGGCGCCAGGAACGAATGGACGTTGATCTGATCCAGCGGCGCGATCAGCGTGTCCATGTCGATCACGGGAATGCCGGCATCGATCATCTTCTGCACCGGCTGCGTCAGCGTTCCGATGCCGAACGCCTGGATGGCGACGAAATCCCACTTCTGCGACGCCATGTTGTCGATCGCGGCGCGCTGCTTCACCGCATCGAGCTGGCCATCGAACCAGGTGACCTCGACATTGAGCAGCTTGCCCCACCATTCCGCGGCCTGCTTGCCCTGGGCGCACCAGGTCGCCTGCAGGCCGGCATTGGAGAAGGCCGCCTTGAGGGGCTTTTCGGAGCGGCCCATCTCGGCGGCCATCGCCGGATTGATGCCGAAGCCGGCGAGAAGGGCCGCCGCAGAGCCCGCGGCCGTCGCCGCCTGGAGAAGATCGCGCCTCGTCGTGGACGTTCTTTTAGTGCCGGACATCCCGTGCTCCCTGTCCCATCGTTGTCCGGCGGCGTCATTGATCGCGCCGCCGAGAGCAGCAGTGTTTCACAACCCCATTGATCACGCCACAGCCGGATGTTGTGCGTCGCACCGAGCGACTATCGCGCTGCACGCGCGATGTCAGAAAACCGTGATGTGCTCGTGGTACGCGGCAGCGCAGCTTTGGGAGAGAGCCTTTGGCCACGACACGCATTGCCGTGATCGCCGACATCCATCACGGCCGGGATACGCCAACGAAGCGGGGATCGGCGGCGCTGCAATTGCTCGAGCGCTTCGTCACGGAGGTGAACGCCGAAAACATCGATGCGGTCATCGATCTCGGCGACCGGATTTCTGACGAAGATCCCGAGCGCGATCGTCTGCTGCAAAGCGATGTCGCGATGTGTTTTGCAAAGCTCGCGCCGACGCATCATCACGTCAGCGGCAATCATGACGTCGCATTGCTCAGTCTCGCCGACAATGAAGCGATCATGGATCGTCCGAGCGGGTCGCGCACCCTGATCATCGGCGATGTCAGATGCGTGTTCTGGCAACCCGACGTGACTCTCACGCCGACGCGCGGCCTTCGCCTCTCCGCGGGCGATCTCGACGCGCTGGTCCAACTGCTCGCGCAGGATGATCGTCCAACCTTGCTCGTCAGCCACGTGCCATTGTCAGGGCATGCTCAGATCGGCAACTACTACTTCGAAGCCAATCCGGGACACGCGGCCTATGCCGAGACCGACGAAATCCGCACGGCCATCGCGGACGCGCCGTGCCCGATCGTCGCGCTCGCCGGGCATGTTCATTGGAATACCCTGACGACGGTCGATGGCACACCGCATCTGACCTTGCAGTCGCTGACCGAAACGTTCATCTCGGGCGATCCGGCCGAGGCGGCGGGCATTCTCGCGATGGATGATGGTGTGCTGCGCTGGACCGTGACCGGCCGCGAACCGCTGTCGGTGACGCTGCCCTGGCCAGCGGCCAAGGCGCGGTGGCGTGCTCCATTGGCGCGCTTTGCGACGGCTGCGGTGGCCTGATGTGATTGCGTGTTCAGGCGGCGTTCATCCGGCCCGCGATACCGTTAACGGGAAATATTGCGGCGCGCTGCGACGACTGCAAAAAAATAGAGCAGGGCAGCGGGCCCTGCTCGGAAATTGTGTCGACCCTTTAGATATCCCGCAAGTTCAGATTTGATCTTGTTAAGCGGGGTGACGCTGCTTGTTGCGCGCCAGGGCTCCTCCCGAGACTTGGACCACCAGACTTCCGCAAGCGTTAGCCTGAGGCCCAAATTCGTAGACGATCTTTTTGCGTTTGTCATCCTTTTCGGCAACGATTGTTCAAAATTCGCGCACTCTCTGAAATGATCGGTAAGTGCTTGCAATTGACGAGTTTTATTTTCGTGTTTTCTCGTGATGGGTGCTGAATTACCGTGTAAGCCGTCGGCCCATCGGTGGCGACGGGATCGTTCTTAATCAACGACCGCTGGCGAAATGTGCCGACTGTGCCTTGCGCGACCTCGACTCCTGGCGTTCGCTCGGGCACAAGAATTCAGTTCATTTGGCAGGCTTTGATGCGGCAGCGGCTGCAGGCGTTTCTCCCGATCATGCTGATCGCACTGATGGTGCAGATCCTGGCGCCGATCGGTGCTGCCTGGGCGGCGGCTTCAGCCGCGGCTGATCCGCTGCGCGGCCTCGAAGTCTGCCACAGCCAGTCTGGTTCCCAGTCGGTGGACGATGAGTCGCCGGCGAAGCCCGCACTCCACGGCTGTTCGCTGTGCTGCCTGGCGCAGCCGGTCACACTGGATGGGCCGGAGCTGTCCGCCATCGCCACGCCGCAACGGGAATTGGGCGAGGTCGTGTGGCGCGCCGGTGATCCGGCCGGCCGGATCACCAAGGCCTTCTCGAACGCGCAGGCAAGGGCTCCGCCCGCAGCGTGACGCGCTGGCTGCTGTGCGGCCCTTATCTCCCAAATCGCAAAGCCACCGTGCGTTGTCTGCTCGGCCGTGACTGGCGCGCGGACACGCACCAATCGATCGAGCTGCTGGCGCATTGCCGCCAAGAAAAGGATAACCGACATGACCTTCCTCGGACGCTCTCTGCTTGCATTCGCTCTCCTGTTGGGAGGATCTTCTGCCGCCTTCGCCGCGGATGTGAAAGCCGGTGACCTCGTCATCACCCAGCCATGGAGCCGCGCCACGCCGGGCGGCGCCAAGACGGGCGCCGGCTATCTGACCATCGAGAACAAGGGCAGCGCGCCGGACCGCCTCGTCGCAGTGACGGGCGACGTCGCCGGGCGAGTCGAGATTCACGAGATGGCTGTCACCAACGGCGTCATGACCATGCGTCCGCTGGATAAGGGACTCACGATCGAGCCGGGCAAGACCGTCGCGCTGGCGCCGGGCGGCTATCACCTGATGCTGATGGATCTGAAGAGCCCGCTGAAGCAGGGCGACAAGCTGCCGGTCACGCTGGAGTTCGAGAAGGCCGGCAAGGTCGCCGTGACGCTCGAGGTGCAGGCGGTCGGCGCCAAGGGGCCGGGCGGCGAGGGCGGCAGCATGATGAAGCAGCACGATCATTCCGGCATGAAGATGTAGGCCGGGCGCACTGCGACTCCGACGGAGAGGCCGGCCTCGATGCAACGGGTGGTGAACGCTGCCATAGTAGCCGGTTCGCTCGCGAGCCGGCTGGTGGCGGTCGGCCGTGCTCGGGGGCCTGCCGCCCGCTTCCGTCGAAAGCTCGGCCGATATCTGCCGGTCGCCCTGCTAGCAGTGCTGTTGCAGGTGCTGGCGCCAGTGGCGGCGTCCGCCATGACGGCTGTGACGATCGCGAAGGCCGATCCGTTCGGCGGGGTGGTGATCTGTCATGCCGAGACGGATGCGGCGCCATCGAATGGCGATACCGACCGCACCGCCTGCGGCCTCGACTGCGTCATGTGCTGCGTGCTGCACGCCGCCGCGGCGCTCGATGCGCCGCCCGCGCCATTCGATGCGGCTCCGCTGCGTCTGACGGCGTCCATCGTCTGGACTGCGCGCGAGCTCCGCCTCGTTCATCTGCTCGCCCGGGCACAGGCGCAACCAAGAGGACCTCCCTTCCTTTTCTGAGCACAGAAATCGTCATCGGCGCCGCAGCAGCGCGCCAATCCGTTCTGAACCAGGAAGACCGGCCGTGCAGCCGGCATCGGGGAAGTCAAACATGTTCCGTCGTCATGCCCTTGGTGGTGTGAGCGTGCTCGCCCTGCAGCTCATGCTGCTGCAATCGGCCACGATCGCGCGCGCCGAGACCGAGAAGGAATTGCCGTCCGTCACCGTCGACGCGCCGCGCGCCGCGCCACAACGGGCCGTGCGCAAGCCGATCGCGCAAGCAACATCCGTCCGCACTCACGTGCCGAAGCCGCCTGCCGCATCCGTGGCCAGCAGCTCCGGGCAGGGAGGAGCGGTGTCCGACCCAGCCTCGGGTGCCGGCGCCGCCCGCAGCCAGCTCAGCCAGTCGCCGTCCGGCCAGACCGCGACCACGATCGACCGCAGCCGCTACGATGACCGGCCTGCGTTTTCCGTCGGCGACATCCTGCGCGAAAGCCCCGGCGTCTCGCTCAAGCAGGGCAACGGACCGCGCGATCTCGGCATCTCGATCCGCGGCTCCAATGCCCGCAACGGCTTCGGCATCCGCAACATCGTGCTGTTCGAGGACGGCTTTCCCGTCACGCAGCCGGACGGGCTGTCGCGCAGCGACCTGATCGATCCCCACGCCTATGGTGCGGTAGACGTGATCCGCGGGCCGTCCTCGGCGCTCTATGGCAATTACGCGACCGGAGGTGCGATCAACTTCCGCACCCGCCCGGGCGGCAGCATCGACGGTGCGGAGATCGGCAGCGAAGGCGGCAGCTTCGGCTATCTCAGCAACTACATGACGTTCGGCAAGAAGGTCGGCAATTTCGAGGGCTCGCTGTTCACCAGCGACGTCCGCGGCGACGGCTATCTCGGCAACAGCTGGTTCAACACCCAGACCGTCAACTTCCTCGGCACCTACAGGGCGACGCCCGACGACCGCTTCACGGTCAAGATCATCAACAACGACTTGGTCACGCGGCTGCCGCTCCGTTACACGCTGAGCCAATACTATCAAAACCCGTACCAGCAGGGCTGCACCACCTGGGCGTCCAGAGCAGCCGGCTGCGCGACCGTCGGGCTCAACAAGAACGGAATCAATGCGCTCGGTGGAGTGGACCAGGAGACCGCGTTGCAGGCGGGCCTCGGCCGCAACGACCGCCGCACCATCGTCGGGGGCCGCTGGGAGCACGACTTCGACAATAACACGAGCTGGCGCAATCAGTTCGTGTTCGACGACCGCAACATCAGCCAGCCGACCGGCTCGACCAGTGCGATCGGCGATTATCCGTCCTACAACTACATGAGCGACATCACCCGGCGGGGCGAGATCTTCGGCCTGGAATCGACCGCCTTCTTCGGCGCGTTCTACAACACGCTGACCGCGTCGGGAGATACGCGCTTCGTCGTGCCCGGCGGCAACGCGGCGCTCGGCGGCCTCTCGGCCAACACCTGGAGCGAGACCACCAACTACGGCCTGCGGGCGCGCGAGGAGCTCAAGCTGACAGCGGCACTGACGGCGGTGGCCGGTCTCGGCTGGGAGCGTACCCATCTGCGCGGCGTGAACACCGCCTATACCTACGCCGCGACGACAACGACGACGATCACGACGGCGGACCGGAAGTTCGACAATCTCGCTCCCGAGCTGGCGCTGCTCTACCGCGTGAACAGCGACTGGCTTTTGCGCGCCCGCGTTGCCACCGGCTACGGCACGCCGCAGGTCTCGAACCTGTTCGTGTTGCCAACCGGCGATTTCGGCAACAACACCCAGCTGAAGTCGCAGACCAATCTGGGCTACGACGTCGGTTTCGACTGGACGCCGAACCGGTCTCTGACCTTCAGTGCGACGGGCTTCTATGAGTTCTTTCGCAACGAGATCGTCACCCAGGCCGTCACAGGTACGCAAAACACGTCGTACACCTTCAATGCACCGCGCTCGGAGCATCGCGGCGTCGAATTGGCGGCCGACTGGAGGTTTCTGCCGGGCTGGCGGTTCACCGCCGCCTACACCTATCTCGACCAAGTCTACACTGAATATACCGAGAACCTTGCGGGCGGCTCGAAGCTGTTCAGCTTCAACCGCGTTGGCAACAAGATTCCCGGCATCTCGCCGAACGAGCTGACCGCACGGCTCGGATACGATCACCATAGCGGGAGGCTCGCGGGGCTTGGTGCCTTCGTCGAGGTCCAGTGGAAGGATTCCTTCTATATGGACAACGCCAATCTGCTGAAGGCACCGGGCTATGAGCTCGTCAATCTGAACGTCCACTACAAGACCGAGCTCGCCTCGGACACCTTCAAGTCGACGAGCGTCTTCTTCGAGGTCCGCAATGTGTTTGATCGCACCTACATCGCATCGGCGAACAATCTGCAGAACACGGTGACGGGCACTGGCGTGCAGGGGCTGGCAGGCACCGGGACGATCTACGCCGGCTCACCGCGCGCCTTTTTGGCTGGCATGAAGGTGGCATTCCGATGAGGACCGACATGACAAGGACGTCACGACTTCGAAGCGGCCTCGTTGGACTGGCGATTGCCTTGCTCTGTCCGCTCACCGCTCGAGCCCAGATGGCGCACCAGCACGGATCGGACGCCGCATGCGAGGGCACTGAGCTCCGATGCGCAACCAAGGTGACGCCGTTCTTCGCTGGCGACGGCAAGCTCTGGCTCGTTTGGATGGCCGGAGGACGGGTCTCGGTCGCGAGCTCGGCCGACGGCGGGAAAACGTATTCCGCCGCCGTGCCGGTCACCGAGCAGCAGCTCAACCTCGACTGGGGACCCGATGCTCGGCCGAAGCTGGTGGTCGATGGCAAGGGCGCGGTTGCGGTCGCGTTCTCGATTTTCCGCGACCAAGCCTTCAACGGGCAGGTGCTGTACTCCAGGTCGGAGGACGGTGGCAAAAGCTTCGCAGCGGTTCGCCCGATCACGGCCAGCAACGAAAGCCAGCGCTTCGAGGCGCTGGCTTTCGACCAGGATGGCACCGTTTTCGTGGCCTGGCTCGACAAGCGCAACCGGGCGCCGGCGAAGGCCGCCGGGCGTTCCTATGAGGGCGCAGGGCTGTTCTTCTCGTCGTCGCGCGATGGCGGTGCCACCTATGCCGAAGCGACGCTCGCCCAGGACAACACCTGCGAATGTTGCCGGCTCGGGCTTGCGTTCGCGGGGCCGGGTCGTCCGGTCGTGATGTTCCGCAACATTTTCGATGGCAGCGTGCGCGACCATGCCGTGATCACGTTCAGTGATCTCGGCACGCCCGGCGAGGTCTACCGGGTCAGCATCGACGATTGGCAGATCAAGGCCTGCCCGCATCAAGGGCCGAGCCTGGCCGTGGCGCCGACCGGCACCTATCACGTCGCCTGGTTCACCAACGGCAAGGCTCGCAAGGGGCTGTTCTATGCGCATTCGCGCGACGGTGGCCGAGAGTTCTCGGAACCCACGGCGATCGGCCAAGCCGACCGCAATCCGACGCGACCCTATGTGCTCGCGACCCAGGACAGCACGACGCTGGTGTGGAAGGAGTTCGACGGCGAGCGGACCACGGTGATGGTGACGCAATCCCGCGACGATGGCGAGACGTGGTCGAAGCCGCGCGCCGTTGCCAGCACGGACAATGCGTCGGATCATCCGCTGCTGGTCGCCCGTGGCAAGCAGATCTTCCTGTCCTGGATGACCAAGTCGGACGGCTATCGGTTGCAGCCGATCGGAGATGAGTCATGAAACGCGCATTCGCTGCCCTTGCGATCTTTGGCCTCGTCGCCTTGACCGCGTCGAGCACCGCAGCTCCATCATCGCTGAAACCGTTCGAGCGCGGCACCTGGCGTGAGGTGCTGCGGGCCCATGCCGGTCGTCCGACCCTGATCCATTTCTGGGGCGTCACCTGCGGCCCCTGCAAGATCGAGCTGCCGCAGCTCGGCAAGTTCATGTTCGATCATCCCGAGATCGACGTGGTCACCGTCAGCGCCGACCTCGTGCCCAATCTGAATGCTGCGACCCAGGCCATGCTGGACAAGGCCGGTCTCTCCACGGCGGAGAACTTCATTTTCGCCGACGGCTATGTGGAGCGCCTCCGGTTCGAGATCGATCCGTCCTGGCAGGGCGACATTCCGCGCACGATGCTCGTGACCCGCGAGGGCGTCGTCTCGACCATCGAAGGCAGCGCCGAGATCAGCGATCTCGACAAATGGTCCTCGGAGCAGGGACGGTCGCGCTAGGACGGTCCGGGCGAGGGGATCAAGGCTGGCCGCGCCGCGGCCAGCCTTGAGATGGCGCCGCGGCGGGGTTCATCCTCCACTTCAGGGAAACCGGTAAATTGATTGGGAATCCGGCGGCTTAGCCGCTTTTTCTCAAACCCAGCCTTGTGTTTTGCCGCCTGATCCGGTTTGACTGCGCCAGCTCGAACCGAATCTCGAAGGCCTCGCCCATGCGTCTGTCGCGGTTTTTCCTGCCCATTCTGAAAGAAAATCCGAAGGAAGCCGAGATCGTCTCGCACCGGTTGATGCTGCGCGCCGGCATGCTGCGGCAGGAGGCGGCCGGCATCTATGCCTGGCTGCCGCTGGGCTTCAAGGTGCTGAAGAAGATCGAGCAGATCGTGCGCGAGGAGCAGAACCGCGCCGGCGCGCTGGAACTGCTGATGCCGACATTGCAACTCGCCGATCTCTGGCGCGAGAGTGGCCGCTACGATGCCTACGGCCCGGAGATGCTGCGCATCAGCGACCGCCACAAGCGTGAGTTGCTGTACGGGCCGACCAACGAGGAAATGATCACGGAGATCTTCCGTGCCTATGTGAAGTCCTACCGTAACCTGCCGCTCAATCTCTATCATATCCAATGGAAATTCCGCGACGAGCAGCGTCCCCGCTTCGGCGTGATGCGCGGCCGCGAGTTCCTGATGAAGGACGCCTATTCGTTCGACCTCGACGAGGCCGGCGCGCGGCGTGCCTACAACAAGATGTTCGTCGCCTATCTGCGCACCTTCGCGCGGATGGGCCTGAAGGGCATCCCGATGCGCGCCGAGACCGGTCCGATCGGCGGCGATCTCAGCCACGAATTCATCGTGCTCGCGGAGACCGGTGAATCCGGCGTCTACTGCGACCGCAATGTGCTCGACCTGCCGATCCCTCCGGCCTCGGTCGATTATGACGGCGACCTGACGCCGATCATCAAGCAATGGACGTCGCTCTATGCGGCGACCGAGGACGTCCATGACGCCGCTCGCTTCGAAGCCGAGGTGCCGGCTGAGCGGCGGGTCCATACCCGCGGCATCGAGGTCGGCCAGATCTTCTATTTCGGCACCAAATATTCCGAGCCGATGAAGGCGCTGGTCGCGGGCCCCGATGGGGCGGAGGTGGCCATCCACGGCGGCTCCTATGGCGTCGGCGTGTCACGGCTGGCTGGTGCGATCATCGAGGCCTGTCACGACGACGCCGGCATCAGATGGCCGGAGGAGGTCGCTCCGTTCCGCGCCGTGATCCTCAACCTGAAGCAGGGCGGCTCCGACACCGATGCTGCCTGCGAGCAGCTCTATCGCGATCTCCTCGCCAAGGGGGTCGACGTGCTCTACGACGACACCGAGCAGCGTGCCGGCGGCAAGTTTGCCACGGCCGACCTCATCGGCATCCCCTGGCAGATCATGGTCGGCCCCAAGGGCCTTGCCGAGGGCAAGGTCGAGGTGAAGACCCGCAGCGACGGCGCCCGCCAGATGATGTCCCCCGCGGACGTCGTGGCACGGCTCGGCGGCGGAACATTGGCTGGCTGAGACGCGCGTTCGATCATCGGATTATCCACCGGGGCCGCCCGTCCCTTCAGGCCAATCCGGCCACATTCGGCCCGAATCATGGGATGATCGCACAATGGATGACGCCATGACCGAACCGGTGCAGACCACCACCCCCTTCGCTCCCTTCGAGTGGATGCTGTCGGGGCGCTATTTGCGTGCGCGCCGCCGGGAGGGGTTCATCTCCGTCATCGCGGGGTTCTCCTTCCTCGGCATCATGCTCGGCGTTGCCACCCTGATCATCGTGATGGCGGTGATGAATGGCTTCCGCAAGGAGCTGCTCGACAAGATCCTCGGTCTGAACGGGCATCTGCTGGTGCAGCCGCTGGAGTCGCCGCTCACCGACTGGAAGGACGTCTCCGAGCGGATCGCGCAGGTGCAGGGCATCCGACTTGCCGCGCCGGTGGTTGACGGACAGGGTCTGGGCTCGTCGCCATTCAATGCGTCAGGCGTGTTCATCCGCGGCATTCGCGCGCAGGACCTCACGAACCTGACGTCGATCGCCAAGAACATCAAGCAGGGCTCGCTGGAAGGTTTCGACGAGGGGCAGGGCGTGGCGATCGGGCGCCGGCTCGCGGACCAGCTGTCGCTGCATGCCGGCGATAGCATCACCCTGGTCGCCCCGAAGGGCGCCGTGACGCCGATGGGCACCACGCCGCGCATCAAGCCCTACAAGATCGCGGCGGTGTTCGAGATCGGGATGTCGGAATACGACGCCAGCTTCGTCTTCATGCCGCTGGCCGAAGCGCAGGCCTATTTCAACCGCAACAACGACGTCACCGCGATCGAGATCTTCACCAGCAATCCCGACAAGGTGGAGGAGTTTCGCAAGACGGTGACCGAGGCGGCCGGCCGACCCATCTTTCTCGTCGACTGGCGCCAGCGCAACTCGACCTTCTTCAATGCGCTGCAGGTCGAGCGTAACGTGATGTTCCTGATCCTGACCTTGATTGTCCTGGTCGCGGCGCTCAACATCGTTTCGGGACTGATCATGCTGGTCAAGGACAAGGGCCAGGACATCGCCGTGCTGCGCACCATGGGGGCTTCGCAGGGGGCGATCATGCGGATATTCCTGATCACCGGCGCCTCGATCGGAGTGGTCGGCACGCTCACCGGATTCGTCGTCGGCCTCCTGATCTCGATGAATATCGATTCGATCAGGAAGTTTCTGTCCTGGCTGACGAGCACCGATCTGTTTCCCAATGAGCTCTATTTCCTGTCGAAGCTGCCGGCTGAGATCGATGCCGGCGAGACCGCGGCCGTTCTGATCATGGCCTTGACCCTGTCTTTCCTGGCTACGCTCTATCCATCATGGCGCGCGGCCCGACTAGACCCGGTCGAAGCGCTTCGCTACGAGTGAGGCGCTGATGGAAGAGCAGGGGGCAGAGGATGTGCCGGTCGTTTATCTCCACGAGATCAAGCGGCGGTACATGCAGGGCGAGCAGCAGCTGACCATCCTGGACGGCGCCAAGCTGGCGCTGTGGGCGGGGCAGTCGGTGGCGCTGGTGGCGCCCTCGGGCTCGGGCAAGTCGACATTGCTGCACATCGCGGGCCTCCTTGAGAGCCCCGACGAGGGCGAGGTCTATGTCGGCGGCGTTCCGACCTCGCAGCTGACCGACATCGAGCGCACCCAGATGCGCAGGACCGATATCGGTTTCGTCTACCAGTCGCACCGGCTGCTGCCGGAGTTCACGGCGCTGGAGAACGTGATGCTGCCGCAAATGATCCGCGGCTTGAAACGGTCCGAGACGGTGAAGCGGGCGACCGAGATCTTGGCCTATCTCGGGCTCGGCGAGCGCATCAAGCATCGTCCGGCCGAGCTCTCCGGCGGCGAGCAGCAACGCGTGGCGATCGCGCGCGCGGTCGCCAACGCGCCGCGTGCGCTGCTGGCGGACGAGCCGACCGGCAATCTCGATCCCGGCACCGCCGATCACGTCTTTCACGCGCTGATGCAGCTCGTGAAGGCCACGCGCGTCGCGATGCTGATCGCGACCCACAACATGGAGCTGGCCGGCCGCATGGACCGGCGCGTCTCCATCGTCGGCGGCAAGGTCGTCGAGCTCGACTGAGTCCGACCGCAGTCAGGGCCTGATCACCGTCATCTTGAACGGCTCGCGATGGGCGGCGGCATGGGCGACCGCGTCGTTGGCATGATCGAGGTCGAAACAGGTCGGCTCGAACTGCGCAAGGTCGAGCAGCCCGGCCCTGATCAGCTCCACCATCCTGACCGTCGCGCTTGGTGGGTACATCCAGACGCCGTGGATCGTGACGCACTCGCGCATGATCCAGGGATAGGGCAGCTCGAGCCCGGCTCCGCCCAGCATCCCGACGCCGCCCATCAGCACCACGCGCCCATAGGGACGCACGGTCATCACGGCTGATCGCACGACCCTGGCCGAGACCGACGGCGGCATGATGTCGAGCACGCAGTCGATCGGGCGCGGCGCCGCGCGCTTCATGCGTGCGATGTCCTCGCTCTCGTCGCCAGAGAGTCTGACCGGGCGGACGCGGGGGCCGAACCGGCGCTGAAGCTCTGCCAGCATGACCTCATTGCGGCCCGGCGCCACGACCGCAGCGGCGCCCATGGCAAGCGCCACCGCGACCGCGGCGCTGCCGAACCTGCCGGTGGCGCCGCTGACCAGGACGGTCTCGCCCGCCTGCAGATTGGCGGCAAGAAAGCCGCCATAGGGCACGAGCAGGGTGCCGAGCGCGCACCACCGTGCCGCGTCATCAGCGTCGACGGCCCCGATCGGCTTGGCGTTCTCCGTCGGCACGCGCATGCGCTGGGCAAACGAACCGTGCCGGAAATATTGTTGCAGCCTCAGCCCGCCCGGTCCGCGCGCGCTCAAGCCCTGCAGGGTGATGTCGGGGGCGAAGGCTTCGTCACGCGAGCGCACGGTTGGATCGCAGAACACCCAGTCGCCGATGGCGAGATGCGTCGCGTCGGGGCCGAGGGCGCTGACCCGGCCGACCCCTCCGGTGCCGGGGATCACCGGCAGGTCCAGCAGGTACTTCCGTTCGCCGCTGAACACTTCGTTCGCATAGGACAGCACGCCGGCCGCGGCGATGTCGACGATGACCTCGCCGGTGCCGAGCACGGGGTCTTCGACATGCTCGATCTCGAGCGGCGATCCAAATCGTTTGAGCACGGCGGCCTTCATGATCCTTCTCCATTTTCGCGGTGGCGAGGCTCCAGCCTGCCGGTCTATGCTCCGCGCAGGAAGGCCTGGTATTATCCTGGGATTAGGCAAGCCCACGCTGGCCACACCTCCCGCGGGAGCGAACCATGAGGGATCCAGCACATGAGTGATCCGCGACATGCCGAGCTCGGCAACTTCCTGCGCTCGCGGCGCGAGAAGCTGACGCCGCAAGCGGTCGGACTCGCGGCCGGGCGGCGGCGACGCACCGCAGGGCTGCGACGGGAGGAAGTGGCCGAGCTCGCTGGCATCGGCGTCGACTGGTACATCCGAATCGAGCAGGGCCGGGCCGTGAAGCCGTCCTCCTCGACCATCGATGCGCTGGCGCGCGCCCTGCGCCTGAGCCGAACCGAGCATGCTCATCTCAAGGCGCTGGTGCGCGATCCTACGCGCAAGCCGTTCGTGCGCGAGCAGGTGCCGGTCCGGCTGCGCGAGCTCGTGCAGAGTCTGAACCAGCCGGCCTACATCTCCGGACGGCGATGGGATGTGCTGGCCTGGAATGCCGCGGCGGACGAGATCTTCGGCTTCTCGCAACTCGCCGACGATGAGCGCAACACGTTGGTGCTGATGCTGTGCAAGCCCGGCGTGCGCCGGCTGTTCGGCGCGCAGTGGAAGGAGCTGGCGCAACGCATGGTCGCGCAGTTTCGCGCGACCTACGATCTGTGGGCGGGCGATCCCGCCTTCGTCGATCTGATCGCGCGGCTGCGGCGCGGCAGCCGCGAGTTCGACGGCTTGTGGGCGGCGCACGACGTCAATGCGCTTGCTGCCGGCGAGAAGCTGCTCGAGCATCCGAAGAAGGGCCGCGTGAGGCTGCGCTACGCGACGTTCCAGTCCAATGACGATCCCGCGCTGAAATTGGCGATCTACTACACGTGATGACGATGCCGCTCCGGACGAGCGTGCGTTCAGCATGGGCCGGGAAGCACCACACATTCGTCCGCTTTGCGCATGATGATGCTACGCATTCGCAAGACTCGTCGTGCTGCCCTGAAGAATTCACGACTGAGACGTGACAGGGTTCGTTCCGTGACCGGGAGTTTCCCGATCACGATTTTGCCGTCGCTCGTATTGTGGCCATGGATGGACGCCGGCCACGACTCCTCCTTACATCTTATTAGTTGTTTGTTCATGTTGCGGGCAAAGCCTTGGAAAACAGGCCTTTGCGCCCAATCCCATAAAAGCCGGAAAGAATGGTTCTGATCTGCACATCGGGTTGATGTCGGCGGAGCGAATGCGGGTGGCATGATCGCTTCGTCGCGCTGCATGTTTTTCGCACGGAACCAGAGGGCCTGGGGACTTTGGGACAGAAGCTACGGAGTTCGATGATGAAGACGCTTTTCGGCGCAACGGTGGGGCTCGGCGCAATCGCCGCGGCGACGTCTGCATTCGCAGCTGATCTTCCAATGAAGAAGGGGCCGTACACCAAGGCGCCGCCCGCCGTCGTGGCGACGGTGTATGACTGGAGCGGCTTCTATGTCGGCTTCAACGCCGGCGGAGGTTCCAGTCGGGATTGCTGGAATCTGGTTTCGAACGCCGGTGTGGCGGTGAACCCGGCAGCCAACCGCGAAGGCTGTTCCGGCGGCGGCGGCGCGGCCGTCGGCGGCCAGGTCGGCTACCGCTATCAGATGGCCAATTGGGTGTTCGGCGTCGAGGCGCAGGGCGACTGGGCGAATTTCAAAGGCACGAATCGCAACCTGATTCTTCCCAATGTCAGCGACCGTTCACGCACCAACGGCTTCGGCCTGTTCACCGGCCAGGTCGGCTATGCCTTCGACAACATTCTCGGCTATATCAAGGGCGGTGCCGCGGTCGTCGGCGATCGCTACGACACCTTCACCACGGGCACCAACGTGATGCTCGATCGCGCCAACACCACGCGTTGGGGTGGCACGATCGGTGCCGGCCTCGAATATGGCTTCGCGCCGAACTGGTCGGTCGGCGTCGAGTACGACCACATCTTCCTGGGTAACAAGAACCTGAACTTCGTCGCCGCGGCCGGCGCGCCCGCGATGACTCATCGCATCAAGCAGGATGTCGACATCGGGCTCGTGAAGCTGAACTACAAGTTCGGTCCGGGTTTCGGGATGATGCGCTGACGCAACGACATCTTCGATTGCTTCGGTTCGTCGGAGCCACGGCTTCGACGAACCTTCGATGGTATGGCCTGAGACGATAGCTCGCTGCGTCGAAGGTGGGGACGGGTCAGTCCTCTTCGAACACGAATGGGTTGGGGAACGGCGCGTAGGGATTTGGCGCCGGCGGACGCGGCTTGATCCGTTGCCTGTGCGGATACGGATAGGGCGTCGCGCGCGGGTCATTGCTGACGCCGGCGAAATAGGGATTCGCGATGCAGTTCAGCAGGCGTCCCGACGCCGTCGCCTGGCATTGCGCGTAAGTGTCGAAGGTGCAGTGGCTCAAGCCCGGAAACTCATCACCCTGCAGACAGAACGCATGCCTGACACCGACGGCGTGAGCCGGCGCATGGGTTGCGACCACGAGGCCGGCTGCAGCCAGGGCCGCAAATAAAACCTCACGCATCAACGATCTCCCTTCATCCCTTGATGACCAGAACGCGCGCGCTTCATGGCGAAGCACCGGCGCGACGGCCCTCACGCGTGTGTAGTCGGTCGGCCCTCGATTGCAAGCTGGAAAGTTCCATCAACACACTGTGATTAAAGATTAATTTCCCAACATGTCTCATGCCCTTTCAGCAGCGAGCTGTGACCGAGCGGCTACAGCAATTGTGGCGCAGATCGTTAAGAGATGCGGCTGGCCTGGGGGCCAAATGAGACGAGACTGGACCTGTGATGAAGAAACTTCTGTTGACGACGACGGCGCTCGTGGTGCTGGCCTCGCCGGCGCTTGCCGCGGATCTCGCTGCGCGTCCCTACACGAAGGCACCGCCGCCGGTGATGGCTGCGATCTATGACTGGAGCGGCTTCTACATCGGCGTGAACGGTGGCGGCGGCTGGAGCGAGAACACCTGGGATCTGGTCGGCGGCGGCCGCGAGGGTTCGCATGATGCATCCGGCGGCACCGTCGGTGGCCAGGTCGGCTATCGCTGGCAGATGGGCCAGATCGTGTTCGGCGTCGAGGCGCAGGGCAACTGGGCCGACCTCACCGGCGACAATCAGAGCGCGCTGTTCGGAACGCGTAACCGCACCAAGACCGATGCGTTCGGCCTGTTCACCGGCCAGGTCGGCTATGCCATCAACAACGTGCTGCTCTACGCCAAGGGCGGCGCGGCCGTGACCAGCAACAAGTACACGATCACCAACGCGGCGACCGGCGCGTTCCTCGCCTCCAACGACGACACGCGCTGGGGCGGCGTGGTCGGTGCCGGCCTCGAATACGGCTTCGCGCCGAACTGGTCGCTGGGCGTCGAGTACGACCATCTGTTCATGGATCGCCAGACCGTCAGCTTCGGCGCGCTCGGCTCCGACAGCATCAAGCAGGACGTCGATCTGTTCACCGCCCGCCTGAACTACCGCTTCGGCGGCCCGATCGCGACGCGGTACTGAGTCGATCCGCGCACGATCGGCGGATTGCAAAGCCCCGGCGTTCGCGCCGGGGCTTCTTGTTTGTGGGCCGGATTAACCATCTGCGGCGCGGGCGCGGCAACGGGTCGATCAGCGCGCTTGACATGAGAACAGAAAAGGAACATTGTTCTTCATATGTTCTGACTCAGGGAGGTCCCGATGCTGAAGGTTTTCGTTCAAGAAGCCGCCGCGCTGGCGTCGATCACGCTGTTCGTCGGCATGATCGCGCTCTGGGCGCAAATCATTCCACAGCTTTAGTTTTCCGAGCGCAGCGGCTGGGGACAAGGCAGGCGAGGGCGCCGGACTCGCCGGTGGGCCTCCGATATGATGCGGAGCGAGTCGGTCGGGAGATTGGGCATGGCGCCGGGTCGTGACCCGAGCAAGCCCGGAAGCCGGCCCGACACCGTGATCGATCTCGGAAAAGCCCCAGGAAGTTGCAAAGCGAGCATGTCCAGCGCCGGATTCGTCCATCTCCACGTTCACTCCGCCTATTCGCTGCTGAAGGGCTCGATCAAGATCGGCAAGCTCGGCGAGCTCGCCAAGGCCGATCATCAGCCTGCGCTGGCGCTGACCGACACCGACAACATGTTCGGTGCGCTCGAATTCTCCGACAAGATGGCGAGCTATGGCATCCAGCCGATCGCCGGCTGCGAGCTCGCCATCGATTTCGGCGACATGGACCCGAATGCCCGCAATGCCGGTGCGGTCGCGCAGCCCTCGCGAATCGTCCTGCTCGCCGCACGCGAGGAGGGCTACCGCCACCTGATGCGGCTGAACTCGCGCGCCTTCCTGGACACGCCGACGCATCAGGCGCCGCACATCAAGTTCGAGTGGCTGAACGAGGGTGTCGATGGTCTGATTGCGCTCACCGGCGGGCCCGATGGGCCGATCTCGCTCGCGATCCAGCACGACATGGCGGCACTTGCGACGCAGCGCTGCGAGCGGCTGGCAAGCCTGTTCGGCGACCGTCTGTACATCGAGCTGCAGCGCCACGGGGTCGACCGCGAGCGCCGCGTCGAAGGCGGCCTGATCGACATCGCCTATGGCAAGGGCCTGCCGCTGGTCGCGACCAACGAGCCGTATTTCGCGACCGCCGACGACTACGAGGCGCATGATGCGCTGCTGTGCATCGCCGGCGGCCATCTGATCGCGGACACCGAGCGCGTGCAGCTGACGCCGGATCACCGCTTCAAGACCCGTGCCGAGATGGCGGTGCTGTTCGCCGACCTTCCGGAGGCCTTGGCCTCGACGGTCGAGATCGCAGAGCGCTGTTCGTACCGGCCGCGGACGCGCAAGCCGATCCTGCCGTTTTTCACGGTCGGCGCCGGCACCGGCAGCGATGCCGTGGATGCCGCCAGCGCCGAGGCCGCCGAGTTGAAGCGACAGGCGGAGGAGGGTCTGGAGCGGCGCCTCAAGGTGCACGGCATGGCGCCGGGCATGACCGAGGAGGACTATCAGAAGCGGCTCGCCTTCGAGCTCGACGTCATCATGCGCATGAAGTACGCGGGCTACTTCCTGATCGTGTCGGACTTCATCAAGTGGGCCAAGGCACACGGCATTCCGGTCGGGCCGGGTCGCGGCTCCGGCGCCGGCTCCCTGGTTGCCTGGGTGCTGACCATCACCGATCTCGACCCGATGCGGTTCGCGCTGCTGTTCGAGCGCTTCCTCAATCCCGAGCGCGTGTCGATGCCGGACTTCGACATCGACTTCTGCCAGGACCGCCGCGGCGAGGTGATCTCCTACGTGCAGCAGCGCTATGGCCGCGACCAGGTGGCGCAGATCATCACCTTCGGCACCCTGCAGGCGCGCGGCGTGCTGCGCGACGTCGGCCGTGTGCTGCAGATGCCCTATGGCCAGGTCGACAAGCTCACCAAGCTGGTGCCGCAGAATCCGGCCGCGCCGGTGACGCTCGCCGCCGCGATCGAGGGCGAGCCGAAGCTGCAGGCCTTCCGCGACGAGGACCCGGTGGTGGCGCGCGCCTTCGACATCGCGATGCGCCTCGAAGGCCTGACGCGGCATGCCTCGACCCACGCCGCCGGCATCGTGATCGGCGACCGGCCGCTGAGCGAGCTGGTGCCGATGTATCGCGATCCAAAATCGGACATGCCGGTCACCCAGTTCAACATGAAGTGGGTCGAGCCCGCCGGCCTCGTCAAGTTCGACTTCCTCGGCCTGAAGACGCTGACCGTGCTCGACGTCGCCGTGAAGCTTCTGAAGCAGCGCGACGTGCACGTCGATCTCGCGACCCTGCCGATCGACGACGCGCCGAGCTACCAGATGCTGGCGCGGGGCGACGTGGTCGGCGTGTTCCAGGTTGAAAGCCAGGGCATGCGGCGGGCGCTGATCGACATGCGCCCGGACCGCTTCGAGGACATCATCGCGCTGGTGGCGCTGTATCGTCCCGGTCCGATGGCCAACATCCCGACCTACTGCGCCCGCAAGCACGGCGAGGAGGAGCCGGAATATCTGCACCCGATCCTGGAGCCGATCCTGAAGGAGACTTTCGGCGTCATCATCTACCAGGAGCAGGTGATGCAGGTCGCGCAGCAGATGTCCGGCTATTCGCTCGGCGAAGCCGACCTCCTGCGCCGCGCCATGGGCAAGAAGATCCGCGCCGAGATGGACAAGCAGCGTGTCCGCTTCGTCGAGGGCGCCACCCAGAACGGCGTGCCGAAGGACCAGGCCGACACGATCTTCGACCTGCTCGCCAAGTTCGCCGACTACGGCTTCAACAAGTCGCACGCGGCCGCCTACGCGCTGGTGTCCTACCACACCGCCTACATGAAGGCGCATTATCCGGTGGAGTTCATCGCAGCGTCGATGACGCTCGATCTCAACAACACCGACAAGCTCTCGGAATTTCGTACCGAGGCGCAGCGCCTGGGCATCAAGGTCGAGCCGCCGTCGATCAACCGCTCGGGCCCGACCTTCGAGGTCAGCGGCAACACCATCTTCTACGCGCTGGCGGCATTGAAAGGCGTCGGGCCGCAGGCGATCGAAATGATCGTGGAGGCCCGCAACAAGGGCGGGCCGTTCACCTCGCTCGCCGACTTCGCCTCCCGCGTCAATCCGCGCGCGATCAACAAGCGCATCATCGAGACGCTGGCTGCGGCCGGTGCGTTCGACGTGCTCGACAAGAACCGCGCCCGCGTGTTCGCCGGCGCCGACGCCATCGTCGCCGCCTGCCAGCGCGCGCACGAGGCCGCGACCTCGGGCCAGAACGACATGTTCGGCAACGCCGCCGACGCGCCCGCGATCATCCTGCCCAACATCGAGAACTGGCTGCCGGCCGAGCGTCTGCGGCGCGAATATGATGCGATCGGCTTCTTCCTGTCGGGCCATCCGCTCGACGACTACGCCGCGGCGCTGAAGCGCCTGCGCGTCCAGAGCTGGGCCGAGTTCTCGCGCGCGGTGAAGACCGGCGCGACCGCGGGCAAGGTCGCCGCCACCGTGGTGTCGCGCATGGAGCGTCGCACCAAGACCGGCAACAAGATGGGCATCATGGGCCTGTCGGATCCGACAGGCCATTTCGAGGCGGTGCTGTTCTCCGAAGGCCTCGCACAATATCGCGACGTGCTCGAGCCGGGCGCGGCGGTGCTGCTGCAGCTCGGCGCCGAGCTGCAGGGCGAGGATGTGCGCGCGCGCGTGCTCCATGCCGAGCCGCTCGATGATGCCGCCGCCAAGACGCAGCGTGGCCTGCGCATCTTCCTGCGCGACACCAAGCCGCTCGACTCCATCGTCAAGCGCCTGCAGGGGCCGGAAGGTGCCGCGGCCAATGGCAACGGGGCGATCGCCAAAAGCGCCGCGCCGCCATTGGCGCCCCGCGCAGCAGCAGGCGAAGGCGAGGTGTCGCTGGTCATGATGTTGGACCTCGAAACCGAGGTGGAGATGAAGCTGCCGGGGCGCTTCAAGGTTTCGCCACAAATCGCAGGTGCGATCAAGGCGGTGACCGGCGTGGTCGACGTGCAGCAGCTGTAATCGAGGCGATCGCTCCGCCGAAGCGGCTGCGTCCGGCGGTCGTGTCGGTCGAACGGGGGACGAGGAACAAAAAAGCTGCGCGTGGGCTGTACGGACATGCCTCCGTTCAACCGCGGTTCAGCCATTCTCCCGCTGAATCCGCGGCGGGTGCCTCGAAGGGGCTTGAACCATGCGCTTGGCCAAGATCACCGCGAAGATCGTCCTGAGTGTCTCGCTCTGCCTGCTCGCCTTGGCGGCCTTGCCGCGGCTTGCTGCAGCGCAGCAGCCCGGCGCCGAAAAGCGCATCGCCTTGGTGATCGGCAACGGGGCGTATGCCAAGGGTCCGCTGGCCACGGCGGCCAACGATGCCGGCCTGATCGCGCAGACGCTGCAGGCGGCGGGCTTCGACGTGGTGGGCGCCCGCGACCTCGATGCCGACACGCTGCGCAAGAGCTTTCGCGATTTCATTCACAAGGCCCAGTCAGCCGACACCAACACCGTCGCGATGGTCTATCTCGCCGGCTACGGCATGCAGCTCGCCGGCGAGAACTATTTTCTTCCCGTCGACGCCAACATCGGCAGCGACGTCGACATTCCGACCGAGGGCCTGCGCCTCAGCGACTACATCCGCCAGCTTGCGGCGACGCCGGTGAAGGCCAGCGTCGTGGTGCTCGATGCCGCGCGCCAGCAGCCCTTCATCGCCGGCGGCCCTGCGATCGCCGGCGGCCTGGCGCTGGTCGAGCCCGATGCCAACATGCTGATCGCCTTCAATGCGGCGCCGGGCACGATCGCGCCGAACGAGACCGGCGCCTATGGCATCTACGCGCGCTCGCTCGCCGAGATGATCCGCACCGGCGGCCTGTCGCTGCCGGAGGTGTTCGATAGGCTGCGGCTGCGCGTCAACGAGGAGACCAAGGGCGCGCAGGTGCCGTGGGATGCGCAGAAGATCCAGGCCGCCTTCTCCTTCTTCGAGCGGGCGCCGGACGCGCCGGCCACGCCGGATTCGCCCGAGCAGACCGCGGCGCTGCGCTCGCGCCCGATCCGCGAACTGCCGGTGCAGGAGGCCTATGCCGCCGCGCTGGAGCGCGACACGCTGCAGGGCTATGAGGATTTCATCGCCGCCTATCCGAGCGACCCGCTGGCGCGGCGCGTGCGCGCCCTGGTCGCCGCTCGCCGCGAGGCGCTGACCTGGCGGCGGACGTTTCGCACCGACAGCCCGGAAGCCTATTGGTCCTATCTGAAGCGCTATCCCTATGGCGCGCATGCCGAGGACGCCCGGCGGCGGCTGGCGATGTTGTCGGCAGCGCCGGCGCCGCCGCCGACCTTCGCGATGATCGAATATGACGTGCCGCCGCCGCCGCTCGACGAGGTGATCTACGTCGAACGTCCGGTGCTGCTGTTCTCGGATCCCGAATTCGATTTCGTGCCGCCGCCCCCGCCGCCGGTCTACATTCTTCCGCCGCCTCCGCCGGAGTTCGTGGAGCTGCCGCCGCCGTTCGCGCCGGTCGGCCTGTTCATCCTGCCGCGGCCGGTGTTCGTGCCGATCCCGGTCTATGTCCGGCCGCCGGCTTTCGTTGCGCCGCCGCCGAACAACATCATCTACCAGAACATCCACAACACCGCGGTCATCAACACCGTGATCAATCGTCCCGCACCTGCCGGTCCGATGTCCACCGGTCCCGCTGCGGCAACCCAGCCGGCCGTGGCGACGGCGCCGGCATTGCCGCCCGCGGTGATGCAGCGCGCGACCCTGATCCAGCAGGGCAAGGTGCCGCCGCCGGCGCCGCTCTCCAATTCTGCCGCGCGCCCGGCCGGACCAGGCGGCCCAATGTCTCCAAGCGTTCCGCAGGCAGCGCTTCCAAACCAGGCCGGGCGACCGGGGCAGGGCCCGCCAAACGCGAATGCGCTTCCGGTGCCGGGCCAACGTGGCGCGCCGGGGCTTCCCGCTGCGGTGCAGACGCCTGCGATCCGACCGGACATGCGGGCGAACCGCACGCCGCCCGGCGTACCCGCCGCACCTCCCGCGGCGGTGGCTCCTCGTCCGATTGCGCCGGCGGCCATTCCACACGCACCGGACGCGCGACCGCGGCTGCAGCCGGCCGTGCCCGACCAGATCCAGCATCGCGCAGCGCCGCCGACGGCTGCGCGGCCGAGTCCGCCGCCGCCACGGCCGCCGGCTGCGCCCGTGCTTCGAGCGGCGCCGGCGCGGCCCGCGCCGCCGCCTGTGATGCGTCCAGCTCCTCCGCCACAAATGGCCCGGCCGGCGCCGCCCCCGATGGCCCGGCCCGCTCCGCCGCCGATGATGCGGCCGGCTCCGCCGCCGCCAATGGCGCGTCCGAGCCCGCCGCCGCAGATGGCACGTCCAAGCCCGCCGCCGGTGGCCGCGATGGCGCGGCCCGCCGCACCGCCGCCGATGGCAAGACCGGCAGCACCACCGCCGCGACCTGCTCCGCCGCAGGCCCCGGGCAAGCGGTGTCCGCCGAACGTGCCGCATTGCTGAGCCGGCCGGCGCAGCCGCGGCGCGCCGGTTGCATCGCAGGCCCGTTTTCGATATTGGCCGGACCGCCGGACTGATCGATCGTGGGCGCGCGACGTCGGCAGTCGACGACGTGTTGCGGGGGCACCATTGATATCAGCGTTTGTTGGCACCGTGCGCGCGCTGCTGTGGCGAGGCGCGATCATGGCAGCTCTTGGCAGTGCTGGGGTTGCGGGCGTCCCGTCCTATGCCAATGCGCAGGCGCTGCCGGGCGCCGAAGCCGTCTACGCCTCGGCGCCGCCGCGCCTGCTTCAGATCCGCACGCTCGTGGCCGATGCCGGTCGCCAGACCTCGACCGGTTCCGGCTTTCTGGTCTCCGCCGACGGGCTCGCGGTCACGAACTATCACGTCGTGTCGGACGCCGCGCTCGAGCCGAAGACCTACCGGCTCGAATATACGGGAGCCGATGGCACACAAGGCGGCGTGACGCTGCTCGCCGTCGACCTGCCCAACGATCTCGCGCTCGTTCGCGTCGACAAGCAGAACGCGCCGTTCTTCTCCTTCGACAAGGCCGCGCTCGACGGCAGCCTGCCGAAAGGCGAGCGGCTGTATTCGCTCGGCAACCCGCTTGATCTCGGCTTCACCATCATCGAGGGCACCTATAACGGTCTCGTCGAGCACAGCTACAACGATCACATCCATTTCACCGGCGCGCTCAATCCCGGCATGAGCGGCGGGCCGGCGGTCAATGCGCAAGGCCAGGTGGTGGGCGTCAACGTCGCCACCCGCCGCGGCGGCCAGC
The DNA here is from genome assembly GCF_032484535.1 of Bradyrhizobium sp. SZCCHNS3016. Taxonomy (NCBI): domain Bacteria; kingdom Pseudomonadati; phylum Pseudomonadota; class Alphaproteobacteria; order Hyphomicrobiales; family Nitrobacteraceae; genus Bradyrhizobium; species Bradyrhizobium sp. SZCCHNS3016. The sequence goes on from NZ_JAUETE010000007.1 coordinate 108,892, forward strand.
TCATCAGCTTCCTGGTGCCGGCGCGCTTCGCCGCCGCGCTGCTGGCACGCGGTCAGGATGCCAGGCCGGCGGCGGCCGATCTGCGCAAGGACGTGGTCGCGCAGCTCACCAGCTGGCGCGGAGCGCTCTACAAATCCTTGGGCGAGGAGGGCTTCCGCGACCGCGTATTTGGGTCCTATCAGGCGCCGGAGACGCGCGCGGGCTGGTTCGAATGCTGGGCGAGCACGAATGCCAGCGCGTCGCCGAAGCCGCGCGCCAGCATCAATTCGACCAGTTGCAAGGCCGAGGCGAGCGTGTATGTCGCCTCCGACCTCAACACCGGCGTGGTCGAGGTCAGCCACTCCTACGCGAAATCGATCGACCTCAATCAATTCCAGTTCGCGACCGTGCTGACGCAACTGGCGCAGCCGCGGCTGACCATGGGTGGCTCGTTCCGCAAATGGTACACGCCGCAGCATTGCCATGCGGATTTCGTCGGCGTCGCGCCGGCGGCCGCTCATCCGCCGCTGCGCGTATTGTGGTGCGCGCAAGGCTATCGTGAGTTCGACGGCCTCTACGACGTCGTGCTGGTCGCGGTCACGCAGGACCACGCCGACGAGGCGCTGGTGTCGCGGCTGAACCTGCAAGCGATCGCCTACGACGACGCCTTGCGCCTCGGCAAGAGCTTCCTCGAACGCCTGCAGGTCGCACGATGATCTGGATCGAGATCCTCTCCAAGCATCGCGACGTCGCCGGCCGCTTCCGCGTCGATGCCACCGAGATCAGCATCGGCCGTGGCTATGACAATCACGTCATCCTTGACGATCCCTATGTCGCCGCGCGCCATGTGCGGATTTTCCGTGACGGCGAGGGGCGCCTCGTCGCCGAGGATCTCGGCAGCGCCAACGGTCTCTTTCTCGATCGCGGCAAGAGCCGGAAGCCGCAGCTCGTCCTCGATGGCATCAAGCCGATCCGGATCGGCCAGACACTGCTTCGGATCCGCGACGCCGGCCATGCCGTCGAGCCGGAGCGGCTCGCGGGCTCCGAACGCGGGGCGCTGCCGATCATCGCGGCGATCGCGCTCGGCGTCGTCCTGCTCGCGATCAATGCGCTGATGACCTGGTTTGCGCAGACCACCGAGGCGCATCTGTCCGATTATCTCGTGCCGACCCTTACCATGATAGGGGTCGTCGTTGCCTGGGTCGGCGTCTGGGCGCTGCTGGCGCGGCTGTTTTCCGGTCGCTCGCATTTTCTGCGCCACCTCCTGATCGCGCAGGCGGGTCTGATCGCATTCTGGATCTACAGCGAGTTCGCCCAGATTGCCTCGTTCGCCCTGACCTGGACCGCCGTCTTCACCTACGGCTATGTCGTGTCGTGGATCGTTCTGGCGGCGACATGCTTCCTGCATCTGCGCGAGGTCGGGCGCACCCACATGCTCGCCAAGGGCATGGTAGTCGGGCTGCTGCTCGTGGTCGCGATCGCGGTTCAGACCGTGCAGCGGTCGGAGGCGCTGGCGAATTCCGGCCGTCCCAATGTCAGCCACGTGCTGATGCCGCCGTCCTTGCGCCTGGTTCCAGTACAGGACGAGCAGGCCTTCTTCGACGACGCTGCGCGGCTGAGGGCAAAGCTCGACGCCGATCGGGCCGCGCTGACGCCGGCCGGTGTGGAGCGCTGAGCACAGTTCCACCGTCTTTGCTCCAGCAGATTGAAAGTTCCCCGGTTCCCATCATAGCCTCTATCCGGGTTCTTACGGGGATGGGGCGATGAACAGGCGAGCGCTGCTGGGATTGGGAGCGGCATTTCTGGTATCAGGGTGCCTAACAGGCAAAGAAGGCACCGAGTATGCGGTGGTGTCACAGAAGATCGGGGCGCCGCGTTCCGGACACTCCCGCATCGTCATCATGAGTTTGAAGGATGCCTGGCTCGACAGGACCACTTGCGACGCCAAGGTCGATGGCGTCGCGCTGAGCCGCCTGATCCCCGGTACCTACGTCTACCTCGACCGGCCGGCCGGTCCGCACCACCTCGTCGCCACCCAGACCCTGTTCCCGGGCGACTCGGTGCTCGATTTCAATACCGAACCGGGGCGGACCTATTTCTTCTCGATCAGGCCCAGCGATCGGTCCAGGGCCATGCAGGGCGGCGGCATGGCATTTGGCCTGCTGGGCATGGGCGTGATGGCGGCGGCCTCGTCGGGCGCCGACAACAAGGGCCCGGTCGACTTCGTTCCGCTCCAGGAAGGGCAGGCGAGGGCGGCGCTGGCGGAGCTTCTGCAGGCCGAATAGGCCCATTTTCCTTGCGTTGCGCCAAAATCCGGCTATATAGCGCGCCATCTCACACGGAAACTTGGCTCTCCTAGAGGGCGTCCGGTGGCAAGCCGGGCCTTAACGGTCTGTCTTTGCTCACGCGTTTCCGGAGGAATCAACCGGAGAATATCCAATGGCGCTACCTGAATTCACGATGCGCCAGCTGCTCGAAGCTGGCGTGCACTTTGGTCACCAGTCTCACCGCTGGAATCCGAAAATGGCCGATTTCATTTTCGGAGCCCGCAACAACATCCACATCATCGATCTCGCCCAGACCGTGCCGCTGCTGCACACGGCGCTGCAGGCTGTCAGCGACACCGTCGCCAAGGGCGGCCGCATCCTGTTCGTCGGCACCAAGCGCCAGGCGCAGGACAACGTGGCCGATGCGGCCAAGCGTTGCGCGCAGTATTTCGTCAATTCGCGCTGGCTCGGCGGTACGCTGACCAACTGGAAGACGATCTCGGCCTCGATCAAGCGCCTGCGTCATCTCGACGAGGTGCTATCCTCGGGCGAAGCCAACTCCTACACCAAGAAGGAGCGGCTGACCCTGCAGCGCGAGCGCGACAAGCTCGATCGCTCGCTCGGCGGCATCAAGGACATGGGCGGTCTGCCCGACATGATCTTCGTGATCGACACCAACAAGGAAGACATCGCGATCCAGGAGGCCCAGCGCCTCAAGATCCCGGTTGCCGCGATCGTCGATACCAATTGCGACCCGAAGGGCATCACCTATGTCGTGCCGGGCAATGACGATGCGGGCCGTGCGATCTCGCTGTATTGCGACCTGATCGCGCGTGCCGCGATCGACGGCATCTCGCGGGCGCAGGGCGAGCTCGGGATCGACGTCGGGGCTTCCGCCGCCCCGCTGGAGGAAGAGCTTCCGGCCGCATCGGTCGCCTCGAAGTTCCAGGGGCTGCCCGGTCCGCGTGGCACCGCCGACGATCTCAAGAAGCTCACCGGCGTTTCGGGGGCCGTCGAGAAGAAGCTGAACGACCTCGGCATCTTCCACTACTGGCAGCTCGCCGAGCTCGATCACGACACGGCACACCAGATCGGCGAAGAAGTGGGTCTGCCGAGCCGGGCCGATGCCTGGGTTGCCCAGGCCAAGTCGCTCGCCGACGCCTAAGACGACGCAAGAGAATCTGGCCGGCGTCTCACGCCGGCCATCGCGACTGAGATAGGTTTTTCCTGGCAGCGGGCGGCGATCAGCCATCCGCTGCGTCGCGCTTTGGACAGGCAAAAGGACGTTCAACAATGGCTAACATCACCGCAGCGATGGTGAAGGACCTGCGCGAGTCGACCGGCGCGGGCATGATGGACTGCAAGGCCGCGCTCACCGAGAACGGCGGCGACATGCAGGCCGCGCAGGATTGGCTGCGCAAGAAAGGCCTGTCGAAGGCCGCCAAGAAGGCCGGTCGCGTTGCGGCCGAGGGCCTGATCGGCGCGCTGACCTCGGGCAAGAAGGGCGTGGTCGTCGAGGTCAACTCCGAGACCGACTTCGTCGCCCGCAACGAGCACTTCCAGGGCCTGGTCAAGATGATCGCCCAGGTTGCGCTCGACGTCGGTGCCGACGTGGAGAAGATCAAGGCCGCCAAGGTGGGCAGCATCACGGTCGAGGCCGCGATTGCCGATTCGATCGCCACCATCGGTGAGAACCAGACGCTGCGGCGTGCGGCTTCGCTCGAAGTGAGCCAGGGCGTCGTGTCGAGCTACGTCCATGGCGCCGTCATCGAGGGTGCCGGCAAGCTCGGCGTGATCGTGGCGCTGGAGTCGCCCGGCAAGACCGACGAGCTCGCCGTGCTCGGCCGGCAGCTCGCGATGCATGTCGCCGCGGCCAATCCGCAGGCGATCGATGCGGGCGGTCTCGATCCGGAACTCGTCAAGCGCGAGAAGGACGTGCTCGCCGACAAATATCGTCAGCAGGGCAAGCCGGAAAACGTGATCGAGAAGATCGTCGAGTCCGGTCTGAAGACCTACTACAAGGAAGTCACCCTGCTCGAGCAGGCCTTCATCCACGACAGCGGCAAGTCGGTCGCGCAGGCGCTGAAGGAAGCCGAAGGCAAGGTCGGTGGTCCGATCAAGGTCGCCGGTTTCGTCCGCTATGCCCTCGGCGAGGGCATCGAGAAGGAAGAGACCGACTTCGCTGCCGAAGTCGCCGCCGCCAGCGGCAAGAAGTAACGACTGAACCTGGTTCGATCCGGCGCATGCGTGCGCCGGATCCCAACGCGCGAGACAGGGAAGCATTGGCACATGGCTGAGCCGGTCTATCGTCGCGTCGTGGTCAAGCTGTCCGGCGAATATCTCGCGGGCCCTCATTCCTTCGGCATCGACCAGCCGACCATCGACCGCATCGCCGACGACCTCATTGCGGCTCAGAAGCTGGGCGTCGAGATTGCCGTCGTCGTCGGCGGCGGCAACATGGTTCGCGGGGTCGAGGTCTCGTCGCAGGGCGTATCGCGCCCGACCGGCGACACGATGGGCATGCTCGCGACCGTCATGAACTGCCTGGCGCTCGAAGCCGCGATTCAGCGCAAGGGCACCCCGGCGCAGGCGCTCTCGGCCTTCGTGATGCCGGAGGTTTGCGAGCTGTTCACGCGCGCTGCAGCGCACAAGTCGCTGGCCGAAGGACGCATCGTGGTGCTCGGAGGCGGCACCGGCAATCCGTATTTTACGACGGACACCACAGCGGTGTTGCGGGCGGCCGAGATCGGCGCGCAGGCCGTGCTGAAGGCCACCAATGTCGACGGCGTCTATAGTGCCGATCCCAAGAAGGATCCGGCTGCCAAGCGCTTCGACCGTCTGACCCATTCGCAGGCCATCGAGGGCGGCTACAAGGTCATGGACGCGACTGCATTCGCGCTTGCCCGGGAAACATCGCTGCCTATCATTGTCTTCTCCATTGCCGAACCCGGCTCGATCGGTGCGATGCTGCGGGGCGAAGGGCGCGGCACCATCGTCGCGGGGTGAGCCCGGCACCGTCGGCAGCCGGTGTTGGACCGATCCCCAGCCTGCGGTAGAAGCGTAAGCGAAACAGGAATTCGTCCGGGAGTTGCGCGAGTCCCGCCGCCGGCCCTCCAAGGCCCGGCAGAACGGCCGCAGCGACCGGGTTGCAGAAAGGAAAGCGTGATGTCCACGGGCAATTTCGATCTCAACGAACTGAAGCGCCGCATGCAGGGCGCGACTCAGGCGCTGAAGCACGAGCTCGGCGGCCTGCGCACCGGCCGCGCCTCGGCGTCGATGGTGGAGCCGGTCCAGGTCGAGGCGTATGGCTCGCACATGCCGCTCAACCAGCTCGCCACCGTCTCCGTGCCCGAACCGCGTCTGCTGTCGGTGCAGGTCTGGGACAAGTCGATGGTGAAGGCGGTCGAGAAGGCGATCGTGGATTCCAATCTCGGCCTGTCGCCGGCGACCGAAGGTCAGGTGATCCGGCTTCGCATTCCCGAGCTCAACCAGGAGCGCCGCAAGGAGCTGGTGAAGGTCGCGCACAAATATGCCGAAGCCGCGCGCGTCGCTGTCCGCCATGTCCGCCGCGACGGTCTCGACATGGTCAAGAAGCTCGAGAAGAATCACGAGATCTCCGAGGACGATCAGGAGCGGTTTGCTGCCGACATCCAGAAGGCGACCGACAGCGTGATCTCGGAGATCGATCAGCTGCTGGCGGCGAAGGAAAAGGAAATCCTCACCGTCTGAAGGATGTTTTTGATGTCCAATGCCGCGGCCCCCGTGACGGAGGCGCCGGAACGCTCCGACGGCCCGGCCCACGTTGCCATCATCATGGATGGCAACGGTCGCTGGGCTGCGGCGCGCGGGCTGCCGCGAGCGGAAGGGCATCGCCGCGGCGTCGAGGCATTGCGCCGCGTGGTGCGCGCCGCGCCTGAGCTCGGCATTCGCTATCTCACCATCTTCTCGTTTTCGTCGGAGAACTGGTCGCGCCCGGCGAGCGAGATCGGCGACCTGTTCGGCCTGTTGCGCCGCTTCATCCGCAACGATCTCGCCACGCTTCATCGCGACGGCGTTCGGGTCCGGGTGATCGGCGAGCGCGACGGGCTGGAGACCGATATCTGCGCGCTCCTCAGCGAGGCCGAGGAGCTGACCCGGGGCAACACCAAGCTGACGCTGGTGGTGGCGTTCAACTACGGCTCGCGCCAGGAGATCGCGCGCGCGGCCCAGCTTCTGGCGCGCGAGGTCGCCGAGGGCCGGCGCGATCCGGCCTCAATCGATGCCGACGCGATCGGTGCCCATCTCGATGCGCCCGATGTTCCCGATCCCGATCTCATCATCCGCACCAGCGGCGAGCAGCGGCTGTCGAACTTCCTGATGTGGCAGGCGGCCTATAGCGAGCTGGTGTTCGTGCCGATCCATTGGCCCGATTTCGACAAGGCCGCGCTGGAGGGCGCGATCGCCGAGTTCGGCCGGCGTGAACGCCGCTTCGGCGGTCTCGTGGCGAAAACCGCCTCGTGACCAAACCGGACACCGCAGCCGTGAGAGACGCCGGCGGGCAGCCGAAACAGGCTGCGCCCAGCAATCTGGTGATGCGGGTTGCGGCGGCGCTGGTGCTGGTGCCGCTGGCGCTGGGCGCTGCCTATGGCGGTGGCGTGTTCTGGACCACTTTGGTCACGATCGTTGCGGTCGGCCTGTATCTCGAATGGCTGATGGTGGTGGGCGAGGTCCGCAAGGCCAGCGTCGGCACGGCCGGAGCCCTGGCCATCGGCGTTGCCGGCATTTGCTGCGCATTCGGCCTGATCGACTTCGCCGTCGTCGTGCTCGCCCTTGGCCTCGTCGTGGTCACGGCGCTGGCTGATGCGGGACGCCGCGCCTGGGTGGCCGCCGGCTTCGCCTACGCCGCCGCTGCCGAGCTCGGCTCGGTGCTGGTGCGCTTCGATGCCGCCGAGGGATGGCATGCGCTGGTGCTGGTGTTTCTGGTCGTTTGGGCCAGCGACATCGGCGGTTATGTTGCGGGCCGCAGCATCGGCGGGCCAAAGCTCGCGCCGCGGATCAGCCCGAACAAGACCTGGGCCGGCGCGATCGGCGGCTTCGTTGCCAGCCTCATCGCTGCGGCCGGCTGGTCGATGGCCGGCGCCGGCGGACTGGTGACGATGCTCGTGTTGGCCGCGGCGCTGTCGGTGGTCTCGCAGCTCGGTGACCTGCTCGAATCTGCGGTGAAGCGGCACTTCGGGGTCAAGGACTCCAGTCACATCATTCCCGGCCATGGCGGCCTAATGGATCGCCTGGACGGCTATGTCGCGGCAATCGTTGTCGCCGCATTGCTCGGTTTGCTGCGCGGCGGCCTCGATGGCGTCGGCCGCGGTCTTCTGGTTTGGTGATCGGCAGCGCGGCTGACCGGTCGATAATGTTTTGGTGAGAACATGAGCGCAGTACCATTGCGGAACAACAAGGCCGGTCTCGCGGAGGTGCGCAGCGTCACCGTGCTCGGCGCCACCGGCTCGATCGGCGATTCGACCATGGATCTCGTGCGCGGCGCGCCGGAGCGCTACCGGGTCGAGGCGCTGACCGGCAACAGCAACGTCCAGGGCCTGGTGAAGCTGGCCCGGGAGTTCAGCCCGCGCTTCGTCGCGGTGGCCGATCCGGCGGGGCTCGATGAGCTGCGTGACGCACTGGCGGGCACCGGGATCGAATGCGGGGCAGGGGAGAGCGCCATCATCGAGGCGGCAGCCCGTCCCGCCGACTGGGTCATGGCCGCCGTCTCCGGCGCCGCCGGCCTCAAGCCGGCGCTCGCCGCGGTGGACCGCGGCGCGACCGTGGCGCTCGCCAACAAGGAATGCTTGGTCTGTGCCGGCGACTTCTTCATGGAGCGGGCCGCCCGGGCCGGCGCCTGCATCCTGCCGGCCGATTCGGAACACAACGCGCTGTTCCAGGCGCTGTCCTCGGGCAATCGCGAGGAGCTGGTGCGGGTGATCATCACCGCCTCCGGCGGTCCGTTCCGCACCTGGGCGGCTGGTGACATCGAGCAGGCGACCTTGGCGCAGGCGCTGAAGCATCCGAACTGGAGCATGGGCCAGAAGATCACGATCGATTCGGCCTCGATGATGAACAAGGGCCTCGAGGTGATCGAGGCGTCCTACCTGTTCGCGCTTTCGCCCGACGAGATCGACGTCCTGGTCCACCCGCAGTCCATCGTCCATGGCATGGTCGAGTTCTCGGATCGCTCGGTGGTGGCGCAGCTCGGCGCGCCCGACATGCGCATTCCGATCGCCCACTGCCTTGGCTGGCCGGAGCGTATCAAGGGCCCGTCGGCCCGGCTCGATCTCGCCAAGATCGGCACGCTGACCTTCGAGGCGCCGGACTTCGAGCGGTTCCCCGGTCTGCGGCTGGCCTACGATTCGCTGCGCACCGGGCGCGGCGCGACGACGGTGTTCAATGCGGCCAACGAAGTCGCCGTCGCGGCCTTCATCGCTGGTCATATCCGGTTCGGTGCCATTGCCCGACTGGTCGAGGCGACCCTCGAAGCGTGGACCCGATCGGGTAATATGGCACCGTTGACCTCGGCGGACGACGCCATCGCTATTGACCATGACGCGCGAAAAAGGGCCTCCGGCCTCTTGCCTCAAATCGCCGCAAAAGCATCTTAAAGGGTTGGACGGGCCACTGGCCCATCGGGAAGGTCATCGATGTCGGAATTTTTCCACCATATCTTCAATACGTTGAGCCATGGCCTTCTCGGCTACATCGTCCCGTTCCTGTTCGTGCTGACGATCGTGGTGTTCTTCCATGAGCTCGGCCATTTCCTGATCGCGCGCTGGGCCGGCGTGAAGGTGTTGACGTTTTCGCTCGGATTTGGCCCAGAACTGATCGGTTTCAACGACCGCCACAACACCCGCTGGAAGATCTCGGCGATCCCGCTCGGCGGCTACGTGAAGTTCTTCGGCGACGAATCCGAGGCCTCGACGCCGTCGGCCGAGGCGCTCGCCAAGATGACGGCCGAGGAGCGCGCCGACAGCTTCCACCACAAGACCGTCGGCCAGCGCGCTGCGATCGTCGCGGCCGGCCCGATCGCCAACTTCATCCTGGCGGTCATCATCTTCGCTGGCATGGCGCTGTATTTCGGCAAGCCGAACACGACCCCGCGGGTCGATGCGGTGCAGCCGGACAGCGTCGCAGCCGCCGCCGGCTTCAAGGACGGTGACGTCATCGCTGCCATCGATGGCCGGGCGATCGAGACCTTCGCCGACATGCAGCGGGTCGTCTCGGTCAACGCCGGCACGGAATTGTCCTTCCTGATCAAGCGTGACGGCACGGAGCTCACCCTGAAGGCGACGCCGGCGCTGAAGGAGGTCAAGGACCTGTTCGGCAACAGCCATCGGATCGGCGTGCTCGGCATCCAGTACAACGCCAAGCCGGACGAATCGCGGTCGATCCCGGTCGGGTTCCTCGAATCGATCAAGATCGGCTTCGAGCAGGTCTGGTTCATCATCTCCACGACCTTCAAGTTCATCGCCTCGCTGTTCGCGGGCGCCGGGAGTGCCGGCGACGTCGGCGGACCGATCCGAATCGCACAACTCTCGGGGCAGGCGGCCAGCCTCGGATTCCAGTTCGTTGTGCAACTCTGCGCGACGCTTTCGGTCTCGATCGGGCTCCTGAATCTGTTCCCGGTTCCGCTGCTCGATGGCGGGCACCTGTTGTTCTACGGGGTCGAGGCCGTCCGCGGCCGGCCGCTGTCCGAGCGGGCGCAGGAGATGGGGTTCCGAATCGGCCTCGGGCTGGTCCTCATGCTCATGGTCTTTGCAACCTATAACGATATCCTTCACCTCGCCGGGTCCTGAGCGCGGCTTTTTTACGACGTGGCCGATGGGCAACGTTTTGAAACGAATTTGAAAATTCAGAGAGATCCGGCGTTTGCCGTCGGGTCCAAATTGGCTACAAGCGAACGACAAATGGGAATCTGTCGGGTTCGTAGGGGTACGGAACCGGCAACGGAATATAAGGGCGCGTAGCGCATGAAGTTCGGATTGCGGGTGCGGGGGGGCTTGGCGGCCGCCTTTATCATGTTCGCCGGACCGGTGGCTTTGCCGCTGGCGAGCGTGGTTCTTTCGTCGCCAGCTGCGGCTCAGACGGTCAACTCGATCGAAGTGGTCGGTAACCGCCGCGTCGAGCTGGAGACCATCCGCTCGTACTTCAAGCCGGGCCCCGGCGGGACGCTCGACGCCGGCCGGGTCGACGACGGCCTCAAGGCGCTGATCGAGACCGGCCTGTTCTCCGACGTGAAGATCAATCGCCAGGGTGGGCGCCTGATCGTCACGGTCGTCGAGAACCCGGTGATCGGCCGCGTCGCGTTCGAGGGCAACAAGAAGGTCAAGGACGAGCAGCTCCAGGCGGAAGTGCAGTCGAAGCCGCGCGGCACGCTGTCGCGCCCGATGGTGCAGTCCGACGCCCAGCGCATCGCGGAGATCTACCGCCGCTCGGGCCGTTACGACGTGCGCGTCACGCCGGAAATGATCGAGCAGCCGAACAACCGCGTCGACCTGATCTTCACGGTCGAGGAAGGTGCCAAGACCGGCGTGAAGTCGATCGAGTTCGTCGGCAACAACGCCTTCTCGTCCTATCGCCTCAAGGACGTCATCAAGACCCGCGAGACCAACCTCCTGAGCTTCCTCGGCTCGGGCGACGTCTACGATCCGGACCGTGTCGAGGCCGACCGCGACCTCATTCGCCGCTTCTACCTGAAGAATGGCTATGCCGACGTGCAGGTCGTGGCCGCGCTCAGCGAGTACGATCCGGAGCGCAAGGGCTTCCTCGTGACCTTCAAGATCGAGGAAGGCCAGCAGTACCGGGTCGGTTCGGTCGACTTCCAGTCGTCGATCGCGACGCTCGACGCCACCACGCTGCGCGGCTATTCGCGCGTCAGCGTCGGTTCGCTCTACAACGTCGAGAACATCGAGAAGTCGGTCGAGGAAATGCAGATCGAGGCCTCGCGGCGCGGCTACGCGTTCGCGGTGGTCCGTCCGCGCGGCGATCGCAACTTCGAGGCCCACACCGTGTCGGTCGTGTTCGCCGTCGACGAGGGCCCGCGCACCTATATCGAGCGCATCAACATTCGCGGCAACACCCGCACCCGTGACTACGTCATTCGCCGCGAGTTCGACATCTCCGAGGGCGACGCCTACAATCGCGCCCTGGTCGACCGTGCCGAGCGCCGCCTGAAGAACCTCGACTTCTTCAAGGACGTGAAGATCGTGACCGAGCCGGGCTCTTCGAGCGACCGCGTGGTCCTGAACGTCAACCTGGAAGAGAAGTCGACCGGCGACTTCTCGATCTCCGGCGGTTATTCGACCACGGACGGTGCGCTCGCTGAGGTCTCGATCTCCGAGCGCAACTTCCTCGGCCGCGGCCTGTTCGCCAAGGCGTCGGTGACCTACGGACAGTTCGCCCGCGGCTACTCGCTGTCCTTCGTCGAGCCCTATCTGCTCGACTACCGGGTCGCGCTCGGCCTCGACCTGTATCAGCGCCAGCAGCTCGCCAACAACTTCATCTCCTACGGCACCAAGACGCTCGGCTTCAGCCCGCGCCTCGGCTTCCAGCTGCGTGAAGACCTGTCGCTGCAACTGCGCTACTCGATCTACCGCCAGGAGATCTCGCTGCCGGCGACGCTGTCGGACTGTAACAACTTGGCCGCCGGCACCCTGATCGGCAACCGCTTCGTGCCGTTCAACCCGACCCCGGCCTTCATCAACGCCAATGGCGGCGTCGATCCGACCGGCAACAACGGCCTGGGCTGCTTCGCCAACGGTGAGGCCTCGCTGCCGGTCCGCCAGGAACTGGCGAACGGCGCGACGCTGACCTCGGCACTCGGCTACACGCTGAACTACAACACGCTCGACAACAACAAGAACCCGACCGACGGCCTCTTGGTCGACTTCAAGCAGGACTTCGCGGGCGTCGGCGGCGACGTGTCGTACCTGAAGACCGCGTTCGATGCGAAGTACTTCACCCCGCTGGTGTCGGACATCGTCAGCATCGTTCACCTCCAGGGCGGCATCCTGAACAAGATCGGCAATACGCAGCTGCGCATGCTCGATCACTTCCAGATGGGTCCGAACTTGGTGCGCGGCTTCGCTCCGAACGGCATTGGTCCGCGCGATATCAATCCGTTCGGCACGCAGGACGCGCTGGGCGGCACCAAGTACTGGGGTGCTTCGCTCGAACTGCAGATGCCGTTCTGGTTCCTGCCCAAGGAGACGGGCCTGAAGGGTGCCGTTTACGCCGACGCTGGCGGCCTGTGGGGCTATCAGGGGCCGACGTCCTGGGCTGCGACGGGCGAGGTTAATACCCCCGGCTGTATCAAGCCGACGCGCAACCCGAACAACGCCGGCACCTGCCTTGGCCTGCAGTTCAACGACCAGAATACGGTTCGGACCTCGGTCGGCGTGGGTCTGGTGTGGGCGTCGCCGTTCGGTCCGCTGCGCTTCGACTACGCGATCCCGCTCACCAAGGGTCAGTTCGACCGGACGCAGGAATTCCGGTTCGGCGGCGGTACCTCGTTCTGAGCCTGGGCCGATCGAATCCGGGTTGGCATCGACCAACCTCGCCGGTGTAAGAAATGGGAGCTCGGTTCCGGGACACCGGAGCCGGGCTCTGACTTTTTGTCTTGAGAGTACGACGGAATGGCCCAGCCGACCTTCTTCCAATCGCCGCCGCCCACGACCCTGGCGGCGATCGCCGCCGCCGCCAAGGCCACCCTGGTCGACCCATCCCGCGGCGAGCAGGTCGTCAAGGGACTGGCGTCGCTCGACGAGGCCGGCCCGATGCATCTGGCGTTCTTCGACAACCTCAAATACGCAGGCCAGCTCGCCGGGACCAAAGCGGGCGCCTGCCTGGTCAGTCCGCGATTCGAGGCGCGCGTGCCGTCCCATGTCGCAGTGCTTCGCGCCAATCAGCCGTTCCGCGCCTTCGTGCAGCTCGCGCGTGAGTTCCATGCCGACGCACTGCGGCCGCAGCCCTGGTTCGGCGACGATGGAATTTCGCCCCAAGCCATCATCGATCCCACCGCGCGGCTGGAGGACGGCGTCATCGTCGAGCCGCTGGCGGTGATCGGCGCCCATGTCGAGATCGGCTCGGGGACGATCGTTGGTGCGGGTGCCGTGATCGGCCCCCACGTCAAGATCGGTCGTGACTGCAATGTCGGCGCCCGCACCGTCATCCAGTGCGCGCTGATCGGCAACGACGTCCTGATCCATCCTGGCTGCAGCATCGGCCAGGATGGCTACGGCTTCATCTTCTTCGGCGCGGACGGGCACACCAAGGTGCCGCAGACCGGGCGGGTTCTGATCCAGAATCATGTCGAGGTCGGCGCCGGCACGACGATCGACCGGGGCAGCCTGCGCGACACGGTCATCGGCGAAGGCACCAAGATCGACAACCAGGTGCAGATTGGCCACAATGTCACAATCGGGCGGCATTGCCTGCTGGCGGCCCAGATCGGGCTGGCAGGAAGTCTCACGATCGGCGACAACGTCGCGCTCGGGGCGAAGGTTGGCATCAACAATCACCTGACGATCGGCGATGGTGCGCAGGTGACCGCGATGAGCGGCGTCAAGGACGACATTCCGCCGAACGGCCGGTGGGGCGGTTTCTTCGCCAAGCCGACCAAGCAGTGGTTCCGCGAGATCGTTGCGGTGGAACGGCTGGTGCGAGATTCGACCGCGACGAACAGGGACGAGGGACGGGAGTGATGGAGGAGTCACCCATCAGGTTTGCGGACGTCGACATCAACGAGATTCTCAAGACGCTGCCGCACCGTTATCCATTTCTCCTGATCGACCGCGTGAAGAACATCCGGGCCGACTACAGCGGCATCGGCGTCAAGAACGTCTCGATCGGCGAGCCCTGCTTCCAGGGGCACTTTCCGGAGCGGCCGGTCTATCCGGGCGTGCTGATGATCGAGGGCATGGCCCAGACCGCCGGCGTGATCGGCATCAAGTCGGTCGAGGGCACGGAAAAGCCGCGCGCGGTGTATTTCCTCACCATCGACAAGTGCAAGTTCCGCAAGCCGGTGCTGCCGGGCCAGACCATCGAGTACCACATGCGCTCGATCGGCCGGCGCAAGACGATGTGGTGGTTCCACGGCGATGCCAAGGTCGACGGCGTCGTCGTCGCCGAGGCCGATGTCGGCGCGATGCTGACCGACTGACAGGCTGGTAGAAAGTTGATTGCGTCGACATGAGCAAGATTGATCCCACCGCACGCGTCGAGGATGGCGCCGTCATCGGTGAGGGCACCGTGATCGGTCCTTATTGCATCGTCGGCCCCAACGTCGTGATCGGGGCGAACTGCAGGCTGATCAGCCACGTCCAGATCATGGGCCACACCACGCTCGGCGACGACAACGTGATCTCGCCCTTCGTCGTGCTCGGCGGCGCGCCGCAGGATCTCAGCTATCGCGGCGAGCCGCATCGGCTCGAGATCGGCTCCGGCTGCACCTTCCGCGAAGGCGTGACGATGAACATCGGCACCACCAAGGGCGGCGGCCTGACCAAGGTCGGCAATTCCGGGTTCTTCATGAACAATGCCCATGTCGCCCACGATTGCGTCGTCGGCGACAACGTGATCTTCGCGACCTCGGCCACACTCGGCGGCCATGTCGAGGTCGGCGATTCCGTCTACATCGGCGGTCTCTCGGCGGTGCATCAGTTCACCCGCATCGGCCATGGCGTGATGGTCGGCGGCGTCTGCGGCGTGCGCGGGGATATCATTCCGTATGGCCTAGTCAACGGCCAGTATGCCGCGCTCGAAGGCCTCAACGTGATCGGCATGAAGCGCCGCAAGTTCACCCGCGAGCGCCTCGCCACGGTGCGTGCCTTCTACCAGAAGCTGTTCCACGGTCCCGGCGTGTTCGCCGACCGCCTCGCGGCGGTGCGGCCGCTCGCTGGTGAGGATCCTGCCATTGCCGAGATCCTCGCCTTCATCGACGGCGGCCGACATCGCGCCTTGTGCCTGCCCGAGATCGGCAGGCCGACGATCGAGCCTTGAGCGCGATGGGGGCGCCGGCCGCCGAGACCACGCCGCCGATCGGCATGATCGCCGCGGGCGGGGTGCTGCCCTTTGCGGTCGCCGACGAGATCGTCGCGCGCGGCCGGACGCCGGTGCTGTTCGCCCTGAAGGGCATCTGCGATCCGAAGCCGCTGGCGCGCTTCCGGCATCACTGGATCGGCCTCGGCCAGCTCGGCAACGCCCTGAAGCTACTCAAGGCCGAGGGCTGCCACGACCTGATGTTCATCGGCAATCTCGTTCGGCCGGCGGTGTCGGAGATCCGTTTCGACTGGGGCACGCTGCGCGAGCTGCCCTACATCTGGTCGGCCTTTCGTGGCGGCGACGATCATCTGCTGTCCGGCGTTGGCCGCATCTTCGAGCGCCACGGCTTTCACATGATCGGCGTCAAGGACGTCGCCCCCAATCTGCTCGTGCCCGAAGGGCGGCTGACGCGGAGCGGGCCCAACGATCTGGTGACCGGTGACATCGCCAAGGGGCTCGCCGTGCTGCGCGCGATGGCGCCGTTCGATGTCGGGCAGGCGGTGGTCGTGATCGACGGCCACGTCGTTGCGCTCGAGGACATCGAGGGCACCGACGGGCTGCTGGCCCGCGTTGCGCGGCTGCGTGCCGATCGCCGCATTCGTGCTGCGGCCGGGCGCGGCGTGCTGGTGAAGGCGCCCAAGGCCGGCCAGGATCTTCGCTACGACCTGCCGACCATCGGCCCGCGCACCGTCGAGGGGCTTTCAGCTGCGGGTCTCGCCGGAGTCGCCGTCGCGGCCGCCTATACGCTGCTCGCCGATCCCCAGGAGACAGTGGCTGCCGCCGATCGGGCAGGCGTGTTCATCACGGGCGTCACTGCGTGACGGCGCGGCCTCTGGCAGGCGCGGCCATGCGCAGGATCTGCCTGGTCGCGACCGAAGAGTCCGGGGATCGCCTCGGCGCCAGCCTGATGAAGGTGCTGCGCCAGCGGCTCGGCGACGGCGTCGAATTCTCTGGCGTCGGCGGCCGCGGCATGACACGCGAGGGGCTCGCCTCGCTGTTTCCGATCGAGGAGCTCTCGATCGTCGGCTTCGCGGCGGTGCTGAAGCAACTGCCCAAGATCCTCCGCCTGATCCGCGGCACGGTTGACGCGATCGTTGCGGCCCAGCCCGACGTGCTCGTCATCATCGACAGTCCCGACTTCACCCAGCGCGTGGCGAAGCGGGTTCACGCGCGCGATTCCGAGATTCCGATCGTGAACTACGTGGCACCGACCGTATGGGCGTGGCGCCCGGGCCGGGCGCGCGCGATGCGCGGCTACGTCGATCACGTGCTGGGCCTGCTGCCATTCGAGCCGGAGGCGTTCCGAAGGCTCAATGGTCCGCCCTGCACCTATGTCGGCCATCCCCTGATCGAGCAGCTCGCCAACCTGCGCCCCAATGCGGCAGAGCAGGCGCGCCGGGATGCCGCCCCTCCCGTTCTGCTGGTGCTTCCCGGCAGCCGGCGCAGCGAGGTCGCGCGCCACATCGCCGTGTTCGGCGAGACATTGGCGCGGCTGCGCGCCCAAAACCTGGCCTTCGAAGCGGTGCTGCCCACCACGCCGCATCTCGAAGCCGCGGTGCGGGCTGGAGTCGCAAACTGGCCGCTCACTCCGGAGATCATCACGGGCGAGGCCGAGAAGCGGGCAGCCTTCAGGCGCGCGCGCGCCGCGCTCGCCAAGTCCGGCACGGTAACCCTGGAGCTCGCGCTGTCCGGCGTGCCGATGGTGACCGCGTATCGCGTCGGCGAGATCGAGGCATTTATTCTCCGGCGAGTCGTCAACGTGCAATCGGTCATTCTCGCCAATCTCGTGATCGGCGAGAACGTCATTCCGGAGTTCCTTCAGGAGGCCTGCACGGCCGACAATCTCGCGCCCGTTCTCGCCGATCTCCTGGGCGACGGTCCGATACGTGCGCGCCAGGTCGAAGCATTCGATCGGCTCGACGCGATCATGTCCACGGGCGCGGCCTCGCCAAGCGTGCGCGCGGCCGACATCGTGCTGGCGACGATGCGCAGCGGACGGCGCTGATCAGGCCTGAAGCGGCATCTTGAATTCGAAGGTCGTTCTGTCCTCGGTCGAGGTAGCCTGCAGCGTGCCGTCATGCGCTCGCGCAATCTCGGAAGCGATGTAGAGTCCAAGCCCGAGACCATGCTGGCTTGGACGCTCGCCGCGCATATAGGGCTTGAACAGATTCTGCATCGCCTTGTCCGAGATCGGCGGTCC
Organism: Bradyrhizobium sp. SZCCHNS3016; assembly: GCF_032484535.1. Taxonomy (NCBI): domain Bacteria; kingdom Pseudomonadati; phylum Pseudomonadota; class Alphaproteobacteria; order Hyphomicrobiales; family Nitrobacteraceae; genus Bradyrhizobium; species Bradyrhizobium sp. SZCCHNS3016. The sequence continues at coordinate 126,403 of NZ_JAUETE010000007.1, forward strand.
GTGATTGGTGACGGCGAGCAAGAAAGAGCCTTCGCTCGTGGTCGCGGAGACCAGGATCGGCTTGTCCTTGTCGCCGTAGGAGATGGCATTGCCGAGCAGGTTCGAGAACAATTGTCCGATCTTGCTGCGGTCGCATTTGACCGGCTCCGCGATGTCGATCCGGGTCTCGATCTCATGGTCGGGCCAGGCCAGCCGGATCTCGGAGACGACCTGCTCGATCACCGGCGCCAGCGGTTGCCGCGCGTCAGGCTTGATCGTCAGGCCGCCGCCGAGGCGCCCCCGGGCGAAATCCATGATGTTGTCGACCAGTCCAGCCATGCGCATGACTGATTTCTGAATCATGCAAATGATCTCGGGCGCTCTGGCGCTGTCCTGACTGCGGAGCAGCACGCGCATTCCGGCGTCGATCGAGGCCAGCGGATTGCGAAGGTCATGGCCGAGAACGCCGATGAATTGCTCTCTCAGCTCGGCGGTCCGGCGCTCGTCGAGCAGATCGGCCTCGGTGATCTTGAGCCGTTGCTCGGTCGAAAACCTGCTCTTCTCGCTGAGGCCGAGGCTGGCCTGACTGAGCGCGAAGCGCTGATGAAGCTCCAGCTGGGCCGCGATCAACTCCCCGAACAGCTGAAACGTGCTGAGGATTTCGGGCCGGTCCAGCTCGCGCGGCGCTGGATCGATCGCGCACAGGGTGCCCCAGATGGTCCCGTCGGACAGGGTGATCGGAGCGGAGATGTAGCTGCGAAAGCCGTAGAGCCTTGGCGTCGGGTGATCGCGAAACATGCGATCCGTCTCGACGTCACCGATGACGACAGCTTCGCCGCGCTCCCGGACCTCGCTGCAGATCGTCGTCTTGACGCGCAGCTCGCCGCCCTCTTTCAGGCCGAAATTGATGTCGTCGCGGACCGCACAACAGACCCATCGATCCGAGGTCACGCGCGCGACCGCAACGAATCCCATCCCGGTGATCCTGCTCACCGAGTCCAGAATTTTGGGAACGGCGTCGAGCTGCTGGACAGCATCGACGTCCGGGTTGGGATTGGTCGTCATCGTATGCTCGAGCTGATCCCCGGTCCAGGATGCAAGTCGTGTCTTCAATTTGCACCATTCAACGCATTGAGCTCCGGAACGTTCGCCGGAACAAAAGGATCGTGGTGCGATTGAATGAGATTGGACAGGAGACAGAGTGTCCCGCGGTCGGCTCACAAGAAAAACAGTTCTGGTCGTTGAGGACGAGGGTCTGATCCGCGCCAACGCTGTCGACATGATCAGAGACCTCGGTTTCGAAGTCATCGAGGCCGTTGACGCCGATCAGGCCATTTCGCTTCTCGAGCGATGTGACCGCGTATCGGTCGTTTTCACGGATATCCAAATGCCCGGTTCGATGGACGGCCTTCGGTTGGTCGCCGTCATCAGGGACCGCTGGCCCCCGGTTGCGCTCCTGGTGACGTCAGGTCAGGTGACCCCTTCGGAATTGCCGTCGGGCGCGCGCTTCCTTGCCAAGCCATATGGGGCCGAGCAGCTCAGGTCTCATCTCGCGGCGCTGGCCTGATGCACTCCCGACTGGTGCCGCGAGTTAGAAAGATGCTCAGAAAGGTGCGACCTCACAAACGAAACGGCGCCGTCGGGATCGACGGCGCCGTTCGAGAGCGGAATTGCGCTGCGCTCAGCCGCGCTTGTCCATGTCGACATAGTTGCGCGTCGTGACGCCGGTGTAGAGCTGGCGCGGACGGCCGATCTTCTGTTGCGGATCCTCGATCATCTCGCTCCACTGGCTGATCCAGCCGACGGTGCGGGCGACGGCGAACAGCACCGTGAACATCGACACCGGGAAGCCCATCGCCTTCAGGGTGATGCCCGAGTAGAAGTCGACGTTCGGATAGAGCTTGCGCTCGATGAAGTACTGATCGCTGAGCGCGATCTTCTCGAGCTCCATCGCGACCTTGAGCATCTGATCGTCGGCGTGGCCCGTCTCCTTGAGCACCGCGTGACACATCTTCTGCATGATCTTGGCGCGCGGGTCGTAGTTCTTGTAGACGCGATGGCCGAAGCCCATCAGGCGCACGTCGCTGTTCTTGTCCTTCACCTTGGCGATGAAGTCCGGAATCTTGTCGACGGTGCCGATCTCGGCCAGCATGTTCAGCGCGGCCTCGTTGGCGCCGCCGTGTGCCGGACCCCACAGGCAGGCGATGCCGGCGGCGATGCAGGCAAACGGGTTGGCGCCCGAGGAGCCGGCGATGCGCACCGTCGAGGTCGAGGCGTTCTGCTCGTGATCGGCGTGCAGGATGAAGATCTTGTCGAGCGCGTCGGCGAGAACCGGGTTCGGCTTGTACTCCTCGCACGGCACCGCGAAGCACATGTTCAGGAAGTTCTCGGCGAAGGAGAGCGAGTTCTTCGGATAAACGAAGGGCTGGCCGATGGTGTATTTGTAGGCCATCGCCGCCAGGGTCGGGATCTTGGCGATCATCCGCATCGACGCGATCATGCGCTGCTTCGGATCATTGATGTCGGTAGAGTCGTGGTAGAACGCGGCGAGCGCGCCGACCGAAGCGACCATGACCGCCATCGGATGCGCGTCACGGCGGAAGCCGTGGAAGAAGCGCGACATCTGCTCGTGCACCATCGTGTGATGGGTCACGCGATAGTCGAAATCCTGCTTCTGGGCCTTGGTCGGAAGCTCCCCGTACAGCAGCAGATAGCAGGTTTCCAGGAAGTCGCCCTTCTCGGCGAGCTGCTCGATCGGGTAGCCGCGGTATTCCAGGACGCCGGCGTCGCCGTCGATATAGGTGATCTTGGACTGGCAGCTGCCGGTCGAGGTGAAGCCGGGGTCATAGGTGAACATCCCGGTCTGGGCGTAGAGCTTGCCGATGTCGATGACGTCGGGACCCACGGTGCCGCTCAGGATCGGAAGATCGAAATTCTTGTTGCCGACGGTGAGGGTCGCGGTCTTGCTTGCGGATTTTGCGTCCATCGTTTGTCCCCGATGAGATCGTTAGGCTTGGCCCTTGTTCTTTTTGAGAGATGGCAGGGCAGGTGGACTTTATCTAGTGCGGTGGCTTTGACATTCGCGTCACTGTCGCTGCCAACAGCTTAAGCGAAGGTCAAATCCGAAACCGTACTGGAATCTTATACTTACTAGTGTCCTTCGGCCCTAACATCCGTCAACGAGCCCGCCGCAACGTATGAAGAATGTCCGAGCCGGGAAAACCAGTGGGTGCCGCGCAAATGCGTATCGTATTGCCCTGTGCGCTGCAAGATGGGGAGCAATGCGACCTTATGAGGTGGTCTGGTCCTCCAGACGGCCCAAGGATTCATCACGCCCCAGGATCGCCAGAACGTCGAAAATACCGGGTGAGGTGGTTCGGCCGGTGAGCGCCGCGCGCAGCGGCTGCGCCACCGCGCCCAGCTTGAGATTGTTGGCTTCAGCAAACGCACGCAGCGCGGCTTCCGTGGCCGGTCCGCTCCAGGACTCGACAGCGGCCAGCGCCTCATGCAGCCGGCCGATCAAGGCACGGCTGTCCGGCGTCAGCAGGGCGGCGGCCTTGGCGTCGATCGGAAGCGGCCGGTCGGCAAAGATGAAGGCGGCGCCGTCGATCAGCTCCAAGAGCGTCTTGGCGCGCTCCTTGAGGCTCGGCATCGCCTGGATGAGCTGCGCGCGCGTGGCGTCGTTGAGCTTGGCCTTGAGAGCCGCGCCGTTCGGCACGTAATTCAGCACGTCCTCGAACTGGCGCGCCAGCGCCGCGTCGTCGCTGTGGCGGATGTAGTGGCCGTTGAGATTTTCCAGCTTGGCGAAGTCGAACCGCGCCGCCGAGCGGCCGATCGCCGGCAGGTCGAACGCCTTGATCATCTCCTCGGTCGAGAAGATCTCCTGGTCGCCATGGCTCCAGCCGAGCCGCACCAGGTAATTGCGCAGTGCCGACGGCAAATATCCCATCGCACGGTAGGCGTCGACGCCGAGCGCACCGTGGCGCTTCGACAGCTTCGAGCCGTCCGGCCCGTGAATCAGCGGGATGTGCGACATCGACGGCACCGTCCAGCCGAGCGCATCGTAGATCTGCTTCTGGCGCGCGGCGTTGATCAGATGGTCGTCGCCGCGGATGACGTGGGTGACGCCCATGTCGTGGTCGTCCACGACCACCGCCAGCATGTAGGTCGGATTGCCATCGCCTCGCAGCAGCACGAGGTCGTCGAGGTTCTCATTCTGCCAGACCACGCGGCCCTGCACCTGATCCTCGATCACGGTCTCGCCGGTCAGCGGCGCGCGCAGCCGGATCGTCGGCTTGACGCCTTCGTGCGCCTCCTTCGGATCGCGGTCGCGCCACATGCCGTCGTAGAGCCGGGTGCGGCCTTCCGCGCGCGCCTTTTCGCGCATCGCGGCCAGCTCCTCGGCGGTGGCATAGCAGCGATACGCCATGCCGCTGGCGAGCAGTTGCTCGGCGACCTCGCGATGGCGCGCGGCGCGGCTATATTGGTAGATGACCTCGCCGTCCCAATCGAGCTCGAGCCATTTCAGGCCGTCCAGGATGGCGTCGATGGCCGCCGTGGTCGAGCGCTCGCGGTCGGTGTCCTCGATCCGCAGCAGCATCTTGCCGCCGCGGCCCCGCGCATACAGCCAGTTGAACAGGGCCGTCCGGGCGCCTCCGATGTGGAGAAAGCCGGTCGGGGAGGGGGCAAAGCGCGTGACGATCGGGGAGGTCATGGGCGGCAGCACGAAATCCAGGCAGGGGCTATGAAGGGCGGGGGGTGTATAGCAGGCCTATCGCATAACTAAAGCCTTCCTTGGGGGAAGCGGATTTGGCAGATAGGCTGCCAAATTCCGGAGCAGGATATTCTTGATGACCACGACGACAGACACGGCGGCGACGGCAGAGGCAGGGCGCGACTTCATCCGCGACATCGTCCAGGCCGATCTCGACAGCGGCAGGCACAAGACGGTCGTCACCCGGTTCCCGCCGGAGCCGAACGGCTACCTGCATATCGGCCATGCCAAGTCGATCGGTCTCAACTTCGGCATTGCCCAGGAGTTCGGCGGCCGCTGCAATCTGCGCTTCGATGACACCAATCCGACCAAGGAAGAGCAGGAATATATCGATTCCATCCAGGCCGACGTGCGCTGGCTCGGCTATGACTGGGGCGACAACCTGTTCTTCGCCTCGGATTATTTCGAGCGGCTCTACGATTGGGCGGAAGGGCTGATCAAGGCCGGGCTCGCCTATGTCGACGACCAGTCGCAGGAGGAGATCCGCCTGTCGCGCGGCACGCTCACCGAGCCCGGCAAGAACAGCCCGTTCCGCGACCGCACGGTCGAGGAGAATCTCGACCTGTTTCGGCGCATGAAGGCCGGCGAATTCCCGAACGGCGCGCGCGTGCTGCGCGCCAAGATCGACATGGCCGCCGGCAACATCAACCTGCGCGACCCCGTGCTGTACCGGATCATGCACGCCCATCACCCGCGCACCGGCGACGCCTGGAAGATCTATCCGAGCTACGACTACGCCCACGGGCAGTCGGACGCGATCGAGGGCGTGACGCACTCGATCTGCACGCTCGAGTTCGAGGACCACCGGCCGCTCTACGATTGGTTCCTGGACAAGCTGCCGGTGCCGTCGCATCCGCACCAGTACGAGTTCGCGCGGCTCAACCTGACCTACACGCTGCTGTCGAAGCGCGTGCTGACGCGGCTGGTGCAGGACGGCCATGTCTCCGGCTGGAACGATCCGCGCATGCCGACCATCGCCGGCCTGAAGCGGCGCGGCGTGCCGCCGGCGGCGGTGCGCGAGTTCATCAAGCGCATCGGCATCGCCAAGGCCAACAGCGTCGTCGATGTCGGCATGCTCGAATTCTGCATTCGTGAGGAGCTGAACCGCACGGCGCTGCGTCGGATGGCCGTGCTGCGGCCGCTGAAGGTGGTGATCGAGAATTATCCGGAAGGCCAGGTCGAGGAGCTCGAGGCGATCAACCACCCCGACGATCCCTCGGCCGGCACGCGCAGGATCGCCTTCGGCCGCGAGCTCTATATCGAGCAGGACGACTTCATGGAGAACCCGCCGAAGAAGTTCTTCCGGCTGTCGCCGGGTAACGAGGTGCGGCTGCGCTACGCCTATTTCATCAAGTGCCGCGACGTCATCAAGAACGACGCCGGCGAGATCGTCGAGCTGCGTTGCACCTATGATCCCGCGACCAAGGGCGGCAACGCGCCGGATGGACGCAAGGTCAAGGCGACGATGCACTGGCTGCCGGCTGCGCAGTCGCTGACAGCCGAGATTCGCATCTACAATCAGCTGTTCGCCAATCCGAGCCCCAATGCGGCCGACTTCACCGCCGATCTCAATCCCAACTCACTCGAGGTCCTGACCGACGCCCGCATCGAGCCGGCGATCGCCGAGAGCAATTCGGACGCGCCGATGCAGTTCGAGCGCCAGGGCTACTTCGTCCGCGATCCGGATTCGACGCCCGACAAGCTCGTGTTCAACCGCACCATCGGCCTGCGCGACACCTTTGCGAAGGAGGTCGCGAAGGGATGAGATGGGGACCGCAGCCGCAGCTCAATTGATCGCTGCGAGGCCGGCCTCGGTCAGCGTTGGCACGCCATCGCTGACCTCGACCAGGCCGCGCTCCGCGAGGAGCGAGAGATCATCGTCGGCGACGGGGGAGAGCGTGAGCCGGTGGGCCTTGATGTCCCGCAACGTCCAGCGCAAGTGGATCGCCGTGTCGAGCGCGAGGTCGGCAAAGGGATCGTCATTGTCATGGTGGTCCATACCCGCATAAGCCCGTGCGGTGCCGAAAGTTCCAATGACGTTCCCGGCACCGGGATTGGATTCTCGTTTCGTTCCGCTAGTCGGATTCCCCGTGGTTTCGCTAGCCTCCATGCCCGTGAAGTAACGGGTGGTGTGGGCAATGGCGGAGCCGGTCAGGCCGCCGGGAGGGCGTCGCGGGCTCGCGGGCACGATGGCCGATGTCTGGCCGCCGCGCGGCGCGCTGGCCGGCGGCTGGCCCGCGATCGGGTCCGGCGCGTCGTCGGCATTCGCCGCCCGCCTGAAGAGCTGGGCGGTCGAGGAGGCCGGGGCGGGCCGGCTGCTGCCCTGGGTGCCGGTGGCGTTCGGGGCCGGCATCGCGCTGTACTTCTCCGCCGATCACGAGCCGGTGCTCTGGATCGCCGCCACCACCGCCGCGCTGCTCTGCATCGTCGCCGTCATGATGCGGCGGCATCGGATGTTTCCGGCTGCCGTGATGATCGCAGCTGCAGCGTGCGGCTTTGCCGCGGCGACCATCAAGACCGCGCGTGTCGCACATCCGGTGCTGGCGCGGCCGCTGTACTCCGTGGCGCTGTCCGGCTTCGTCGAGGCGCGCGACATCCGCGAGCGCAGCGATCGGATCGTGCTGCGCGTCGCCGCGATGGAGAGCCCGCGCAACGCCGCCACGATCGCGCGCGTGCGGCTCGCGGTGCGCAAGGGCACGGCGCCCGAGGTCGGCAGCTTCGTGCAGCTCAAGGCGCGGCTGCTGCCGCCGATGGCCCCGGTGCGGCCGGGATCCTACGACTTCGCGCGCGACATGTTCTTCCAGGGCATCGGCGCCTCCGGCTTCGTGATGGGCGCGATCACGACGGCGCCGCCGCCGCAGGCCGCCGGCTTCGGCCTGGGCTATGCGGCGGCCATGCAGGGCCTGCGCGATGCGATCGACGCACGCATCCGCGCCCGCCTGACGGGCGATGAGCGCGCCATCGCCACCGCGCTGCTGACCGGTCGGCGCGACGCCATCACGCCCGATGTCAACGATGCGATGTTCGTCTCCGGCCTCGGCCACGTGCTGTCGATCTCAGGCTATCACATGGCCGTCGTCGCCGGCGTCGTGTTCTTCGCCGTGCGCGCGCTGCTTGCGCTGATCCCCGGCCTCACCATCAGCCATCCGATCAAGAAATGGGCGGCCGCGGCAGCGCTGGTCGCGGCGGCGTTCTACCTGCTGCTGTCGGGCGCGGAGGTCGCGACGCAGAGATCGTTCTTCATGACGGCCGTGGTGCTGATCGCGGTCATGGTCGATCGCCGCGCCGTCACCTTCCGCACGCTCGCGGTCGCGGCGATGATCGTGCTGATCGCGGCACCCGAAGCGCTGGTGCATCCGAGCTTCCAGATGTCGTTCGCGGCGACGCTCGGCCTGGTCGCGCTGGTGCAGTTCGGCCTGCCCAAACTGTTTGCGACGCCGGACAGCTCCACGACGCAGCGCATCGCGCTGTGGGGCGGCCGCGAGCTCGCGATGCTGCTGCTGGCCTCGCTGATCGCGGGGCTTGCGACCACGCCCTATGCCGCGTTCCACTTCCATCGCGTCACGCCCTATGGCGTGCTCGCCAATCTCGCGGCGATGCCGGTGGTTTCGGTGCTGGTGATGCCCGCCGGACTGCTCGGCCTGCTGGCGGCGCCGTTCGGGCTCGACGGTCCCTGGTGGACGCTGATGGGCCTCGGCATCGACTGGATGATCGCGGTGACGCGCTGGGTGGCGGCGCTGCCCGGCGCGGTCGGGCGCATCCCGGGCTTCGGCATCGGTCCGCTGATCCTGGCCAGCCTCGGCGTCATCCTGATCGGCCTGCTGCGCACACCGCTGCGCTGGTCGGGCGCCGTCGGGCTCGTGGTGGCCACCGCGTGGGCCGCCACGACGCCGCTGCCCGACGTCCTGATCGCCGGCGATGGGCGCGCGGTGGCGGTGCGCGGCCGTGACGGACGCCTGCAGGTGATGCGCACCGGCAAGGACGTGTTCGCCACCAAGGAGTGGCTCGCGGCCGACGCCGATGCCCGGCTGCCGGCGGATTCATCGCTCGCCGATGGCGTCTCCTGCGACGAGGCGGGCTGCGTGGTCGCGATGGCCGACGGCCGATTCGCCGCCTTGACCCTGCGCGCCGAGGCGCTCGAAGATGATTGCGCCCGTGCCGCGCTGATTGTCACCGCGCGCGCCGCGCCGTCATCTTGCGCGGCGGCCGTCATCGATCGCCAGCGCCTGCAGCAGCAGGGCGCCTTGATGCTGGTGCAGCGGGGCACCGGCTTCTCCGTCACGCCGGTGCGCGCCGGCGGCACCGACCGCCCGTGGTGGCCGGCGCCCGCCGAGGCCGGCGAGTTCGACACGACGCTGACGCCGCGTGCGCCGGTGTCGCGGCTTCAGGACGCGACGCCGCCGGAGACGGAGCAGGGCGAGCAGGATTGAGCGCCGGACAGCTCGAACGTGCCGAGATGATACTCGGTGTCGTCGGGTGCATCGAACAGCGAGGGACCTTCGACCAGCGTAAACGCAGCGCCCGGATATCGTTGCCAGATGGCGATGTCATCAGCCGTGACCGTCAGCCATCCGAACGCAAGCATGTAGCGGCCGGGCTCGGTGATCCGGTCGGCCTTGTTCCAATCGATCTTGTTGACCACGGCGGCAAGCTCCCCCGGCACACAATGCCGGCCGAGGGATGTCGTTCCTATTCGATGCGATGTCGAGAGAAATGCGGACGCGCAGGCGCTCAGGTAATGCTGATGCGGCGAATCGGTGTGGCCTGCGAAGCCGGAACGTCCTCCGCCACGCCCGGGCGGCGCTCGGCCGGCTGCTTGCTGACCGGCAATTGCAGCACGGTGACGCGCTGGCCCTCGCAGAGCTGGGTCACCAGCACGTGGCGGCCGTCGGCGAATTCGATCGCGTCGTGATGGCGATCGGGGATGTGCGTCTCGATGCTGTTGAACTTCGCGACGCGCTCGCGGATCGTCCGGGTCCAGAGCCAGCGGCTGTCGTAGCGGACGTCCTCGACAAATGCCAACTCGGTGCCGGGCAGCATGCAGACTGCGACGGTCGGCTCGCTCTCGAGGGCGAAGCCGCGGGTGGCGGTGCCGCGAAACGTCGTCGAGATCAACGTCTCGCCGACCTTGGCGGGACGGGACGCAACCGCATGGAGGCTGTAGTCACACATCGGATCGCTCCTCGTTGAGAGATAGCCGACCCACGCTCCCCCCGGACAGGCGCAGGCCTCTATCAGAGTGGACATCGATGGTGATGTTAGCGCGCGCTTCACGGCAATTCTGCGCTGATCTGCACCGCGTGCGCCCGCGGGCGATCACAAGCGTTTGAGCATGCCGCGCTGCACATCCTGAGGTGCATTCGCGCGTGACCAATTTCGATCGGCGGCGAAGCGCGTGCGCCCGTCGCCGGTCGACCGATCGCGTCCGCGATCAGTACTTGCGATACAGCCCGACCAGCTTGCCTTGGATCTTCACCCGGTTCGGCGGCAGGATGCGCACCTCGTAGGCGGTGTTGGCCGGCTCCAGCGCGATCGATGCGCCGCGGCGGCGGAAGCGCTTCAACGTCGCTTCCTCATCGTCGATCAGCGCTACCACAATGTCGCCGGTGTCGGCGGTCTCGTTGCGCTGGATCAGCGCCATGTCGCCGTCGAGGATGCCGGCATCGACCATGGAGTCGCCGCGCACCTCGAGCGCATAGTGATCGCCGTTGCCGAGCATGTCGGCGGGCACGCTGATGGTGTGGCTGCGCGTCTGTAGCGCCTCGATCGGGGTACCGGCGGCGATGCGGCCCATCACCGGCACCGCGACGGGGCGCTCGCCATCGTCCAGCGCGGGACTGCTGGTGCGCACCTTGCCGAGATTGCCCTCGATCACCGATGGGGTGAAGCCGCGGCGGTTGTTGGCGGCCTGTGACAGTTCGGGCAGCTTGATCACCTCGATCGCGCGGGCGCGGTTGGGCAGCCGGCGGATGAAGCCGCGCTCCTCAAGCGCCGTGATCAGGCGATGAATGCCGGACTTCGAGCGCAGATCGAGCGCATCCTTCATCTCGTCGAAGGACGGCGGCACGCCGGCTTCCTTGAGCCGCTCGTTGATGAACCGCAGAAGTTCGTACTGTTTGCGCGTCAGCATCTCGACCTGGTCCCCAGTTTGTTGTCGTCCGAGTCCAGGAGCTGCGCCTTGAGCACAAACCGGCTGAGAGCGCCTTGGAGTCGGACCATCATCGCGTCGCCCGCAACATACTAAAAACAAATCATGAACGGACACTATATGTTCGATGTGTGTTCCGCAATCCTTAAATTGTAGTGAACGGACCGGGCTTTGCCGGGGGAAACGGCCTAGCTCGGCAGGCGCAGGATCTCGCACGGGCTGCCGGCGGCGGCCTTCGGCGCAAACGCCCGCCGGATCACCAGCGCCTGCGAGAGCGCGAGATTGCCGAGCAGCGACGAATCCTGCTGGGTCACCGGCGTTGCGATCAGCGTGCCGTCGGCGCGCTCCTCGAGCTGCGCCCGCAGATAGTCCTCGCGCGAATCGTTGGCCCCGAGTTCGCGGCCGAGCAGGGCGGTCTCGCGTGGCATGCGAGCTTCGTCGCGGCCGAGCAGCCGCCGAATCAGCGGCACCAGGAATAGGATGGCGCAGACATAGGACGACACCGGATTGCCGGGCAGTCCGATCACCCTCATGTCGCCGAGCCGTCCGTGCATCATCGGCTTGCCCGGCCGCATCGCGATCTTCCAGAACGCCATCTCGACGCCCTCGGCTTCGAGCGCCTGCTTGACGAGGTCGTGATCGCCGACCGAGGCGCCGCCGGTCGTGATCAGGATGTCGGCCTTGGCCTCGCGCGCCCGCCGGATCCCGGCGATCGTGGCCTCCATCGTATCCGCGGCGATGCCGAGATCGATCGGTGTCGCGCCCTCGCTGCGCACCAGCGCCCGCAGGGCGTAGCCGTTGGAATAGACGATCTGGCCCGGGCCGGGCGTCGAGCCCGGCATCACCAGCTCGTCGCCGGTGGCGAGCAGCGCCACCTTCGGCCGGCGCCGCACCGGCAGTGCCGGATGATTCATGCTGGCCGCCAGCGACAGGTCGCGGTCGCTAAGCCGGCGGCCCGCCTTCAGCAGCACCATGCCCTGGTGGAAGTCGACGCCCGCGGGCCGAATGTGCCGGCCCTTGATCGCGGCCTCGGTGATCACGACGTGGCCATCTTCGGCGATCGTGTCTTCCTGGATCACCACCGCGTCGGCGCCCTCAGGGACAACGCCACCAGTGAAGATGCGCGCCGCCTCGCCGGGTCCGACCACGCGATCGAACGGCCGCCCCGCCGCGACCTCGCCGATCACCCTCAGCCGCACCTTGGCCTGGGCTGCGTCCGCCGCGCGCACGGCGTAGCCGTCCATCGCCGACATCGCCTCGGGCGGCTGCGTCCGCAGCGCCGCGAGGTCGCGGGCCAGGATGCGGTGATGGGCCTCGTCCAGCGTCACCAGCTCCTCGGCCAGCGGCTCGGCGCCGGCGAGCACGGCGGACAACGCATCAGACACCGGCATCAGGGCCATGAGAGTTCCTTCGGACGGAGACGGCAGATCAAATGAGTCGCCTTCTAACCGAACGCGCACGGCTCGGCCAAGGGCTCAGGCCGCTTCCTGCCTTCTGATCGTCTGATGTTGGCCGCGTCCGGGCCGCTGCCTCACGATCGCGCGAGTAACCCTGCAATCAGTGCGCAGAAGGTCGACCGCAGTGCCAAGGCGTTGGCCGATGCGCCGTTCCGATTAGCTCCCGCCCCGCGTTCTATCCAGCAGCCGCGCGACAGGCGGCGCGCTCGGTCGTGTGCAGGATATCCGCAACCATGTTCCGCAGCCAGACCGATGCTGCATCACGATCGAGCTGCAGCGGCCAGACCATCGAGACGGCCGGCAGCCGCAGCTTCAACGGCGCGGGACAGAGCGTCAGCCCAAACCGCGGCCCGTAGAGCTTTGCCATCCTGGTCGGTATCGTCGTGATCACCGCTGACGCGGCCACCGTCGCCAGCACGCTGAGGAAATCCGAGGAGGCCGAGACCACGTTGAGCTCGGTCCCGATCTCGTCAAGCGCCGCCTCCAGGCAGCCCTGCAGGCTGTTGGTCAGCGTCACCAGCGCGTGGGGAAGCGACAGATAGTCGGCGAGGCTGATCGGCGTTTTCATCGCGATGCGCTTTGGATTGTAGACGCAGCTCAGAGCCTGCTCGAACAGGAACTGGGATCTGTGCCGCTGTGCGACGGCCTCGAAGCAGCCGACCGCAACATCCAAGGCGCCATCGTCGAGCAAACGATGCACCTCGTTGCGTTCAGTCGGCCGGCTGAGAAACCGCACTCCGGGCGCCGAGCGACGGAGCGCCGCCGCAAGTTCGGGGATCAGCAGCAGCTCGACCTCGCTTGAAAATCCCAAGCGGATGGTGCGCTGCTCGGTCGCCGGGTCGAACCCCGGTGCGGCGTGCAGCGCAGCCTGCATCTGCCCCAGCGCCGCCCGAACCGGCCCGGCGAGAGCCGCCGCCCGCGGCGTCGGTTGCATGATCGTGCCGACGCGGACGAACAGCTCATCCTGCAGCAGCACGCGAAGCGTCGACAGCGTATGGCTCATTGCCGGCTGCCCCACCTTGAGGCGCGCCGCGCGCGTCACGCTGCGCTCCTGCATCAGCGCGTCGAATGCGACCAGCAGATTGAGGTCGAAGGAGCGAAGATCGAAGTGGTCGATGGACTGCATGAGTTGGATCGATTTGAGGAATGTATGACCTAGTCGTAGATCTCGGCCCAGACAAGACTACCGTTCGGATCGAGGCCGCCAAACATGCAGGACATCACGACCTATCGCGTCGGGGACGCCATCATCACCAGGATCTTCGAGATCGGCCTCGATGCGGTCGAGGGGGAGTTTCTGTTTCCGGGTGTGGACGCCGCCAGCATTGCCCGGGAACGCGGCCGGTTCGAGCCGGGATCAGTCGATCCGCGCACGGGATCGTTGCGCCTGAGCATCCATAGCTGGCTGGTACGGACGCCGGAGCGGGTGGTTCTGATCGACACGGCCACCGGCAATGACAAGGAGCGACCAGTCGCGGCCGCCTTGCATCGCCTGAACGAGCCGTTTCTGGACCGGCTGCGGGCAGCCGGCGTCGCCCCTGACGATGTCGACCTCGTCCTGATGACGCATTTGCACGCCGATCACGTGGGCTGGAATACGCAGCTTGCCGATGGCCGTTGGATGCCGGTGTTTCCCAACGCCCAGCACATCTTCTCAGGCCGCGAGCGCGCCTATGTCGCCGCACTCTCGGCCGGCAACGGCTCGGACGCCGGGATCAGGGACGCAGCTGGACTTGGCCCCATGCTGCATCCACCGATGCCAGGGGTCTACGAAGACAGCGTGCTACCGATCGTCGAGGCCAGCCTCGCGCGCGAGATCACGGTCGATGGCAGCGAGGTCGTCGACGGCTTCCGTTTTCTGCCGAGCCCCGGTCACAGCATCGATCACGCCTGCATCAGCTTCAGCTCACGTGGCGAGCGCGCGCTGTTCTGGGGCGACGTGATGCATCATCCGCTGCAGGTCGCGCGTCCGGACTGGAACTCGGTCTATTGCGAATTCCCGGATGCGGCGCGGACCTCACGCCGATGGGCGATGAACCATGCCGCCGAGACCGGCTCCCTCGTGTTCACGACCCACTTCGCCGAGTCCTCGGCCGGGCGGATCAGCCGCGACGGCGACCGGTTCGCGTGGCACTTCGCCTGATCCGAGGTGACCATGACCGAGAACGCAACGTCCTCCTCGCGCATCGTTTCCGAGCGCCGCCTGATCGAAGGCCCGGTGTCCGATGTCCAGCTTCAGCTCATCAACAAGCGCCGGCATGACGTGCAACGGTTCTCGGCCGAGCGCACGCTGGTGATGATGCACGGCGCCACCTTTTCATCCGCTAGCCTGTTCGACGTCGCGGTTGGTGGCGCCTCCTTCATGGATGTCCTGGCGCAGGCCGGCTACGATGTCTGGGCCGTCGATGCGCGCGGCTATGGCGGTTCCAGCCGGCCGCCGGAGATGTCGCGGGCGGCCGAGGAGGGATCTCCATTGGTCAATGCGCGGACCGCCGTGGACGATTTCGGCGCGGCGGTGGACTTCATCTGCCGGCATCGCGACGTCCCGCGCGCCAACGTGCTCGGCATGTCCTGGGGCGCCACCGTCGCGGGCATGTTCGCGAGCGCGGCGAGCGCGAAGCTCGAGAAGGTGATCCTGGTGACGCCGCTCTGGCTGTCCAGCGAGCCGCTGCGCATCGACGCCGGCGGACCGCTCGGCGCCTATCGGATCGTCAGCCCGCGCGCGTTCGAGGCTGCGTGGCGCGGCGCCGCTCCGGAGCAGGCGCGGGACAAGCTGATTCCGGACGGCTGGTTCGAGTCCTGGGCGGAGGCGACGCTCGCGACCGATCCGGACTCGCCGTACCCCGGCGCGATCCGCGCGCCTTCGGGCGCGGTTCAGGACGTGCGCGAGCATTGGACCGTGGACCAGCCGATCTACGATCCCAGCACGATCGACTGCCCTGTTCTCGTGCTCTCGGCGGAATGGGATGTGGATGTCCGCTTCGACGTGGCGCACGACCTGTTCGTTCGTCTCGTGAGCGCGCCGTACAAGCGGCTGGTCGAGATCGGGCAGGGCACGCACATGATCCTGATGGAGCGGAATCGACGGCAGGCGTTCGATGCGGTGATCGGATTTCTGGACGAGCGCGTCGTGCCGGCGCGTTGATCGTCGCGCGGACGGCCTGCACCGCGTTAGAGCGGATGCCGAATCCAGACATTCGGCTCGACATAGGCGGCATGGTCGTGCTCGACCGACGCGAGCACGGGCACGAGAGCAGCGGGGACCTCGATCTCACCCGAGCGATCGAAGGTCACGCCGGTCCATTGCGACCACTCGGCGAGCGTGCCGACGATGGTCATCGAGCACGGCGCGATCTTGACGATCTCGCCACCGATGCCGAGGTGCGTGCGCAGCCAGGAATCGACCAATCGGCCGTCTTCGCGCCGCTGATCGAGATAGGCGCGCATCGGCGTCCGCGGCGCCAGATGTTTCTGGTTCGGCCGCACCGGCGCGTACAGCTCGGCAAAACCTTTGGCGCGTGCGCAGCCTTTCAGAGCCGCGAGCATGGCGAGCGAGCTGCCGGCCACGCGCGCCTTCGGCAGCAGCGCAATCTCCAGCGCGCTCATCGTCGTCGGCCGCCGTCCCAGCAGGCGGTCCTCGTGACCCCAGCGGATCACCTCGTCCCAGCCCGCATCCGGCAGCGTGCGGCGGCCCTCGATGCCGAAGGTGAAGGGGACGGCGAACGCGCGCCCGACCACCTCGTCACCGGCGAGCGCCACGTAGGCGCAGTCCGCATATTGGTCGAACACTGGCGGATCATAGTACAACGTCGCCGTCCGGTCCTGCCGCATGAACTCCGGCCAGATGGCATCCAGCTCGGGCGAGAACACGCGCGGGATCAGGTCGGGCCGATCACGCAAACAGATGATGTCGAGGGGCATTCGGTTCTTCCGGGCCGCGGGGCGTGTAGAGCGGGCAGCTTAGGCGGTCGGGCCGTCTGCGACCAGCGGATGTGGCGGGAGACGGGCCGGATGGCGCCGTTGCCGGCGGTCGAATTTAGGATTCGCTTTTTCGGAAAAATCTGCTATGCTGATTTGGTCCCGTGCTCGACAGGAGGGGCGCTTCGCGATCGTCACGGACGTGGAGCGCGGGATGCGGTGGCCGCGACGTGCCGCAGCGTGCTCGGATGGCACGCGGACGAACGGCATGGCGCGGACGTGAAGTCGCGTGGTCCTGGCATCCCGAAGCTGATGCCAAGCCGGCGGGTGATGATGATCCCGACGGCGACGGTGGCCAACAAGCCGGGCACCGGGGAGATCGCGTATAAACGTGAAGACCATCGCGCAGGGAATGCCGGATGTCGGCTGGACCTGTGGTGACTGCCGCCTGCTTTTTTTCTGCAGGCGGGCCATGGGTTGCGGCCAGCAGCCCGGCATTCCCTGCGCCCTCCGATTGGAGGAGGGTGAGATGAGAGCAGCAAAGCTCGGGCACATCGTGTCGCGAGAACAATCTTGCATGAGTGGGCACCGTCATTGCGAGCGCAGCCTTTCAGAACGTCACGCCGCTGGCCATGACGCACCCTTGCGCGACGCGATCAGATCCCGAGCGCCTCCAGCGCCGCGGCGATGTCGGCCGTCGAGCGCACCAGCACCGCCTGCAGCCCGCTGGCCCGCGCGCCGTAGATGTTTTCAGCGAGGTCGTCGAAGAACAGG
This sequence comes from Bradyrhizobium sp. SZCCHNS3016, assembly GCF_032484535.1. Classification (NCBI taxonomy): domain Bacteria; kingdom Pseudomonadati; phylum Pseudomonadota; class Alphaproteobacteria; order Hyphomicrobiales; family Nitrobacteraceae; genus Bradyrhizobium; species Bradyrhizobium sp. SZCCHNS3016. The sequence goes on from NZ_JAUETE010000007.1 coordinate 143,453, forward strand.
ATGCGCCCGGCGGGCACGCCGATCGCCTGCACGACGTGATCATACGCCTCGGCATCCGGCTTTCGCAGGCCGATCGACGACGACAGGAAGATCTCGCGAAAGTGACCAAGCAGGTCGGCGTAGCGCGGCGAGAAGTGATCGATGTGCGGCTGGTTGGTGTTGGAGAAGGCATAGAGCGGCAGTTTCTCCGCCGCGCGGGCGAGCAGCGGGACGATGCCCGGCATCGGGCCGACGAAGATCGCGTTCCAGCCCTCGAGAAACTGCGCGTCGGTGATGTCGATGCCGAGCTGCCGGCGCAGGTTGGCGAAGAAGTCGGCGTCGGAGACGGTGCCGCGCTCATGGCCGTGGTAGATCTCGTCGCGCACGAAGCGGGCGGCAATGTGCTCCGCCGGACAGCCGGCATGCGCGGCCCAGCGCGAGACGACCTGGACGAAATCGATGTCGATGACGACGCGGCCGAGATCGAACAGCAGCGCGTCGGCGTCGCCGGGGCGGAGAGCGGAGGAGGGCATGGAGGGGCGTCGATGGCTGGCGTTGAACGGAAGGGCCTCCGCCTCAATAACGGTAGGGCTCGATGTCGACCAGCGGAAACGCGCTGACGACGCTCGGCTGGTTGGTGGCGGTTGCCGGATGCAGGTAGGAGCCGTTGAGTTCGGCGAACGAGGTGATGCCGAGCAGGCCGAGCGCGCGGATGACCTCGTCCTCCAGCAGCTCGAGCATGCGCAGGATGCCGTCCTCGCCGGCCGCGGCGAGCGCCCAGCATTGCAGCCGGCCGATGCCGACGAGGTCGGCGCCGGAGGCGATCGCCTTGACGATGTCGGTGCCGCGGCAGAAGCCGCCGTCGACCATGATCCTTGCCCGGCTCTTCACGGCGGCGACGATCTCCGGCAGCACATGCATGGCCCCGCGGCCATGGTCGAGCTGGCGGCCGCCATGGTTGGAGACGTAGATCCAGTCGACGCCGTGATCGACCGCAATCTGCGCGTCCTCGGCGGTCGCGATGCCCTTGATGATCAGCGGCAGCTTGAACTTGTCCTTGATCAGCTTGACGGTGTGCCAGCTCAGCGCCTTCTGGTGGTCGCCGCCGGTCGCGCGCAGCCGGCTTTCGCGGACGTAGCGCTTGGCGATGTCGCGCTCGCGCCGGCTGTAATGGCCGGTGTCGACGGTCAGGCAGAACGCGGTGTAGCTGTTGGCGACCGCCCGGCTCACATAGTCCTCGACGAAGGCGTCGTCGCCGCGGACATAGAGCTGGAAGATTCGCAGCGCGTCGGGCGCGGCCTCGGCGGTCTTCTCCAGCCCGGGTTCCGACACCGAGCTCAGCATGTGCGCCGCTCCGAATCGGCCCGCCCCACGGGCCACGCTGGCCGCCCCTGCCGGATCGAAGATTTCGAGCGCACCGACCGGGGCCATGACCACCGGCAGGCGCAGCTTGCGTCCGAAAGTTTCGACCGAGGCATCGACCCTGGACACGTCGCGCAGCACGCGCGGACGGAACGCGATCTCGTCGAGCGCCATCCGGTTCCGACGCAGCGTGGTCTCGGTTTCGGCCCCGCCGATGATGTAGTCCCAGGCGTTCTGGTTGAGCTGGGCGCGCGCCTTGCGGATGAGTTCGTGCAGGTTCTGGAACTTCTCGTCGCTCGAGCCGAGTTCGACGTTCCGCCACCCGGCCTCGATCGGGGTCCGTTGGTTCATGTTTGCCTCCCAGCGACTGTCATGCTTGCGGTTTTGCCGCGGAGCATTGCCCATCGAGCGGGCCGGGAGCAAGCCATTCCGAACTCGAGCTTCCGGGCGCGCGCAGGGAGCGGCGCCCCGCAGGCCCAGGCCATCGAATCGCGGCGTGGTACACGGCTCGTCGAATTGTGATCATGGGTGTCCGTGAAAGACGGGGTATGTTCAGCCGGGCCCGGCGCCGGCGCAGCCTTGATCTTGATTTCAGCCTGTGAACGTCCATTTCGGATGCGAGCGCCGGCGGTCGGGCCCCGGTACGGCGGCGCAATATCGGCCTTGAAGAAACCGGAAATGTGGTGTGTGTTCGCAACACAAATCGCGCCGGCGATACGTGCGGACCCTTTAGATCGGCCGGCCATCCAACAAACGCTCGGGAAGCAAACAATGCGGAAAAACTGGCTGTTCTTGGCGGGCACGATGACCGGCGTCGGGCTAACCCTGATGGTCACGGGTCCCGACGGCGCGCAACTCGTTGCGAAGGCCAAGGCCGCGGCCGGCATGGCCGACACCTATTCGCAGCTCAATCTGTTCGGCGCGGTGTTCGAGCGTGTTCGCGCCGACTATGTCGAGAAGCCGAGCGATCCCGCGCTGATCGAAGGCGCCATCAACGGCATGGTGTCCTCGCTCGATCCGCATTCGCGCTACATGAACGACAAGTCCTGGCGCGACATGCAGGAGACCACGTCCGGCGAGTTCGGCGGACTCGGTCTCGAGGTCACCATGGAGGAGGGCCTGGTCAAGGTCGTCGCGCCGATCGATGACACGCCCGCGTCCAAGGCCGGCGTTCTCTCGGGCGATCTCATCGCCAAGATCGACGGCGAGGCGGTGCAGGGACTGACGCTCGAGCAGGCCGTCGCCAAGATGAAGGGCGGCGTCAACACCAAGACCAAGCTTACCATCATGCGCAAGGGCAAGGACGCACCGCTCGACGTTACGCTGACGCGCGAGATCATCAAGGTGCGCCCGGTCCGCTATCACACCGAAGGCGGCGACATCGGCTATATCCGCATCACATCCTTCAACGAGCAGACCACCGAGAGCCTGCGCAAGGCCGTCGCCAGCATCTCCAAGGACATTCCGCAGGAGAAGCTCGCCGGCTATGTGGTCGACCTGCGCAACAATCCGGGCGGCCTGCTCGATCAGGCGGTGTCGGTCTCCAGCACGTTCCTCTCGCGAGGCGAGGTGGTTTCGACCCGCGGCCGCAATCCTGAGGAGACGCAGCGCTTCACCGCACGCGGCGGCGATCTCACCAAGGGCAAGCCGCTCGTGGTGCTGATCAATGGCGGCTCGGCCTCGGCGTCGGAGATCGTGGCGGGCGCGCTGCACGATCACAAGCGTGCAACCCTGGTCGGCACGCGCTCGTTCGGCAAGGGTTCCGTGCAGACCATCATTCCGCTCGGCGCCGGCAATGGCGCGCTGGCGCTGACCACGGCGCGCTACTACACGCCGTCGGGACGCTCGATCCAGGCGCAGGGCATCGCGCCGGACATCGAGGTCAAGCAGGACGTGCCGGACGAGCTGAAGGATCGCGGCGATCTCAAGGGTGAGGCCGGCATGCGCGGCCATCTCTCGGCGCCCGACGGCACCGAGCAGACCGGCTCGCAGTCCTACGTTCCGCCCGACGAGAAGGACGACAAGGCGCTGCACGCCGCATTCAACGTGCTGCGGGGCGTCACGGTGAACGCCGACGTCCGCGCCAAGGCGGCAGTGCCGAACTGATCTGCGAAGTGGGCGGGTGCGCGGCTTGCGACGCTCGATGCTCACACCCGACGGGGCGGCCCTGAGGCCGTCCCGCCGTGGTTTTCGACCAGCGTGTACAAGCGGACATGGAGTATGTCCGTCTGTGTCCCGTAGATCATGGCGGAGCCGTGGACTTCAAGGGACGACCGGTCGGCAGGGTTTGAATCTGGCTTGTGGAAAAGCCTCAAATTGCAACGGTATTTATCGGTTCGGAACTGGCTCACGCGGCGTTGGGGCGCGAATGGCGGCCGGTTGAGGGATTGGCGCGCTGCGCGGCGAACAATTGCCCCACGTCGGCTGCGGGCTTCGGAGGGCTGAACAGATAGCCCTGCATCTCCGAGCAGCCGAGCCGCTTCAGCACCTGGCGCTGCGCCTCGGTCTCGACGCCCTCGGCGGTCGTCGACATCTTGCGGATGGCGGCGATGTTGACCACGGCCTGGACGATCGCCGCGGAGCCCTCACTCTCGGTGATGTCCTGGACGAAGCAGCGGTCGATCTTGATCTTGTCGAACGGAATGCGCTGGAGGTAGCTGAGGCTTGAATAGCCGGTGCCGAAATCGTCGAGCGCGATACGGACGCCGAGCGCGCGCAACTGGTGCAGGGTGTCGAGCGCGTCGTCGTCGCGGATCAGCACCGCTTCCGTGATCTCGAGCTCCAGCCGATGCGGCGGCAGGCCGGAGGTCGCAAGCGCATTCGCGACCTTGAGCGCCAGGGTGCCGCTCTTGAACTGCACCGGCGAGACGTTGACGGCGAGCCGGATGTCGTCCGGCCAGCTCACAGCCTCGGTACAGGCGACCTGAAGGACGCGTTCGCCGAGCAGGTTGATGAGGCCCGTGTCCTCGGCGATCGGAATGAACTCGGCCGGCGAGACGGTGCCGCGGGTCGGATGCTTCCAGCGCACCAGCGCCTCGCAGCCGACGATGCGGTCGTCCTGCAGGCTCAGACAAGGCTGGTAGTAGACCTCGAGCCGATCGTCGGCGATGGCCTGGCGCAGGTCGACCTCGAGCTGGTGGCGCGCCTTGACCTGGGCGTCCATCTCGGGCTCGAAGAAGCGCCAGGTGCGCCGTCCCGCGGCCTTGGCGGCGTACATCGCCAGATCGGCGTTCTTCATGATCTGGTCGAGATCGGTGCCGTGCTCGGGGATCAGCGCCACGCCGATCGAGGCGTCGGCGGTGAGCTGATGGCCGAGGCAGTAGCGCGGGGCGCGGATCGCGCTGAGAATATCCTCGATCAGCTGTTCGATGTCCTCGCGGTTGCGGATGGCCGTCTGAACCACGGCGAACTCGTCGCCGCCGAGGCGGGCGACGAATCCAGTGGTGCCGACACAGGCGTTCAGGCTCGCCGCGACGGATTTCAACAGCTCGTCGCCGACGAGGTGGCCGAGCGAATCGTTGACGCCCTTGAACTCGTCGATGTCGATGTAGTGCAGCGCGAGGCGCCGGCCTTGGGGGACGCCGGTCAGCTCCTCCTTGAGGCGCTCGTGAAACAGGGTGCGGTTCGGCAGATCCGTCAGGGCATCATAGTGCGCCAGATGCGTGATCTGCTCCTCGGACCGTTTGCGCTCGGTAATGTCCTCGTGAGTGGCGAGCCAGCCGCCGCCCGCGATCGGCTCGTTGACGATCTGGATCCAGCGACCGTCCGTGGTCTCGATGATCTGCGAGGTCTTGCGGCCAATGTCGCGCAGCACCGCATCGGCATATTCGCCGTCGTCGCCCGCGAGCGAGCCGGTCGCCTTGCGGTGCGCGATCAACTCGCGGAACGTGCAGCCTGGTTTCACGACGTCGGCAGACAGGCCGTACATGTCGACGTAGCGCTGGTTGCTGATGACCAGGCGCTCCGATGCGTCGAACAGCAGGAGGCCCTGGGTCATGTTGTTGACGGCCTTGTCGAGCCGTTCCTTCTCCAGCGTCAAGCGGCGGCTGGAGGCGTCGTGGTCGCTGATCAACCGGCGCACCACGACGTAGAGCATGCCGGCGATCAGCAGCACCGAGGTCACGCCGACGGCGATCAGGAAGCGCATCTGCTCGCGCCAGTCGGCGAGCGCCGCCGAGACCGTCGTCGTCGCGGTCACGATCAAGGGATAGCTCGTCAGCCGGTGCGATGCGCCGATGCGGTGCTCGCCGTCGACGGGGCTGCTGAAAATGCCCGTGGTGTTGCCATCGCCGGCCAGGATCTGGCGGAAGATCGGCGCGCTCTTGTAGTTCTGGTTCTGCATGCCCTCGTGGCGTGGATGTCGGGCCAGAAGGGTTCCGTCGCGATGCATCATCGAGATCGCCGCGTCGGGCCCGAGCGCGACGGAGGCGAAGAACCGCTCGACATTGATGGGTTCGAGGCTGCGGCCGATGATGCCCAGGAACTCGCCGTTGGGACTGGTCAGCTTCAGGGCGATGACCGCGACATATGTGCCGGTGATCCGGCCCACGACCGGTTCGATCAGCAATTGCGGCGCGGTCGGATCAGCTTTCAGCCGCTTGAAAAAGGTGCGATCGGCAATATTGACGGGCGGCACCGGCCAGGCCGCTCCGGAGTTGATCAGGTTGCCGTCGGAGTCGAAGATGTTCAGACCGCCGACATAGGTCACCGCGCTCAGCTTGTCCTTCAGCATGGCATTGACGGCGGCGCTTCCCATCTGCTCCTTGAAGCGGGCGCCAGTGTCGATATGGTTCTGTCGGACGTAGTTGGCGAGATCGCGCTGGATCGCGCCGAGATCCTCCATCTGCTGATCGAAATGACGCGCCAGTAGAAGGACGGTGTTCTCCAGCTCGCGCGTCGCGCTGTTCAGCGCGCGTTCCCGGAAACTGTCGGCCATGATGGTCGTGCCGATCGCGATGGCTGCAATCAGCACGAGGCCTCCGCCGACCAGCCAGCGAATGGGTCCACCGCGGTCGGTCGAAGCTCTGAGGGCATTCCGTGGACTAGCGTTGGTCGTCATCGGTCCTGAATACGCTTGCGATAGGCGCTTCGGGATGGAACCGCTACGATGTCCCTCCCACAACCATTGCTATAGGCCCGCTATGGAAGTGAGGTTAGGAAGTTGAGTTAGCGAACAATTAATTCGAAGTTGTATTTGGTTTTCCAATACCTTCAGGCGCGATAGTGCCCGGACTTGCCGCCGATCTTCTCGGTCAAACGGATACCTTCGATGCGCACGCCGCGCTCGGCGGCCTTGATCATGTCGTAGATCGTCAGGCAGGTGACGGACACGGCCGTCAGGGCTTCCATCTCGACGCCGGTCGGCCCGGTGACCTTGACGGTTGCACTGACGATGCAGCCGGGCAGCGCAGCGTCGGGGGTGATGTCGACGGTGACCTTGGAGAGCGCCAGCGGGTGGCACAGTGGGATGAGCTCGGATGTGCGCTTGGCGGCCATGATGCCGGCAATGCGGGCCGTGCCGAGTACGTCGCCCTTCTTGGCGTTGCCGGAGATGATGAGCTCGAGCGTCGCGGGACTCATCACCACGCGGCCTTCGGCTGTTGCCGTGCGCTCCGTTGCAGCCTTGTCCGACACGTCGACCATGCGGGCTTCGCCACGAGCATCGATGTGGGTGAGGGCGGGAGCGCCGGGTGACTTGTCGGACATGGTCACTCAGCCGCGCTGGCGGAGGCGGCATCGCGCGCGAGCAACGCGCGGGTCGCCGCTGTGACGTCCGCCTGCCGCATCAGGCTCTCGCCGACCAAGAAGGTCTGGATGCCGACGCGCGCCAGGCGCGCGAGATCGGCCGGCGCGAAGATGCCGCTCTCGCCGACCAGCAGACGCTCCTTCGGGACCAGAGGTGCCAGCGTCTCGGAGGTCGCCAGCGTGGTTTCGAAGGTGCGCAGGTTGCGGTTGTTGATGCCGATCATCGGCGAGCGCAGCTTCAGCGCGCGATCGAGCTCGGCGCGATCATGGATCTCGATCAGCACATCCATGCCGTGGGCGAGCGCGGCGGCCTCGATCTCCGCAGCCGCGGCGTCGTCGAGCGCGGCCATGATGATCAGGATGCAGTCGGCGCCATGAGCGCGAGCCTCGACCACCTGATAGGTGTCGAACATGAAGTCCTTGCGCAGCACGGGCAGGGCGGTCGCGGCGCGTGCGGCGACCATGAAGTCCAGATGGCCCTGGAACGACGGCGTGTCGGTCAGCACCGAGAGGCAGGCCGCGCCGCCGGACTCATAGGCCCTGGCGAGAACAGGCGGATCGAAATCGGCGCGGATCAACCCCTTCGACGGCGAAGCCTTCTTCACCTCCGCGATCAGCGCGTAGTCGCCGTTCGCATGCTTGGCTCGGATCGCCGCGACGAAGCCGCGCGGCGCTGAGGCATCACGCGCTCGCGCCTCGAGATCCGACAGCGGGCACGCCCGCTTGGCGGCCGCGATCTCCTCGCGCTTATAGGCTTCGATCTTGGCCAGGATATCCGACATGGCGCGCTCCGCAGATCAGTCGTTCGAGACGTCGATCAGCTGCTTCAGCCGCGCCGCTGCGGCGCCGCTGTCGAGCGAATCCCGGCCGATTGCGACGCCTTCCTTCAGCGTCTTGGCGCGGCCGGAAACGACCAGCGCCGCCGCGGCGTTCAGCAGGGCCACATCGCGATAGGGACTCGGCAAGCCATCGAGCACACTCTGCAGCGCCACGGCGTTGGCCGCCGCGTCACCGCCCTTCAGACCATCGCTGCCGCACAGGCCAAGCCCGGCCTCCTCGGGCGAGACCTCGAAGGTACGGATATGGCCGTTCTCCAGGGCGGCGACGAAGGTCGGGCCGGTCAAGGTGATCTCGTCGAGCCCGTCGGAGCCGTGCACGACCCAGGCGGCTTCCGAGCCAAGATTCTTCAACACCTGTGCCAACGGCTCCACCCATTGCCGCGAAAACACGCCGACCATCTGGCGCCTGACGCCGGCCGGATTGGACAGGGGACCGAGCAGATTGAAGATCGTGCGAGTGGCGAGCTCGACCCGGGTCGGACCGACGTTCTTCATCGCCGGATGATGCGCGGGCGCGAACATGAAGCCGATGCCGGCCTCACGCACGCAGCGTCCGACCTGGTCGGGCTTCAGATCGATCTTGACGCCGAGCGCGGCGAGCACGTCGGCCGCGCCCGAGCGCGACGACAGCGCGCGGTTGCCGTGCTTGGCGACCGGCACGCCGGCGCCGGCCACGATGAAGGAGGCGCAGGTCGAGACGTTGACCGAGCCGGAGCCGTCACCGCCGGTGCCGACGATGTCGACCGCGCTCGCCGGCGCGTCGACGCGCAGCATCTTCGCCCGCATCACGCTGACGGCGCCGGTGATCTCCTCGACCGTCTCGCCGCGCACACGCAGCGCCATCAGCAGCGCGCCCATCTGCGACGGCGTCGCCTCGCCCGACATCATGCTGTCGAAGGCGGACGCCGCCTCCTCGCGGGACAGCGGCGCGCCGGTCGCCACCTTGCCAATGATCGACTTGAGATCGTCCATCGCGTGCCCCTAGCGATCCGTCATTGGTTGCTGCTGCCGCCGCCGACCACCTGGGCCACGGCAGCCTCGTTGATCGTCGTCCCGATGTCCTTCTCGAGCTTCATGACATAGGCCGTGCCTTGCTCGTCGGCGAGCGCGCGCTGCAACTGGTCCTTCAGCTTCTTGGTGTCTTCGGACGCGAGGTCGACCTTCGGCTCGATGATGTCGGTGACACGGAACACAATCCACTGCCGGCCGCCATCAGCCGCGGTCTGGCCGACGCCGTCCTTCGCCGTGCGGAATGCGGCGGTGATCGCTCCGGTGGGGACGCCGGGAACCGAGGCGTCGCGCTTGAACGCGCTGGCCGTCTCGACCTTCACGCCGAGCGATGCCGCCTCGTCGGCGAGCTTGCCGCCCTCGCTGAGCTTCTTGACCAGCTCGGTGGCCTTCGCGCGCAGCTTGGCTGCGACTTCGTCGTCGCGCCAGCGCGCGTCGACCTGATCCTTGACCTCGTCGAGGGGGCGATCGCGCGGCGGGGTGATGCCGAGAACCTCGAACCAGACATAGCCGCCGCGGAACGAGATCGGCTCGTTGTCGACACCGACGTCGCTGTTGAAGGCCTGCGCAACGACATCCAGGCCAAGCGGGATGTTCGAAACGGGCTGGCCGTTGGGTTGCTTGCCGGACCTGTCGACCGCTTCGAGCGTGACGGCATCGAGACCGAGCTTCTTGGCGGCCTCTGACACGCTGGCGCCACCGCCGCGCTCGTCTTCCATCTTGTCGCGAAGATTGGCGACTTGCGACTTGGCCCGGTCGGCTGCGATCTCTTTCTTGATGTCGGCAGCGACGCTCTCATATTCCGGCTGTTGGCCCGGCTGAATCGCGCTGACCTTGACCAGCGCCACGTTGAACGCGCCCTTGACCGGCTGGCTGACCTCGCCGGTCGGCAGCGAGAAGGCGGTATCGGCAACGACAGGGTCGAGAATCGCCGATTTCGTCACCAGACCGAGATCGAGATCGGCTGGGTTGAGGTTGCGCTCCTTGGCGAGCTCGTCGAACGTGACTTCACCCGCGGCGATCCTGGCGCGCGCTGCTTGTGCCTCCTCCATGGTGGAGAAGGTCATCTGCTGGACTTGGCGCTTCTCCGGCGTGCCCATCAGCGCCTTGCGCTGGTCGAACAGCTTCCTGGCGTCCTCGTCAGATACGTCGGTCCACTTGCCGATCTCTTCGGGCGTCACCACGACGAAGGAGATCTTGCGATATTCCGGCGCCTTGAACTGGGCTTTGTGCTCGTCGAAATAGGACGCGAGAACCTCGGGCGAGGGCGCATCGATGGTGCCGGCCTGCGCCGCGTCGAGCTTGATGTAATCGAACGAGCGCTGCTCGTTCTGGAAGCGGCCGAGCGCCTCGAGCATCGTGTTGGACGGCTCCAGCCCGGCCGCGATCGTGCCAGTGATCTGCCGCCGCAGTGACTGTCGGCGCTGGTCAGCCAGATAGCGCTGCTCGGTGAAGCCGAAATTGCGGATGATGGCCTGGAAACGCTGCGGGTCGAACGCCCCGTTCGGGCCCTTGAAGTTGGGATCGCTGAGGATCACCCGCATGGTCTCCGCATCGGACTGGGCGAGACCGAGACGGCGGGCCTGCTCGTCGAGGGCGGCTTCCGCAATCGTCTGCTGCAGAACGGAGCGGTCGAGCCCGAACATGCGGGCCTGCTCGGTGGTCAGCGGACGGCCGAGCTGGCGGCCGATCTGCTGCAGCCGGTCGGTATAGATCTGCCGGAACTCGTTGACCGAGATCTCCGTGCGTCCCACGGTTGCAGCCGTCGACTGCCCGAAGCCGCGGAAGATGTCGGCGATGCCCCAGATGCCGAAACTGACGATCAAAACGCCCATGACCACCGCCATGATGGTCTTGCCGAGCCAGTTTGATGAGGCCTTGCGTAATCCTCGAAGCATGGGTCCAGTCTGTCTGCAGGAAAAAGGATGAAGAGGCCGCGCCTTAAAGCAGATTCCGCAAAAGGCCGTCACCGAGTTGAAACGGCTTATAAAGAGGCCGCCGCCCGGTCGCAACCTCGGCCCTGAGGCCGATTGAAGCGGTGGGAAGACGGGTCCCGCTCTGGTGCTCGTCGAAGGGCTCTGCTAGCCGATGTTCGTCACAACATTTGCTGGAATCCCGCCATGACCGACCGCATCCGGCCGCTGATCGCCGGCAACTGGAAAATGAACGGCCTGAAGGCCTCGATCGCCGAGTTCGACGCCATGCTGGCCGGAGCCGCCGAGGTCACCGGCAAGGCCGATCTGCTGGTCTGTCCGCCTGCCACTCTGGTGGCAGGCTTTGCCGAGAGGGCACGCGGCACCCACGCGATCGCGGTCGGGGCCCAGGATTGCCACCCCAAGGCGTCGGGAGCCCATACCGGGGACATCTCGGCGGAGATGCTGGCCGATGCCGGCGCCAGCGCCATCATCGTCGGCCATTCCGAGCGGCGCGCCGATCATGGCGAAACCGATGTTGTGGTGCACCAGAAGACCGAGGCGGTGTGGCGCGCTGGGCTGATCGCGATCGTTTGCGTCGGCGAGACCCAGCAGCAGCGCGATGCCGGACAGACGCTCGACATCCTGCGCGGCCAGCTCAACCTCAGCCTGCCGCAGGGCTCACGGGCCGACAACCTGGTCGTGGCCTATGAGCCGGTCTGGGCGATCGGCACCGGCCTGACCCCGACCGCCAAGGATGTCGAGCAGATTCATGCCTTTATCAGAGAGCTGCTGATCGATCGCTTCAAGCAGGAGGGAGCGCGGACGCGCATCCTCTATGGCGGCTCGGTGAAGCCCTCCAATGCGGCCGAGCTGATGGCGGTCGCGAATGTCAACGGCGCGTTGGTCGGCGGCGCCAGCCTGAAAGCCTCAGACTTTCTCGCCATTGCGAAGGGCTGTTGAGAAGCGACGTGAGCGAAAGCGCGCGCCTCAGTCCGCCTGTTCGATTCGCTTCCAATAGATCTTCGTGCCGGTGAGGCCGCCATGCGGCTTCAAGGCATAGTCCGGAATGGTTCCGCTCAGCTGGAAGCCGACGCTTTCATAGAGCTGTGAGGCGCCCCCATCCTCGGCGGTATCGAGGACCAGCATCGTCCGCCCATGCGCGCGGGCGAGGTTTTCGGCCGCGCAGAGCAGCGCGGTCGCGATTCCGCGTTTGCGGTGGCTGATGCGCGTCATCATCTTTGCGATCTCGGCGCGGTGCGGCTGGTTTGGCGGCAGCTTCAGCTGCAGCGTCACGGTCGCGATCACATCCTCTCCATCTAAGGCGCCAAGAACGGCTCGTTCGCCGCGTGCCGCGGCCGACAGCGATTCCCGCCAGAACGCGTCGGCATCCTCCTCGCGAAGCGGGTGCATGAAGCTGACCGAGCCACCATGGGCGACCGTTTCGATCAGCATTGCGCGAAGCGCAGCCCGGATTGCCGGCGTATCTGACAGGGCCGCGATTCGGGGCGGGGACATTCTCAACTCCTGGCAAGGGCGACGACGTAGACGCAGGGCGCGTCGGTCTCATTGGCAAAGGTGGTGTCGATCGGTGGGCCGAAGCCGAGGCAGTCGCCCGGCCCGAGCACGTGGCGTTCCGCGCCTTCCGTGATGGTCAATTGCCCGCTCTGAACCCAGAGGAGCTGGCGGATGTGGATGTAGGAGGAGGCCGGCAAGGTCACGCTGCGGTGCGCCGGCATCTCGACGGTCACCAATTCGATCGGATGATCCGGCCTGAGAAAGACCTGGCGCCTGACGTAGCCCGTGTCCGGGTCGCGCCAGACCGGCTGCTCGGCGGCCTTGGACAGGCGCTCCGACTGGGCTTCGGCGCGGAGCATCAAGCCGGCCAGCGTGAGATCGAAAGCGCTTGCGAGCTTAACCAGGATCACCGCGGTCGGGCTGACTTCGGCACGCTCGATCTTGCTGATGGTCGCCTTCGACACGCCAGAGCGTTCGGCGAGGTCGGCCAGCGACCACCCACGGCCGTCCCGTTCCAGCAGCAGGCGACGGGCGAGCCTCTGGCTGAAGTCGTCTACTATTTGATCCATTCGTCTCTAATAGTGGATATTGGAGCGGCCGGCAAGTGTCGACCCGGAGGGCGACGTCGGTGCTTGTGCGAAGCGCGGTTGCGATTATCTGCGGGGTGGCGTTGCTCGACATGATCGTGTAACACCGCGCAAATTTCCGAATAGCCCGCGAAGCTCTCGCGATCCCGGCCCCCGGTCGGGGCCTGCGAGGGCTTGTGACGGAAGGTCACCATGCAGACTGTCTTGATCGTCATCCACCTCATGATTGTCGCCGTCCTGATCGGTACGGTGCTGTTGCAGAAATCCGAGGGCGGTGGCCTTGGCATGGGCGGCGGCGCCGGTTTCATGTCGAGCCGCGGCACGGCCAACCTGCTAACGCGCACGACCGCGATCCTGGCACTCCTCTTCTTCCTCACCAGCCTGGCGCTGACTTGGCTCGCGGGTCTGGATCGCAAGCCGACCTCGATTCTCAACAACCTGCCGGGGCAGACCCAGTCAGGCGGAGCGACCCCAGTGGCGCCGACCGGGGGCGGCGTGCTCGACCAGCTCAAGAAGGCCGACGAGCAGCAGGCACCCGCGGCTCCGGCTGCGCCGCAGGCCCCGCAGTCGCAATAACGCGGGCAAGCCATGCAGGAACGCAATTGGCGTCCTGCGTCAGGAGGCGGTCTCAAGTTACTGAGACCATTAATATTTTGAAGTAACCCACAGGCCCGCGACATGGTTGCGGGCTGCAAGCGATTCGTTTTGGCGAATCGAGCGCGCGGCATTAAAGGTAGGGTCCCATGGCGCGGTACATCTTCATCACCGGCGGCGTGGTTTCCTCGCTCGGCAAGGGTCTGGCTTCAGCCGCGTTAGGCGCGCTGCTGCAGGCCCGCGGCTACAAGGTCCGGCTTCGCAAGCTCGACCCCTATCTCAACCTCGATCCCGGCACGATGTCGCCGTATCAGCACGGCGAAGTGTTCGTGACCGACGACGGTGCCGAGACCGATCTCGATCTCGGCCATTACGAACGCTTCACCGGCCGGCCGGCGACCAAGGCCGACAACATCACCACGGGCCGGATCTATCAGGACATCCTGACCAAGGAGCGGCGCGGCGACTATCTCGGCGCGACCATCCAGGTCGTCCCGCACGTGACGAATGCGATCAAGGATTTCGTCCTGTCCGGGAATGACGAGTACGATTTCGTGCTGGTCGAGATCGGCGGCACCGTCGGCGACATCGAGGGCCTGCCGTTCTTCGAGGCGATCCGGCAGCTCGGCAACGAGCTGCCGCGCCATCACGCGATCTACATCCATCTCACGCTGCTGCCTTACATTCCGAGCGCCGGCGAGTTGAAGACCAAGCCGACGCAACATTCGGTCAAGGAGCTGCGCTCGATCGGCATCCAGCCGGACATCCTGCTGTGCCGCACCGACCGCCCGATCCCGAAGGAGGAACGGCGCAAGCTCGGCCTGTTCTGCAACGTGCGTGAAAGCGCCGTCATCGAGGCGCGTGACGTCGACAACATCTATGCCGTGCCGGAGGCCTATCATGCCGCCGGCCTCGACGACGAGGTGCTGGCCGCGTTCGGCATCGAGCCGCGGGTGCCGCCGGCGCTGGCGAGCTGGCACACGATCAACGAGCGCGTCCGCAATCCGGAAGGCGACGTCACGATCGCGATCGTCGGCAAGTACACCGGCATGAAGGACGCCTACAAGTCGCTGATCGAGGCGCTGTCGCATGGCGGCATCGCCAACAAGGTCCGCGTCAAGCTCGACTGGATCGAGAGCGAGGTGTTCGAGAACGAGGACCCGGCGCCATTCCTCGAGCACGTCAACGGCATCCTGGTGCCCGGTGGCTTCGGCCAGCGCGGCGCCGAGGGCAAGATCCGCGCGGCGCGGTTCGCGCGGGAGCGTGACGTGCCGTATTTCGGCATCTGCTTCGGCATGCAGATGGCGGTGATCGAGGCGGCGCGCAATCTCGTCGGCATCACCGAGGCCAACTCGACCGAGTTCGGTCCGACGCCGGAGCCGCTGGTCGGCCTGATGACGGAATGGCTGCGCGGCAACGAGCTGGAGAAGCGCTCCAAGAGCGGCGATCTCGGCGGCACGATGCGGCTCGGCGCCTATCCTGCGGCGCTCAAGCGCGGCAGCCGCGTCTCCGAGGTCTATGGCGGCGCCACCGAGATCTCCGAGCGCCATCGCCACCGCTACGAGGTCAACACCGCCTACAAGGACCGGCTCGAGCAGCACGGTCTGAAGTTCTCCGGCCTGTCGCCGGACGGCGTGCTGCCGGAGATCGTGGAATACGAGGACCATCCCTGGTTCATTGGCGTGCAATTCCATCCCGAGCTGAAGTCGCGCCCGTTCGAGCCACATCCCTTGTTCGCGTCCTTCATTCAGGCAGCGGTCGTGCAGAGCCGGCTGGTCTGAGCCGGCTCACGGCACCGATTGCTGTGGCCGCGCCAGCCTAGGCGGGCGTGGCGCAGTCCTCGCCGGCGCGATGCTCCTTCGTGACGGGGGACACGCCCGCATCGGCCGTCGGCGCCGCGTCGCGCATCAACAGCCTGTATTGCGGCCGTCGCGTCAGCCGGTAGACCGCGGCCGGCGGCACGTTGAGGAGCGCGCGATCGACCAGCGTGGCACGCAGGCCGAGCCGGTCGAGGATCGGCCGCGGCACCGGGCAGCGCATCCCGTAGGTGAATTGATAGAACGTGCCGCCCGCGCGCAGATAGCTGAACGCGCCGCCGAGGATCGAGATGATCTTGCGCGGTGACATGTTGAGCAGCGGCAGTCCGCTGATCACGGCGCCGACGGGGGAGCCCTGATAGAGCTGCTCGGAGCCCAGACGCGCCGCGTCCATCCACAGCACGCGCGCGCCAGGAAAGCGAAGCTGCAGCAGTCGCATGAAATCGGAGCCGTACTCGATCAGGGTGAGATCCTGCTGGCGGACGCCGCGCTTCAGCAGCTGGTAGGTGAACGCGCCTGTACCCGGACCCAGCTCCAGGATCGGGCCGGTGTCGGCGGATATGTCCCGCGTGATCAGCTCGGCAAGCGCAGTGCCCGAGGGCGCGATGGCGCCGACGCGGCGCGGCGCTGCCATCCACGCCGTGAAGAACGAGAGGAAGTCGTGTGACATTGGCATTCCCAGCAAGGTGTCATCGCGCCTCGGCCCGATTGCGAAGCGTGCTCTCTTCTTTGCTGGGGTGGCATTGCGCCAACATTGCGCGATGCGCGCGTCATGGCACGAAGGGGGCTGGCGGCAGCGTCAGGCGGAAGCAGGCGCCGCCCTTCGGCCCGTCGAGCACGGAGACATGACCACCATGCAGCCTAGCGATCTCGCGCACCATGTTGAGGCCGAGGCCGGCGCCACGATCAAGCGACGTTAGGCGGTAGAACGGATCAAAGATGCGCGCGCGTTCGTTCGGCGGAACGCCGTCGCCTTCGTCGATGACGTCGATCGTTGCCGCAGAACCGACGTGAATGGTGATGGTGCCGCGCCGGCCGCCGTGCTGGATGGCGTTCTGCACCAGGTTGGTCAGCGCGCGCTCGAGCGCGGCGCGGTCGCCGAGCGTTTCGGCGCGGTGGGACGCGGTATCGAGCGACAGTTCGTAGCCGGCAGCGATCGCAAGCGGTGCAAGGTCCGCCGCGACACTTCGCGCCACGGCGACGAGATCGACCCGGACGAACGGATTGCGGCACTGGTCGAAGCGCTGAATATCCAGCAGTTGCTCGGCCAGCGTCGCAAGCCGCGCCGAATCTTCGAGCAGCCGGATCTTGTCGGGGCCTGCGGGCAGCGATTCCAGCCGCGTGTTGAGAATCGCGATCGGCGTGCGCAACTCGTGCGCAGCATCGGCAACGAAGCGCTGGTGACGGGAGTAGCCGTCATCGAGTCGCTTGAGCGCATCGTTGACGGCGGCAACCAGCGGCGCGACTTCGAGCGGCAAGTGGTCCGCGGACAGCCGGCTGCCGTGCCGGCGGAAATCGATCCGGCGCGCTTCGTCTGCCGTGGTGTCGATGCCGGCGAAGGCGCGCTTGATCACCATCGGCGTTGCCACGAAGGTCGCGCCAGCCATCAGCAACAGGCCTGGCAGTGTGACGACGAGGAAGGTCAGGGAGGCCGCGAACAGCGCCTTGGCGCCGGACAGGCGCCCCTGCGTGGCGGTGATGATCTGGACGTTGCCGACATCGGTGTTAACGCGCTTCATACGCGCTGGCGGCTTGCGTGGATCGTCCTCGAACATCTGCCAGCCGAGTCGCGCCTGGCTGATATGGTCGAGCGCGCCGCCGATCTTCGTGAACTCGCCCGGCACCTTGCCGTCGGAGAGCGTGTCGCCTTGTCGGTCCCGCACGAAGAACCAGAGGTCAGGGGTTTCCTCGCGCAGTTGCTTCAGCTCCGCAGTTGGGCGCAGCGTCAATCTGCCGTTGCCGTCACGCCCGAGCGCTCCCTGCACGACGTCCATCACGCGGTCTTCGTCGCGTTCGACCACGGGCAGACCGCTGGCCCACAGTCCACCCAGCACAAGCGCTGTGGTGGCGATCAGGAGCGCAGCCTGCAGCATCACCAGCCGCCAGGTCAATTTCGAGCGCAGGCAGTAGTGATCGGCTGTCTCGCTCATGGCGTCTGCTTCAAGAGGTAGCCGACGCCGCGGATGCTGTGGATATCGACGCCGCCATCGGCGTCGGCGAGTTTGCGCCGCAGCCGCGAGACATGCGCATCCAGCGCGTTCGACTGGATCTCGTCATCGAAATTGTAGACCGCTTCCTCCAGCGTCGCGCGCAGCACGGTGCGGCCCATGCGCCGCAGCAGCGTCTCCAGCACCAGCAGCTCGCGCCGCGGCAGGTCGAGCGGGCGGCCATCGACGCTGGCCTCGCGATGGCCGCAATCGAAGGCGACGCGGCCGGCCATGATGATGTCGAATTGCAGGCCGGCGGGGCGGCGCAGCACGGCGCGCAGCCGTGCCATCAGCTCCGCAATCGCGAACGGCTTTGCCAGATAGTCATCGGCGCCGCCGTCGAGGCCCGCGATGCGGTCGGCAAGATCGCCGCGCGCGGTCAGCACGATGATCGGGACGCCATCGGCTTTGGCGCGCAGTTTCGGGATCAGCGCCAGACCGTCGCCGTCGGGAAGCTGGCGGTCGAGCAGGACCGCGCCGTGGACGTCGGCGCAGATCGCCTCCTCGGCCTCGGCGAGGCTCGGCACATGGTCGACCACCATGTCATAGCCCCTCAGCGCCTGTGACAGCGCCGCCGCCATTTCGGCCTCGTCTTCCACCAGCAAGATCCGCATGTCCTCGATATCCAGGTCTTGGAACGGTCGGTTCTAGCACCGTCGATCTTGAACTCCCTGCCTCACGCGCGGCAACATCGTCGTCAGATCGAAGTGGAACGAGCTTCGGAACACGTGTTCTAGGGCCATCAACATTGCAGCAACATTGCGGGAATGGTTCGGCCGCGGCGAACAGGGGTGCCATGTCGTCACCCCCTCAAGACATCCCGGAACCTGCTCGCTATAACGCCCCGCACAAACCATCCGGGAGGACCGCCAATGATCTACGAGAGCCGCATCTATCGCTGCATTCCGGGCCGGCTTCCGGCGCTGCTGAAGCGCTTCGAGACCACGACTCTGAAGCTGTGGGAGAAGCATGGCATCCGCCCCGTGGGCTTCTTCACGACGCTGATTGGCGAATCCAACCAGGACCTCACCTATTTCCTGGCCTGGGAATCGCTCGCCGAGCGCGAGACCAAATGGACCGCCTTCATGACCAATCCGGACTGGATCGCTGCCCGTGCCAAGAGCGAGGAGGATGGCCAGATCGTTGCCAACATCACCAGCCAGTTCCTGGTGCCGACGGCGTTCTCGGCGCTGAAATAGAGGCCGGGGAGGGGCGGGGATGACCGATCCCCGCAACCCTGCTATTCGCGGGCACACGCCGGGTTGATCCGGATGCCAGCGCTGGGCCATGGTCCCGCGCCCACAAGAGGATGATGTCGTGAACGCTTCGATCTCTGCCGCTCCGGTCGTCAGCCTCGGCTCCGTCAGCTTTGGCAATCAGCTGCCGCTCGCGGTGATCGCCGGTCCGTGCCAGCTCGAGAGCCGGTCTCACGCGCTCGAGGTCGCCTCGGCGCTGAAGGCGATCGCGACGCGGCTCGGCATCGGTCTCGTCTACAAGACCTCGTTCGACAAGGCCAACCGCACCAGCGCCTCCGCGGCGCGTGGGCTTGGCCTGGCGCAGTCGCTGCCGATCTTCGCCGAGATACGCTCTTCGCTCGGCCTGCCGGTGCTGACCGACGTGCACGACGCCGGCCAGTGTGCCGAGGTGGCGCAGGCCGTCGACGTGCTGCAGATTCCGGCGTTCCTGTGCCGGCAGACCGATCTGCTGCTCGCGGCGGCGGCGACCGGCAAGGTCGTCAACGTCAAGAAGGGCCAGTTCCTGGCGCCCTGGGACATGGCCAATGTCGTGGCCAAGATCACCGGCTCCGGCAATCGCAACGTGCTGGTCACCGAGCGCGGCGTCTCGTTCGGCTACAACACGCTGGTCTCGGACATGCGCGCGCTGCCGATCATGGCGCGCACGACCGGCGCGCCTGTCATCTTCGATGCTACGCATTCGGTGCAGCAGCCGGGCGGCAAGGGCACCTCGTCGGGCGGCGAGCGCGAATTCGTGCCGGTGCTGGCGCGGGCCGCGGTGGCGGTCGGCGTCGCCGGCGTCTTCATCGAGACGCATCCGGATCCCGATCACGCGCCCTCCGACGGGCCGAACATGGTCCCGCTCGCGCAGTTCGAGGGGCTGCTGCGAACGCTGATGGCGTTCGATGCGCTCGCCAAGGGGCGGGCATCGGACGCCGCGCGCTGATGCACCAGACCGTCGCCAAGCCCGCGGGGCAGAAGTTTCCACCAGCCGTGAACATCATCGCGCTGGCGGGCTTCTCGGCGGCGCTGTCGACGCGGGCGCTCGATCCGGTGCTGCCGCACGTCGCCGAGGATTTTGCGATCAGCATCACGACCGCGGCCGGCATCGCCGCCGGCTATGCGCTGATCTACGCGCTGATCCAGCCCGCGATCGGTGCGGCCGCCGATCTGTTCGGCAAGGCGCGGCTGATGACGCTGTGCCTCGCACTGCTCGGTGTCGCCAGCATCCTCGGTGCGCTCGCCACCTCGTTTCCGCTGCTGTTCGCCTCGCGCATTCTTGCCGGCATCGCCTCGGGCGGCGTGTTTCCGGTGGCGCTCGGGCTGACCAGCGATCTCGTTGCGCCGGACAAGCGCCAGGTCGCGATCGGCCGCACGCTCGCGGGCTCGATGGCGGGCAACCTGCTCGGCGCGACGGCATCCGGCATCATCGGCGATTTCATCGGCTGGCGTGGCGTGCTCGCGATCCTCGGCGCGCTCGGGCTGATCGCCTCCTTCGCGGTGGCGGCAGGCTTTCGCGGCGCCAAGGTCACGCATGCGCCGACGACAGATCTCGCCGCGCTGAGGAAGGGCTACCGCACCATCTTCACCAACCCCAATTCGCGCTTCTGCTTCTCGGCGGTGTTCGTCGAAGGCTGCTGCGTGTTCGGCCTGTTTCCGTTCATCGCCGCGTTCCTGTTCGATCTCGGCGAGACCTCGCTGTCGATCGCGGGCATCGTCATCGCAGGCTTCGCGGTCGGCGGGCTGTTCTACACGTTCACGGTGTCGAACTTCCTGCCGCGGCTCGGCGTCAAGGGCATGATGATCACGGGCGCTGCCCTGGTCGGGCTGCAGCTCGCCGCGCTCGCCTTCGGCCCGGGCTGGAAGCTGCAGTTCGGCTGCATGCTGCTGATGGGCTGGGGCTTCTACATGATCCATGGCTGCCTGCAGGTGTTCGCCAGCGAGCTGTCGATCGGGGCGCGCGCGACCGCGATGTCGCTGCACTCGTTCTTCTTCTTCATGGGCCAGACGGTCGGCCCGATCGCCTACGGCTTCGGCCTGGTCCATGGCGGCAAGCAGCCGACGCTGCTGATCGCCGCCATCATGATGGTCGTGCTCGGCTTCGCCTGCGCCGCGCTGCTGCGGCAGCGGCCGCCGGCGGATGCGGCGGTCAGCTGACGGCCATGTCGGACACGGGCGCGGGCCCATTGCATCTGAAGACATGGTCCCGTCGCGGCAGCAACGCCTGCTAATTTGTTGCTCCGTCATGGCCGGGCTTGTCCCGGCCATCCACGTCGTTCGGCGCGCTGAGAAGGACGTGGATGCCCGGGACAAGCCCGGGCATGACGACGTGGAGACGGGCGAGGGCAAAATGCCCATCGTTAGCTGCGATGGTCCTGGGAAAGTGCGCCGAGGGCGTTTCTCGCTCTCGATGCTGAAGATGCGCGGCTGAGACATATCGGCGCTTTCGTTGGCCGCGGGACGCACCGCCGCCATCTCGCGGCGCGTCGGCGTCCGAGCTTTGCCTTGGGACATGCCCTCTTTCTGAAAAGAGGGCGCGGGGAATGCCGGGAGCTGGCCGCCCCCATGGCCCGCCTGCAGAAAAAAATGCAGGCGGCAGGAACCACAGGTTCAGCCGAGACATCCCGGCATTCCCCGCGCGATGGTTGGGCGGCTTATACGTACTCTCCCCGGGGACCGGGCTGTCTTGCCCCCGTGACCGGCGGATCATCACCACCAGCGTGACCTCAGCGTCGGGAGGCCAGGACCATACGATTTCGCCGGCGCATCAGGCTCGTTCGTCCGCATGAGTGATCACGCTGCGACCCGACACGCCCACCGCATCCCGCCTCAACGTCCGTGACGACCGCGAAGCGCCCCTCTGATCGAGACGGGACGGCGACAGTCAATCACAAATTCCGATAAAGCGAAAGTAAAACATTTCGTGGGCGATTCGATGGAGGTGATCAGCTTGAAAACGCAGCAATAATCCGCTTTCGGAAGCAGCGGCTTTGACAGTCGCATGGATTGAGATCGGCGATGGAGCGTGCCCGTCGGGCGACTCAGGGGCGATGGACTAACCATTGGATTGCATCCCTCGAGTGAGACACAGATAACTTCCATAACCGCGAGTGACATGTCGCCGTAGGCTGACCCACACATTTGCGTAATCTTTTAATCCGCAAAAAATCGAGACCGATCTTCCACCGATTCCCAATAGATCGCTGCGATATAGATGGCTTGATAAAATGAAAGCGACAAAAACGGCCGCTGCTTCGCTTCTTGGACTGATTGTTGTGCTTGGCCTGGGCGGTCAAGGCAGGGCTGAAACGCGCGACTCCGCAGCAAATATTCGGGGGCTCATTGTGGAGCTAACGTCAGAAGCGGACAAGGCGAGGCGCTATGAAATAGGAGACAAGCTTCAGAAGCTTGTTGAGGGCCTTGATCGTCGCGAACGGGAGAATTTTGCCCCGGAATTGATAGACAATATCGCGACCTTGCTCCGTGATCATGACGACATCATTAGGACTTATGCAGCGGAGGTGCTTGCGAATGTCGGGGTGCCGGCGGCACTAAGAGCCGTCGGGCCGCTGCTGAAAGCGCTTAGAGAGGCTAAGTCAAATCCCAGTTTGGTCTATCGAGGTGCGTCGTATAACGCTACGGACGCGATCATTGGTGCTCTTCACAAGATGCAGGTTTGTATCGTTCCGCCCGAGCGGCACGATCGAGACGTCTGTGATTATCTGCTTCAATGATTGCAGTTTGGTTGGGATCCAAAACTGTCACAACTATCGCGCCAGACCGTCGCCTCTGGTGATCCGAGTTTTCGCCAAGCTAATTCCACGTCGTCTCCCCGGGCCCCGTCCCGGCCATGCCGTTGCTGGAGACTAGGTCGAATCGTCAGGTGCGATCGGCGCCTCACCCCCGTCCCCGATACGGCGCCACGCCCTGGTCCGGGACCCACAGGCCCTTCGGGAGCTTGCCGGTCTGCCAGAACACGTCGATCGGGATGCCGCCGCGGGGGTACCAGTAGCCGCCGATGCGCAGCCATTTCGGCTTGAGCTCGGTGGCGAGGCGCTTGCCGATCGCGACCGTGCAGTCCTCGTGGAAGGCGCCATGGTTGCGAAAGCTCGCGAGGTAGAGCTTGAGCGACTTGGATTCGACCAGCCAGGGGCCGGGGGCGTAATCGATGACGAGATGGGCGAAGTCGGGTTGGCCCGTCACCGGGCATAGCGACGTGAATTCCGGCACCGTGAAGCGGGCCAGATAATCGGTGTCCTTCTGCGGGTTGGGAACGCGGTCGAGCGTCGCTGCATCCGGGCTGTCCGGCGCCGCCACCTCGCGGCCCAGCTGAAGGCCGGCCGATGTCGGGGATGTGTTGGGTCTTTTCGCCATGTGTCGTGTCACCTGCCGCAGTGGCGCCCGTTTAGCCAATCGGGGCGCCCCCGTCACCCGCTTCGTGATTTGGTCGTGACTTGATTTCAACGCCACTTGGCCTTTTCGCGCTCGCGGGCTTGCGGTAGAAGCAGCGCAACAACGCCCACCCAGAAACGCCCGCGAGAGGACCTCATGACCGCCATCGTCGACATCATCGGCCGCGAAATCCTGGACAGCCGCGGCAATCCCACGGTCGAGGTCGACGTCGTGCTGGAGGACGGCTCGGTCGGCCGCGCTGCCGTGCCGTCCGGCGCCTCCACCGGTGCCCACGAGGCGGTCGAGCTGCGCGACGGCGACAAGCACCGCTATCTCGGCAAGGGCGTGCTGAAGGCCGTCGAAGCCATCAACGACGAGGTCTATGAGGCGCTCAGCGACATGTCTGTGCAGGACCAGGTCCAGATCGACCAGATCCTGATCGAGCTCGACGGCACCGAGAACAAGAGCCGGATCGGCGCCAACGCCATTCTCGGCGTCTCGCTCGCCTGCGCCAAGGCGGCGGCGATCTCCTACGACATGCCGCTGTATCGCTATGTCGGCGGCACCTCGGCCCGCACCCTGCCGGTGCCGATGATGAACATCGTCAATGGCGGCGTCCACGCCGACAACCCGATCGACTTCCAGGAATTCATGATCATGCCGGTGGGCGCGCCGAGCTTCGCGGAGGCGCTGCGCTGCGGCTCGGAGATCTTCCACACGCTGAAGGCCGAGTTGAAGAAGGCGGGCCACAACACCAATGTCGGCGACGAGGGCGGCTTCGCGCCGAACCTGCCGTCGGCGGACGCCGCGCTCGACTTCGTCATGAGCGCGATCGGCAAGGCCGGCTACACCGCCGGCGAGGACGTGATGCTGGCGCTGGACTGCGCGGCCACCGAGTTCTTCAAGGACGGCAAGTACGTCTACGAGGGCGAGAACAAGTCGCGCTCGCGCTCCGAGCAGGCCAAATATCTCGCCGACCTGGTCGCGCGCTATCCGATCGCCTCGATCGAGGACGGCATGTCGGAGGACGACATGGACGGCTGGAAGGAGCTGACCGACCTGATCGGCGACAAGTGCCAGCTGGTGGGCGACGACCTGTTCGTCACCAACGTCAACCGTCTCGCCGACGGCATCCGCAACGGCCGCGCCAACTCGATCCTGATCAAGGTCAACCAGATCGGCACGCTGACGGAGACGCTGGCCGCGGTCGAGATGGCCTACAAGGCTGGCTACACCGCCGTGATGTCGCACCGCTCGGGCGAGACCGAGGATTCGACGATTGCCGATCTCGCGGTCGCCACCAATTGCGGGCAGATCAAGACCGGCTCGCTGGCCCGCGCCGACCGCACCGCCAAGTACAACCAGCTGCTGCGCATCGAGCAGGAGCTGGATGCGCAGGCCAAATATGCGGGCAGGGCGGCGCTGAAGGCGCTGGCGTGAGCCAGGGCTGAAGAAAGCCAAACAGGGGAGGCGCGCATGAGTGTCGAGACACAGGGCCTGCAACTGCGGACGCTGATCAAGCGCAGCGGCGAGCTCGAGCTGTCGCTGGTCGATGTGCCGACCCCGGAGCCGGGGCCGGACGAGGTCGTGGTGCGGATCGAGGCGGCGCCGATCAACCCGTCCGATCTCGGCCTCCTCGTCGGCGCGGCCGATCTGTCGACCCTGCAGGCGTCCGGCACCAAGGACCGCCCCGTGATCACGGCCAAGGTGCCGGAGGCGGGGATGCGGGCGATGGCCGGCCGGCTCGATGAGTCGCTGCCGATCGGCAATGAGGGCGCTGGCGTCGTGGTCAAGACCGGCTCGTCGGACGCCGCCAAGGCGCTGATGGGCCGCACCGTCGCGGCCATCGGCGGGGCGATGTACAGCCAGTATCGCTGCCTGAAGGTCTCCGAATGCCTGCCGCTGCCGGACGGCACCACCCCGGCCGAGGGCGCCTCCTGCTTCGTCAATCCGCTGACCTCGCTCGGCATGACCGAGACGATGCGGCGCGAGGGCCATACCGCGCTGGTGCATACCGCGGCCGCGTCCAACCTCGGGCAGATGCTCAACAAGATCTGCCTCAAGGACGGCATCCCGCTCGTCAACATCGTGCGCAGCGCTGATCAGGCCGAGCTGTTGCGTGGCATCGGCGCGAAATACATCGTGGATTCGACGGCGCCGACCTTCATGGACGACCTGATCGCGGCGCTGGTCGAGACCGGCGCGACCATCGCCTTCGATGCGATCGGCGGCGGCAAGCTCGCCGGCCAGATCCTCAACGCGATGGAAGCTGCGATCAACAAGTCCGGCAAGCATCCCTACAGCCGCTACGGCTCGAACGTGCACAAGCAGGTCTACATCTACGGCAGCCTGGATACGCGCCCGACCGAGATCACGCGCGGCTTCGGCATGACCTGGAGCGTCGGCGGCTGGCTGCTGTTCCCATTCCTGATGAAGATCGGCAAGGCGGATACCGAGCGGTTGCGGCAGCGCGTCGTCGACGAGCTGAAGACGACCTTCGCGAGCCACTACACCAAGGTCGTATCACTCCCCGAAGCCCTCGATCCGGCCAATCTCGCCGTGTACGCCAAACGGGCCACCGGCGAAAAATTCCTCATCGACCCCAACAAAGAGAAGTGACCTAACGTCGCTCCCCGGACGTTGCTGACGGGCTTGCGTTTGGCCTGCATGCGGAGAAAATCCGCCCCGTTTGTCTGGGGGCGGTGTCAGCCGCATGGAGCACTGAGGAGAGATTTGTCATGACCCTATTGGATCGCCGTCTGGATCGCCGTCGATTTCTGGCCGGTGCGGCCCTCGCCGGAGCTGCGACCGCTCTGCCGCCGCTGGCCGGGCAGGCACACGCGGCGGTTGCGCCCGCCGGCGCCCAGGCGCCCGGCTTCTACCGCTACAAGGTCGGCGACTACGAATGCACCTCCGTCAATGACGGCGCGCGCACCTTCCCGATGCCCGACAAGTTCGTCGTCAACACGGCGAAGGACGACGCACTCGCGGCTGCCGAAAGCGCCTACATGCCGAAGGGCATGATCACGATCCCCTTCA
This sequence comes from Bradyrhizobium sp. SZCCHNS3016, assembly GCF_032484535.1. Lineage (NCBI taxonomy): Bacteria > Pseudomonadati > Pseudomonadota > Alphaproteobacteria > Hyphomicrobiales > Nitrobacteraceae > Bradyrhizobium > Bradyrhizobium sp. SZCCHNS3016. Next base: position 169,688 of record NZ_JAUETE010000007.1, read on the forward strand.
ATCCGCAGCTGATCAACACCGGCTCCAAGCTGGTCCTGATCGACACCGGCAACGGCGCTGGCGCCTTCGAGGCCAGCAAGGGCGCGGTCGGACGCACGCTGCAGAACCTCGCCGCGGCCGGCGTCGATCCGAAGTCCATCGACGTCGTCGTGCTCTCCCACATGCACGGCGACCACATCAACGGCCTCAAGCTCGCCGACGGCTCGCTGGCATTTCCGAACGCCGAGCTGAAGGTGCCGGCCAAGGAGTGGGCGTTCTGGAATAGCGACGAGAACGCCGCCAAGGCGCAGACCGACTTGATGAAGGGCAACTTCGCCAACTTCAAGAAGGTGTTCGGCGGGCTCGAGAGCAAGGTCACCCAGTACGAGTGGGACAAGGAGGTTGCGCCCGGCATCACCGCGCTCGGCACGCCCGGTCACACGCCGGGACACACCTCGTTCGCGGTCGCGTCCGGCAATGCCAGGGTCCTGATCCAGGCCGACGTCACCAACGTCCCCGAGCTGTTCCTGCGCAACCCGGACTGGCACGTCATGTTTGACACCGATGCGGCGCAGGCGCAGGAGACCCGGCACAAGTTCTACGACATGGCCGCCGCCGAGAAGGCCAAGGTGATCGGCTTCCACTTCTCGTTCCCCTCCGTGGGCTATGTCGAGAAGGACGGCGCCAAGTACCGGCTGATTCCGGCGCCGTGGAATCCGGTGATCTGATTTTCGGTTAGCGTCATTGCGCGGAGCCCCCCCGGGTCTCGCCTCCGGCGAGCCCGAAGACAGGCTCCGCGACGAAGCAATCCAGAGTCACAACCGAGCCCTGGATTGCTTCGCTCGCAATGACGGAGGAGAGAGGGGGCCGCCTTCGGGCGGCCTGCTCGTTTTTGCATATGCGAAATGTCGGGCTTTCCGCGGCTCGCGCGAGCGCCTATGTCGAACCTCCCGGGATGTCCGCAGGGCCTTGCATGTCGACCGATCTCTCAGCTTCCAGCGCCGATCTTTCCAACTGGCGCTCCGCGCCGTTCAGCCGCTGGGCCTTCCACAACATCCGGTCGATCCTCCCGGTCGCCGACATCGAGAGCGCGCCCGGCAGCGCGTGGCCGCTGCCGGCAAGTCCGATCTCCTTCGATCAGTTCAGCCTGCGCCTGCCGAAGGGCGGCACGCTCGATCTCGACGGATTCCTGAAAGCGACGGCGACGGACGGGCTCCTGATCCTCCACGACGGCCGCATCGTGTTCGAGCACTATGACGGCGGCACCGACCGCGACACGCCGCACATCCTGATGTCGGCGACCAAGTCGATCACCGGGCTGATGGCCGGCATCCTGGCCGGCCGCGGCGAGCTCGACGTCGACGCCGAGGTCACGCGCTACGTGCCGGAAGTGGCGGTCACGGCCTATCGCGGCGCCACGATCCGCCAGTTGCTCGACATGCGTGCGGGCGTCGTGTTCGACGGCGCCGGCCTGCAGGCCTATGCCGACGCCGCCGGCTGGGAGCCGGTCGCACCTCGCACGTCGCCGAACCTGCACGAGTTCTTCGCGACGATGCGCGCGCAGGCGAAGCCGCATGGCGGCCCGTTCAGCTACGTCTCCGCCAACACCGATCTGCTCGGCTGGGCGATCGAGCGGGCCACCGGCCGCAGCTTCGCGAGCCTCGTCAGCACACTGTTGTGGAAGCCGATGGGGGCGAGCGGCGAGGCCTTCATCACTCTCGACCGCAAGGGCGCGCCGCGCTGCACCGGCGGGCTCTGCGCCACGCTGCGCGACGTTGCGCGGCTCGGCCAGCTCGTGCTGTCAGGCGGCCGGCGCGGCTCGCACACCATCATCCCGCCGTCCTGGCTCGACGACATCAGGCACAATGGCGACGCCCAGGCGTGGCGCGACGGGCAGTGGCGCGACAGCTTTGCCGCCATCAGCCGCAACATGCATTATCGCAGCGGCTGGTACGTCATCAACGACCAGCCGCAGCTCATGTTCGCGATGGGCATTCACGGCCAGAACCTGTTCGTGGATACGTCCAACGACATCGTGATCGCCAAGGTCTCGTCATGGGCGCAGCCGGTCGACGGACAGGCCATCTGGCTGACGCATCAGGCGGTGGCGGAATTCACCCGTCACCTCAAAGAGACCGGTTGAGCCCGAGGGAAGCGGCAGGCGGGCGGGGTCATCGAGCGCCTCTTGCGACGAAACGCAGTGTTTCGCGGGATGCCTGTTTCATGCACTTGCATGTTCCTGCCGGAGCGCTTTAAGTGCCCCTCACACGCCGCTCCTCAAAGGACCTCCCCATGCCTGCACCCTATTCGATCGTCGCCCTCGTCGGCAGTCTCCGCAAGGAGAGCTTCACGCTCAAGATCGCCAAAGCCCTGGCCAAGCTGGCGCCGGTCAGCCTGAAGATCGACGTCACCACGCTCAACGGCCTGTCGTTCTTCAACCAGGATCTCGAAGCCAATCCGCCGGCCGATTGGCTCGCGCTGCGGGAGAAGCTCAAGGCATCGAACGGCGTGCTCATCTTGACGCCTGAATACAACCGCTCGATTCCCGGCGTGCTGAAGAATGCGATCGACATCGCCTCGCGTCCCTATGGGCAGAGTTCGTTCCTGGGCAAGCCGGTCGGCCTCATCGCCAACTCGCCGGGTCCGCTCGGCGGCGTCGCGGCGGCCAAGCACCTGCAGAACATCATGCCGGGCATCTCGGGCCCGGTCATGGGGCAGCCGGAGATCTACCTGAATGGGGTCGGCGACGCCTTCGACGCCCAGGGCGAGCTGGTCAAGGATTCGCTCAAGACGGTGTTGCAGCAATATCTGGATGCCTTCGCCGCCTTCGTGGCCAAGCAGAACGGCTGATCGCGTTCGCCGCCGCCGCGTCCACCTGCGGCGGTCGGCAACTGCATGACGGGTATGATGCGGGCAGGGCGTTGACGCGCCTTGCCCGATCCGTTTCAAGGCAACGCCGGACCTGCGCAAGGATGCGCATTGCCAAGGAAGCACGATGGCCCATTCGTTCACACCCGCGTCGTCGGCGAAGCCCGGCCCGAACCAGCCGGATCTCGACTCGGAGGCCGTCTGGCAGGCGCGGATCGACCTTGCGGCCTGTTTCCGGATGGCGGCGCGGCACGGGCTCGAGGAGGGCATCTGCAACCACTTCTCGGCGCTGGTGCCCGGCTATGACGACCTCTTCATCGTCAATCCCTACGGCTATGCCTTTCGTGAGCTGACGGCCTCGAAGCTGTTGGTTTGCGATTTCGACGGCAACGTCATTGCCGGCGACGGCCGCCCGGAGGCGACCGCGTTCTATATCCACGCCCGCATCCACAAGGCGCTGCCGCGCGCCAAGGTCGCGTTCCATACGCATATGCCGTATGCCACCGCGCTCTCGATGACCGAAGGCGATCCGCTGATCTTCGCCGGGCAGACGGCGCTGAAATTCTATGGACGAACCGCCGTCGACGCGAACTACAACGGGCTGGCGCTCGACGCGCGCGAGGGGGACCGCATCGCCGGGGCTGTCGGTAATGCCGATATCGTCTTCATGAAGCATCACGGCGTCATGGTCCTGGCGCCGACCATCGCCGAAGCCTGGGATGATCTCTATTATCTCGAGCGCGCCTGCCAGGTTCAGTGCCTGGCGCTGTCGACCGGCCGCAAGGTGGTGCCGGTGGCGCCCGACATCGCCGAGGCCGCCTATCGCCAGATGCGGGAGGGAGATGCGGAATCGGCACGGCTGCATCTCGAAGCGATCAAGCGGACGCTCGACGCCGAGGAGCCCGCCTATCGGACTTGAGCGGGCAGCGGGGCGGGGGCTCAGGGTTAGCGTTTCCTTAACCGGGGGCGCCGCATTCTCGGGCCATGGTCTCCCGCGCGCGCCTCAAATCCTTCCTGACCGGGCTAGCCCTCTACACGATGGCGGCCGCCATCATCGGCTATTTCGGCATCAACGCCTATACCGGCCGGTACGGCCTGACCGCGCGTCAGGAGCTCGACCAGGAGATCATTGCGCTCACCTCCGAGCTCGCCCGGTTGAAGCAGGAGCGGGCGGAGGGTGAGAAGCGCGTATTGCTGCTGCGCTCCGACCGGGTCGATCCCGACATGCTCGATGAACGCGCCCGTTTTCAGCTCGGCTATGCCAACCCGCGTGATCTGATCCGGATCAATCGGCCGCAGTGACGCGTGTCCCTTCGCCGCGGTGCCTAAACTTTAGCAGGCCGTGGCGTCAGGAATTTCAAAAACGCGCTCATCAGCATTCGTTTATTTCGCGCTCGTTTGCAGTGCGGCAAAGCAAAATGAACCGCAATTCACGCAGTCCTTTTACGTGCCTTGGAGTTGAGCTAGAGAGAGCTACTTTTTCTCTCATCCGGAATTGCCATGGCCGCACCCAAGAAAACCGCCGCAAAGGAACAAGGGCAGGACAGAGACAACGGCCCGCCGCCGGAATTCACCAGAGAACAGGAATTGGCTGCACTGCGCGACATGCTGCTGATCCGTCGCTTTGAGGAGAAGGCGGGTCAGCTTTATGGCATGGGTGCGATCGGCGGTTTCTGTCACCTCTACATCGGGCAGGAGGCTGTGGTCGTCGGCATGCAGATGGCGCTGAAGCCGGGCGATCAGGTCATCACCGGCTATCGCGATCATGGCCACATGCTGGCGACCGGGATGGATGCCAAGGGCGTCATGGCCGAGCTCACCGGGCGCCGCGGTGGGTACTCCAAGGGCAAGGGCGGCTCCATGCACATGTTCAGCATGGAGAAGAATTTCTTCGGCGGCCACGGCATCGTCGGTGCCCAGGTCTCGCTCGGCACCGGCCTCGCGCTCGCCAATCGCTACCGCGGCAACGACTCGGTCAGCATTGCCTATTTCGGCGACGGCGCGGCAAATCAGGGGCAGGTCTATGAGAGCTTCAACATGGCGGAGCTCTGGAAGCTGCCGGTGATCTACGTTATCGAGAACAACCGCTATGCGATGGGCACGGCCGTGTCGCGCGCCTCGGCGCAGACCGACTTCTCCAAGCGCGGCATCTCCTTCAACATCCCGGGTGAGCAGGTCGACGGCATGGACGTCCGCGCCGTGAAGGCTGCCGGTGAGAAGGCCGTCGCGTGGTGCCGCGAGGGCAAGGGTCCGTACATTCTGGAAATGCAGACCTATCGCTATCGCGGCCACTCGATGTCCGACCCGGCCAAGTATCGTACCCGCGAGGAAGTCGAGAAGGTGCGTCACGACCAGGATCCGATCGAGCAGGTGCGCAACCGCCTGCTGGCGGCCAAGGTCACGGAGCAGGATCTCAAGGCGATCGATGCCGACGTGCGCAAGATCGTCAACGAGGCCGCCGATTTCGCCCAGGCCGATCCCGAGCCGGATGTCGCCGAGCTCTACACCGACGTTTACCGTTAAGCGCAGACGCTGTTTTGTCCGGAGCTGATATGCCAATTCAAGTTTTGATGCCTGCGCTGTCGCCCACGATGGAGAAGGGCAATCTCTCCAAATGGCTGAAAAAGGAAGGCGAGGCGATCAAGTCGGGTGACGTGATCGCCGAGATCGAGACCGACAAGGCCACGATGGAGGTCGAGGCGACCGACGAGGGCACGCTCGGCAAGATCCTGATCCCCGAAGGCACCGCCGACGTCGCGGTCAATACGCCGATTGCGACCATCCTCGCGGACGGCGAGACCGCGGCCGATCTCGGCAAGGCCGCAGCACCTGCGGCCGAGACGAAGGCTGCGCAATCGGCGCCGCCGTCCGAGCCTGCCGCAGCCACGCCGGCCGCGCCCGCGCCGACCGGCGTGGCTGCGCCGCAGAGCATCGCTCAGCCCGATCCCGAGGTGCCCGCGGGCACCGAGATGGTCACGCAGACCATCCGCGAGGCGCTGCGCGACGCGATGGCCGAGGAGATGCGCCGCGACGGCGACGTCTTCATCATGGGCGAGGAGGTCGCCGAATATCAGGGCGCCTACAAGGTCACCCAGGGCCTGCTGCAGGAGTTCGGCGCCCGCCGCGTGATGGACACGCCGATCACCGAGCACGGCTTCGCCGGCATCGGTGTCGGTGCGGCGATGGCTGGCCTCAAGCCGATCGTCGAGTTCATGACCTTCAACTTCGCCATGCAGGCGATCGACCAGATCATCAACTCCGCAGCCAAGACGCTCTACATGTCCGGCGGCCAGATGGGCTGCTCGATCGTGTTCCGCGGCCCGAACGGCGCGGCGGCGCGCGTTGCCGCCCAGCACAGCCAGGACTACTCGTCCTGGTACTCGCACGTGCCGGGTCTGAAGGTGGTCGCGCCGTATTCGGCGGCGGACGCCAAGGGCCTGCTGAAGGCCGCGATCCGTGATCCGAACCCGGTGATCTTCCTCGAGAACGAGGTGCTGTACGGTCATTCCGGCGAGGTGCCGAAGCTCGACGACTACGTGATTCCGATCGGCAAGGCGCGCATCGCGCGCGCCGGAAAGGACGTGACGATCATCGCGTGGTCGAACGGCATGACCTATGCGCTCAAGGCCGCCGACGAGCTCGCCAAGGAGGGCATCGAGGCCGAGGTGATCGACCTGCGCACCCTGCGCCCGATGGACACGGAGACCATCGTCGCCTCGGTCAAGAAGACCGGCCGCGCCGTCACGGTGGAAGAGGGTTGGGCGCAGAGCGGCGTCGGTGCCGAGATTGCCGCGCGGATCATGGAGCACGCCTTCGACTATCTCGATGCGCCGGTCGTCCGCGTGTCCGGAAAGGACGTGCCGATGCCGTATGCGGCCAACCTCGAGAAGCTCGCGCTGCCGTCGGCGGCGGAGGTCGTGCAGGCCGCCAAATCCGTCTGCTACCGCTAAGGGAAAGCCCAGATGGCCGGACCCAAGGAGCAGCCATTGCCGCCGGACGTCATCGGCCGCGAGGACGCCACCGAAGTGTTGCGCGCCTTCGTGCTCGATGGCGGGCTCTCGATCGCCTTCCAGCGCGCCTTCGAGGAGCCCGACGTGTGGGGGCTGCTCCTGGTCGACGTCGCCCGCCATGCTGCGCGCGCCTATGCGCGCGAGAGCGATTATTCCGAAGACGAGGCGCTGCAGCGCATCGTCGAGATGTTCGAAGCCGAGCTGGCTCGGCCGACCGACACCGGCACCACCAGCCCCAGGTCGAAACAAGGTCACTGATCATGCCGATCAACATTCTCATGCCCGCGCTGTCGCCGACGATGGAGAAGGGCAACCTTGCTCGTTGGCTCAAGAAGGAAGGCGACCAGGTCAAGTCCGGCGAGGTCATCGCCGAGATCGAGACCGACAAGGCCACGATGGAAGTCGAGGCGGTCGACGAAGGCACCCTCGCCAAGATCCTGGTGCCGGAAGGCACGCAGGATGTACCCGTCAACGACGTGATCGCGGTGCTCGCCGGCGAGGGCGAGGACGTCAAGGCGGCCGGCAGCGCGCCGGCTGCAGCGGCTCCGAAGGCCGAAGCCAAGCCGACGGCATCTGCGGCGCCTGCCGCCACGCCTGCGCCTGCCGCTGCGCCCGCGCCCAAGCCGGCCGCGGCTCCTGCGCCAGCCGCGTCTGCGGCTGCGCCCCAGGTCAACGGCCACGCCCGCATCTTCTCCTCGCCGCTGGCGCGCCGTCTCGCCAAGGATGCCGGCATCGATCTCGTCCGCATCACCGGCACCGGCCCGCATGGCCGCGTCGTCGCGCGCGACGTCGAGGAGGCGAAGTCGGGCAAGGGCCTCAAGGCCGCGCCGTCAGCAGCGCCCGCCGCTGCAGGGGCGCCCGCGCTCGCGCCCTCGATGTCCGACAAGCAGATCCTGGCGCTGTTCGAGCCGGGCTCCTACGAGGTCATCCCGCATGACGGCATGCGCCGCACCATTGCGCAGCGCCTGACCGCATCGGTGCAGAACGTCCCGCACTTCTACCTGACGATCGACTGCGACATCGGCAAGCTCTTGGCCGCGCGCGAGGAGATCAATGCGGCGGCGCCGAAGGACAAGGAGAAGAAGCCGCTCTACAAGCTCTCGGTCAACGACTTCGTCATCAAGGCGATGGCGGTGGCGCTGCAGAAGATCCCGAACTGCAATGTCAGCTGGACCGAAGGCGGCATGGTCAAGCACAAGCATTCCGACGTCGGCGTCGCCGTGGCGATGCCGGGCGGCCTGATCACGCCGATCATCCGCAAGGCCGAGACCAAGACCCTGTCGGCGATCTCGGGCGAGATGAAGGACTTCGCCGCGCGTGCCCGCTCGCGCAAGCTGAAGCCGGAGGAGTATCAGGGCGGCACCACCGCCGTGTCCAACCTCGGCATGTACGGCATCAATCACTTCACGGCGGTGATCAACCCGCCGCATGCGACGATCCTCGCGGTCGGCACCTCCGAGGAGCGGCCCGTGGTGCGCAACGGCAAGATCGAGATCGCGAGCATGATGAGCGTGACCCTGTCGTGCGATCACCGCGCCATCGACGGCGCGCTCGGCGCCGAGCTGATCGGCGCGTTCAAGCAGCTGATCGAGAATCCCGTGATGATGATGGTGTGATGTTGCTTTGCGGAGCGGGATGGCAAACGGGGCCAGCGCATGCGGATCAGAACGCGGTGGCCCTGGATCACGGCACTGGTAAGCGTCGCGCTGCTCGCCAACCCGCTCGGGATCGACGTCATCCATTCTGCTTTCTTCTCCGGCGAGGCGCTGTCGCGCGGCATCTGGGCGCCAATCGTGCTCGCCGGATTCGCGATCTGCGCTGTGCTGATGCTGCTGGAGGCAATTGTTCGAGCCTTGATCTGGCGACGTTCCGTCGGCAGCACCACGACCATCTGATTTCCAACTGCTTCAGTTGAATGGGAGCCGTAATGGCCGACACATCCTTCGACGTCATCATCATCGGCTCCGGCCCGGGCGGCTATGTCGCCGCGATTCGCGCCGCGCAGCTCGGGTTCAAGACCGCGATCATCGAGAAATCCTACCTCGGTGGTATCTGCCTGAACTGGGGCTGCATCCCGACCAAGGCGCTCTTACGCTCGGCCGAGATCTATCACTACATGCAGCACGCCAAGGATTACGGCCTCTCTGCCGAGAAGATCTCCTACGATCCGAAAGCGGTGGTGCAGCGCTCGCGCGGCGTCTCCAAGCGGCTGAACGACGGCGTCGGCTTCCTGATGAAGAAGAACAAGGTCCAGGTGATCTGGGGGCGCGCCGCGATCGATGCACCCGGCAAGATCACGGTGACCAAGTCGGATGTCGAGGCGCCCAAGGGCGCGCTGGGCGAGGGCGTCTTTCAGGCCAAGCATATCATCGTCGCGACCGGCGCGCGGCCGCGCGTGCTGCCGGGCCTCGAGCCGGACAAGAAGCTGGTCTGGACCTATTTCGAGGCGATGGTGCCGGACAAGATGCCGAAGTCGCTGCTGGTCGTCGGCTCGGGCGCGATCGGCATCGAGTTCGCCTCGTTCTTCCGCACCATGGGCTCCGAGGTCACCGTGGTCGAGGTGCTGCCGCAGATCCTCCCCGTGGAGGACGCCGAGATCGCAGGCCTTGCCCGCAAGCAGTTGGAGAAGCAGGGCCTCAAGATCATGACCGGGGCCAAGGTCACCAAGCTCGACAAGAAGAGCGACAGCGTGGTGGCGACGATCGACGACGGCAAGGGCAAGACGGAGTCGGTCGAGTTCGATCGCGTGATCTCGGCGGTCGGCGTTGTCGGCAACATCGAGAATCTCGGGCTCGAGAAGCTGGGCGTGAAGACCGATCGCGGCTGCATCGTCATCGATGGCTACGGCAAGACCAATGTGCCCGGCCTCTACGCGATCGGCGACGTCGCCGGTCCGCCGATGCTGGCGCACAAGGCCGAGCACGAGGGCGTGGTCTGCATCGAGGCGATCAAAGGCCTGCATCCGCACCCGATGGACAAGAACCTCATTCCCGGCTGCACCTATTGCCATCCGCAGGTCGCCTCCGTCGGGCTCACCGAGGCCAAGGCCAAGGAGCAGGGCCGCGACATCCGCGTCGGCCGCTTCCCCTTCGTCGGCAATGGCAAGGCGATCGCGCTCGGCGAGGACCAGGGCCTCGTCAAGGTGATCTTTGACAAGAAGACAGGACAGCTGATCGGCGCCCACATGGTCGGCGCCGAGGTCACCGAGCTGATCCAGGGCTATGTCGTGGCGATGAACCTCGAAACGACAGAGGAAGAGCTGATGCACACGGTGTTCCCGCATCCGACGCTGTCGGAGATGATGAAGGAAGCCGTGCTCGACGCCTACGGCCGCGTGCTGAACATGTAGTCTCGTTTCCCGTCGTCATGCGCGGGCTTGACCCGCGCATCCATCACCCCTGGCATGACTCTCGAGGAAGAAGATGGATTGCCGGGTCAAGCCCGGCAATGACGACACTAGCCAGAAGGTCTCGCCGTGAAATCCAGCGACAATCTCACCACCGAGCGTCCGACCTTCGTCACCCATCTCGAATGCGCGATGGAGGGCGATCACTATCCGGCGGACCAGGTCCACAACCTGTCCAAGGCCGGCAAGCCGCTCCTAGTGCGCTACGATCTCGCCGGCGTGAAGCAGGCGCTGACCAAGGACGCGCTCGCGCAGCGTCCGGCCGACATGTGGCGCTATCGCGAGCTGCTGCCGGTGCGCAAATGCCAGGACATCGTCAGCCTCGGCGAGGTGATGACGCCGCTGATCAATCTGCCGAAACTCTCGAAGAAGCTCGGCGGCGGCGAGATCATCGTCAAGGACGAGGGACGGCTGCCGACCGGCTCGTTCAAGGCGCGTGGCCTGGTGATGGCGGTGTCGATGGGCAAGGCGCTCGGCATCAGGCACATGGCGATGCCGACCAACGGCAATGCCGGTGCTGCGCTCGCGGCCTACGCGACCTCCTGCGGCATCAAGACCACGATCTTCTGTCCGGCCGATACACCGGAGGTGAACGTCAGCGAGATCGAGCTGCAGGGCGCGACCGTCTACCGCGTCAACGGACTGATCGACGATTGCGGCAAGATCGTCGGCGAGGGCAAGGCCAAGGTCGGCTGGTTCGATACCTCGACCCTGAAGGAGCCCTATCGCATCGAGGGCAAGAAGACGATGGGCCTGGAGCTCGCCGAGCAGCTCGGCTGGGACGTGCCCGACGTGATCTTCTATCCGACCGGCGGCGGCACCGGCCTGATCGGCATGTGGAAGGCGTTCGACGAATTGGAGAGAATTGGATTCATCGGCGCGAAGCGCCCGCGCATGGTGGCGGTGCAGGCCTCCGGCTGCGCGCCGATGGTGCGCGCCTTCGAGCAGGGCGTCGAGCATGCGACGCGCTGGGAGGATGCCCACACCATCGCGTCCGGCATCCGTGTGCCCCAGGCGGTCGGTGATTTCCTTATCCTGCGCGCCGTCCGCGAGAGCAAAGGTTTCGCCATCGCGGTCGATGACGAGAAGATTTCATCTGCGCTCAGCGAAGTCGCGCGCGAGGAGGGGCTGCTGTTGTGCCCGGAAGGCGCGGCGACCTATGCTGCCTACAAGCAGAGCCTGGCCGACGGACGCGTGACGAAAAACGATCGCGTCATGCTGTTCAATTGCGCGACAGGACTTAAATATCCGCTGCCGCCGGTCACCCGGACGCTCGATCGTCACCAGCCGATCGACTTCGGGCAGTTCTAACTAACAAAACAGCACCGCGGCCTCGAGCATATGCTCCGGCGCAGACGCATTCGCGTCTGTGACCGGCGCGTGCGACACAAGGGAGGACGTGATGCGACGAGCTCTTTGCGCCGTGCTGTTTGCGTGCCTGGCTCTGGCGGTGCCAGCGCGCGCCGACACCTACCCCTCGCGCGCGATCACCGTGATCGTGCCGTTCGCCGCCGGCGGCCCATCGGATGCGATGATGCGCATCCTCGCCGAGCACATGAAACGGACGCTCGGCCAGCCCGTGCTGGTCGAGAACGTGACGGGCGCGGGCGGCTCGATCGGCGTGGGACGCGCGGTGCGCTCGAAGCCCGACGGCTACACCGTGAGCTTCGGCCATCTCGGCACCCACGTCGCGAACGGCGCCGTCTACCGGCTCGGCTATGACCTCGAGGCCGATCTCGAGCCGGTCGTGCTGCTGCCAAGCAATCCGATGATCATCGTCAGCAGGAACAACATCCCGGCCAAAACGCTGCCGGAGTTTCTCGCCTGGGTGAAGTCGCAGCCGAACCCCGTATCGGCCGGCACGGCGGGCAACGGCTCCGGCAGCCACATCGCAGGCCTCTATTTCGAGCAGGTCACCGGCCTCAAGCTGCAATACGTGCCCTATCGCGGCACGGGGCCGGCGATGAACGATCTCGTCGCCGGCCAGATCGATCTGATCGTCGACCAGACCTCCAACGCCATCAACCAGGTCCGCGCCAGCACGATCCGCGCCTTCGCCGTCACGGACGCCAAGCGCCTCGATTCCGCGCCCGAGATCCCGACCACCGATGAAGCCGGCCTGCCGGGCTTCCACATGACCCTGTGGTCGGGACTCTGGCTCCCGAAGGGCGTCAGCAAGGAGATCGTCGACACGCTCAATGCGGCCGCGGTGGCTGCGCTGGATGAGCCGGATGTGAAAAATCAGTTGAAAAACCTGGGGTTGCAGGTGCCGGCGGCGGACCAGCGCAGCCCGGCCGCCCTTGGAACCCTGCAGCGCGCCGAGATCCATAAATGGTGGCCGATGATCCGAGCCTCCGGGGTGGTGCCCGAGTAGCTTTCGCTCTCCATGCTAACCGAGGATGGTTGCGCGTCGGCCACGAATGTTGCGACGTCGCCACAGTTTACGAAGTTTTGGTAACAATCTCCGGCGCTCCGCAAACGCGCCGCTTTTTAGCCACACCTGGTCGTGAAATACTTTGATCAGAACATAACCAGTGCGTGTGAGGCTGCCGAAAATCCATTTCTAGGATTTTAGCGTTCTCCTCAGCACCGGGAGGCCAGAACAGCGATGGACGCGAAGACCGACATCAAGCGCAGGCTGCCCAGCCGTCATGTGACGGAAGGGCCCGAGCGTGCGCCGCATCGGTCTTATCTCTACGCGATGGGCCTGACCACGGCCCAGATCCACCAGCCCTTCGTCGGCGTCGCCTCGTGCTGGAACGAGGCCGCGCCCTGCAACATCGCGCTGATGCGGCAGGCCCAGGCGGTCAAGAAGGGCGTGGCGCATGCGGGCGGCACGCCGCGCGAATTCTGCACCATCACCGTGACCGACGGCATCGCGATGGGCCATGACGGCATGCGCTCGTCGCTGCCGTCGCGCGAGGCGATCGCCGATTCCGTCGAGCTGACGATTCGCGGCCATTCCTACGATGCGCTGGTCGGGCTCGCCGGCTGCGACAAATCGCTGCCGGGCATGATGATGGCGATGGTCCGGCTCAACGTGCCTTCGATCTTCATCTATGGCGGCTCGATTCTGCCGGGCAATTTTCGCGGCCAGCAGGTCACGGTGCAGGACATGTTCGAGGCCGTCGGCAAGCATTCGGTAGGTGCGATGTCGGACGAGGACCTCGACGAGCTCGAGCGCGTCGCCTGTCCATCCGCCGGCGCCTGCGGCGCCCAGTTCACGGCCAATACGATGGCGACGGTCTCCGAGGCGATCGGGCTGGCGCTGCCTTATTCGGCCGGCGCCCCGGCGCCTTACGAAATCCGCGATTCGTTCTGCATGACGGCTGGCGAACAGGTCATGGAGCTGATCGCCGCCAATATCCGCCCGCGCGACATCGTCACGCGAAAATCCCTGGAGAATGCCGCTGCGGTTGTGGCGGCGTCCGGCGGGTCGACCAATGCTGCGCTGCATCTACCTGCGATTGCGCACGAGGCCGGCATCAAGTTCGACTTATTCGACGTCGCCGAAATCTTCAAAAAGACACCTTATATCGCGGATTTGAAGCCGGGTGGCCGCTATGTCGCCAAAGACATGTTCGAGGCTGGTGGCATTCCGCTCTTGATGAAGACGTTGCTCGACCATGGCTATTTGAACGGCGACTGCCTCACAGTCACCGGCCGGACGATCGCCGAAAACCTCAAAGGCGTGAAGTGGAATCCGCACCAGGACGTGGTGAGGCCGGCCGACCAGCCGATCACTGCAACCGGGGGTGTCGTCGGTCTGAAAGGCAATCTCGCGCCGGAGGGCGCGATCGTGAAAGTCGCGGGCATGTCGAACTTGAAATTCTCTGGGCCGGCCCGCTGCTTTGATCGGGAAGAGGACGCCTTTGACGCCGTCCAGAAGCGCACCTATCGCGAAGGCGAGGTGATCGTCATTCGCTACGAGGGGCCGCGTGGCGGTCCGGGCATGCGGGAAATGCTGCAGACGACGGCGGCGCTGACCGGGCAGGGCATGGGCGGCAAGATCGCGCTCATCACCGATGGCCGGTTCTCGGGCGCGACCCGCGGCTTCTGCATCGGCCACATCGGACCAGAGGCGGCGGTCGGCGGAACGATCGCTCTGGTCGAGGATGGCGACATCATCGAGATCGACGCCGAGGCGGGTATCCTTAACGTGAAGTTGAGCGATGCCGAGCTGGCGACACGCAAGACCAAGTGGACGCCGCGTGAGACGCATCACACGTCAGGTGCACTTTGGAAATATGCCCAGCAGGTGGGGCCGGCCGTGGCGGGCGCCGTGACTCACCCAGGTGGTGCGCAAGAGAAGTATTGCTATGCGGACATCTGATCGGATCATTTTCGCATTGATGCTGGGGGTTGCCCCGCTCGCGTTGCCGACGCCATCGTTCGCGTTCGATGGCGCTCCGGTCAACCAGGAGCCGGCGATCCCTGTGGCTGGAGCTCAGGCCGGCGCCGGCGCGCTGCGCAAGGCGTTGCCTGCGACCACGTCCTCCACGTCGCCCACGCAGTCGCTGACGGCGCTGCAATACGCGGCGGAGGAAGGTCACCCGGTTGCGCAGTTCAAGCTCGGCCGCATGTATGCGGCTGGCGATGGCGTTGCGCGGGATGACATGCGCGCCTTCGACTATTTCAGCCGCATCGCCAATGCGCATGCGGAGGACAGTCCGTCGGCGCCGCAGGCGCAGATCGTCGCCAATGCCTTCGTCGCGCTTGGCCGCTATTACCTGAGCGGCATCCCCAACACGAAGGTGAAGGCCGATCCGGATCGCGCGCGGGAGATGTTCTCCTATGCGGCGTCCTACTTCGGCAATGCCGACGCCCAATACGACCTGGCGCGGATGTACCTGAAGACGGCGGATGCCTCGCGCGACGACTTCCGCTATGGCGCGCGCTGGCTCGGCCTCGCCGCGCAGAAGGGCCAGCATCAGGCCCAGGCGCTGCTCGGCCAGATGCTGTTCAACGGCGACCGGCTGCCGCGCCAGCCGGCGCGCGGCCTGATGTGGCTCACCTTGGCGCGCGACAGCGCCGGTGCGGACGAAGCCTGGATCAAGGAGAGCTACAACCGCGCCTTCGCCAAGGCCTCCGACGATGACCGCGCCTCGGCGCTGCAGATGCTCGAGAGCTGGGTGCAGGGCAAGCGCGAGTAGCAGGAGCGGAATGCGTCGCGTTCCCTCCAGCGATTCTATCTTGCCCGCGGCTACGCCGATGTCGGCGTGCCCGCCGGCAAGTTCGGCACCGCGGCCTCCTATCCAATGAGCAAGACGCTCGCCACCGCGCCGTGAGTCGCGGGCCACGGTGAGACATCAAGGCCACGGCAGCGGCTGCCCAAGGAGTGGGCGATGACGCGCCGATGTTTTGACCAGCGTCAGGTTCCAGAACCAAAATCGGCGATCTTTGGTACACGAACGACCCCGATGACGCCAAAACGCGCTTGGCACGATTCGTGAGTGCAAGTCCTCTGCAACAGCAGAGGCGGCACGTTTGCGCAGCGTTCGGATCGGCCTGATCATTCCTCAGCGCGGCTCGGCAGGGTTGTGGGCGCCCTCCGCCCAAGCCTGCGGGCGGCTGGCCGTGACCGAGCTCAACCAGGCCGCCGGCATCCGCCGCCGACAGGTCGAGCTGATCGTCATCGACGCCGGCGCGACCGCCGCCAGCGCGGGCCGGGCTGCGGTCGAGGCGGTCGACGAACTCGCCGTCGACGGCCTCGTCGGCATGATGCCGAGCTACGCGCGCGATCCTGTCGCGCAAGCCGCGCGCGGCCGCGTGCCGTTCGTCTACACGCCCCAGTTCGAAGGCCTGTCGGCGAACAGCGACGTGATGACCACGGGCGAGACCGCTGGCGAGTTGCTGGGGCCGGCGGTGCAGTGGCTCTCCGAGGTCAAGCGCGCCCGGCGCTTCTTCCTCTGCGGCAACGACTACATCTGGCCGCGCTCGTCGCTGCAGATCGCCAAGCGGCTGATCGCGCGCTTCGGCGGCACGGTGACCGGCGAATGCTACGTGCCGGTCGGCATCCACGATTACGACGAGATGCTCGACCGCATCAAGACGACGCGCAGCGACGTGGTGCTGCCGGTCTTTCTCGGCTTCGACTGCATCGCCTTCAGCCGCGCCTTCTGCGCCGCCGGCCTCAGCCGCCACGTTCTGCGATTCTCGTCCGCCTTCGACGAGACCATCGTTTACGGACTCGACAGCGGCGAGACCGAGAACGTCTACGTGGCGTCGAGCTATTTCGCCTCGCTGCGGTCGCGCAACAACGGTGCGTTCCTCGAGCGCTACTACACGGCATTCGGCGACAATCCGCCCCCGCCCAACGGCTACGGCGAATCCTGCTACGAAGGGATTCACGCGCTCGCCGCTCTGATCGAGCGCGCCGAGAGCTTCGACGCCCGCAACCTCAGGCGCTTCTACGGACGCACGCTGCAGCGGCGCACGGCGCGCGGCAACGAGGCGCAGCCGGTGGTTGGCGGACGCCACCCGATCCATCTCGCCGAGCTGGACGGCTACGACTTCGCGGTCGTCGCGTCGCGCTAGCGCGCAGGGCGCTTCCTAAAAACACTTGCCTTTTCAAATATTGTCATTTTAAACTTATCGCGGATCATGAACCGGCATCATCAACCCATGGGGACCTTTATGACTCTCTCCCGACGTCGTTTCCTGCAACGCTCGGCCATCGCGACCTCGACATTGATCGCGGCACCCGCCGTGCTGCGCTCGGGTGCGCTCGCGGCCGAGAACCCGATCACGGTCGGCAGCCTGCACGACCAGTCCGGTCCCATCGGCACCTCCGGCACGCCGATGGTCTATGCGCTGCAGCTTGCTGTTGAGGAGATCAACGCCGCGGGCGGCCTGCTCGGACGACCCTTGAAGGTGATCCACTACGACACTCAGTCCAACATCCAGATGTACTCGCAATACGCCCAGCAGTTGGCGGTGAAGGACAAGGTCGACGTCGTGCATGGCGGCATCACCTCGGCCTCGCGCGAGGCGATCCGGCCGACCTTCGACCGCTTCAAGGTGCTGTACTTCTACAACACGCTGTACGAAGGCGGTGTTTGCGACCGCAACACCTTCTGCACCGGCACGACGCCGGCGCAGACGGTGGAGAAGCTTGTGCCGAGTGCTATGAAGAAATCCGGCAAGAAGGCCTACATCATCGCGGCCGACTACAATTACGGTCAGATCACCGCGAAGTGGATGACCAAATACTGCAAGGACAATGGCGGCGAGATCCTCTCGACCGACTTCTTCCCGCTCGACGTCACCAATTTCGGCTCCACCATCTCGAAGATCCAGGCGGCCAAGCCCGACCTCATCCTGTCGGCGCTGGTCGGCGGCAACCATACGGCGTTCTACCGGCAGTGGACCGCGGCCGGCATGAAGGGGAAGATCCCGATCGCCTCGACCACCTTCGGCCTCGTCAACGAGCCCTCGACGCTCGATGCCGCCGAGAGCGACGCCATCATCGGCGCCTACGGCTATTTCGAGGAACTCACCACGCCGGCCTCCAAGAGCTTCGTCGAGAAGATCAAGAAGGCGCATCCGGATTCGCCTTATATCAGCGAACTCGCCTCGTGCACCTATGAAGGCGTGATGCTCTGGGCCGAGGGCGTCAAGAAGGCTGGCAGCATCGACCGGATGAAGGTGATCGAGGCGCTCGAAAGCGGCCTCGTCTTCGATGGTCCGAGCGGCAAGGTCTCGCTGGACAAGCCGACGCATCACACGGTCCGCAATGCGTTCCTTGCCGAGGTGAAGGAACGCAAATGGTCAGTGCTGGAAACCTACACCGACGCCAAGCCGGCCGACACCGCTGGTGTCTGCGACCTCGTCAAGAACCCGAACGACGTTAAGCAGTACATCATCAATCTCTGACGCCTGCCGGGTCCCGCCATCCGACGGGACCCGGTTTCATTGGACTGCCCTGAAAGACCTGACGCATGGCGATCTACGTCATCCTCGCGCTCGACGTCCTCAATGGAATCTCCTCGCTGTTCCTGCTGTGCCTGGGACTGGCGATCATCTTCGGCATGATGAAGATCATCAATCTCGCCCATGGCGAGTTCATCATGTTAGGGGCCTATGCGACGGTGATTTCGGCGAATGCCGGGGTGAACATCTGGATCGCGATGCTGATCATCGCGCCGTTGTTCGTCGGCATCGTCGGCCTCGTCATCGAGCGCTGCCTGATCCGCTTTCTCTACGGCCGCCTCGTCGATTCGATGCTCGCGACCTGGGGCCTCAGCCTCCTGATCATCGGGATCGTCACGACGATCTACGGCAACACCCAGCAGGGCGTGCCGACGCCGCTCGGCGGCTTCTCGATCGGATCCTACCAGTCGAGCTACTACACGCTGTTCCTTGCGTTGATGGCGGCCGTCATGATGGCGATCATCTACGGCGTGATGCGCTACACCCGCTTCGGCCTGGTCGCCCGCGCGACGATGCAGAACCCGGCGATGGCGGCCACGCTCGGGGTCAATCCGGCCCGCGTCTACATGAGCACCTTCGCGCTCGGCGCGGCCGTGACGGGCCTCGCCGGCGGCCTGCTGGCGCCGGTGTCAGGCATCACCCCGGTGATGGGCGGTGCCTATGTCGCAAAAGCCTTCATGACCGTGGTCGGGGGCGGCGCGGCGATCCTCTCCGGCACGCTGTCCGCGGCAAGCCTGTTCGGCTCGGTCAACCAGATCGGCGCCTACTTCACCACGCCTGTCTATGGCGAGGTCATCGTCTTCACCACCGCGATCGTGCTGATCCGCTTGCTGCCGCAGGGCATCTCCGGGCGCTTCTTCAAGGGGAACCTGTGATGCCCAAGCACTCCCGTCTTGCGGGCCAGATGGGTGCGATCGTCCTTGCCATCGTGGCGATTGCGATCGTGCCGAGCGTGATCGAGCTGTTCGCCCTGATGCAGCTGACGCTGTTTGCCGCGATGTCGGTGCTGGCGCTGAGCCTCGCCTTCATCTGGGGCTATGGCGGCATCCTGTCGTTCGGGCAGACCGCCTTCTTCGGCCTCGGCGGCTATGCCTATGCCATCGCGGCCATCAATTTCCAGGATTCGACGCCTGCGATCCTGCTGGCCATCGTGATTCCGGCGCTTTTCGCGGCGATCCTCGGCTACTTCATCTTCTTCGGCCGCATCTCCGACGTCTATCTCGGCGTCATCACGCTCACGGTCACCCTGATCCTGTTCAACTCGGTCAACTCGACCTCGGGCGATGCCTACAAGATCGGCAAGGCGCTGCTCGGCGGCTTCAACGGCATGCCGGCGGTGCCGACCTTCAACATGCCGTTCGATCCGTCGACCGTGCTGTCGCCGGAGCAGTCGTGGTGGACGACAGCCTATGTGCTGCTTGGCGTGTTCCTGCTGCTGCGGCTGCTGCTGGCGCTGCCGGCCGGGCGCGTCATCGTCGCGGTGCGTGAGAACGAGGTGCGGGCCTCGCTGCTCGGCTATGACCCGCGGCTCGTGAAGTGCCTGACCTTCATCCTCGGCGGCGCGATCGCGGGTCTTGCCGGCGCGCTCTACGTCAACTGGGGCGCCTTTGTCAGCCCCACCATCTTCAGCCTGTCGCTGTCGGCCGAGATCATCATCTGGATCACGGTCGGCGGTCTCGGCACCTTGCTCGGTCCGATCATCGGCTGCGTCGTGATCGAATACATCGTCGCCTATATCGGCTCGCAGCAGCTATTGAACTCCAACCTCGTGCTCGGCGGCGTGCTGGTGATCTTCGTGCTGCTGTTGCCGAAGGGCATGGTGCCGACCGCCCGCGATCTCGTGATGCGTCTGATGCCGGACAGGAAGAAGACCAACGGTCCCCCGATGCAGCCAGCGGCGGCGCCGCATCCCGCAGGAGCCGAATGACATGGCGGACCTGGTTCCTCTGCTCAAGGCCGAGCACCTGACGATGCGCTTCGGCGGCGTGGTCGCCAATGACGACATCACCTTCACGCTTCAGGAGATGGAGCTGCGCTGCCTGATCGGCCCGAACGGCGCCGGCAAGAGCACGTTCTTCAAGACGCTGACCGGACAACTGGTGCCGACTTCGGGCAGCATCGCATTCCGCGGCATGCCGATCGCGGGCAAGCTGTCGCACGAGATCGCGCGGATGGGCATCGGCATCAAGACCCAGGTCCCGAATGTGTTCAACGGCCTGTCGGTGCGCGAGAACATCTGGATGGCGGTGCGCCGCAAGGCGACGCCGCGCCAGCAGGGTCCGGCGGTCAATGCCGTGCTCGAGATGATCCGGCTGACCGACTACGCCGACAGCATCGTCGCCACCCTGTCGCACGGCCAGCGGCAATGGGTCGAGATCGGCATGGTGCTCGCCGCCGAGCCGGAGCTGATCCTGCTCGACGAGCCCGCCGCGGGGATGACCGACGAGGAGACCTTCCACACCGCTGCGATCATCCGCGAGATCAACCAGACCCGCGCCATTGTCGTGGTCGAGCACGACATGGAGTTCATCAAGCAGATCGCCAAGCGCGTGACCGTGTTCCACCAGGGCCGCGTGCTGGTCGAGGACACCGTCGACAAGGTGCTCGCCGACCAGCGCGTGCGCGACGTCTATCTCGGCAAGAAGGTGGCCGCATGAGCGTGCTCCTCGAGGTCAAGGGTCTCAAATCCGGGTATGGCCGGATCCCGATCCTGTTCGGCATCGACATGACCGTGGCCGATGGCGAGTATCTCGGAATTCTCGGTCACAACGGCATGGGCAAGACCACCGCGCTGCGCACGCTGATGGGGCATCTGCCGACCACCGACGGCTCGGTCGTGTTCGCGGGCAAGACCATCACGCATCTGAAGCCGCATGAGCGTTCCCGGCTCGGCATCGGCCTTGTGCCCCAGGGCCGCGAGATCTTCCCGGACCTGTCGGTCATGGAAAATCTGCGCATGGGCCTCGCATCCGCGCCCAAGGAAGATCGCGGCGTCATCGATGCCGTGCTGCAGGATTTCCCGCGGCTGGTCCGTCTGCTCGATCGTCGCGGCGGCGCGCTGTCCGGCGGCGAGCAGCAACTGCTGGCGCTGGCGCGCTGCCTCTGCACCAAGCCGAGGCTGATCCTGCTGGACGAACCGACCGAGGGTATCCAGCCCTCGATCATCGAGGAGATCATCGAGACGCTGCTGGCGTTGAAGTCGCGCTGGAAGATGTCTTTGATCGTGGTCGAGCAGAACCTCGAATTCATCACGTCGTTGTCGGACCGCATCCTGCACATCCAGAAGGGGCGTATCACCGAGGAACTCGACCGTGAGACTCTCCTGGCCCGGGAAGGTCAGATGGTCCCGAGCTAGAGCCCGTACCGGCGCGCGAGCGCCGGCCCATTGAACTGACAATTTGCTGTCTCTGCCCAGCTTGTCCTCACAAGAAAGGATGACTCATGTCCATCAAACGCCCGAATGCCGAGGAAGTCGCCGATCTCGCCGCCAGCCTGCACATGAACATGACGGTCGAGGAGGCCGCCGAATATCTGTCGCTGATGGGCGGCATGTTCGATCAGTACGACATCATCGATGAGCTGCCGAACCCGCTGCCGCCGGTGAAATATCCGCGCACGCCCGGCGCCAAGCCGCCGGCGAAGGAGAACAAGTACAACGCCTGGGCGATCAAGACCGAGGTCAAGGGCGCATCGGGCGGCAAGCTCGCAGGCCGCACCGTGGTGCTGAAGGACAACGTCGCGCTCGCCGGCGTGCCGATGATGAACGGCTCGACCACGCTCGAAGGCTTCATTCCCGCCGCCGATGCCACCATCGTCGCCCGCATCCTCGATGCCGGCGGCACCATCGTCGGCAAGGCCGTGTGCGAGCACTTCTGCCTGTCCGGCGGCAGCCACACTTCCAATCCCGCGCCGGTGCACAATCCCTGGAAGATGGGCTATTCGGCCGGCGGCTCGTCCTCGGGTAGCGCCGCGCTGGTGGCGGCCGGCGAGGTCGACATGTCCATCGGCGGCGACCAGGGCGGCTCGATCCGCATCCCCGCGTCCTATTGCGGCATCTACGGCATGAAGGCGACCCACGGTCTCGTGCCCTACACCGGCGTGATGCCGATCGAGTCGACGATCGACCACACGGGACCGATGACCAAGTCGGTTGCCGACAATGCGCTGCTGCTCGAAGTGCTGGCCGGCGCCGACGGGCTCGATCCCAGGCAATATGCGCCGAAGGTCTCCGCCTACACCGAGGCGCTCGGCAAGGGCGTCAAGGGCCTCAAGATCGGCGTGCTCAAGGAGGGCTTCAGCGCGCCGAACATGGAAGAGGGCGTCGTCAGCAAGGTCAAGGCCGGCGCCGAGCGCTTCGCCAAGCTGGGCGCCTCGGTGTCCGAGGTCTCGATCCCCGAGCACATGCATGCGCTGGCGGCGTGGAATCCGATCACGCTCGAAGGCTTCCTGGTGCAGATGATGCTCGGCAACGGCATGGGCTTCAACTGGAAGGGCCTGTATGACGTTGGCCTGCTCGATGCGCATTCCGGTTGGCGCACGCGCGCCGACGATCTGTCGGTGACGTTGAAGCTGACCATGCTGGTCGGGCAGTGGGGCCTCGAGCACTACCGCGGCCGCTACTACGCCAAGTCGCGCAACATCGCGATTCAAGCCAAGGCGGCCTATGATGCGATGTTCGGCTCCTATGATCTCCTGCTGATGCCGACCTTGCCCTGCGTTGCGACGCCGATCCCGGCCAAGGACGCGCCGCTCGCCGAGGTCGTGCAGCGCGCCTTCGAGATGACCGCGACGACCAGCCCGTTCGACGTGACAGGCCATCCGGCGATGACCTTGCCGTGCGGCTTGTCGGACGGCCTGCCGGTCGGCCTGATGCTGATCGGCAAGGACTATGGCGAGTCCACGATCTACCAGGCGGCGAGCGCGTTCGAGGCCGACGGCGACTGGAAGACGTTCTGATGATCACCATCACCGCGGTCATCAGGGCCAAGGAGGGACACGAGGCCACGATGCGCGATGCCCTCGTTGCGGTCGCGGCCCATGTCACGGCCTCCGAGCCGGAGACGATCGGGTTCTTCATCTCGCAGAGCGAGACCGAGCCCGGTCTGTTCACGACCTACGAGCGCTTCGCCGACAAGGCCGCGATGGACCGCCACAACGGCTCCGCTGCGGTGGCGACCTTCTTCGGCATCGCCAAGCCGATCCTCGACGGCGAGGTCATCCTGGTGACCTCGCAGGAGGTCTCGGCGACGCTGCGGTAGTTGGCCGCGAGAGGCGAGTGAACAATCGTCCTTCGAGGCGCCCGCCTGCGGCTGGCTCCTCAGGACGAGGGCGCAGTGGCGGGATGGGCTTGCCGCGAGATCGAGGCATCGCCGTCTCCACCCGTCATTCCGGCGCGATGCGACAGCATCGAACTAGGGTGCGCAATTGCCCACCTGAGAATCTCGAGATTCCGGGTTCAGCCCTGACGGGCTGCCCCGGAATGACGGCGAAGACATCAACGAGAGGAACAAGGCCGATGCTCCGTCTGCACGGCATCATTGGACGCGCCGACGACAAGGCCTATGCCCGGCAGCTCCACACGCTGGAGCACCACGGCTGCATCGAGCTGTTGTTCGTGCCGCCGGAGGATGCCGGCCGCAAGCGCTTCCGGCTGACCACCGATCGCGGCACCGACTGCGCCGTCAGCCTCGATCGCGACGAACAGCTTGTCGACGGCGCGCTGCTGCATCTCGATTCCGATCGCGCGATCATCGCCCGCTTCGGTGAGGAGCAGGTCTGGCGCCTGCGCGCGCGCGATCCGGCCTGTGCGCTGAAGCTCGGCTGGCACGCCGGCAACCTGCACTGGCGCGTCCGCTTCGAAGACGATCATCTGATCGTGCTGCTCGATGCCCCGCTCGACACCTATCGCGCCCGCATACAGCCGCTGCTCGATGCCGGCGAGGTTGTGGAGCGCGATCATGTTTGACCGCGGCGAGGCGCTCGCGCTGCTGCAGCTCGGCGACAGTGCCTTTCCCGCCGGCGGCTTTGCGTTCTCCTGGGGCATCGAAGGCCTCGCGGCCGACGGCCTGCTGTCCGGTCGCGCCGACCTCGACGGCGTTATTGCCGATCACCTCGCGCAGCGCTGGGCCAGCATGGATCGCATCTTGCTGCGCCGCGCCTGGCACGCCGACGACATTGCCGCGATCGCCGCCGTGGATCGCCTTGCCGAGGCAACCACACCGTCGGCCGAGATGCGCGAGGGATCGCGGCGCGCGGGCAGGGCGCTGCTCGGCGTCTGGGTCAAGCTCGCCGGTCCGTTGTCTCAGGCGTACCGTGCCCGCGTTTCAACCGATGCGCGGCTCGGACATCTGCCGGTGGTACAAGCCATCACCGGCCGCGATGCCGGCCTTGGCCTCGACGCGGCCGAACTGGTCTCCGGTTGGACCCTCGTTACCGGCCTCGTCAGCGCTGCCGTGCGGCTCGGCCTGATCGGCCACATCGAGTCGCAGCGCAGCCTCGTGCTTGCCCGCGCACGGCTCGGCGATCTGCTCAACGACACACCCGACGACGACGCCATGCCGTCGAGCTTCACGCCCTTCATCGACATCGCCGTGTCGCGCGGTCCGCTGCGGCACGTGCGCATGTTCACGACCTGAGAGGTTGCGCCATGATGAACCTGTCGCCGACCGAGATGGATCGTCTCGTGATCTTCAACGCCGCGCAGATGGCGCGGCGCAACCGCTTGCTCGGCATCAGGCTCAGCCATCCCGAGGCTGTGGCGTACATCACCGACGAGGTGATGACCGCGGCGCGCCGCAATCTGCCCTACGCGGAGATCCGCGACATGGCGGGACGGCTGCTCACCACCGACGACGTCGAGCCCGGCGTGGCCCAGATGATCCCGATGCTCTATGTCGAGCTGATGTTCGCCGAGGGCACCAAGGTGATGGCGCTGTTCGAGCCGATCCAGCCGGCCGAAGGTGCTCTGCCGGATGAGATCGTGCCCGGCGAGATCATCGAAGGCTCCGGCGACATCGACATGTTCACCGCGCTGCCGGCGGTCACGCTCGACGTCGTCAACACCGGGGATCGCGACATCCAGGTGCGCAGCCACACCCATTTCTTCGAGGTCAATCGCGCGCTGTTGTTCGACCGCGCCGCGGCCTGGGGCATGAAGATCGATCGTCCTGCGGGACTCGGCGTCCGCTTCGAGCCGGGCGTCACCAAGTCGGTGCGGCTGGTGCCGATCACCGGCGACCGGATCGTGCGGGGCCAGGCCGGGCTCGTCAACGGCCCGCTCGATGCGGCCGGCGCGCGCGAAGCCGCGTTGAAGCTCGCGCAGTCGCGCGGCTACCTGGGAGCCTGAGATCATGGCCACACTGACCCGCCGCGCCTATGCCGAGCTCTACGGCCCGACCAAGGGCGATCTCGTCAGGCTCGCCGACACCAGCTTGCTCGCCGAGATCGAGCACGACTACACCACCTACGGTCATGAGCTTTTGGTCGGCGCCGGCAAGAATTTGCGCGACGGCGAGGCCGTCGCCGGCCATCGCACCTGTCAGCACAAGGTGCTCGACGTCGTCATCAAGAACGCCACCATCATCGATGCTGTCGCCGGGATCGTGAAGGCCGACATCGGCATTCGCGACGGTCGCATCGTCGGCATCGGCAAGGCCGGCAACCCCGACGTGATGCCGGACGTGCATCCGGACATGGTGGTGGGACACACCACCGCGCCGATCGCCGGCGGCCCGTTCATCGTCACTGCGGGCGCGATCGAGAGCCACGCGCATCTGATCTCGCCGGAGCAGTCGGATCATGCGCTGGCCGGCGGCACCACGACCCTGGTTGGCAACGGCTCGGGGCCTGTCTTCGACGTCGGCAGCGGCTCGGGGCCGAACTTCGGCCATTTCCTCAAATCGATCGAGTTCTCGCCGCTGAACTACGCGCTGTTCGGCCGTGGCGGCTCCAATCCCGAAGCCGTCGAGGAGGCGGTCGCCGCCGGCGGCATGTCGGTCAAGATCCACGAGGATTTCGGCGCCGCGCCTGACGTGATCGACAAGAGCCTGATCGCCGCCGACCGCAACGATTTCGCCGTCCATCTGCATACCGACTCGATCAACGAATACGGCTTCTGCGAGGACACCATGGCGGCGGTCGATGGCCGCACCATCCACATGTACCACGTCGAGGGCGCCGGCGGCGGCCATGCGCCCGACCTGCTCAAGGTCGTGTCGTGGCCCAACGTCATCCCGTCCTCGACCAATCCGACCAATCCCTACACCTCGTATGGGATGGAGGAGGGCGTGCCGATGACGATGATCTGTCATCAGCTCAACTACAACGCCCCCGAGGACGTCATGTTCGGCGAGGCGCGGGTGCGGGCGCAGTCGATGGCGGCCGAGGACTTCCTGCACGACATGGGCGCGATCTCGATCTTCGGCACGGACACGCAGGGGATGGGCCGGCTCGCCGAGAACGTCGCCAAATGCTGGCAGCTCGCCAGCGTCATGAAGGACCGCATCGGCCGCCTGCCGGAGGAGACGACCGCACGCGCCGACAATGAGCGCATCAAGCGCTACGTCGCCAAGCTCACGATCAACCCGGCGATCGCCGTCGGCATCGATCACGTCGTCGGCTCGATCGAGGTCGGCAAGATGGCCGATCTCGTGCTGTGGCCGCGCGCCTCGTTCGGCCTCAAGCCCTATATGGTGATCAAGAACGGCTTTCCGGTGTGGGCGGCGATGGGCGACGGCAATGGCAGCCTCGGGCTGTCGGAGCCGATGATCCAGAAGCGGATGTGGGGCGCGCTCGGCGCGGCGCCGCAGCGGCTCGGCGTCAACTTCATGTCGAAGCTCGCAGTCGAGGCCGACATTCGCCGCAAGCTCGGGCTGGGACGGGAGACCGTGCAGATCAAGAACGTCCGCCGTTTGCGCAAGACCGACATGATCAGAAACGCGGCGATGCCGCATGTCGAGGTCGATCCGCAGACTTTCGAGGTGCGCGCCGACGGCAAGCTGCTGATGTGCTCGCCGGCCACCACGGTGCCGCTCGCCAGGAGGTTCATGCTGCGATGAGCCGGCTCGCTCTCACGCGCGTCGATCAGCCCATGGCCGCCGCGCGCGTCGGCATCGGCGGCCCCGTCGGCTCCGGCAAGACCGCCCTGGTCGAACGCCTGATCCCGGCTTTGCAGGCGCGCGGCATCGACATCGCGGTCATCACCAACGATCTCGTCACCGCCGAGGATGCCGAGCGCGTCCGCCGCTCCGGCCTGATCGATCCCGAACGAGTCTCGGCGGTCGAGGCCGGCGCCTGTCCGCACACCGTGATCCGCGAGGACCCGACGCTCAACATCGAGGCCGCCGACGAATTGGAGCGGCGCTTTCCCGGCGTCGAGCTGATCCTCTTGGAGAGCGGCGGCGACAATCTCGCCTCGACCTTCTCGCGCGACCTCACGGATTTCTGGATGTTCGTGATCGACGTCGCCGGCGGCGACGACATCCCGCGCAAGCGCGGTCCCGGCGTGGTCCGCGCCGATCTGCTCGTCATCAACAAGGTCGATCTCGCCCCTCATGTCGGCGTCGATCTCGCCCGCATGCAGCGCGAGGCGACGGAGGTGCGCGGCGGCCGGCCCGTGCTCTTGACCAACTGCCGGCGCGGCGAGGGCGTTGAAGCGATCGTCGACCTGCTCGAGCGCGAGGTGCTGTTCCGCACGTGACCGATGGCGTCCCCATAGAGCAGCCGCGGCTTGACCTGAGCTTCGTCCGGCGCGGCGGCCGCACCGTGATCGATCGCCGGTTGTTCGCTTGGCCGTTCGTGTTGACGCGCAGCTTCCATACCGATGCCGAGCGGCCTGATCTCCTCAGCGTGATCCTGCAGACCGGCAGTGGCGCGGTGCATGGCGAGGACCGGCTGACCCAGCGTTTCACGCTCGGGGAAGGCTCCTCAGTCTGTGTCACCACGCAGGGCGCGACATCGGTGCATCGCGCCGAGCCGCGGACGCGGGCCGTCGAGCATGTGGCGCTCAGCGTGGCCGCAGGGGCGAGCCTCGACTATCGGCCTGAGCCGCGCATCCTGTTTCCTGATGCCGCGCTGTGTCAGATCGTCGATCTCGCCTGCGCCACCGATGCCTCAGCGCTCGTGACCGACGCCTTCACGATGCACGATCCGGCGGGGCAGGGCCGCCTGTTCAGGGAGCTCGAGTCGACCGTCATCGTGCGAAGGCCGGGTGGCGCTCCCATTCTGATCGACCGCATGTGGCTGCGTCGTCCTGAGGCTGTCCTGTTCAAGGGCCGCCGGGCCTTCGGCACCGCCGTGCTGGTGCTGGCGGGGCACGATCTCGCCGCAGTGAGCCTGCGGCTGACATCGGCGATCGCGCGCATCGATGGGCTTTACGCCGCAGCGAGCCTTCTCCCCGACGATGCCGGCATCGGCGTGCGGCTCGCGGCCGGCGAGATGCGGCAGCTGCGTTCGGGGTTTGACGAGATCGCGACGGTCTATCGCGAGATGGCGATCACCGCGCCTGCAACGCTCGGGACGGCGTCTGCTGCCGCTCCGATGGCGGGCGCGGCTTGACGCTCATGCCGTCTCCATATCGAAATCGGCCCACACCGGCACGTGGTCGGACGGCTTCTCCCAGGCGCGGACATAACTGTCGATGCCGACCTCGACCAGCCGGTCGCTGGCCTGCGGCGACAGCAGCAGATGATCGATTCGGATCCCCATGTTCTTCTGCCAGGCGCCCGCCTGATAGTCCCAGAACGTGTATTGCCCGGGCGCATCGGTCACCGCGCGCAGCGCGTCCGTCAGCCCCAGGCCGAGCAGCGCCTGGAAGCTCTCGCGCGTCTCGGGCCGGAACAGCGCGTCCTCGACCCAGGCTTCCGGATTGGAGACGTCGGCCGCCGTGGGGATGACGTTGAAGTCGCCTGCGAGGATCAGCGGCTCCTCGGTCTTCAGCCGTTCATGCGCATAGTCACGAAGCCGCGACATCCATTTGAGCTTGTAGGGATATTTTTCCGTGTTCGGCGGATTGCCATTGGGCAGATAGAGGCAGGCGATACGCACCACGCCGTGCTTCAGGCTGACCACGCCTTCCAGGAAGCGCGCATGCACATCCTCTGCATCTCCATCGAGCCCGGACTTGGTCTCGTCGAACGGCAGCTTCGACAACAGCGCCACGCCGTTGAAGGTCTTCTGGCCGTGCGTCACCACGTTGTAGCCGAGCGCCTCGATCTCCAGCCTGGGGAACGCGTCATCGGTGCACTTGATTTCCTGCAGGCAGACGATGTCCGGCGCGCACTCCTTCAGCCAGGTGAGGAGGTGATCGATCCGCTGCCGGACCGAATTGACGTTCCAGGTGGCGATGCGCATGGCCTGAGGTTCCCGGGGGAAGGAGAAACGGCCCCGGTTAGATCAAGCCGCGACCACCCCGGTCAAGGCGAATGGCGTGGGAATCACAGGCTGAACGAGCGCCGCTAGCTGACGACGAGCGCAACTCCTGTGGACCACCGGCCGCAGGGCTGGTGCTTGCGGTGCCGATCCATTTGACGGCGAGGCGGGGTGGGCGGTAAAATTCAGGTTCGATCGTCACGTGGCTGCGCTCCGGTCATTCTGGAGCCGCCACAACGGGGGGCGTCGCCCCCGGACTGATCGGCGGTTGAGCCTCACGACTGTGCCGGACCCGCAGTCTTCAATGTGACGATGTTTGGCTCACTAAGTCGTCCCGGCGAACCGCATCAGACTTCCGTCGACTGGTGGGGTGGGCAAAGGCGCGCAGCGCCGTGCCCACCGGGCCACGCGGTCAAATCGACCATCCCTCGGCCGGATACGCCATCGCATCGCCCGGCAAGATCTCCGCGCCCAGCCCATTGCGAAAGCGGCTGGCGTAGAACGCGAGCGGCAGGCCATCCCGGTGCCTGCACCACCGGACCTCGCCGATGAACAGCGTGTGGTCGGCGATCTCGACAGTGCTGACGACCTCGCAGCCGAACTGCGCGATAGCCTGCGGCAGCAGGAAGAACCCGTCGCGCGCGTCAAGCGCTGGTGCTCCTTGGGCTAGCGGGGTGCCGGCGAAATGCCGGCATATCGCGACAGCGTCGGCGGCGAGCACATTGACCGCATAGCGGCGCGTCTCGCTCACCGCCTGCCACGTCCGGCCGCGCTTCAGCGACACCAGCACCGTCGGAGGCTGCGTCGAGACCGTGGTGAAACTGTTGGCCGTCATGCCGACCGGCGCGCCGTCGTCACCGCTGCTGGTCACCACGGTCACACCGGTCGAGAACCGCGACGCGGCCGCGCGAAAACTGGCCGGGTCCGGCTGATGGCTCATCGGCTTCTCTCCGCCATCACGCTGCAAGCTTTGCTCGGTCATCGATCCAGGCATGAATCCGCCGCTCGCTCGCCAGCCGGTCCCACTGCCGCTCAGGATAGTTGAAATTGTCGGTGAACTCGTCGCAGAGCCCGCGATCCTGCGCCATGGTGAAGATCAGCCGGCCCATCGCCTCCGACGGCGGCTGCAGCATCAGATTGGTCCAGCGCGCTGCGGCAAGCACGCGGTTCTCGCGCGCGCGATCCACCGTCTCGACGAAGCGGTCGTCGAACGCCACCGCCTCGGTGATCGCCTTGCCAAGCTCGAACGCGGCATAGGAGGCCATGTTGGCACCCTGGCCCATCATCGGATCGACCACGGAGTGCACGTCGCCAAGCGCGATCGCGATCTTGCCGTCGTCGAAGCTGACCGAGGAGCGCCGCACGGTCGGCACCACGGCGCCCTGCAAGAGGTCCAGCGGCTGCAGATCGAAGCGGTGCGTGTCGATCCGGTTGTAGGTGTGCGGATGGTGCTTCTCCAGCTTGTCGAGCAGCGTCTGCCGGAAGGCTGAGGGATCGGCGTCGTAGTTGAGCGACACCAGCTCGGCCATGTCGCCGCCGGGAATGTTCTCCATCAGCAGCGCCGTCTTCATGCCGCCGAAGGTGAGCGTCGGGATCACGATCATCTCGCCATGCCCCGGCGAGACCGACAGCGTCACGCCGCGCGGATCGTCGCCGTCGGGGCTGCCGTGGTCGACGCCGTCATAGAGGCCGACGCAGAGCAGGCGCTGCGGCTGATTGTAGGGCGACAGCTCCGGCCGGTGGCTGAACATCCGCCCCAGCGCGCCCTTGCCGGTCGACACCACGAGCAGGTCGAAGCGCGCCACCAGCGCCGGAATGTCGTCGTCCTGAATGCTGGCATATTCGATCGCGCCGCCGCGATCCTCGAAATCCTTCATCAGCGCCGGCAAATAGATCCGATAGTCGACGGCCCGGCTCGGCTGCTTGAACGCGCCGCGGAAGAGCAGGGGGCTGCCCGGAAAATTGAAGAAGTGATCATGGTGGTGATAGACGACATCAGGATCGTCCCAATGGTTCACGCCGAGCTCGTTCTCGCGTGCCACCGTGACGCCGTGGTGCGCCACCGTGTTCATCAGCCGCGTTGCAGCATACTGCTCGGGCTCGCGGTCGGTCAGGACCGTCGCCCGGACGCCATGCTTTTGCAGATTGAGCGCGAGATGCAGCCCGCCGATGCCGGCTCCGACAATGCCAATCGACTTCTCCATGGTCTCCCTCCGTTTGATTTTTTTAGAGGCTAGACCAGGCCGCCTCCTGACGTATACGGAATGAGGAGAATAAAACTCATTCCGGGGAGGAATGGATGGACCGGATCGACGCGCTGCAGACCTTCATCCGCGTCATGGAGGCCGGCAGCTTCACCCAGGCCGCGGCCGATCTCGGCTTGGGACAACCGGCGATCACCAAGCGCATCGCGCTCTTGGAGGAGCAGTTCGGCTGCCGCCTGTTCGTCCGCACCACGCGCAAGCTGCGTCCGACCGCGGAGGCCGATCGCGTCCTCAAGCTCGCCAAGGACATCGTCACCTTGTTCGAGAGCGCCGGCGTGCCGTCGCCGCGCCGCGTCGGCGCTCCCTCCGGGACCTTGCGGATGACGGTGCCGACCTCGTTCGGCCGCTTCTTCTTCGCCGACATCTTCGCCGAGTACGGCCGACGCTATCCCGAGGTGCGGCTCGACATCCGCTTCACCGAGCAGTTCGTCGACCTCGTCGAGACCGGCACCGAGCTCGCCGTCCGCATTGGCGTGCTCAGCTCGAGCTCGCTGGTCGCGCGGCGCGTCGGCACCGTGAAGCGGCTACTGGTCGCGGCGCCCACGCTGCTCGCCCGGCACCGTCAGCCGCGGCTGCCGAACGATCTGCGCGAGCTCCCCTGCGTGACCTATTCGCGGTTGTCGCCAAAGAACGAATGGAGCTTCGAATCCGAGACCGGCCGCCACGTCGTCGGCATCACGCCATCGCTCACGTGCGACGACGCCGACATCATGACCCTGGCCGCGCTCGAAGGTCTCGGTGCTGCCGTGCTGCCGGACTGGTGCGCGGTGGAGCATATCGCGTCGGGCAAGCTGATCCATCTGCTGCCCGACTACGACGTCCCGTCGCTGCCGCTGCACGTCGTCTATCCCGATCCGCAATGGATGTCGCATAGGGCGCGTCTGTTTCGCGACCTGATCATCGAGCGCGCCGATGTGTTCGCGATCAATGCGCCGCAATGAGAGAATCGTAGGGTGGGCAAAGGCGCACAGCGACGCGCCAGCGTCGCGAGCACCGTGCCCACCGTTCCACAACATGATCGCGATGGTGGGCACGCGCCGCCTTCGGCGCCGCTTTGCCCACCCTACGTTTGCGCCGTCATTGCGAGCGAAGCGAAGTAATCCAGAGTTCCTGGGTCGCCCTGGGTTGCTTCGCTTCGCTCGCAATGACGATCATGCTATGGCTCTGTCTCAAGTGATCACTACGAATTGCGACGCGAGGAAACGACAATGCGACTGGCCGTGATTTCCGATGTGCATGGCAATCTTCCGGCACTGGAGGCCGTGCTCACCGACATCGCGACCCGCAGCGTCGATGCCACCGTCAATCTCGGCGACTGCGTCACGAGCCCGCTATGGCCGCAGGAAACCTTCGAGCTGCTGCAGTCGCTGGCGCTGCCGACGGTGCGCGGCAATCATGACCGCTGGATCGAGGAATGGCCGGAGGAGAAGCTGTCGCCGGCCGGCCGCTTCGCGCGTGCGGCGCTCACGCCTGAGCAGCGACGCCAGTTGCATGCCTTGCCGGTGCGGATCGCGTTGGAGCAGGGCATTCTTGCCGTGCACGGCACGCCGGATGACGACAGCACCTGCCTCCTCGAAGAGATGCTCGACGACGGCCGTTACGTGCCAGCGCGTCGCGACGTGCTGGCCGCGCGTCTCGTCAATCTCAGCGGCGCCACGCTCGTGCTGTGCGGCCACAGCCATCGGCAGGCGGTGGTGCAGGTGCCGCGCGGGCCCCTGGTCGTCAATCCCGGCAGCGTCGGCTGCCCCGTATTCGGCGACATCCCCGTCGCTGCCCAGCTCGAATATCGCTCGCCGCACGCGCGCTATGCCGTTCTGACGGAGCGGCGCGGACATTGGCAGGCGGAGTTGTTCGCGCTCACCTACGACTGGGATCGCGCCGCGGCGCGCGCCATGGAGAACGGGTTTCCGCGTTGGGCCAGCGCCTACGCATCCGGCGCGGTGATCTGAGCGATTGGTCAGAGCGCGGCGCGACATTGCGCCGTCGCGGGTGCCCGTCGGGCAAATCAGTGGCGCGGCCTTGTGTATTTTCCGAGCGTCAGCCGGTGCGGCCGGCGTCGAATCCGTCTGCGCGCAGAAAGGATTTTCGTCAGTCGCTTCAAGCTGATTTGCCCTGTCCAGTCCCGCGTCGAAAAATTTCGTTGTTTCTTTTTATCAGAAATCATGCTTCGTTCAGGTCGTCCCGCCCCGGTACGAGGGGCGTATCGCGATCGTCACGACACGCGGGGCGGGATGCGACGGGCGCTGTGGACTGCAGCATGGCTGATGCCGTGCGGACGAACAGTCCTGGCGCACGCCGAAATCGCATGGTCCTGGTCTCCCGATGCTGAGGCCAAGCCGGTGGGGACGATGATCCGCCGGTCACGGGGGCAATCAAGCCGGTCCCCGGGGAGAGTGCGTATAAGGCGTAGAGCCGTTGCGCAGGGAATGCCGGTTGACCGGCTGGACCTGTGGTGACTGCCGCCTGCTTTTTTTCTGCAGGCGGGCCATGGGTTGCGGCCAGCACCCGGCATTCCCTGCGCCCTCGACCTCAACGAGGGTGAAATCGACGATCATGACTCGGGCATATCGTGCCGCGAGAACGACGAGTTGCATCCAGCCCTGTCAGCGCGCGCGTTCGGAGCTTCCGTAATTCTACGGGCGGGACAATTAACGCGGCTGAAGCAGCCGGTCAGGCATGGCAAGGGATCACAAGGAAGGTTCTGCGCGCTCATGAATTGGCCTGGGGATCCCACGCGCTCGAAGCGAACGGCCGGTGGCAGCCCGCTGGGTGTCTTCTTCCTTTGGATCGGCGGCTTCGGCGCCATCGAGGGTCTCGACGACGAAGCGCTGACCGAGCGCGATCGCCGGCGCATCCGGGCGCGGCAGGTCGATGCCGTCGCGCGCCTCGTCCCCGTGACCATCGGCATCAATTTCGCCAACGCGGCGATCATTCTCGGCGTGTTCTGGAACACCGTCTCCAATCTCTTCCTCATCGCGTGGGGCGCCGCGATCGCCGTGGCCGGCGGCATGGCGCTGCGCGGCTGGTGGCGCGCGCGCAAGTCGCGGCCGCAGGAGGCGTCCGAACGCGCCATCTCCCGGATGACGCTGCAGGCGTTTTTCTTGGCGACCATCTGGGGATCGCTGCCGCTGATCGTGATGCCGCAGGTCGATCCGCATCTGCAGATCATCGTGGGCTCGCTGATGACCGGGATGATCTCCGGAGGCGCGTTCGCGATGTCGAGCGTGCCGCGGGCCGGCCTCGCCTACACCTGGACCCTGATGCTCGCCTCGGTGGGCTCGCTGTTTCTGTGCGGCGGCGCGACCTATCTCGTGCTTGTCGTGTTCCTGCTGCTCTACACCTCGTTCATGGTGCGTCACCTGGTGTCGCACGGCAACGTGTTCCTGGAGAACCTGAAGGCGCAGATCCGGCATGAGCGCCAGAACGAGACGATCTCGCTGCTGCTGAAGGAATTCCAGGAGAACGCCGCGAGCTGGCTGTGGCAGACCGATGCCGAGGGCCGTCTGATCGACGCGCCGCAGCGCTTCGCCGACGTGGCGCAGCTTCCGCTCGATCAGCTCAAGGGCGAGCGGCTGATCGATACGCTGAAATATCTCTGCCCAACGGATACGGCGACGCTTTCGACTCTCGCCGACCGCATGGCAAAGCGGCTGTCGATCCCGGAGATCCTGATCCATGTCGTGGTCGCGGGCGGCGAGCGCCGCCGCTGGGCGCTGACGGCGCGGCCGGCGCGCGACCATGAGGGCAAGTTCGCGGGCTATCGCGGCTTCGGCCGCGACGTCACCGAGCGCTGGCGGGCCGAGCAGGCGGAGGCCGAGAGCCGCGCCAAGTCCGACTTCCTGGCGATGATGAGCCACGAGATCCGCACGCCCATGAACGGCGTGCTCGGGCTCGCCTCGACCCTGCTGGAGACAAAGCTCGACGATGAGCAGCGCCACGCGGTCATGACGATCCGCGAGTCCGGCGACAATCTGCAGCGCATCCTCAACGACATCCTCGATCTGTCCAAGCTCAATGCCGGCAAGCTCGAATTCGAGACGGTGGATTTTTCGCCGGCAGCCCTGGTCGAGGCGGTCACCGCCATCATGGGGGTCAATGCGAAATCGAAGAGCCTGCTGGTCAACGCGGACATCGATCCGAAGCTGCCGCCGGCTCTGAAGGGCGACGTGGCGCGCATTCGCCAGGTCCTGATCAATCTTGCATCGAACGCGGTGAAGTTCACCGAGCGCGGCGGCGTCACCATTGCCGTAGCCTGCCGCACGCGGGACGATCACAAGGCGACGATCGAGTGGCGCGTCTCCGACACCGGCATGGGCATTCCCGCCGATCGCGTCGGCAAGCTGTTCACGGATTTCGCCCAGGCCGATGCGTCGATCAATCGCCGCTTCGGCGGCACCGGGCTGGGGCTCGCGATCTCCCGGCGCATCATCGAGCAGATGGGCGGATCGATTGCGGTGTCGTCGGTACAGGGCGAAGGCTCGACCTTCCGCTTCAGCCTGACCTTGCCGTGGAGCGACAAGCAGGTGTCCGATCAGCGCGCCGACCGTGTCGGCGCCGGCGACCTCAAGGCGCGGATCGGGGCGCTCGGCCGTCCCTTGCGCGTGCTGATCGCCGAGGACGACGCCACCAACCGTATGGTGGTGTCGAAGATGCTGCAGGAGTTCCCGGTCGAGAAATGCATCGTTCCGGATGGCTTGCAGGCGGTGAAGGCGGCCGACGAACAGGAGTTCGATCTGGTGCTGATGGATGTCCGCATGCCGGAGATGGACGGCATCACCGCGACCCGGACCATCCGGGCGAGGGGCGGGCGGCTCGCCGGGCTGCCGATCATCGCGCTGACCGCGAATGCCTTCCCGGACGACATCAAGCAGTGCCGCGAGGCCGGCATGACCGACTTTCTGGCCAAGCCGTTGCGCAAGCCGGCGATGGTGGCGGCGATGCTGAAGGCAATCGGAACGCCCGCACTGAGCGTTGAAGCGCCAACGCTTGCGCCGTCCGACAGCCCTGCCGTTACCGCGAAGGTCTGACCGATACGACGGAGGCTAGACCGAGAAGCTGGTGCCGCAGCCGCAGGATGCGGTGGCGTTGGGATTATTGACCCGGAACGAGGCGCCCATCAGGTCGTCGACGAAATCGACCTCAGAGCCGGCGAGGAACGGCACCGAGGCCGGATCGACCAGCACCACCGCGCGATCGCGCTCGATGACGAGATCGTCGTCCGCCTTGGCGCGGTCGATGTCGAACTTGTACTGGAAGCCGGAGCAGCCACCGCCTTCGACCGAGATGC
The DNA here is from genome assembly GCF_032484535.1 of Bradyrhizobium sp. SZCCHNS3016. NCBI lineage: Bacteria > Pseudomonadati > Pseudomonadota > Alphaproteobacteria > Hyphomicrobiales > Nitrobacteraceae > Bradyrhizobium > Bradyrhizobium sp. SZCCHNS3016. Next base: position 206,801 of record NZ_JAUETE010000007.1, read on the forward strand.
GCAGCATCGCGCCGGCGCTCTCCTTGCCGAGGATCTCTCCGATGCGGCGGGCGGCGCGTTCGCTGATGGTGACAGGGCCGGTCGAGGCATCAGTCATGGCAATGGGTCTCCGGGAGGCGCGTCATGCCCTATTCATTTGGTGCCGGGCACTCCCCATAGTTAAGTGGGCTCCGCCGAGGAATCAAACCGCAAAAGGAACAATCGCCCGTGTCGGTCGGAATGGCTGCCCCCCGCGCTCCCTATTCCTGCGATCCCGATCGCAGCCGGGGCCGGCTGTTCGCCGAGCCGCCGTCCCGCACCCGCAGTCCTTTCCGCAGGGATTGCGACCGGGTGATCCATTCGACCGCCTTCCGAAGGCTGAAGCACAAGACCCAGGTGTTCGTCTTCCACGAAGGTGACCACTACCGCACCCGTCTGACCCATTCTTTGGAAGTCGCCCAGATCGCCCGCGCGCTCGCCCGCCAGTTCGGCCTCGACGAGGACCTGACGGAGACTCTGGCCCTGGCGCATGATCTCGGCCATCCGCCGTTCGGCCATGCCGGCGAGCGCGCGCTGAACCGCTGCATGGCGGACCATGGCGGCTTCGACCACAATGCCCAGACATTGCGCATCGTCACGTCGTTCGAGCAGCGCTACCCGGATTTCGACGGTCTCAACCTGACTTGGGAATCGCTCGAGGGCATCGTCAAGCACAACGGGCCGTTGCAGGCGCCGATCCCGCCGGGAATTACCGAGTTCAACGCCCGGTTCGACCTGGAACTGTGGAGCTACGCCTCGCTCGAGGCCCAGGTCGCGGCGCTGGCGGACGACATCGCCTATGATGCCCACGACATCGACGACGGGCTGCGCGCCGGCCTGTTCACGGTCGACGACCTCAAGGAGATTCCGTTGCTCGCGGCGATGATCGCCGAGATCGACCGCCAATATCCGGCGCTCGATCCGATCCGGCGCGGCGCCGAGCTGGTGCGCGAGCTGATCTCTTACCTGATCGCAGCCGTGGCGGCCGAGACCGAGCGCCGGATCGCGCGCGCGCAGCCGATGTCGCCTCACGACATCAGGCGGCACAGCGGGCCGCTGGTGGCATTTCCGGCCGATGTGGCCGAGCACGAGGCGACCATCAAAGGGTTTCTCTGGCAGCGGATGTACCGCCATGAGCGGGTGATGCGGGTGATGCGCGATGCCGAGCGCATCGTCGCCGACCTGTACGGCCGCTACCATGTGGACGGTTCGACGCTGCCCGTGGGCTGGCTGGACGGTTGCGAGGGCGAGGGTGATCGGGCTCGCCGCATCGGCCACTTTATCGCCGGAATGACGGACCGTTTCGCCTTAACGGAGCACCACCGGCTTTTTGACTCGACTCCGGATTTGCGTTAGGCGGCGGCATGGTCGAACAAGCTTCCACCCCTTACCTTTTTGCCGACATGCTCGCGCGTGTCCACGCCATCTGCGCCGCGCTCGCCAAGCAGGGCGGCTGGCCCGAGGGCATCGATTTTTCGCGCGTGGTGGTCGAGCCGCCGCGCGATCCGAGTCACGGCGACATGGCCACCAATGCGGCGATGGTGCTCGCCAAGGAGGCGAAGGCCAAGCCGCGCGATCTCGCCGAGCAGATCGCCGAACGTCTGCGGGCCGACGAACTCGTCGCCAAGGTCGACGTCGCCGGTCCCGGCTTTATCAATCTGACGCTTCAGCCGGTGGTCTGGGCGCAAGCGCTCGGCACGATCCTGCGCGAAGGCGCTGCCTACGGCTGCGTCGCACCGGTGCCCGGCGCGCCGAAGGTGAACGTCGAGTACGTGTCGGCCAATCCGACCGGGCCGATGCATGTCGGACACTGCCGCGGCGCCGTGTTCGGCGATGCGCTATGCAGCCTGCTGCAGTTCGCCGGGCGCGACGTCACGCGCGAGTACTACATCAACGACGCCGGCGCGCAGGTCGACGTGCTCGCGCGCTCCGCCTTCCTCCGATATCGCGAGGCGCTCGGCGAGGATATCGGCGCGATTCCGGATGGGCTCTATCCCGGCGACTATCTCAAGCCGGTCGGGCAGGCGCTCGCGAGCGAGCACGGCGACAAGCTCAAGGCGCTCGCTGAGACCGAGTGGCTGCCGATCGTACGCGACAAGGCGATCGCGATGATGATGGCCGAGATCAAGGACGATCTCGCCGCGTTGAACATCCGTCATGACGTGTTCTTTTCGGAGCGCTCGCTGATTGCAGGTAGCACCAACAAGGTTGCCGACACGATCGAGTTCCTGCGCGAGCGGGGCGACGTGTATGAAGGCCGTCTGCCGCCGCCAAAGGGCGCGCCGGTGGAGGATTGGGAGGATCGCGAGCAGCTCCTGTTCCGCGCCACCGCCTATGGCGACGACGTCGATCGTCCACTGATCAAGTCGGACGGCAGCTACACCTATTTCGCCTCCGACATTGCCAACCACCGGCACAAGTTCGAGCGCGGCTTCGCCGACCTGATCGACGTATTCGGCGCTGATCACGGCGGCTACATCAAGCGCATGCAGGCAGCGGTGAAGGCCGTCACCGCTGCGCAGGCAGTACTCGACGTCAAGGTCGTGCAGCTCGTCAAGCTGTTGCGCAATGGCGAGCCGGTGAAGATGTCGAAGCGCTCTGGCGACTTCGTCACCTTGCGGGAAGTTGTTGATGAAGTGGGGCGTGATGCGGTCCGTTTCATGATGCTCTACCGCAAGAACGACGCCGTGCTCGATTTCGACCTTGCCAAGGTGATCGAGCAGTCGCGCGACAATCCCGTGTTCTACGTCCAGTACGGCCACGCGCGAGGGCATTCGATCTTCCGCAATGCCCGGGAAAGCCTGCCCGAATTGCCGGAGGCGGAGGGCGCGCGACTCGCGTTCCTGGCGCAGGCGAATCTCGAAAAACTATCCGACCCGGCTGAACACGACCTCTTGAAACGGCTGGCGCTGTACCCACGTACGGTTGAGAGCGCGGCCGTAGCGCATGAGCCGCACCGGATCGCCTTCTACCTATATGAACTTGCAAGCGAATTTCACGCCCTCTGGACGCGGGGGCGGGATTTGCCCTATTTACGCTTCATTATCGATGATGATGCAGAATTGACCAAGGCACGTTTGGCCATGGTTCAGGGCGTCGTCTCGGTTCTGGCGTCGGGACTTGCGATCTTGGGCGTTAATGCTCCTGATGCAATGCGCTGATTGGGGGAAACACACGACTTCAGTTGGGGGCCTCAATCTGGCAGGGTCCGCCTTAGGACGCATATGCGGCTCACCCGCAGGGACGCTTCATCACGATGGCTGATCGTTACCAGGACAGACCCTTTCCCGCTGATGGTTTTGGCCGTGGTGGAAACCAGCAGGCCGATGCCGATCCGCTCGCCGAACTCGCTCGCCTGATCGGGCAGAACGATCCTTTTGCCGCGTCGGGCCGGGCAACTCCGCAATCTCAGCCGCGTCCGATGGTGCGCCCCGCCGCGCCCGCGCCAGAACAGCCGGTTCCCGGCATGCCGCCTGCTGGCGCTCCGGCCTGGATGCAACGTGCCCAGCCTGCCGCCGCCAACCCCTTCGCCGACATCGGCCGCGAGCCGCCGCAGCCGGCGCCGGCACCGCCGGCCTTTCCGGCGGGCTATCAGGATCCGCGCGGCCAGCCGGGCTTCCCGGACCAGGATTTCGCGCCCGCGCCCGCTCCCCGGCAGCAGCAGGGTTATCCGAACGCGGAGTTCGCCGACCAGCTGTCCAAGCTCGACTACAGCGTCGGGGAGTCGCGCCACGGGTTCGCCGAAAACGACCGCGACTACAACCGCGACAACGGCTTCGATGACAACGAGCCGGACTCCTCGCGCTATGATGATGCGCTGTTCGGGCAGATGGGCTCGGGACAGCAGGGGTTTCAGGGCGACAACGATTTCCAGGACGGCCAATACGGCTATCAGGACGGCTACGACGAGAGCGAGGAAGAGGAGCGGCCGCGGCGGCGCAGCGGCATGAGCACCGTGCTCGCGGTGTTGACCCTTGCGGTGGTCGGCACCGGCGGCGCCTATGGCTACAAGACCTACATCTCGTCCGGCCGTACCGGCGAGCCGCCGATCATTCGCGCCGACAACAGTCCGACCAAGATCATGGCCCAGCAGGATCCGACGCCGAAGGTGCCCGATCGCCTGCTCGGCAATGACGGCGGCGAGAAGCTGGTGTCCCGCGAGGAGACGCCGATGGATCTGAACGTCCGCGGCGGCAATCCGCGCGTGGTGTTCCCGCAAATGAACCAGAATGCGGCTCCGCCGCCGGTCAGCGCCGGGGCGGCCCCGATGTCGCAAATGGCCAACGCCAATGGCATTTTGCCCAACAGTGATCCGCGTCCGATCAAGACGCTGTCCGTGACGGGGGGCAATCAGGCCGCCGCGGTCGATCCGCCGATGCCGGCGACGCCTGCAACCAAGCCGGCGGCGACGCAGAAGGGCCGCAAATCGGCGGCCAACGCCAACGCGTCGGCCGCCAACGACAGTCCGATGCCGCTGACACCGCAGGCCGCCGCACCGGCGCGCATCGCCGCGGCCGTGCCGGTCACCGAGCAGACCCAGAATGATCGTACCGGCGGCTATCTGGTCTCGATCTCGTCGCAGGCCAGCGAGGCGGAGGCGATGTCGTCCTACAAGGCGGTGCAGGACAAGTACGGCGCCGTGCTTGGCAAATATGAGCCGATCATCAGGCGGATGGATCTGGGTGAGAAGGGCGGTGTCAGGTACCGCGCAGCCGTCGGGCCCTTCGCGACGAAGGAAGAGGCCAATAAGATGTGCGGATCGTTGAAAACTGCTGGCGGACAGTGTTTCCCGTTTAGCAACCAGTAAGGCTTGCTTGACCGCCCCCGAGGCGGGGTCTATGCGGCCCGCATGACCATGCGGGCTTTCATTACCGGCATCTCCGGGCCTGATCTTACCGACGCCGAGCGCGCGTTCATCCGCGAGTTCAGGCCCTGGGGCTTCATCCTGTTCAAACGCAACGTCCAGTCACCCGCCCAAGTGACTGCACTGGTTGAGGAATTAAGGACCTGCGTCGGCCGCGCCGACGCTCCAGTGCTGATCGACCAAGAGGGTGGCCGGGTGCAGCGGCTGGGGCCGCCGCATTGGCCGGCCTATCCCGCCGGCGTGGTGTTCGACCGTCTCTACGACCTTGATTCGGCCGCGGGCCTCCGTGCCGCTTGGCTCAGCGCCCGCCTGATCGCCGACGACCTGCTCAAGCTCGGCATCACCGTGGATTGCCTGCCGCTCGCAGACGTCCCTGTTGCCGGCGCCGATGCCGTGATCGGGGATCGGGCCTATGGCACGACGCCAGAAAAGGTGGCGGCGATCGCCCGGGCGGTGACGGAGGGGCTGGAGCAGGGCGGCGTGCTGCCGGTGCTGAAGCACATTCCGGGGCATGGCCGTGCCACCGCCGACACCCATTTCCGGCTGCCGACCGTGGACACGCCGGAAGCCGAACTCGACGCAACCGATTTCGCCGCCTTCAGGCCGCTGGCCGACCTCCCGATGGCGATGACTGCACATGTTGTGTTTAGCGCGATCGACGCCGCCCATCCGGCCACGACTTCTGCGACAATGATCGAACGGGTGATTCGCAAACGGATCGGGTTCCAGGGTTTGTTGATGAGTGATGACGTTTCCATGAACGCATTGGCCGGATCGATCGCCGAGCGCACGCGTGCGATCGTGGCGGCCGGCTGCGACATGGTTCTTCACTGCAACGGCAGACTGGACGAGATGCAGGCGGTCGCGGCCGAGACGCCGGAGCTGGCCGGCCAGGCTCTGGTTCGCGCCGATCGTGCGCTTGCGGCGCGCAAGGCACCCACAGGCTTCGATCGTGACGCCGCGCGCGGCGAGCTCGACGCCTTGATCAACCGGCTGGGACCCGCTAGCGCATGACCGCTGAAATTCTGTCGTTTGAAACCGGCCGGCCCACCACGGAGCTGGCCGAGGCCGAACCGGCGTTGGTCGTCGACGTCGAGGGCTACGAGGGCCCGCTCGACCTGCTGCTCGCGCTGGCGCGGCAGCAGAAGGTCGACCTCGCCAAGATCTCGATCCTGGCGTTGGCCGACCAGTATCTCCAGTTCATCGAGGCCGCGCGCAAGATCCGGCTCGAGCTTGCAGCCGACTACCTCGTGATGGCGGCTTGGCTCGCCTTCCTGAAGTCGCGCCTCCTGTTGCCCGAGCCGCCAGCGCAGGAAGGGCCGAGCGCCGAGGAGATGGCGACCGCGCTCGCCAACCGGCTGCGCCGCCTGGAGGCGATCCGCGAGGCCGCCAATCGTCTGATGAATCGTCCGCAGTTCCAGCGCGACGTGTTTCCCCGCGGCAATCCGGAAGAAATCGCGGAAGTCCGCCGCCCCAAGTTCACAGCCACCCTGTTCGACCTGCTGTCGGCCTACGCCATTCAGCGGCAGGCACGTGTCGTGACATCCGTTCATATGGCCAAGCGCACCGTCTGGTCGCTCGCCGAGGCGCGCGCGTCGCTCGAACGGCTCGTCGGCATGACCGAGGTGTCGGACGACTGGGGATGTCTCGACGACTATCTGCTGAGCTACGTCGCCGAGCCGGCCCAAAAGGCTACCGTCTTCGCATCGAGCTTTGCGGCCGTGCTGGAGCTGGTCCGCGAAGGGCAGCTCGAGCTGAACCAGAAGCAGGCGTTCGCGCCGCTGTATTTTCGTAAGCGTCCACCGATCCAGCCCGGCGCCATGGCTGCGCCGGACTTGACGGTTGAGTAACGAAGAAGGAGACCCTGCCATGGCAAGCTTGGCGGAACTGCGCATGGAAGAGCCCGACGAGATCGCGACGAGCGAGCCCGAGGTGCGCCCCGAAGAGTTGCGCATCCTCGAGGCACTCTTGTTTGCCTCGGCCGAGCCGCTCGAGCAGGCCACGCTTGCCAAGCGAATGCCTGAAGGTGTCGATATCAAGGCCGCGTTGGCGCAACTGCAGGCGGAATACGCCAATCGCGGCGTCAACCTCGTGCGCGTCGCCAACAAGTGGACCTTCCGTACCGCCGGTGATCTCGCCTGGCTGATGACGCGCGAGAGCACCGAAACGCGCAAGCTGTCACGCGCGGCGATCGAAGTTCTGGCCATCGTTGCCTATCACCAGCCGGTGACGCGTGCCGAGATCGAAGAGATCCGCGGCGTCGTCACCTCCAAGGGAACGTTGGACGTTCTGTTGGAGACCGGCTGGATCAAGCCACGCGGGCGCCGCAAGACCCCGGGCCGTCCGCTGACCTTCGGCACCACCGATGCGTTCCTGGCCCAGTTCAGCCTGGAGACCCTGGGCGATCTGCCTGGCCTGGAAGAGCTGAAGGGCACGGGCCTGCTGGATTCTCGCCTGCCGACCGGCTTCACCGTCCCGACGCCATCGGACGATCCGACGCTCCGGGAGGACGAGGAGCCGCTGGATCCGGGCGATCTCGATCTGGCGCTTGCGCCGGCGGTCGAGGCCGAATCTGGCGAGGCCGAAGCCGCGGAAGACGAAACGGCCGAGATGGAAACGGTCGCAGCCGACACGGCTGCGGCCGAGGTCGCCGAAGGCCAGATGGCGACCGCCGAGGCCGCTGTTCGGGACGACACCTCGTCGCAGGTCGCCATTGGCGATCTGGAACTGCCGGGCGCCGATGCGGAAACCGAGATCACCGAGGTGGACTTGGCCGTCGAGGAGATCGAGGTCGGGCCGGACGACGGGGCCGTTATCGAACTCGTCGAGCTGTCTGCCGACGCTGACGCTCAGTTAGACGACGAGGCCGAGGCCGAGGTCGACGCGGCGGATGAGGAGATCGACGCGGCCGATGACGCGCACGACCGCGATACCGACGACGACGGCTCGCCGCATTAAAACTAGCGGCCGGGGCTGTTAACACTCGCGTTATTGCGTAGGTCCGGCCTCGATTTGTCGGACCTTAAGTGCTTGTTTTTGGAGGCGTTGGCGCCTACCTTCCGCCCAGATCGGGCTGTCCGCGCGCTATTTTCGGCCAGTGACAGGCCGCGTTCGTGTTGCTGTTTCGCAATCGAATGCTAGAAGCGAAGTGTCGCGGTCAAGTCCATGGATATGGCGCGGTTTCGGCGGTAGCGTCGACGGGCAGTCGGGTGAAGGCTGCGCCGGTGTTTGGAGGGTTGCAGGATGGGTTCGCTTAGCATTTGGCACTGGATCGTCGTGATCGCGGTCGTCCTGCTGTTGTTCGGGCGCGGCAAGATTTCCGATCTGATGGGCGACGTCGCGCAGGGCATCAAGGCGTTCAAGAAGGGCATGCAGGACGACGACAAGGCGCCGGAGAAGACCGAGCCCGTCAAGTCGATCGATCACGGCGCCACGCCTTCGGCCACCCGCACGGATGTCGGCAGCAAAGCCGTTTGATCTGCGCGTGAAAGGCGCGGGCGGCGCGCTCCCGCAGGGACGGCACCGGGACCTGTTCGGACAGGTCCGGGCAGGCGGGATCAGAGGCGTCGTCGCGTAGGCGGATTGTTTCATGTTCGATATCGGCTGGAGTGAGCTGCTCGTCATTGGGGTCGTCGCGTTGATCGCGATCGGTCCCAAGGAGCTTCCGGGCGTCCTGCGCATGGTCGGGCAATGGATCGGCAAGGCGCGCCGGATGGCCTCGGAGTTCCAGGGCCAGTTCCAGGAGGCGATGCGCGAAGCGGAGATGGCCGACCTCAAGAAGAGTTTCGATGAGGTCCGCGAGGCGGCCAGCGGTTTCACCCCGACCGGCGTGATTTCCTCGTTGCAGCGCGACGTCGACAAGGCTCTCGATATCGAGGGGATCGACAAGTCCGCCGAGCCGGCACCCGCATCGGATGTCGCTGCTGCTTCGCCCGAGCCTGCTATGATGACCCCGACCACCCCCGAACCTCCAGTGGCCGAGACCTTCGTGGAGGCTGAAGTCCATCAATCCGTGGGCGAGCCGCTGGCGATCGTGCGTGAAATCAAGCCCGAGCCGCAGCCAGAAATGTCTGCGTCAGCAGAAGCTGAACGTCTGAAGGACGCCAAAGCGTCATGACCGTCGAAGATATCGAGGCCAGCAAGGCCCCGTTGATGGATCACCTGATCGAGCTGCGGTCGCGGCTGATCAAGGCACTGCTCGGCTTCGGCGTGGCCTTCATCTTCTGCTTCTTTTTCGCCAAGCAGATCTACAACATCCTGGTGCTGCCGTTCGTCTGGGTGGCAGGGGCCGAGAACAGCAAGTTCATCTACACCCAGCTGCTCGAATATTTCATCACGCAGCTCAAGCTCGCGATGTTCGGCGCCGGTTTCATCTCGTTCCCGATCATCGCGACGCAGATCTACAAGTTCGTGGCGCCGGGGCTGTATCGCCACGAACGCAATGCTTTCCTACCCTACTTGATAGCGACCCCCGTCTTCTTCGTCCTCGGCGCCATGCTGGTCTATTTTGCGGTGTGGCCGATGATCGTGCGCTTCTCACTGGGCATGCAGCAGCTCGGCGGCCCCGAGACGGCGCAAATCGCGCTGATGCCCAAGGTCGGCGAATATCTGTCGCTGATGATGTCGCTGATCTTCGCCTTCGGCATCGCGTTCCAGCTGCCGGTGATCCTGACCCTGCTTGGTCGCATCGGCATCGTGACCTCGCAGATGCTGAAAGAGAAGCGGCGCTATTTCATCGTCATCGCCTTCATCATCGCCGCCGTGCTGACGCCGCCGGACGTGCTGAGCCAAGCGTCCTTGGCGATCCCGCTGCTGGCCCTCTACGAAGGCGCCATCATCGCGGTGGGGATCGTCGAGAAGCAAGCGGCTGCGAAGTCGGGCTCCGGCACGTCGTCCGGCTCCGGCAATCTGCCCAGCAATCCGGCCGAGTAGGGCCGGGCTTCCCGCCCGGCCTGGCCTGTTCCCATCCGCTGCCATTCGCGGTAGTGCAAGCCGGCCCGTGACCCCGGGCGACTCGCCGAGATCTTTTCGTCTCCAGGACCGAACGACCATGCACGACATCAAATCGATCCGCGACAATCCGCAAGGTTTCGATGCGGCGCTGACGCGCCGGGGTCTGTCGCCCCAGTCGTCGCAGCTGCTCGCCATCGACGAGCGGCGTCGCGCTGCGATCCTGGCGTCCGAGCAGGCGCAGGCGCGGCGCAACGCCGCCTCCAAGGAAATCGGCGAGGCCAAGAAGGCCAAGGACGACGCGCGCGCATCGGCGCTGATGGAGGAGGTCGCCAAGCTCAAGACCACCATGCCAGAGCTCGAGGCGGCCGCGAAGCAGGCGGATGAGGAGCTGGCGCGCGAGCTCTCGGCGATTCCCAATTTGCCGCTCGACGAGGTGCCGGACGGCAAGGACGAGCACGACAATGTCGAGCGCCACATGTTCGGCGCCCGGCGCAACTACGCCTTCGCGCCGAAGCCGCATGATGATCTCGGTGCGGCTCTTGGCACCATGGACTTCGAGTCGGCTGCGAAGCTGTCGGGCGCGCGCTTCGTCGTGCTGAAGAGGGGCCTGGCGCGGCTCGAGCGCGCGCTCGGGCAGTTCATGCTCGATCTTCATACCAATGAGCACGGCTACACCGAGATCAATCCGCCGCTGCTGGTACGCAACGACGTCATGTTCGGTACGGGCCAATTGCCGAAATTCGAGGACGACCAGTTCTGGGCCGTGAAGGGCGAGCTGATTGCAGAGCCGGATGAGCGCCTCAAGACCGAGCGGCTCGGTCTCATTCCAACTGCCGAGGTGGCCCTGACCAACCTGGTGCGCGAGTCCATCGTCGACGAGAAGGAGTTGCCGATGCGGCTCACGGCGCTGACGCCATGCTTTCGCGCCGAGGCGGGCGCGGCCGGTCGCGACACCCGCGGCATGATCCGTCAGCATCAGTTCACCAAGGTCGAGCTGGTGTCGATCACGACGCCGGAGACCAGCAAGGACGAGCATGAGCGCATGCTGGCCTGCGCCGAGGAAGTGCTGCGCCGGCTCGATCTGCACTATCGCGTCATCACGCTGTGCACCGGCGACATGGGCTTCTCCTCGCAGAAGACCTACGACATCGAGGTATGGATGCCCGGGCAGGGCGATGGCGGCGCCTTCCGCGAGATCTCCAGCTGTTCGGTGTGCGGCGACTTCCAGGCACGCCGCATGGATGCACGCTATCGCGGAAGCGACGGCAAGCCGCGCTTCGTGCACACATTGAACGGCTCGGGCACGGCAGTCGGCCGCGCGCTGATCGCAGTGATGGAGACCTATCAGCAGGCCGACGGCTCGATCGCCGTCCCCGATGTGCTGCAGCCCTATATGGGCGGCCTCAAGGTGGTGGCCGCGGAGCCATAGCGCCGCGGCAAATTGCATCCGCCCAGGTCGCCGCCATTGCGTGGGCGCCGACGGGTCGTATCCTCGGTTCTGTTCAGCAATTGCTTTTCAGATACCGGCATCATGGCTCTGCATCGGGATATTTTCTGGATCGGACGGCAATGGGCCGTCACCGGCTCCGGCATCCAGGCGGTCGACCAGCGCCTGAAGGGAGCATTCGACATCGATCGTGCAGCGGTGTGGAATGATGGCCCGCCGGAGGCCCTGCGCCATCAGGCCTGGTTCAACGCTGCTGATTTCGACAAGGCGCTGGGTGTTGCGCGAGCCCGGTTTTCGGCGCCGCCGCTGGCCGAGTCCGCTGTGCCGGCGCCGGTCCCTCCGCCAGCGTCCCATGTGTCCGTCACCCCCGCCGCGTCGCTCCGGCTGGGTACGCGAGGGAAGCTCGCCAGGTTCCTGCCGCAGTGGCGGATTCGGCCCTGAACCACTGCCGAACCCGGCTCGAGGCGGCGGGTTTGCCTCGATGTCGTGCAGCAGATAAGACACCGCGGCAATCGTCTTGAACGGGATGGAAAGGTGGCCATGCGGATTCTCTGCACCAATGACGACGGAATCCATGCGCCGGGTCTGAAGGTGATCGAGGAGGTCGCGCGCGCCCTGTCCGACGACGTCTGGATCGTGGCTCCCGAACTGGACCAGAGCGGCGTGTCCCATTCGCTCTCGCTCAATGACCCCTTGCGGCTGCGCGAGGTCGGTCCGCGGCATTTCGCGGTGCGCGGCACGCCGACCGACTGTATCATCATGGGGGCCCGTCATATCCTGGGGGCGAAGCTGCCCGACGTGGTGCTGTCGGGCGTCAACAAGGGCCGTAACGTTGCCGAGGACGTCGTCTATTCGGGCACCATCGCCGGCGCGCTCGAAGGCACCATTCTCGGCTTGCCGTCGTTCGCCCTGTCGCAGGAATTCAGCGTCGCAACGCGTGACAAGCCGTCCTGGGACACCGCGCTCAAATTCGGCCCGCAGATCGTGCGCAAGGTGCTCGAAGCCGGCGTACCGAGGAACACGGTGATCAACGTCAACTTCCCAGCCTGTGCGCCGGAAGAGGTCAGGGGCGTCGTGGTCACCCGCCAGGGCAAGCGCAATCTCGGCTTCTTGAAGGTCGACGAGCGTCGCGACGGCCGCGGCAATCCCTATTTCTGGATCGGCTTCGACCGCGCTGCCTCGCTCGACGTGCCCGACGAGGGGACGGACCTCGCGGCCCTCGCGGCGCACTACGTGTCAGTGACTCCGCTTCGCCTGGATCGCACGGACGAGGCGTTCTCCGGCAAGCTCAGCGACATTCTGAGCTGAAGCGCCGTCTACCCCTGTGGCGCAGCGCCACGCAGCGCATGGTCGATCGCCTTTCCGAGCGTCTCGAGCTGGAACGGCTTCTGCAGGGCCGGCCGGTCGCGATATTCCTCCGGCAATCCCGACGAGCCGTAGCCGGTTGCGAAGATGAAGGGCCGGTTGCGCGCCTTGATGAGATCGGCCACCGGCGAGATGACCTTGCCGTTGACGTTGACGTCGAGAATGGCGACGTCGAAAAAGGTGCTCTCGGCCAGCCGCATCGCTTCGCCGATTTCGCCGGCCTCGGCCGCGACGGTATAGCCGAGCTCCTCGAGCATGTCGGCCACCATCATCCGGATCATGACTTCGTCTTCAACCAGAAACACAGAGCCGCGCGGCGGCCGCGGTGCAGTCATGATGTCAGTCCTTGCCCATACCCGATTTGACGCTCGCAAATAACGGCTTATGGCGCAACGTCAACAATGTCATCTTTCACCGCCGTGCGGCGTGGGCAGGCTCGCCCATAAGGTGAACGAACCGGACCCGACTTGGTTCCTCGTGCGGAACGCGGTCGTCGTTGGGACCATGTCGGTGCGTAGTTGCGACGTGTGCGCGGAAATTCGGTGCGCAACCCTCGCCCGGCAGGTAAATTGCCCACGAGCCCACCAACCGACATCCCGATGCCCCCAGCCGCTCCTCCCGAGAAAATGATGTTTCAGCTGACCCTGCGTCGGCGGGGGATCAGCGATCAGGCGGTGTTGCGTGCGATGGAGGAGGTGCCGCGGGAGGAGTTCGTTCTGCCGGCCGACCGCCCGGACGCCTATCGCGACAGCGCGATGGCGATCGCTTGCGGGCAGACCATCAGCCAGCCGTTCGTCGTGGCCTACATGACCGAACAGCTCAAGCTGCAAAAGACCCACCGCGTGCTCGAAATCGGCACCGGGTCCGGATATCAGGCCGCGATCCTGTCCCGGCTTGCGGCTCATGTCCTGACGGTGGAGCGCTTCCGGACATTGGCCGACAAGGCCAGGGAGCGGCTGGAGAAGCTCGCCTGCTTCAATGTCGAGGTCCTGCTCGGCGATGGCTACGCGCTGCCGCCGGGGGGCGGCCAATTCGGTCGCATCATCGTGACGGCGGCGATGGACGAGATTCCCCAGAGCCTGCTCGACCGGCTGGAGCCGGACGGTATCCTGATCGCCCCGGTCGGGCCGCAACACGGGGTGCAGACGCTCGTCAGGATCACGCGAACGGGCGATCGTTTCGACCGAAAAGAGCTCGTCGACGTACGATTTGTGCCGGCAATTCCGGGGATTGCGCGCGAACTTTAAACGTGCGGATCAGCAGGCCGCGCAACGCTTTATTCGCGGCTTAAGCGCTTATTTACCGCGGCTGTGTTTACTCGAATTCGTTGTTTGTTGCGTACGAGTGAGTAACCATGCCCACTACCGTCGAGTTGCTTCGCTCGCGCCGCCTGCCGCAGGTTGCGGCATTGGCGCTGATGTCGTTCGGCGTCGCCGGCTGCAGCGCCGACATGTCGACGCGGCTGTCGCAGACGCAAAACCCGTTTTCAAACCCCTTTGCATCCGATTCCACGGGGTCGGTGCAGGCGCAGCCGCCCCGGCAGCACCAGCCCTACACGCCCGCTCCGGCGCCGGCGCCGGCCTACTCGTCCTCGGCGCTGCCGCCCCCGGCGGTCGGGGCTCCGCAATCCTATCCGGCCGGCGGCGGTGCGGGAGGCGTATCCTCGGGCGGGCGCGGCGTCGCATCCTATGCGCCACCTGCTGCGGTCCCCGTGGCTGCGCCCCCGGTCGCTGCACCCCAATCCTATGCACAGCCGGCGCATTCCTATGCTCCGCCGACCCAGCCGCGCCTCGAGACCACCGGCACCGTGCCGCCGCGCTCGGTCGCCGCCGCGCGTCCCGCCAGCGGCACCAAGATCATCGTCGGCACCAGCGATACGCTCGACATCCTCGCCAAGCGCTATCGCGTGACACCGGCTGAGATCCTGGCTGCGAACGGCTACAAGGGCCCGCGCGCGTTGTCGCCGGGCCAGCAGCTGATCATTCCGCATCCCGGCACGGTCGCGGCTGCGCCCTCGGCCCAGCCCGTTGCTGCGGCGCCAATGGTTGCGCCGAAGCCGGTGGCGGCCGCAGCACCGTCCACCGTCCATTTCGTCAACCGTGGCGAGACACTCGCCAGCATTGCCCGCCAGAATCATCTGACGGCGGCTGAGCTCGCCCGCGCCAACAATCTCGATCAGGCTTCGCCGCTCAAGCTCGGGACCAGGCTGACCGTCCCTGGCAGGGCCGTGGCGGCAGCTGCGCCGGTGGCTCCGGTCGCAACCGTTCCCCAGGCGGTTGCGACCGTGCCGGCGCCAGCGCCCACAACGCGGGTCGCGACGGCCGCCGGTCCGGTCCAGACCGCCCGTCTGGCCCAGGCCAATCCGGCACCCGAGAAGGAGGAGGAGCCGGCGCGGCCGGCCGAGACCACCAGCTCGCTGCCGACATTCCGCTGGCCGGCGCGCGGCAAGGTGATCACGAGCTATGGCGCCAAGACCAACGGCAAGTCCAATGATGGCATCAACATCGCCGTGCCCGAGGGCACCCCGGTAAAGGCGGCCGAAGATGGCGTCGTCGCCTACGCCGGCAATGAACTGAAGGGCTATGGCAATCTGGTCCTGGTGCGGCATTCCAACGGCTACGTCACCGCATATGCCCATGCGAGTGAGCTGATGGTGAAGCGCGGTGATCCGATCAAGCGCGGCCAGGTCATTGCCAAGTCGGGTCAATCGGGAGAAGTCGGATCGCCGCAGCTCCACTTCGAGATCCGCAAGGGATCGTCTCCGGTTGACCCGCTGCAATTCCTCAACGGGGCGTGAGGTCCGGTCGTTTGACCTCACGCAATCGTGGACGACACGGGGCCGCGCAGATTACTGCGCGGCTTTTTGCGTTGTCAGCCGCACGCCGAGGCGGCCCGCCAGATCTTGCGTGAACTGCCACGCGACGCGGCCCGAGCGCGAGCCGCGCGTGGTGGCCCATTCCAGCGCCTCGCGCTCCAACTGATCCTCGGCGACCGCGATGCCGAAATGGCTGCAATAGCCTTTGACCATCGCGAGGTACTCGTCCTGGCTGCAGCGGTGGAAGCCGAGCCACAGTCCGAAGCGGTCGGACAGCGACACCTTCTCCTCGACCGCTTCGCCCGGATTGATCGCGGTCGAGCGCTCGTTCTCGATCATGTCGCGCGCGAGCAGGTGGCGCCGGTTCGAGGTGGCGTAGAGAATGACGTTCTCGGGGCGGCCCTCGATGCCGCCTTCGAGCACGGCCTTCAGCGACTTGTAGGACGCGTCATTGCCGTCGAACGACAGGTCGTCGCAGAACACGATGAAGTGGAACGGCGCGGCACGCAGGATGTCCATCAGCGCGGGCAGGCTCTCGATGTCCTCGCGATGAATCTCGATCAGCTTGAGCCGGTCCGCCGGCTTGCGGGCGACATTGATGCTGGCATGGGCGGCCTTGACCAGCGATGACTTGCCCATGCCGCGCGCGCCCCACAACAACGCGTTGTTGGCCGGCAGGCCGTTGGCGAAGCGCTCGGTGTTCTCGATCAGGATGTCGCGCATCCGGTCGATGCCCTTGAGCAGGTCGATCTCGACACGGCTGACGCGCGGCACCGTCGAGAGCCGGCCGTCCGGATGCCAGACGAAGGCGTCGGCCGCGTTGAGGTCCAATGCCGGCCCGGCACCCGCATGGGTTGTTGCCAGATGCGTCGCAATGGCTTCCAGCGCACGGGCGATGCGCTCGGCGATGTGGTCGGGAGCAGGGCCGGCGGGACGTTTTGCCGCGACCTTCGCCGGCTTTTGCGCTGCGGGCTTGGAGCTTTTTTGGAGACGTCTGACGACGGTTTGGGCGGGACTGCGGGACGGGGCTTTGGCTGGTTTTTTCGACATGCTGCAAGTTCCTGATGGGGCAGCCATATCGGGCCTCGCCCGCCGCCGCAAGCGGGGCGAAATGAAGGGGCGGGGCGCCTTGCTATTGGGACTGCTGCCGCTATATTCCGCGCGAAATTCGCAAGAGGCCGGCCCGCGCCGAGACAAGCGTGGTTCGCCGGCTATTCCCGTCTCACCGGGCGCTGCCCACGAGGATCGACCACATGCTGATCACCCCTGCCTATGCCCAGGCCGCCGGCGCTGGCGACACCAACAGCATGCTGATGTCGCTGCTGCCGTTCGCGCTGATCTTCGTGATCATGTATTTCCTGATCCTGCGGCCGCAGCAGAAGAAGGTCAAAGAGCACGCCGACCTCGTCAAGAACGTCCGCCGCGGCGACACGATCGTGACCCAGGGCGGTCTGGTCGGCAAGGTCACCAAGGTCGTCGATGACGACCAGGTCGAGTTCGAGATCGCCGACGGCATTCGCGTGCGCCAGATGCGCCAGATGATCACGGGCGTCCGCACCAAGGGCGAGCCCGCGAAGGCAGATGCAAAGGACGACAAGAAGGACGAGAAGGCCGCGAGCTGATCGCCGGCCTGGCCAGTCGAACGCCGGCCGTCGCTCTTTGTGATGTTCTGATTTTTCGGGCCGGCTGCGGCCCTTACGGACAACCTCCATGTTGTATTTCACGCGGTGGAAGGCGCTGGGCATCATTCTCACGGCGCTCGTCGTGTGCCTGTGCGCGGTGCCTAACTTCTTCTCCGAAGCGACGGTCAAGACCTGGCCGGCCTGGGCGCAGCGCCGGCTGGTGCTCGGCCTCGACCTGCAGGGCGGCTCCTATCTGCTGCTCGAGGTCGATTCCAACTACATCAAGAAGGAGCGGCTCGATGCCGTGCGCGACGACGTTCGCCGCACGCTGCGCGATGCCAAGATCGGCTATACCGGATTGGTGAGCCGGGGTGATGGGGTCGAGGTCCGGATCACCAAGGAAAGCGACACGGGAACTGCGATCTCCAAGCTGCGCGATCTCTCACAGCCGCTCGGCGGGCTACTCGGCTCCAGCGGCCAGCGCAGCCTCGAAGTCAGCGATGCCGGCGGCGGACTGGTCCGGCTGACGATCCCGCCGGCGGCCATCACCGAACGCATCCGCCAGACCATCGAGCAGTCGATGCAGATCGTCGAGCGCCGCGTCAACGAGCTCGGCACCGTGGAGCCGGTGATCCAGCGCCAGGGCAACGACCGCATCCTGGTGCAGGTGCCGGGCTTGCAGGATCCAACGCAGCTCAAGAACCTGCTCGGGCGCACGGCCAAGATGGAATTCCGGATGGTCGATACGTCCGTGCCGGCGGATCAGGCGGTGCAGGGAAGGGTGCCGCCGGATTCCGAGGTGCTCCAGAGCGCATCGCCACCCAACCAGCCCTATGTCGTGAAGAAGCAGGTGCTTGTCTCCGGCGGTGATCTCTCCGATGCGCAGACCGGCTTCGACCAGCGCACCAACGAGCCGATCGTCACCTTCCGCTTCAACTCGGCCGGCTCGCGCAAGTTCGCGCAGGCCACGACCGAGAATGTCCAACAGCCGTTCGCCATCGTCCTCGACAACAAGGTGATCTCGGCGCCGGTCATCCGCGAGCCGATCACCGGCGGCTCCGGCCAGATCTCCGGCAATTTCACCGTGCAGTCCGCCAACGAGCTCGCGATTCTGCTGCGCGCCGGCGCGCTGCCGGCGCCGCTCACGGTCATCGAGGAGCGTACCGTCGGTCCGGGCCTCGGCGCCGATTCGATCGCCAAGGGCGAGCTCGCATCCTATGTCGGCTCGATCCTCGTCATCGTGTTCATGCTCGTGACCTACCGGCTGTTCGGCGTGTTCGCCAACATCGCCGTGGTGGTCAACGTTGCGATGATCTTCGGCGTGCTGTCGCTGTTGAATGCGACGCTGACGCTCCCGGGCATCGCCGGCATCGTGCTGACGGTCGGCATCGCGGTGGACTCCAACGTGCTGATCTATGAGCGCATCCGCGAGGAGCTGCGCGGCGGCCGCAATGCCATTTCGGCGATCGACGCCGGCTTCAAGCGCGCATTGGCGACCATCCTCGACTCCAATATCACCACATTCATCGCCGCAGCCGTGCTGTTCTACATCGGCACCGGCCCGGTGCGCGGCTTTGCCGTGACGTTGGGCATCGGCATTCTCACCACGGTCTTCACCGCCTTCACGCTCACCCGCCTGATTGTGGCGGCCTGGGTGCGGTGGAAGCGGCCGCAAAGCGTGCCAATCTAGGAGCTACTGTGACATACTGGGTTCTCATCGGGCTTGGCATCCTGATCGCGGTGCTGACGGTGGTCAGCGCGCTCGGCCTGCTGCCGTCGCTGCGCATCGTTCCCGACGACACGCATTTCGATTTCACGCAGTTCCGCCGCATCAGCTTCCCGATCTCGGCGGCGCTGTCGATCCTCGCGATCGTGCTGTTTTTCACCCATGGCTTGAACCTTGGCATCGATTTCCGCGGCGGCACCTTGCTCGAGGTGCGCGCCAAGTCCGGCACCGCCGACATCGCGGCGATGCGCGCGACGCTGGCGACCCTCGGTCTGGGCGAGGTGCAGCTGCAGCAGTTCGGCGGGCCGGCGGGGGTTCTGATCCGTGTTGCCGAGCAGCCGGGCGGCGACGCCGCCCAGCAGGAGGCGGCCAACAAGGTCAAGTCGGCGATCGGCGATTCCGTCGAGTATCGCCGGGTCGAGGTGGTGGGTCCGCGCGTTTCTGGCGAGTTCCTAGCCGTCGGCATGCTCGGCCTGATGCTCGCGATCGTCTCGATTCTGATCTATCTCTGGTTCCGGTTCGAGTGGCAGTTCGCGCTCGGTGCCATGATCGCCAACGTCCACGACATCGTGCTGACGATCGGCTTCATGTCGATCAGCCAGGTCGATTTCGACCTCACCAGCATTGCGGCGCTGCTGACCATTCTCGGCTATTCGCTCAACGACACCGTCGTCATCTACGACCGTATCCGCGAGATGTTGCGGCGCTATAAGAAGATGCCGATGCCGCAGCTGCTCAACGAATCGATCAACTCGACCTTGTCGCGCTCGATCATCACGCACGTCACGGTGACCCTGGCGCTGCTGGCGCTGCTTTTGTTCGGCGGCCCTGCGATCCACAGCTTCACCGCGGTGATGATGTTCGGCGTGGTGCTGGTCGGCACCTACACCTCGATCTTCATCGCCGCGCCGATCCTGATCTATCTCGGCGTCGGAGCCGTTCGGGGTGATCAGGCCGACGAGCCGAAGAAGAGGCCTTGATCGGGACTTGAGCCGTTGGACCCGAATCGGGGCTGAGAGGTTGGTCTCGCATGGCAACTGACGCTCCGCATTTCCCGCGGTCCGCGCCGATCGACGGTTATGGCAAAGGCGGCTTCGCCTTTGCCGGCATGTCGCATCGCGGCTCGCTGCTGTGCCTGCCGGATTCGATCTGGGCCTGGGACGTCACCCAGCCGAGCCAGATCGACCGCTACGCGTTGCAGCGCGTTTTCGACGCAGCCAACAAGATCGACACACTGATCGTGGGGACCGGAAACGATGTCTGGATCCCGCCGGCACCGCTGCGCGCGGCCTTGCGGGGCGTGAACGTCGTGCTCGATGCGATGCAGACCGGTCCCGCGATTCGCACCTACAACGTCATGATCGGCGAGCGGCGGCGGGTGGCGGCAGCGCTCATCGCCGTCCCATGAGCGAGGCCAGCGCCAACAGCGACGCCGCGTTCTGTGCGAGCCTCGTTCGGGAGCATGATTTCGACCGCTACGCCTCGACGCTGTTCATGGCGCCCGAGCACCGGCGTGCGCTGTTGTCGCTATACGCATTCAACGTCGAGGTCAGCCGCATTCGAGATCTCGTGTCGCAGCCGCTGCCGGGCGAGGTCCGCCTGCAGTGGTGGCACGACACGCTGACGGGTCATGAACATGGCGGCGCGGAGGGAAATCCCGTTGCAGCCGAATTGCTGCTCACCGTGCAGCGCTTCGCGCTTCCGGTCGAGCGGCTGACGCGCCTGATCGATGAGCATCAGTTCGATCTCTACAACGATCCGATGCCGACGATGGCGGCGCTGGACGGCTATCTCGGCGACACGCGCGGCGCGCTGTTCGCGCTGGCGGCACAGATCACTGCGCCGCCGTTTGCGGAGGCGGATCACCTCGCGCACCATGCCGGCATCGCGCAAGGGTTGCTCCAGGTGATCGCATCGCTGCCGCGCGATGCCGCCCACCGGCAGCTCTATGTCCCGCTCGATCTCCTCGCGCGCCATGGTGTCAGCCAGGAGGAGATGTTCGCAGGCAAGGCGTCATCGGCGATCCAGGATGTGATCATGGACCTGCGCGGGCAGGCCCGGCAGCATCTCGATCACACCCTCGAGCTGGCGCGTCAGGCGCAGCCGGCGGTGCGGCCTGTTCTGTTGCCGCTGGCGCTAGTCCGGCGCGACCTCGCGCGGGCCGATCGCCGCACCGACGATCCGTTTCAGCTGCAACCCCGCTCGCGCCTTGCGACGTTGTGGACGCTGTGGCGCGCTGCGAGGACGGCGAGTTTTGGCGCGCGCTGACGCTCTCGCGGGCTCAAGCCGAGGGCATCGTATTCCAGAGTGGCGGGCTGTGAAGGAGTCTCGGCATGTCCGGCGGCTCGTGCCGGTGGATCGTGCAGCGGGTGTCCCAGACGACGAGATCGCCGGGCCGGCAGGTGTGGGCCCAACTGAGCTCGGGCCGCTCGGCAAGCTGCCAGAGATCGTCGAGCAGCGCATCCGATTCGTCCTGCTCGAGACCGACGACACAGGAATGGCGGCGCTGCCCAAGCGCGAGCATCGCTCGGCCCGTATCGGAGTGATTGCCGACCAGCGGATGCACGGGGCCTGCGACGATGGTGCGACGGCCATCATCGGCGGTGTCGCTCGCGACATGACGGACCTTCAGATGAGCGACGCGGCTGCGCAGCGCCGGCGAGAGCGCGTCATAAGCGGCGTAGAGGCTGCAGAACGACAGTCTGCCGCCCAGCAAGCTGCCGGGGGAGTTGTAAAATAGATCCGCGTGACCGAAGCGACGACTGAAGGCCGCGATGTCACGCTCACCAAGACGCTGGCCGCGCACGAGCAGGACCTGGTGCTTGAGCAGCGCGCGCATGAACGAGGCGAACGCCCAATCGTCGAAGGATCTGAGATCGACATTGCAGACCTCGGCACCGAGAGTCTTTCCCGTCGGGATGACCTGGATGAGGCTGCTTTCGGCGCTTCGAGCAACGTTGCTTCTGAGACTCACTTGCGTCATCTCCCAAGTTTCACCAGCGCCTGCAAATCAACCATCGTAATTTGTCGGGGGTGTTTCGGCTCGGAGGCAATTCGCGGAAGGATCGCGGCACGATCTGGCGATTGTCGGCACACTCTGCCGTTCTGAGTCGGAAATTGGACGCTTCAAGGCGACGCGCGAGGAAATATCCAGCAACCTGCAACTCATTCGCAGGCATTCTGGCGCTTGATCGTGCGGATGCCGCGCGCAAGCGAATCAGTGCGGGCGATCTGTTCCCTTGATCTGGGTTCGATGCATGATTCGCCGCGCATGATCATCGAACGGATCGCGCCGATGCATGGTGCAGCGATTGTCCCAGATGACGAGGTCGCCGACCTTCCAGACGTGCTCCCAGGCGAATTCCGGACGAGCAACATAGGTCCACAACTCGTCGAGCAATGCTTCCGACTCGGCGAGCCCGAGGCCGACCAGATAGGCGTTGCGCCGGCGGCCGAGATAGAGCATCTGCCGGCCAGAATCAGGATGCGTGCAGACCAGCGGATGGATCGCGCCCGGCGACGTGCGCGGATCATCGGTCGGCGTCACGCCCTGCCGGACGAAGCCGCCGCTGTTGTAGGTGCCGTCATGCTTGATCTTCAGATCCGCGACGCGGCGCTTCAGTTCAGGAGGAAGCGCGTCGTACACGGCATACATGCTGCAGAACGACGTGTTGCCGCCGACGGGGGGAATTTCCAGCGCGTAGAGCGCGCTCGCGATCGGCGGCGTGTCGAGATATGACATGTCCGTGTGCCACACCGCTTCGCCGGCGCCGAGGCTGCCGATCGCCTCGCCGTTCACCTTCACGTTCGACACGATGTAGATCTCCGGCAGACCGTCGACAAAGCGCCGGCCGTTCTCCTGCACCGGCGCCCAGTCGAGATCGCCGAAGCGGCGGCTGAAGGCGATCAGATCCTGGTCCGTCAGACCCTGGCCGCGCACCAGCAAAACGGAGTGCGTGTGAAAGGCACGGAGCAGGGCGCTGAAGCCCGCGTCGTCCAGATGCTTGAGATCGACATTTCGAATCTCGGCACCCAGTTGCCGGCCGGTCGGGATGATCTCGATGTTCGACGACCGAGACGTTGTGGCCGCGCGGGTCTCGACGTTCATTGCCAGATCCTCCCAAAGGACATTGCATTCGCAGGATACAATGGTCGGACCGCGAAGTCTCGTCCGCTCAGGCCGAAGGCAGTTTCAGGTCCGCCTCGAAATTGAACCGGTCGCGCAGGTTCTTGCGCGAGTCCAGGATGTCCTTGAGGAAAGCGCGATCGCTGTCGCTCGTCAGCATCGGCTCGATCAGGTCGATCTGGTTCATCGCGACCAGCTGCAAAAGTTCAGTGCGTGGCCTGCCGCTGGCGTCGCGCGGCAGGGCATGCACGACCTGGATATGCTCCGGCGGCTTCGGGCCCTTGGCTGAAGCAAGCTCGTTTTGCAGCTGAGTTTCAAGCGTCGGCTGCTCTCCCTCGACGAACGCATAGAGCCCGACGCCGGTCCGGCGATCGGCGAAGGCAACGATCGCGGCGTCGCGCACGGCCGGGTTCTTCCGGATCATGTCCATCAGCACCGGCGCATCGTTGACCAAGCGTCGTCCGCCACCCTCGCGGTCGGTGAAATTGAAGATGCCGCGCGTGATGGCGCGATACACCTTTTTGCCGGTCATCAGCCAGATGCGCGCGAACAGCGATTTGCGCGCCAGGATCTTGCGCTCCTTCGGCGTCAGCGCCTCGGGCGCGTAACTCCGCTTATGCTTGAGCAGATGACGCAGGTCCTCATAGGCCGCGATCCGGAACAGCCGGCTGCGGCTCTCGAAGCAGGCGGCCAATTGGAAATCGGTCACGTAGCAATGGCCGTCGTGACCGACGAGCCAGTTCTGCTCCTTGGCGAGATCGTTGTGCGTGATCCCGGCGCGATGCAGCCGGCGCATCATCTGTTTGGCCGAGCGGAAATAGGCGACGTTGCCGTGCGGCTTGGCCAGATGCAGCGCCACGCCATTGATGAAGCCGCGGACCAGCGCGCGATCCCCCGCCCATAGCAGATCAGGGCCGGCGTTGAGCCCCTTGGCGCGCATCAGCGCCTTGCGCTCGCGCGCGAACAAATGCCGCGCCAGCATGAACGACCACCACGGCACCTCGTCGAGCCGGCGCAGCACGGCGTCGACATCGCCGGCCTCGCTCTTGAAGCGGCCGCGCTCGACGGTCGAGAACACGTCGCGCTTGAGCAGCACACCTTCGCTCCAGCGGGCCGCCAGCAAGGCAGAATCGGTCTTCGGCAGGCTCATCGTACTCTCACGCAGCGGCCGCGACGGGCAGGTGCTCGGCGATCCAGCGGTCGAGATCGGCCAGCGCGCGGGCGCTCATCGCCTGCTTCTTCGCCACCGTCTTCTCATTGCCCTTCAGCCGCGTGCCGTCGGGCTTGCGGGTCGGGGCCGTCGTCAGCGGCGGGAACAGGCCGAAATTGATGTTCATGGGCTGGAACGAGCGCGCCGCTCCATCGATCGTTTCGATATGGCCGCCAGTGATGTGGCCGAGCAGGGCACCGAGCGCGGTGGTCGGGGGCGGCGGCAGCAGATTTGCGCCACGTGTCTCCGCGGCGGCGTAGAGCCCGGCGATCAGGCCGATGCTCGCCGACTCGACATAGCCCTCGCATCCCGTCATCTGGCCGGCAAAGCGCAGCCGCGGCTGGGCGCGCAGGCGGAGCTGCGAATCCAGCAGTTTCGGCGAGTTGAGGAAGGTGTTGCGATGCAGGCCGCCGAGCCGCGCGAATTCCGCGTTCTCGAGGCCTGGGATCGTGCGGAAGATTTGCTGCTGCGGGCCGTATTTCAGCTTCGTCTGGAACCCGACCATGTTGTAGAGCGTGCCGAGCTTGTTGTCCTGGCGCAGTTGCACGATCGCGTAGGGCTTGACCGTCGGATTGTGCGGATTGGTCAGGCCGACCGGCTTCATCGGGCCGTGACGCAGCGTCTCGTGGCCGCGCTCCGCCATCACTTCGACCGGCAGGCAGCCATCGAAATAGGGCGTGTTGGTCTCCCACTCCTTGAAGTCGATCTTCTCGCCAGCGAGCAACGCCGCGACGAAGGCGTCGTACTGCTCTTTCGTCATCGGACAGTTGATGTAGTCGGCACCGGTGCCGCCCGGACCGACCTTGTCGTAACGCGACTGGAACCAAGCGACCGACATGTCGATCGTGTCCTTGTGCACGATGGGCGCGATGGCGTCGAAGAACGCGAGCGCCGTCTCGTCGGTCAGATCACGGATGGCCTCGGCGAGCAGCTGCGAGGTGAGGGGACCGGTGGCGATGATCACCTTCTCCCACTCCGCGGGCGGCAGGCCCGCGATCTCGCCGCGGCGCAGCGCGATGCGTGGATGGCCTTCCAACGCGCTTGCGACGGCCGCCGAGAAGCCGTCGCGGTCGACGGCCAATGCGCCACCGGCCGGGACCTGGTTGGCGTCAGCGGCCCGCATGATCAGCGAGCCCAGCCGGCGCATCTCGGCATGCAGGAGGCCGACGGCGTTGTTGGCGGCATCGTCGGAGCGGAACGAATTCGAGCAGACCAACTCGGCAGGCGTGGCGGTCCGGTGCGCCTCGGTCATGCGGTCCGGCCGCATCTCGTGCAGCACCACGTCGACGCCGGCCTCGGCCAGCTGCCAGGCGGCTTCGGATCCGGCGAGGCCGGCACCGATCACGTGGACGGTATTCGAAGGTGATTTGGTCCCTGTCATGCGCGGGACAGGTAGCGCTTTTCCCGAGCGCTGCAAATGCGCCAGTGGGGTTCAGCGTGAGAAACCGGGCGCGTGTGTTTCGTTGCGCCAGGGCCTAGACGCGGCAACGCCCGCAGCGAGGCGGGCGATGTCCGATAGATATCGGAAGAAGGCTGATCAGCCGTTGTAGTGACCGGCAGCAACGCGCGGGATATCCGAACGATCGAGACCGATGTCGGCGAGTTCGCGATCGCTGAGCTGCGACAGCTCGGCAACGTTGCGCTGATACTCACGGAACGCCTGCACCATGCGGATGAGCGAGAGCAACATGAGAAATCTCCTTTAGTTCGCGATTCAGTTCTTCATCGGAACCTCATCGTTGAAATGAACATAGAAGAGCTTGTTGCGATGCGGAAGCGTAAATGTTGCGATGCAGCTAAACCCCGGACGCATAGCTTGCGTAACCCTCGAGTAAGAATCGGGCAGGCGCCCGGCAGCTCAGCGACCCGCGCAAGGCTCCGTATTCATGCGGATTTTCGATCGCCCGTTCGAATTGCCGGATCGAGCAATGCCGGCTTAAAGGCCGGCCCAGGCACGAAGCTATTGCCCGACATACACCTCACGAAACGCATGGGTTAATGTAATGAACATAAATTCATTATGCGCGCTGCGCCTCTCAAATCGATGATCGCCATCACGGACCGCTCGCGCGGATTTCACTTCGCGGCATATAACGAAAGGTGCGACAAAGTGTCGCGGTGCTGGGCAATGATGTCGGCGCCGTCGCACCAGCGAGGAAAAACAATGAACAAACTTTTTGGGGCCGCGCTCATCACTGCGGCAATTGTGGCGGTCGGTCCGGCTCAGGCGGCGCGGATGCATGGCGCCGGTTGTAGCGGGGCCAATCTGGAGAAGACCGAGACGGCGATCGAGGCGATGGCCGACGGCGACGTCAGATATACTGCGCAGAAGGAGATTGCGGCAGCGCAGGACGCGCTGCTGAGCGGCAAGATGGGCGCCTGCAGCGCGCACCTGAGCAAGGCGATGCAGGCCGGGATGATCAAGTAGCCGGCGCATCGTTCGCATCATCGAACGAACGGCCGGTCGCGATGCCGCGATCGGCCTTATTCCTGCCTCGGGCTACGGCGCCCGCGCCAGCTGGGTCGCGAAGGTCGCGACCGTCCGCGCGTAGACCTCGCTCTTGTTCCACTGCTGGATGACCGCAAAATTCGGGCCGCCGGGCTCCCAATCCTTGCCCTTCTGCCAGCCATAGCCCTTCAAATAGTTCGCGGTGGAGGCGAGAACGTCGGGCGCGCTGCGGATCAGGTCGCGCCGGCCATTGCCGTCGAAATCGACGGCGTATTTGATCCAGGACGACGGCATGAACTGCGTCTGACCGATCTCGCCGGCCCAGGCGCCGCGCATTTCGGCCGGCTGAAGGTCGCCGCGCTCGACGATCCGCAGCGCATCCAGCAACTCGCCGCGAAACTGCTCGGCGCGGCGGCAGTCATAGGCCAAGGTCGCGAGCGCACGGATGGTCGGAAATTTTCCGACATTGACGCCGAAATCGGTCTCGAGCCCCCAGATCGCGACCAGCACCTCGCCCGGCACGCCGTAGCTCTGCTCGATCCGCGACAGCACCGAGCCGTATTGCTTCAGCATGTTGGAGCCGCGAGTCATGCGCGGCGGGACCATGCGCCCGGAGAATTCCTCGAAGGTCTGGCTGAACACCTTCTGACCGCGGTCGCGGTTCAGCACGCTTTGGTCGGGCGTCACGCCGGTCAGCGCCGCATTGATCGTGTTTTGTGAGATGCCCTTGGCTGCAGCTTCGGTCTTGAACTCGGCGAGCCAGCCGTCGAAATTGCCGCTGCCGCAAGGCACCGCGGCGTGCGCTGGCGCTGACAGGGTGGTGAGGGCAGCGAGGCAGGCAAGAGCGGAAACGGCGAGAACGCGAGCAATCATCGAAACACCTGGACGGCAATGGATTCAAAAAGCGTTGCTGGGCGTGCTCCATGTCGGGCGTAACCGCGGCAGCAACAAGGCCTTTCGATCACATTGGCGTCGGATTTCGTGAGCGCTGCCACACGCTGGCGGCCTCTCGAGGCGACCGCCGGCCCCGAGGCCGGCGGCCGTGACAAACTCGTCGCTGCGTCCTCACATCCCGTCGCGCGAGCGCCATGGGAACAGGTTCGCCGGGAAGTCGGCCGCGGGTTTGGAGCCGCGCGGGGCCGGCGGCACGATCCGGACAGCGTCGGGATTGATCGCGATGGCTTCGCGGTAGAGATGCCAAGTGGCGTGGCCGAGCACTGGGATCACAACGGCGAGTCCCAGGAAGAAAGGAATCGTGCCGGCGACCAGAAGCACCGCGACGATGAGACCCCAGGCCGCAACCGGAACGGGATTCTTGGCCACCACGCGCAGCGAGGTGACGACTGCTTCGAGCGCGCCGGCGTGTCGGTCGAGCATCAGCGGGAAGGAGACGACGCTCAGGCACAGCGCCAGCAGCGCGAACAGGAAGCCGACGCCGCAGCCGACCGCGATCAGCCACCAGCCTTGCGGCGTCGTGAACACTCGCTGCAGGAAATCGCCCGCGCCCGTCGCGCCGCCATAGCCGAACACTGCGACGTAGATCGCCTGCGCGGTCGCGACCCAGGTGACGAACAGCGCGAGCAGCAGCGTGCCTAGTCCGAGCATCGAGCCGAACGACGGCGACCGCAGCACCTCCAGAGCATCCCAGGCACTGGTGTCCTCGCCGCGGTCCCGGCGGCTGCTGAGCTCATAGAGACCGAGCGCGGCGAATGGGCCGAGCAGGGCGAAGCCCGCCGCCAGTGGAAACAACAGCGGCAGCACCGCATAGCCGAACACCGCGCGCGCGATCACCAGGCCGAGAACGGGATAGATCGCACACAGCATCACGGCGTGACTCGGGACGGCCTTGAAATCGTCCCAGCCGAGCCGCAGCGCGCGCATCAGGCTCGACATGTCGATCGTGCGAATCGTCAGCTCAGCCGCGACCTCGTCTGCCGCCCGAACGTGGGAGGCGGCATTGCTGTGGTAGGTGGCCATCGTCGTGTGCTCCCTCAACTTGCGTAGGGCGCTACCCAACCACGCAGGCGGGCTGCGCTTCTCGTTGGAACAAATTCGCGGATGGCCAGACGCGACGAACCTTGGGGGCGGCCATTCGCGAACGGAAGTCATCAGGATAGTGGCAAAACAGGCCGCGCCTACTCACGCCTCGGTGAGTGCTGTGAATGTCGCGGTGCATTAGAACGGTGCCCGCGACCGAAGAAGCCGAGCCATCCACGGACAAAGTCATTCCGCCGTCATTCCGCCTTGGGTAAGCTTCACATTCGTCGCCGTGGTCGCCTTGGCAGGCCTCGGCGGGTGGCGGAGCGGCTCTACGGCCGTCTTTGCAACGGAACAACGCCGGCTGAGTTCTTCTTACGATCACCATCCATTGGGAGCCATTGATGAGTATTTTCGGAAAGATCATGGGCGCTATTTTCGGTCATCATGCCGAGGCTGCGCCGGCCGGCGGCACCGCGCCGGCAGGCGGCACGGCAGCTCCGACCGGGGGCCCGGCTGCTGCGGCGCAAAACGTCGATGTGGCGGCGATCGTCGACAAGGCCGCGGCTGCCAAGCACGAGAAGCTGGAGTGGCGGACCTCGATCGTCGACCTGATGAAGGCGCTCGACATCGATTCGAGCCTCGCCGCGCGCAAGGAGCTCGCCAAGGAGCTCGGCTACAGCGGCGACACCAACGACTCGGCCAGCATGAATGTGTGGCTGCACAAGCAGGTGATGAGCAAGCTCGCCGCCAATGGCGGCAAGCTTCCGCCGGAGATCAAGCACTGAGCGTCGGCCGCCGACGGCCCAAAAGCGAAAGGCCCGCCATCGCGCGGGCCTTTGTCGTCGATATCGTGTCGCGGGAGGCTGCTCGAACGGCTCAGACGTGCACGACGCCGGCGCGTTGCCAGGCCTCGGCGTGCAACTGGTCGCGGTTGAAGCCGATGTCGCGCAGCGTGCGCTCGTCGAGCTGGTCGAGATAAGCGAGCTGGGTGCGGTAGCGGACGTAGCGCTTGAGAACGTCGAAAATGGCAGTGATGAACATGAGCCTCTCCCCATCGGTCTGGTTGCTTGTTCGGCGGGGGATTGCTGGTCCATCCGGGTAGCCATTGCGTTAAAGCACACGGTCCAATCGTCTTGCTCGGTAATTCTACGGAACGTCACGCCATGATGTCCCGGTTCTCCGGGTGGTCACGGAGGTAGTCGGCGACGAAGCTGCAGCCCGCGATTACCTTGCGGCTCTCGGCGCGGATCAACTCCAGTGCGCCCTTGACCAGCTCGGACCCGATGCCCCGGCCGCGCAGGGCTGCCGGGGTCTCGGTGTGGGTGATGACGACCGCCTGCGGCGTCGCTCGGTAGTTTGCAAAAGCGATGCTGCCTTCGACGTCGAGCTCGAAGCGGCTCTGGGCCTTGTTGTCGCGGACGACGGTCATGCTTCTCTACCTTCGTTTCGGTTTGTCGGTCTGCTTGATGAACTCCGCCAGCATTTCGCGGATCGACCAGGGCTTGCCGTCGACGGCGCCGCGGATGTCGTCGATCTTCCATTGGCCGGCATCGCGCACGAAGTCGTAACGGATGACGTTGTCGGCCTGTTCCGTGCGATCGTTGCGATGGCCGGCGATGGTGACGGCGACCGTCGCCTTGTCGGCCTCCTGCTTCTCCGGACTCACCTTGAACGAGGCGACATCCGGATCCTGCGAATTGGTGATCGGATCGAAATCGACCGCGCCCTTCGGCGTGCGGGCGTCCATCTTGGCCCATTGGGCGGCCAGCGACTTCGACAGATAGTTCGCGCGTGCCGCCTTGTTCTCGATGACGAAGTTGCCGCCATCCTCGCCCTTGCCCTTGGCGACGCGGGTGTAGATCGCGGTCATGATGCCGGTGGGCTCATTGGCGGCGGGGGCCTGCGCGCGAAGCGGGGATACGGCGAGCACGCCAGCGAGGCCGAGAAGCAGGAAACGACGATTGATCATGGGTGTCCTCAAATCAGATTCGGTGCGCGGTGAAATGAAGGAATGCGCGGCCGGCCTCGGGTTTGTCGCACGGCATTTGCATTCGTTCGAATGACACCGTCGCATGGGAGCGATGGGCAGGCCGCGCTTGCGAGGTCGCGCGGGACCGCGATAAACAAGCGGGAAGGTAACGGGTGGCCGAGACCGCCCGAGAATCGATCGAGGGGACGCTGTCATGGGTCTGTTCATTTGCTGCCGGGATGCGAGGGCTCGTCGATGAGTGGCACACAGCTGCGGATGTCGCGGCGGGTGATGAATCTCGCGCATATCGTGACGCAGAACGGCCGCCGGCTCGGCGACCGCGTCGGCTTCGTCTGGGGCGAGAGGTCGTGGACCTGGCGCGAGATCGACGCGATGGTCTCGGCGCTCGCGGCGGCGCTGGCCGAGCAGGGCATCGCCAAGGGCGATCGCATCCTGGTGCACTCCAAGAACTGCGAGGAGATGTTCGTCTCGATGTTTGCCGCGTTCCGGCTCGGCGCGGTCTGGGTGCCCACCAATTTCCGCCTGATGCCGGACGAGGTCGCCTACCTCGCGACCGCCTCGGGCGCGAAGGCGTTTCTCTGCCACGGCGACTTTCCGGAGCACGCTGCCGCAGTGACGACTGCTGACTTCACCTGGCGCATCGGTGAAGGCGGCAGCTTCGGCACGGGGGCCGTGGCCGACGCAATGAAGGCGCATGTCGGCGCACACGTCGCGAACGCTGCCGTCGAGCACGACGATCCCTGCTGGTTCTTCTTCACCTCGGGCACGACCGGCCGCTCCAAGGCGGCGGTGCTGACGCATGGCCAGATGGCGTTCGTCATCACGAACCATCTCGCGGACCTGACGCCGGGCACGACCGAGCACGACGCGTCGCTCGTCGTGGCGCCGCTGTCGCACGGCGCCGGCGTGCACCAGCTGATGCAGAGCGCGCGCGGCGCCAGGACGGTTCTGCTGCCGAGCGAGAAGTTCGACATCACCGAGGCGTTCCGTCTCATTGAGGCGCATCGCATCAGCAACCTGTTCACGGTGCCGACCATCCTGAAGATGATGGTCGAGCATCCCGCCGTCGACCAATTCGATCATTCCTCGCTGCGCCACGTGATCTATGCCGGCGCGCCGATGTATCGCGAGGACCAGAAGCGCGCGCTGGCGCGGCTCGGCAAGGTGATCGTGCAGTATTTCGGCCTCGGCGAGGTCACCGGCAACATCACGGTGCTGCCGGCCGCGGCGCACGAGGAAGAGGATGGACCGGAGGCGCGGATCGGCACCTGCGGCTATGAGCGCACGGGCATGCAGGTCTCGATCCAGGACGATCAGGGGCGCGAGCTGAAGCCGGGCGAGACCGGCGAGATCTGCGTCATCGGTCCGGCTGTGTTCGCGGGCTACTACGACAATCCCGACGCCAATGCCAAGGCGTTTCGCGACGGCTGGTTCCGCACCGGCGATCTCGGCCACATGGACGCGCAGGGCTTCGTCTATATCACCGGCCGCGCGTCGGACATGTACATCTCCGGCGGCTCCAACATCTATCCGCGCGAGGTGGAGGAGAAGATCCTGACCCATCCCGACATCGGCGAGGTCGCCGTGCTCGGCGTGCCTGATCCCGTGTGGGGCGAGGTCGGCGTCGCCGTCTGCGTGGCGCGCGAGGGCGCGGTCGTGCCGAGCGAGAGCGCGATCGCCGGCTATCTCGCCACCAAGCTGCCGCGCTACAAGATGCCGAAGCGCTTCTTCTTCTGGGACGCGCTGCCGAAGTCTGGCTACGGCAAGATCCCCAAGCGTCTCGTGCGCGACGAGCTCGAGGCGCGCGGCCTGCTCGATCTCACCAGGCAGGGCTGAGCACTGATGCGATTCATCAAACAGCCCGGCGCGCCGGTGGCCGACCGCATCCAGTGGGTCGAGGCGCGCGGCCGCGCCTTCACCTTCACCATGGAGCAGGGGTTGCCGCTGCTGGAAGCGGCCCATCGCGGCTTTGCGCGTGAAGGCTTTGCCGGCGGCGTGCTCGACATCAAAGGTGGTGCGCTCGGACCGTTCGCCTATGTCATGCCGGCGCTGTCGAAGGCGCCGGATCATGCCGCGTTCTACAGCGAGACCTATCGGCCCGCCGGTGTCACCCAGCTCTCGACCGCGACCATGACGCTGGGCGTGCGCGACGGCGCGCCGTTCTTCCATTGTCACGCGCTGTGGACCGAAGAGGGCGGTCGCAACGGTGGCGGGCATATCCTGCCCGAGGAGACGATTGTCGCGGAGTCCTTTGATGTCGAGGCCTTCGGGCTCGACGGTGCGATCTTCGCGGCCGAGCCTGATCCGGAGACCGGCTTCAAGCTGTTCGGACCGGTGGCGGCGGCACCGCGCGCCGCAAGAACCGATCGCCGCGCCTTCGCGCTGCGGCTGCGGCCGAACCAGGATTTTGCCGGCTGTCTGGAGGAGTTCTGCCGCGCGCAAGGCATCAGCAGGGCGCGCATCCGCGGCGGCGTCGGCTCGACCATCGGCGCGCGCTTCGAGAGCGGTGGTGTGGTCGAGCCGTTTGCGACCGAGCTGACCATCGCCTCGGGCGCGATCGCGCCCGGCGCTGTCGGTCTCGAAGCCACGCTCGACGTCGCGCTGGTGGACTACACCGGCGCGTTGGCGCAGGGGCGTCTGGTTCGCGGCGACAACCCGGTGCTGATGACGATGGAGCTGGTGCTGGAGGTCGCGGCGTAACCCGCCCGTGACGGTGGCCGATCCCGCCGCCTTGTGCGAGATTGCCCGCGATGTCACCGAATTTGTGAAGGCGTCATGGCGAGGAAGCAACGTGAGATCCGGCTGCGCGCACCCTATCTGAAGCGGCTGTGGCTCGATCCGGCCAAGATCGCCGACCGCGCTGAATATCCGTTCTGCCTGCCGTTCCTGCAGGACGAATTCGAGCTGAGCTTCACGAGCGCCATCACCATCATCGTCGGCGAGAACGGCACCGGCAAATCGACCCTGCTCGAAGGCATCGCGGCGCTGGCCGGCTATGACGAGGCCGGCGGCGGCAAGGGCTATAGGCCGGTGGATCATGGCCGTGCAATCGAGCGCATGGGGGGCACGCTCGGTGCCGCGTTCCGTGCAAGCTGGCTGCCGAAGATCACGCAGGGCTGGTTCTTCCGCGCCGAGAGCTTCTTCTCGGTGGCGCGCTATCTCGACGAGGCCGCGTTGGACGATCCATTCGGAGGGCCGCCGCCCGACTTCCTGTCGCATTCCCACGGCGAGGGCTTCCTGCGCTTCTTCGAGGAGCGCTGCCAGCGCCAGGGCATCTACATCTTCGACGAGCCGGAATCGGCGCTGTCGCCGGCGCGCCAGATCGAGTTTCTCAAGCTGATGCGGCGGATGGACGAGGCCGGTCATTGCCAGGTGCTGATGGCGACGCATGCGCCGGTGCTGATGGCCTATCCCGGCGCGGCCCTGCTGCGCCTGACCAAATACGGTCTCGAGAAGGTCGCTGTGCAGGACACCGATCACTTTAAGGCCCTGCGCGAGTTCTGCGCCGATCCCGATGGCTTCGTGCAGGCGGTGCTCGCGGAGTGAGGGCAGGGTGTGGTGCATGAGAGTTGGCGAGGTCGACCAACTTGCTCCGCCGTCATTCCGAGCGAAGCGAAGCAATCCAGGGCTGCGCAAAGGCTCTGGATCGCTTCGTCGCTTTGCTCCTCGCGATGACGGAGAGACATGAGTCCGCGTTCCCGCGTGCGAATGGCGTCCGGGCTTTGCATCATATTCTGCCCTCCTCGAAGTGAGAGGGCGCAGGGAAGGCCGGGCATCCGCTGATGCCCGCGGCCCCCGTGCGGGAAAAATGCACGGGGCAGGAACCACAGGCTCAGCCGAGATGACCCGGCCTTCCCTGCGCGATGGTGTTACGGCTTATACGTGATCTCCTCGGTGCACCGGGCTTTCTGGCCACCGTCACCGGCGCGATGCGTGAGCATCACCACCAGCTTGACCTCAGCGTCGGGAGGTCAGGACCACACGATTTCGCCGTCCGCCGCCGGACCCGTCGTCTGCGCATTTGCGCCGGGCCCGTGACGTCCATCGCATCCCGCACTCAACGCCCGTGACGACCGCGAAGCGCCCCTCTCGTGAGTGCAGGACGCACCCAGAAGAACGCAAATTCCGAAAAAACGAAAGAAGAATATTTTTCGCGACACGACTGGACAGGGGTGATGGCGCTGATCCCGCGTCGAAATATAGATTTTGCGCGCATGGCCGTTTTGGTGTCAAAACGGTCGCGTCACGCCTTCGCGGCGTGCGCGTCGGGCAAATCAGGTCGCGACGCGGGTGAGGGAAGCAGGGTTTCAGATGTCGGAGCAGGCCAACCGTCACGACGAGCTCGACCAGGCGCTGCTCGCCCTCGACGACCGCGCCATGGTGCTGGAGGAGCTCGACGGCTTCATCGCCGGCCTGCTGGTCCTGCCGGAGCAGGTCCCGCCCGGCGAATGGTTCGCCGCGGCGTTCGGGTTCGGCAAAGGCCGCCACTCGGTGTTTGCGAGCATCGACCACGCCAATGCGGTGCTCGACCTGGTGATGGCGTATCATGACGAGATCGCCCGGACGCTCACGCAAACGCCGGAGCTGTATCAGCCGCGCTATCCGGTCGATCCGATCGACGGCAGTGTGATCTGGGAGTTGTGGATCGACGGCTTTGCTGCGGCGGTGGACCTGCGTCAAGAGCGGTTCAAGGCCTACCGGAACGTCGACGGCGATGTGGGCGAGGCGGCCCTGAGCCTGATGGTGGCGATCGAGCTGGCGCGCGACGAGAATGCCGATCGCGTCGAGAATACCAGGTTCGACCGCGAGGCGCCTGCTGACATCCGCCATGCGGTGCTGACCCTCAACCGTCATCGGCGGAGCGGGGCGCCCGTGCCCGGCGCGCCCGCCTTCATTGAGCAACCCAATCCGTTCGCCTCCTTCGGCAAGGTCGGCCGCAACGATCCCTGTCCGTGCGGTTCCGGCCAGAAATACAAGCGCTGCTGTGGCGCCAATTGACCCGCTTTCGAGCGCCACGACACGGTCTTTTTTGTTGCAACAATCGGGAGCGGTGCAAAGATGGGTCCGCCGCGCCAGATGCGCCGGCCAAACGAAAATGGTTGAGGAAACGAGATGAGGATGGTGTTCGGCAAGGCGCTGGCCGCGACGGCGGCGCTCGCGATCGCAACGACGGCTTTGAGCACGGCGGATGCGCATGGTCCCACCCGGCGCAAGGTGCAGGAGCACGTCGAGATCAACGCCGCACCCGCCAAGGTGTGGGCCGTGATCGGCAACTTCCAGGACATGAGCTGGCTCGGCGTCGTCGACAAGACCGCGGGCGACAAGGGCAACGAGATCGGCGCCACCCGCAAGCTGACCCTGAAGGGCGGCGCCACGGTCGACGAGGAGCTCTACAAATACGACGCCGAGAAGATGAGCTATTCGTACCGGATCACGGCGGTCGATGTGAAGGTGCTGCCGGTGACAAACTACTCGTCGACCATCGCGGTGACGCCGAGTGCGGATGGCAAAGGCAGCGTGGTCGAATGGACAGGCGCGTTCTACCGCGGCTTCCCCAACAACGATCCGCCGCCGGAGCTGAGCGACGAGGCCGCGGTCAATGCGGTGACCGAGCTCTACAAGGGCGGGCTCGAGGGGCTGAAGAAGAAGGTAGAGAGCGGGAGCTGATTGGATGCGACCATGTCGCCAGGTCAGCGCTGCGCACCCTCTCCCCGTTCTTACGGGAAGAGGGTTGGGGTGAGGGGCAGCCGAACGGGTGGTGTGGGTGGTGAGACCTGTGCCCCCTCACCCGGATTGCATCTGGCGATGCAATCCGACCTCTCAGCGCGAGCGAAGCTCGTCGCGGCCCCGCATCCGCCTTCGCTCTGCGAGCTACTGCGGGCAAGAGCAGGGCGAGGTGGGTACAAGGCAAGGCGCTGTGCCACTCATCGTCTCTCAGATCCTATTCGAGCGTTTCTGCTCGCAGCCTTGCTCGTCTGCTGCGCCAGTGCCCACGCCGAAGAAGCCTTCGTCACCAATCAGCTCAGCGATGATCTGACCATCGTCGACCTCGCGACCTCGAAGCCGGTGGCGACGATCCCGATAGGCGGCAAGCCGGCCGGCGTTGCGGTGGCCGCCGACGGACGCTTCGCCTATGTGGCGAGTCCGGACGACAAGAGCATCAGCGTCGTCGACGCTGTCGCGCGAAAGGTTGTTGGACGGATCGAGGTCGGTGGCGGCCCGCTCGGCATTGCCGTGACGCCGGACGGTTCGACGGTCTACGTCGCAGACTGGTACAACGCCGCAATTCGCGTGATCGATGCGAAGACCCGGACCGTGACCGGCAGCATCGCGGTCGGCGCCTCGCCGTCGGGGCTTGCGGTGACACAAGACGGCAAGCTGCTGCTCTCCGCCGACCGCGACGACGACATGGTCTCGGTGATCGACACGGCGACGCGCCAGCGCCTTGCGACCATCAAGGTTGGCACGCGGCCGTTCGGTGTCACCATCGACGCCGAGGGCAAGCGCGCCTACACGGCAAATGTCGCCTCCAACGACGTCTCGGTGATCGACCTCGCCGAGCGTCGCGAGATCGGCCGGGTCAAGACCGGCTTGCGGCCTTATGCGGTGGCGCTGGCGCAGGGCAGGGGCTTCGTAACCGACCAGTATGACGGCACGGTCAGCGTGTTCGACCTGGCGAGCCTGCAGCCGCTCCAGCGCATCAATGTCGGCGACTATCCCGAGGGCATCGAGGCGACGGCCGACGGCCGGCGCGTCATCGTCGCGAATTGGGAAAGCAACATCCTGAGCGTCATCGACGTGGCCGCACTGAAGGTCACAGGGGAGATCAAGGTCGGCAACGGCCCGCGCGCGTTCGGCGCGTTCCTGCGGCGGTGAGGCAGGTCCGCCGGTGGCGGGATGGAGTTGCATCTGCAGCCTCCGTCATTGCGAGCGCGGCTCGCAATGACGCGGGGAGGTATCGAGGCTCGTCGTTATCCCTGCATGTCGCCGGCGCTGATGCAGGCTACGAATCTCGTCTGGCGGGCACCACCAACCGTTCCACGATCTCGTCCATCCGGGTGAACAGCATCTCCGGCTGGTGGTCGCGCAGCGCCTGCTCCGCGGCATAACCCCACGTCACCGCACCGAAGGCGATGCCGGCGGCGCGCGCAGCCTCGATGTCGCGGGTCTCGTCGCCGATCGCGATGACCTGGGCCGGGTCGACGCGCAGCCGCTTCAGCACCCGGCGAAACTTCCGTGCCTTGCCGAACACCGAGGCTGAGCAATCGAAATCGGCGAACAGACCGGCGCGCGATCCGAGCTTCTGCCGCGCATTGGCCTCGCTGTCCGACGAGACCAATGCGAGCATGATGCCGTTCGCGGCAAGCGTGTCGAGCATGATGTCGACGCCTGCAAACAGCGGGATGCTTGCTGCATGCGCCGTCTTCAGCCGGCGCACGTGGCGCGCGATCAAGGGCAGCTTCCAGCGCGGCACCTGAAGGAAATCGAGGATCTCACGGGTCGAGGAATGGCGCAGCCCGTCGATGTCCTGCTCCTCGACCTGACGAAAGCGGTACCGCACGGCGACGGCATTCACGTGGGTGCGAAACCACGGGAAGCTGTCGGCGAGCGTGCCGTCGAGATCGAAGATGACGAGGGAATATGGCATCGCGTGGGGTGAGCGCGGCGAGGGGCTGATGATCGTCGAGGCGTGTCGTCCTGCGACAGTCCCTGCGCCATAGCAATGGGAGGGGCGGCGCGCAATGAGAAGCGACCCTTGCGTGTCGCAGCTCCGTGGTGACGTTCGACGATCAGGGGTTGAACATGTTGTGATGTGCACCTGGAATTGACGCGGTCTATGATCCCGATGCGCCGGCGGATCAGGGTCTGCCTGCCCGATTTGATCGAATTTGTTTTCATCATTCAAGCCAGAGAGATTTCACATGGCCCTCAACAAGGTTGCTGCAGCGTATCTGTCCTACTTCGCCTATATCGACGACGCGCTCGATGTGGTTCAGCCGAGCGATTTCGTGACGATGTTGAAGTCCGTCCCGTCGGGCGCGGCGAACGGTCCGTGGTCGCTCGTCTGGGGCCCGGCGGTCAACAACGGCGTGCTCGCCTATGTCGCGCAAGGCAGCGACGGCAGCTACGCGCTGGCGTTCCGCGGCACCGATGTCGACGGCTCGGTCGGCGGTGCCTTCGAGAACGTGCTCGCCGACGTCGATGCAGTCTTCCAGGTGCCGTGGCTGTATCCGCAGCAGGCCGGCTCGCCGCTGCAGATCAGTGCCGGGATCAACGATGCGCTGGCGCTGGTCATCGCGCTCACCGATCCCGCGACGGACCTGTCGCTGCTCGACTATCTGCGCGGCCTTGCGGCCAAGCAGAATCTGCAACTGATGGTGACCGGGCACAGCCTGGGCGGCGCGCTCGCCGTGGTGGCGACGGCGTGGCTGCAGGATCAACTGCCGAAGCTGAACTCGTCGCTGAAGTTCACGCTGTGGCCGCACACCTTCGCGGCTCCGACCATGTGGAACGCGGGCTTCGCGACCACCTTCGCGAAGGCCTATACCTACTATGCGGCGGTCAACAGCAACGACATCGTGCCGATGGGATGGGCCAATCTGAAAGGGATTCTCGTCACCTATGCGCCGCCGGCGCCGGTCCTGAAGGACACCAACTACTACTCGATCTACAAGCCGCTTGAGATCCTCAGCGCAACGATCCCGACCTATACGTCGATCGTGCCGAGCAATCCGGACCTGTTCACGATCACGCCGATCGTGGAGACGAACGATTCCTGGACCGCAGAAGCCGGCTACATGCATTCCATGCAGTTGCAGTATTTTCCGCATGCGACCGGCACGAAGGCGCCGCCGCTGCCGGGGGTCACCAAGACCGGCGTGGCGCGGCCGCGCGCGGTCGCCGTCGCAGCGTGAGCTGCTGATCAGGGGGACGGCGCCGTCCGGGTCGCGTCTCGCGTTGCCCTCTTGCGAGCCTGCTCCCGCAGGTCTGCAAGAGGGTTTTGACGCGCATCCGATCAACAATCTCTCACGGCTTTTGTGAGCGTGCGCTGCAGGAACGCCTTGCGCGGTGCGATCATTGACCCCGCACAGAAACAAGGAGAGACACATGCAACGCACGCTCAAGATGGCCGCGCTGGCCGCCGCCACGCTGGTGCTCGGCACCGCCGCCGCATCCGCGCAGGGCTATGCCCGCTACGGCGACTCGATGGCCTGGGTGCCGCCGACACAGGGCAACGATTCCGAGCCGGTGTATGACGCCGCGCCGGCGCCGGCCTACGCGCGCGGTCCGGTGACCTGGGGCACAACGACCTGGGGCCAGGGCTACAACGGCACCAACCATTCGACCCCTGGCTCGACCCAGGGCGATGTCGGTCCGTCCGGCAACAACAACGGCACGCTGACCGGTGTCTACCGGC
The DNA here is from genome assembly GCF_032484535.1 of Bradyrhizobium sp. SZCCHNS3016. Lineage (NCBI taxonomy): Bacteria > Pseudomonadati > Pseudomonadota > Alphaproteobacteria > Hyphomicrobiales > Nitrobacteraceae > Bradyrhizobium > Bradyrhizobium sp. SZCCHNS3016. Next base: position 246,784 of record NZ_JAUETE010000007.1, read on the forward strand.
AGTGGTAGCCGCCAGCTCGCGTTAGACGTTAGGCGATCAAACCCGCCGCTCGACACGAGCTGCGGGTTTGTCGTGTCGGACGGGTTCGCTGCGCGTGTCGGGCGATGTCACGAAGCCATTGGATCACGAGGTCGCGCGAAGGTGAGCGTCGCGTTGTGTCGCACGATTGTTGTGGGGACCGGCGGAACCTTGGATGGATCGATATCGTTTGTTCTCCGAGAATTAGGAACGAAGGAGCAAGTTCATGACGCGCACGTTTGGATTCGCCGCGCTGACCGCCGTCACGCTCGTGGCCGGCACCGCTGCGGCCTCGGCCGGCGAATACGGCCCGGGCGGCTACGGCTATGGTGGACAGGTCACCAGCACCTACGCCTACCGCGATTCCTTCGCCTGGGCGCCGGGGCCGGTCTATGAGGAAGGCTACGTCGCGGTTGCGCCGGGCCCGTATGACGGCCCGGGCTGGGGCACCGGCTACAATGGCACCAACCATCCGACTCCGAGCTCGACCCAGGGCGACGTCGGCCCGGGCGGCAACAACAACGGCACGCGCAGCGGATATTATCGCCAGTGGTAATCTGAGTTCGTTGTGGAAACATCGAGCCCGCCGCTCTGCAGAGAGCGGCGGGCTTTGCTGTGATGAACCGGTATCGACCACATGCGTCATTGCGAGGAGCGCGATGCAATCCAGAATCGCGTACGCGGCCCTGGATTGCTTCGCTTCGCTCGCAACGACGATCGATACAAGGGAATTGAGGGCAACTACTCCGCAGCCTCGCTGGCTGCGCCGCGGCTGCGCTTCTTCGGCTTGGCTGACTTCTCCAGCACCGGCTTTAGGAATTGTCCGGTGTAGCTGCGCGGCGCCTTGACGATGTCCTCCGGCGGGCCCCAGGCGACGATCTCGCCGCCGCCGTCGCCGCCTTCGGGGCCGAGATCGATGACCCAGTCGGCGGTCTTGATGACCTCGAGATTGTGCTCGATCACAACCACCGAATTGCCCTGCGCGACCAGCTCGTGCAGCACCTCCAGGAGTTTCTTGACGTCGTGGAAGTGGAGGCCCGTCGTGGGCTCGTCGAGGATGTAGAGCGTGCGGCCCGTCGCGCGCTTCGACAGCTCCTTGGCGAGCTTGACGCGCTGGGCCTCGCCGCCGGACAGCGTGGTGGCCTGCTGGCCGACATGGATGTAGTCGAGGCCGACGCGGCGCAGGGTCTCGAAGGTGTCGCGCACGCGCGGCACCGCCTTGAAGAACTCGGCGGCCTCCTCGACGGTCATGTCGAGCACGTCGGCGATCGACTTGCCCTTGAACAGCACGTCGAGGGTCTCGCGGTTGTAGCGCTTGCCCTTGCAGACGTCGCAGGTGACGTAGACGTCGGGCAAAAAGTGCATCTCGATCTTGATGACGCCGTCGCCCTGGCAGGCCTCGCAGCGGCCGCCCTTGACGTTGAAGGAGAAGCGGCCCGGCTCATAGCCGCGCGCCTTGGATTCCGGCAGGCCGGCGAACCATTCGCGGATCGGCGTGAACGCGCCGGTATAGGTCGCGGGGTTGGAGCGCGGGGTGCGGCCGATCGGCGACTGGTCGATGTCGATGATCTTGTCGATGTGCTCCAGGCCCTCGATGCGGTCGTGCGGCGCGGCGGCCTCGTTGGCGCCGTTGAGCTTGCGCGCGATCGCCTTGTAGAGCGTGTCGATGAGAAGCGTCGACTTGCCGCCGCCGGAGACGCCGGTGATGGCGGTGAACAGGCCGAGCGGGATCTCGGCCGACACGTTCTTTAAGTTATTGCCGCGGGCGTTGACGACCTTGATGGTGCGGCGATGGTTCGGCGGCCGCCGCTCGGGCACCTCGACCTCGAGCTCGCCGGTGAGATATTTGCCGGTCAGCGACGCCGGATTGCGCATGATCTCGGCCGGCGTGCCCTCGGCGACGATGTTGCCGCCATGGGTGCCGGCGCCGGGGCCGATGTCGAGCACGTAGTCGGCGAGGCGAATGGCATCCTCGTCATGCTCGACCACGATCACGGTGTTGCCGAGGTCGCGCAGCCGCTTCAGCGTGTCGAGCAGGCGGGCGTTGTCGCGCTGGTGCAGGCCGATCGACGGCTCGTCGAGCACGTAGAGCACGCCGGTCAGCCCCGAGCCGATCTGCGACGCCAGGCGGATGCGCTGGCTCTCGCCGCCCGACAAGGTGCCGGAGGAGCGCGCCAGGGTCAGATAGTTCAAGCCGACGTCGAGCAGGAAGGTCAGGCGGTCGCGGATCTCCTTGAGGATGCGGGTGGCGATCTCGGTCTGCTGCGCGTTCAGGGCCTTCGGCACCTCGGCGAACCATTCGCCGGCGGCCCTCACGCTGAGCTCGGAGATCTCGCCGATGTGCTTGCCGGCGACCTTGACGCACAGCGCCTCGGGCTTCAGCCGGAAGCCGTTGCAGCCGGCGCAGGGCACGTCGTTGAAGTACTTGCCGAGCTCCTCGCGGGCCCATTCGCTCTCGGTCTCGCGGAAGCGGCGCTCGATGTTGGTGATCACGCCCTCGAACGGCTTCTTGGTGTCGTAGGCGCGGACGCCGTCCTCATAGGTGAACTTGATCTCGTCGTCGCCGGAGCCGTGCAGCAGCGCGTTCTGCGTCTTCTTCGGCAGGTCCTTCCACTTGGTGTCGAGCGTGAACTTGTAGAACTTGCCGAGCGCTGTCAGCGTCTGCAGGTAATAGGGCGAGGACGACTTGGCCCAGGGGGCGATCGCGCCCTTGCGCAGGGTGACGTCCTTGTCGGGAATGACGAGATCAGCATCGACGTGCTGCTCGACACCGAGGCCGCCGCATTCCGGGCAGGCGCCGTAGGGATTGTTGAACGAGAACAGCCGCGGCTCGATCTCGGGAATGGTGAAACCGGAGACTGGGCAGGCGAACTTCTCCGAGAACAGGATGCGCTCGGGCCCGCTCTTGTCGTGGATTTTTGCGACCTTCTTCTTGTCGTCATGGCCGGGCTTGACCCGGCCATCCATCTCCTTCGAAGAGGATGGATCACCGGGTCTCGCGCCGTCGGCGCGGCCCGGTGATGACGATGCAGGCGCGTCGGCGAACTCGATCACGGCGAGTCCCTCCGCGAGCTTCAGCGCGGTCTCGAAACTCTCCGCGAGGCGCTGGCCGATGTCGGGGCGCACCACGATGCGGTCGACGACGACGTCGATGTCGTGCGGGAACTTCTTGTCGAGCGTGGGCACCTCGGCGAGCTCGTGGAAGGTGCCGTCGATCTTGACGCGCTGAAAGCCCTTCTTGAGATATTCGGCCAGCTCCTTCTTGTACTCGCCCTTGCGTCCGCGCACGACCGGGGCCAGCAGATAGAGGCGGGTGCCCTCGGGCAGCGCCAGCACGCGGTCGACCATCTGCGACACGGTCTGGCTTTCGATCGGCAGTCCCGTGGCCGGCGAGTAGGGCACGCCGACGCGCGCCCAGAGCAGCCGCATGTAGTCGTAGATCTCGGTGACCGTGCCGACGGTGGAGCGCGGGTTCTTCGAGGTCGTCTTCTGCTCGATCGAGATCGCCGGCGACAGGCCGTCGATCTGGTCGACATCAGGCTTCTGCATCATCTCCAGGAACTGGCGGGCATAGGCCGACAGCGATTCGACGTAGCGGCGCTGGCCCTCGGCATAGATCGTATCGAAGGCGAGCGAGGATTTGCCGGAGCCGGACAGGCCGGTGAACACCACGAGCCTGTCGCGCGGGATCTCGACGTCGATGTTCTTGAGGTTGTGCTCGCGGGCGCCGCGGATCGTGATCGCCCGCAGGCTCGACTGGTTGGCTTGCGCGCGCTGCTTGGCCTTGAGCACTTCATCCATGACGATCGTCCCACGGCGCTGAATCGCGCCATCGTTGCAGGCGCGTTCGCCGGAAGCCGGCCATCGGACGCCAGGGGGAAAAGGTATCGTCGGAACGTAGGAAGAACGGGGCGGGATTTCCAGTGCCGTCAGCGAATCATCAACAATGCGCTCAGGGAATGGCAGCGAATGGCAGGAGGCTGCCGGTTCCGCTGGCCGCGTCGAGAGCCCAAAGAGTCGAGAGCCCAAAAGAAAAGACCTCCGCTCTCGTCGAGCGGAGGCCTTGTGCGTTGGCCCGGAGGGCGACGTTCTTAGAAGTGGTAGTTCACGCCAACCTGGACGGAGTGCAGGTTCAGAGTGCCCGAAGCGATATTGTTGGCGAAGTAGTTCTCGCTGCCGAGGCTCTTGTAAAGGTATTCGCCCTTCAGCGACCACTGCGGCGCGAACATGTATTCGAGGCCAGCGCCAACCGTCCAGCCGCTGTGGAACTTCGTGTCCGAGACCGAAGTGCCAAGGAAGGTGTTGGTCAGCTTGTTCTCAGCCCAAGCGTAACCGCCGGTGGCGTACACCAGGGTCGGGCCGAAGGCATAACCAATGCGGCCACGAACGCTGCCGGTGTCCTGGATCTTGGTGTTGAACGTGCCCAGGAAGCCGGGGATCACGCCGTCGCCGCTCTTGATGCTGGCCCATGCCGCATCAGCTTCGAGACCGAACACGACGGCGCCCTGCTGCCAGTTGTAGCCGATGGTGCCGCCGGCGAGGCCGCCATCCGGACCATTGTCTTCAACGGTGGCGTAGCCGCCCATGGCACCGATGTAGAAACCGGTCCAGGTCAGCACAGGCGCGGCAACCGGCGCCTTGGTGTAGGTCGGGCGCGCAGCGAGGTCTGCGGCGGCAGCGGGAGCGGCCAGGGCGGCCAAAGCCACGGTCGCGAGCAGGATCTTCTTCATTCCAGTCTCCAGTTTATTCCTAGAAGTCCGCATCGCACCGAAAGCTTTACGCACGAAACAGACTCACCCGTTCAAGTTGACGCGGTTCCTATAGCCCGGTTCCGTGCGGATTACCGTCACCCCGAAGACACACTCGCGGCCAAACCGCGTTTTTACGGGCGGCTCCAGAAAGCATAAGTTACTCAATTACTTGGTTCCGTGTGTGGCGAGCCGGCGAGGTGGCGTCAGCGCAGCAAAAAGGCCGGCTTGCGCCGGCCTTTCTCGGAACCTGTCGGTTGCAGGTGTCAGTACTTGGCGATGACCGGGCCGCCGAAATGGTAGCTGAGGCCGGCCTTGACCGTGTGGACGGTGTCCTTCCACTCGGAGCGGTTGGTTGCGAAAGCGCTGTACTGGATCGCGCTCTTGCCGAAGTCGAGATAGTTGTACTCGAGCTTGGCCGACCAGTTCGGCGCGAACATGTATTCGGCGCCGGCGCCGACCGTGTAGCCCCAGCGGGTGGTGTTCTGGCTGAAGACGTTGCCGGGGACGCCGTCATAGCGATGCTGCAACTGGCCCACCGCGGCGCCGCCGCTGACGAAGAACAGGGCGGGACCGGCGGCATAGCCGAGGCGGCCCTTGATGTCGCCGAAGCTGGTCAGCTTGGTGAAGAAGGTGTCGCCGAGGCCGGCATTGACCACGGCGGAGCGGCCGTTGATGTCGGCCCAGTGATAGTCGCCTTCGAGGCCGAACACGACGTTGTCGACCTGCCAGTTGTAGCCGACCACGCCGCCGACGAAGCCGCCATTGGTGTTGTAGTTCTGGGTGCCCAGGAAGCCCGGCGCATTGAAGCGGCCGAGGAAGGTCTCCTTGCTGGTGCCCCAGCCGCCGCCGCCCTGGATGCCGGCGTAGAGGCCCGACCAGCTCAGGATCTGCGCGACCATCGGCGGCGCCTTCGTATAGGGACGTGCCGCCATGTCGGCCGCCGAAGCGGACGTGGCCGTTGCGATGCCGACGAGCGCCGTCGTGATCACAAACAACTTCTTCATCAAATTCTCCCCCGGGAGGTTGGAATGACAAGCGATGGGCAAGTCATACACAGGGCATCCCGGCGAGGCTGTAACGCACTCGCCACAGAAACGAAAAAGCGTTATAAATCATATATTTAGCACAAAAACGCCGCGACGCTGCCGGGCTGTTGACACGAAAAAGGCCGGCGCGAGGGCCGGCCTTTCCGAATGCGTGCGAGCGGCGGCTTTTTTCAGTAGCGCGTGCCCATCGGCGCCCCGAATCGATAGTTCACCCGGACGGTCGCCATGTCGATGTCCTGCTTGATGGTATCGACGCGCGACAGCACGGTTGCGGTGGCCGGGAAGCTGATGTCGCGCGAGCCCATGAACAGGTGGTCGTACTCGACGGCGACCGACCAGTTCGGCGCGAAGCCGAACTCGACGCCCGTGCCGACGGTGCCGCCCCAGCGGGTCTCACTGGCCGAATCCAGCAGCGTGCCGACCGGGAAGGGCGCAGCCGCATTCGCCGTGCCGGTGTATTTGTTGTGGGTGACGGCGGCGCCGCCCTTCACGTACCAGAGCACGTTGCCCCAGGCGTAGCCGACCTGGCCGGTGAACAGGCCGATCGCATCGGTCTTGGTGTTGTTGGTGATGCCCGCAGCCAGCGCCGCCGTGCTCGCATTGGACGACTTCAGGTCGGTCCAGTTGCCCTGGGCCTCGACGCCGAACACCCAGCTCGCCGCCTGCCAGCGATAGCCGACCTGGCCGCCGATGAGGCCGCTCGAGGCATTGTGGCAGCCTTCGGACTGGGTCGGCACGACCGGCACGCCGCCGACGCGATTGAGCGTCCAGCAGTTGTGGCTCCAATCGGCGCCGCCATTGACGCCGAGGTAGAACCCGGCCCAGCTCGGCAGCGGCGTGACATAGGCCGGCGGTGGCGCCTTGCTGTAAGGGCGCGTCGCGAAGTCGGCCGCTGAGGCCGGCGCCAGTCCCAGCGCCGCGGCGCTTGCGGTCAAGATCAAGGTCGTCTTCTGCATTCGTCTCTCCCCAGTCCCAATACACCACGCTCCGGATCCCTCCGATCCGGGCCCACGCGAAGGTGGCCTGTTGCTGGTTGTAGGAGAGACTGCTTTCTAAATTCGTGATCGGGGAGCAGGCGCGGGGCGGGATGTGCCGAACGTACTTAAGCGCTGGTAAAGATCGCGACCGGTCGTGCAGATCGGAGAGCTGTCCCGAGGTGGGGGTGAGCGCTTGGTGCGTCAGACCCTCGAGTGCCAATCTTCGACTGCCAGTCCTCGAGGGTCAGTGCTTGGATACGACGGGACCGCCCCAGCGATAGTTCACGCGGACCGTCGCCATGTCGACGTCCTGGCCGACCGCATCGGTCCGGCCCGCGGCTCCACCGGGAACGCCCGAGAAGCCGAGGGTGCGGTTGCCCATGAACAGGTGCTCGTATTCGGCTGCGACCGACCAGTTCTTGGCGAAGCCGACCTCGACGCCGGTGCCGACAGCCGCCCCCCAGCGCGTGGCGCTGGACTGGTCGAGCACACCGCCGGTTGCCGTGGACAGACCGTTGTACTTCTCACCCGCAACCGCGGCGCCGCCCTTCACGTACCAGAGCACGTTGTTCCAGGAATAGCCGATCTGGCCGGTGAGCAAGCCGATCCCATTGATCTTGGTCTGGTTGGTCACGGGCGGGACGAACTGGCTGGTGTTGCTGCCCTTGAGGTTGGCCCAGTTTCCCTGGCCTTCGACGCCGAGCACCCAACCGCCAGCCTGCCAGCGATAGCCGATCTGGCCGCCAGCCAGCGCGCCGGTCGCATCATGGCAGCCTTCCGCGTTGGTTGCGGCCACGCCGGCGAAGCTGACCTTGTTGGTCCAGCAGGTGCGGGCCGATGCGCCACCGGCATTCAGGCCGATATAGAAGCCACTCCAATCATAGATCGTCGTGATCATCGCAGGCGCTTTGGTGAAGGTGCGCGCGGGCAAGTCGGCAGCGATGGCCGGCGCAATCCCCAGCGCCAGCGAAGTTGTCGCCCCCAGCAACAGCCTTCTCATCGCATTCCCCAAACCAAGTCCGACGCCCGCACGCACACTCTCACCAACGCCCACCCGCCGGACCTTGATAGCCCCTTCCGTCGTAAAAAGCCGTCACCCAAATGACACAACGGCCCAGCAAGTACCGGTTCTGGCACACAAAAAAGGCCGGCGCGAAGCCGGCCTTTCGACACATTCGATTTGCGCGTGCAATCAGTAGCGCGACACGATCGGGCCGCTGAAGTGATAGGAGACGCCGGCCTTGACGGTGTGCACGGTGTCGCTCCACTCGGAGCGATTGGCCGGAACCGCGCTGTACTGAATCGAGCTCTTGCCGAAGTCGAGATAGTTGTATTCGACCTTGGCCGACCAGTTCGGCGCGAACATGTACTCGGCGCCGGCACCGATCGTCCAACCCCAGCGCCAGTTGTTCTGAGCGAAGCTATTCGCCGCGCCGCCATTGAGCGCTGCGTCGTAGCGGTGTTGGAGATCGCCGACGGCAGCGCCGCCGCTGACAAAGAACAGCGCCGGACCCGCAGCCCAGCCGAGGCGGCCCTTGATGTCGCCGAAGCCGCGCAGCTGGGTGAAGTAGGTATCGCCGAGACCGGCGTTGACGACGCCCGACCGGCCGTTGATGTCGGCCCAGTGATAGTCGCCCTCGAGACCGAACACGATGTTGTCGATCTGCCAGTTGTAGCCGACCACACCGCCGATGAAGCCGCCGCTGGTGTTATAGTTCTGGGTGCCGGCAAAGATCGCCGTATTGGGCGCTCCGAAGAAGGTCTCGTTGCTTCGGCCCCAGCCGCCGCCGCCCTGCAGACCGAGATAGAAACCGGCCCAGGTTGGAAGTGGCGCCGGCGCCACCACCGGGGCCTTCGTGTACGGGCGGGCGGCGAGATCGGCGGCTCCCGCCGGCGTCAGCGCCCCCAAAACCATTAAGCTGACAGCTCCGAGAAAAATTCTTTTCATCCCAAGTCTCCCGCGTTGGGCGTCTCCAAATTGGTCCCCGGAGACGCACTTCTGTGAAGTTGGTGCGACCGCGCTTGCGGCCCCAATCCGTCCGGAAATATACGCTATTCAACCCTGGATACCGTCTCCCAAAAGCCACAGCCGAGGAGGAAGTGCGGCGAGCTAACGTGATGAAAATTAATCCCTTTTTTGTGAATAGGGAACTTTTTCCGGGTTCCATTTGCGAGAAGTTGCGATTCCATCGAGTTCCGCGGAACTCGACGCACGGTTGTGGACATATGCGTGCGAACAAAACTGGAACAATGGCCTTCCGCCTGCTATATGTGGATAAGCAATGGACAGGGCGGGTGGATCGCGCGGCAACCGTATAGGGTCCGCCGCGAGAGGAAGGGTTAGCCACCGGACGCCGTGAGGCCGGTGTGGACGGCCGGTCCGATGATCGAGAACCGCGGGAGAGTGGTGATGGCGGGTAGTGTGAACAAGGTGATTCTGGTCGGCAATCTTGGCAAGGACCCCGAGATCCGGCGTACGCAGGATGGGCGGCCGATCGCCAATCTGAGCATTGCGACGTCGGAAACGTGGCGCGACAAGGCGACCGGCGAGCGCAAGGAAAAGACCGAGTGGCACCGCGTGGTGATCTTCAACGAGGGTCTTTGCAAGGTCGCCGAGCAGTATCTGAAGAAGGGCGCCAAGGTTTACATCGAGGGCGCGCTGCAGACCCGCAAATGGACCGACCAGAGCGGTGTCGAAAAGTACTCGACCGAGGTCGTTCTGCAGGGCTTCAACTCGACCTTGACGATGCTCGATGGCCGGGGCGGCGGCGGTGGCGGCAGCTTCTCCGATGACATGGGTGGCGGCGATTTCGGCAGCAGCGGTCCGTCGATGGCGCCGCCGCGCCGCGCGGTCGCTTCGGCCGGTGGTGGCGGACGCAACAGCGACATGGACGACGACATTCCGTTCTGAGGCGCAGGGGCGGCCGCACGACGTTCAGGCCGCTGCCGTCTGACCACGGGGGTGTTGCATGAACTTCGCACCGCTGCTCGCCGCCGAACCCGCCGTCTTGCTGCACGCCGTCGCCGCGATGACGGCGTTTGCGCTGGGGCTCGTCCAGTTCGCGGCCCCGAAGGGGACCTTGCCGCATCGAACGATCGGCTGGGTCTGGGTCGCGCTCATGGTTGCCGTTGCAGCCAGCTCGTTCTGGATCCACACCATCCGGCTGGTCGGGCCATGGAGCCCGATCCACCTGCTGTCGCTCTACACGTTGGCCGTGCTGCCGCTTGCGGTGTGGGCTGCGCACCGCCATCGGGTGGCGGCCCATCGCCGGGCCATGATCACGCTGTTTTCCGGTGCCCTCGTGATTGCCGGACTGTTCACGCTGCTGCCCGGACGGATCATGCACAAGGTGGTCTTCGGGCCCTAGCCAGAGACGGTTCCCGAGCAAGCCTCGCGGAGCCGTGTCATGTGGTTAAGTCCCTGGAAAGGCGAGCAGAAAAAGCGCGGCCCACCTCGGTTTGGGGGTGGCCTGCGGCGCGCTCCTGCGCTATATGATTCCAAGCGATTTTCGCGTGTCAAAACCGACCGGTATCCCCTTTGTCCGATAAAGAAGATGAGAAGCCCGGCGAGCCGGGCGGACCTTCCGACATTCGTCCCGTTTCCATCCTCGACGAGATGAAACGCTCCTACCTCGATTACGCGATGAGCGTGATCGTGTCGCGAGCGCTGCCCGATGCGCGCGACGGCCTCAAGCCCGTGCACCGGCGCATCCTGTATTCGATGTACGAGCAGGGGCACACGCCCGACAAGAAATACGTCAAGTCCGCGCGCGTGGTCGGCGACGTCATCGGTAAATATCATCCGCATGGCGACCAGTCGATCTACGACGCCATGGTGCGCATGGCGCAGGACTTTTCGATGCGCGTGCCGCTGATCGACGGCCAGGGCAATTTCGGCTCCGTCGACGGCGATCCCCCCGCCGCCTATCGATACACCGAAGCCAAGCTCGCCAAGTCGGCGATTCCGCTGCTCGACGACATCGACAAGGACACCGTCGACTTCCAGCCGAACTACGACAATTCGGACAAGGAACCGTCGGTTCTTCCGGCCAAATATCCGAACCTGCTGGTCAATGGCGCCGGCGGCATCGCGGTCGGCATGGCCACCAACATCCCGCCGCACAATCTCGGCGAGGTGATCGATGCCTGCATCGCGCTGATCGACAATCCCGCGCTCACGATCGATGACCTCATCAACATCATTCCGGGGCCGGATTTCCCGACCGGCGGCATCATTCTTGGCCGCGCGGGCGCCCGCTCGGCCTACCATCTGGGCCGCGGCTCGATCATGATGCGCGGCAAGGTGACGATCGACACGATCCGCAAGGATCGCGAGGCGATCATCATCTCCGAGATCCCCTACCAGGTGAACAAGGCCACGATGGTCGAGCGCATCGCCGAGCTGGTGCGCGAGAAGAAGATCGAAGGCGTCGCCGACCTGCGCGACGAAAGCGACCGCGACGGCTACCGCGTCGTCGTCGAGCTGAAGCGCGACGCCGTGCCGGACGTCGTGCTCAACCAGCTCTACAAGTTCACGCCGCTGCAGACGAGCTTCGCCGCCAACATGCTGGCGCTCGACGGCGGCCGCCCGCAGACGATGACGTTGAAGGACCTGCTGACGATCTTCGTCGCGTTCCGCGAGCGTGTCGTTACGCGCAGGACCAAGTTCCTGCTCAACAAGGCGCGCGACCGAGCTCATATCCTGGTCGGCCTTGCCGTGGCCGTGGCCAATATCGACGAGGTCATCAGGGTCATCAGGACCTCGCCAGATCCTGCGACGGCGCGCGAGGCGTTGATGTCGCGCGACTGGCCGGCGCGCGACGTCGAGGCCATCATCACGCTGATCGACGATCCGCGCCATCGCCTGGCCGAGGACGGCACCATCCGGTTGTCGTTCGAGCAGGCCAAGGCCATTCTCGACCTGCGTCTGCAGCGCCTGACCGCGCTCGGCCGCGAGGAGATTTCCGACGAGCTCGACAAGCTCAAGGTCGAGATCAACGACTATCTCGACATCCTGCGCTCGCGGGCGCGGGTGCAGGGCATCATCAAGGACGAGCTCGCCGCCGTTAAGGCGGAGTTCGGCACGCCGCGCCGCACCGTGATCGCCGAGCAGGAAGGCGAGGTCGAGGACGAGGACCTGATCCAGCGCGAGGACATGGTCGTGACCGTGTCGCATGCCGGCTACACCAAGCGCGTGCCGCTGTCGGCCTATCGGGCGCAGCGTCGCGGCGGCAAGGGCCGCTCGGGCATGCAGACCCGCGAGGAGGATTTCGTCAGCCGGCTGTTCGTGGCCTCCACGCACACGCCGGTGCTGTTCTTCTCGTCGCGCGGCCAGGTCTACAAGGAGAAGGTCTGGCGGCTGCCGATCGCGGCGCCCAACGGGCGCGGCAAGGCGCTGATCAACATCCTGCCGCTGGAGCAGGGCGAGCGCATCACCACGATCATGCCGCTGCCGGAGGATGAATCCTCCTGGGCCAATCTCGACGTGATGTTCGCCACCACCGGCGGCAACGTCCGCCGCAACAAGCTGTCGGATTTCGTCGACGTGCGCCGCTCCGGCATCATCGCGATGAAGCTCGACGAGGGCGAGGAGATCGTCAACGTGCAGATCTGCACCGAGCGTGACGACGTGCTGCTCACGGCGTCGGGCGGGCAGTGCATCCGATTCCCCGTCACCGACGTGCGCGTCTTCACCGGGCGGACCTCGATGGGCGTGCGCGGCATCGCGCTCGCCGGCGGTGACAAGGTGATCTCGCTGTCGATCCTGCGCCATGTCGAGACGACCTCGGACGAGCGTACGGCCTATTTGAAGATGCGCCGGGCGATGTCGGGCGATGCTGCCACCGAGGAGCCGGTCGAGACCGAGGGCGAGGAGGCGGCCGCTGGCGCGATCCAGCTGTCGCAGGAACGCTATGTCGAGATGTCCGCGCAGGAGCAGGTGGTGCTGACCGTCTCGGTCAACGGCTACGGCAAGCGCACCTCGTCCTACGAGTACCGCACCACCGGCCGCGGTGGCAAAGGCATCGTCGCGATGTCCGTCAACAACCGCAACGGCAAGCTCGTCGCCTCATTCCCGGTCGAGGACGGCGATCAGATCATGCTGGTGACGGACAAGGGGCAGTTGATCCGTTGCCCGGTCGACGGCATCCGCATCGCGGGACGCTCGACCCAGGGCGTCATCGTGTTCGACACCGCCGATGATGAGCACGTCGTTTCGGTGGAGCATATCGGTGAGGAGACCGAGAACGGCACCGGTGGGAACGGGACTGAAGGTGCGAATGGCGAGTGAGTTGCGAATGGCGAATAGGGAGTAGCGAATAGAGGAGGAATCAAGTCTTCTCGCTATTCGCTATTCGCTATTCGCTATTCGCCCTTACTGTGTCCGCTCGACGGAGACCATCCTGGCCTCGCGGATCGTTCCCCTGGTGCCGGCGCTGCGCAGGCAGCCCGCTTCGAAGTTCGGCCAAGCCTGCTGCGAGCAGTCGCGGCCGATCGGGCGAATGTCCAGGCGGTCCGCCTTGGCGAGCGGACGCGGCACGCTGGCTTCAACCTGAGGAGCGAAGCCGGGCAGGACGGTGATGCCGGCAGCCACCAAGCCGGCAGCTGCGACTGCAGATAGCGCTTTGATCATGACGGTCCCCTGTCCGGGCCGTTCGGCCCGTTGTTCGTTAAGGATTTGATAATCAGCTCGGGTTTCGAGACGTCTTCGCGGGACGGGCGAATTGGTTTCTTCTCGGCCCGGCGTGTTTCATGTCCCAAGTTCCGATGAAACAATCGCGGTAGCCGACCACAGTTCCGGCCCCCCGGCGTCGCACCTCATTTCATTGCGGTGCAGTCTCGGCCACTCTTTGCCCATCACAGCCACGCCAGCGGGCCTGGCGGTGGCTTGCCGGCCTGTTCCCGGCGGTATAGGACGGGCGCATGCAACGCATTGCGCTCTATCCGGGCTCGTTCGATCCCGTCACCAACGGCCATCTTGATGTGGTCCGGCAGGCCGTTCATCTCTGCGATCGCCTGATCGTCGCGGTCGGCGTGCATCATGGCAAGAAGCCGCTGTTCTCGACCGAGGAGCGGCTGGCGATGGCGCATGAGATCTTCGGCCCCGTCGCAGCCGCGGCGGGCTGCGGCTTCGAGGCTTCGACCTACGACAATCTGACCGTCACGGCCGCGGAAAAAGCCGGCGCGATCATGATGATCCGGGGCCTGCGCGACGGTACCGATTTCGACTACGAGATGCAGTTGGCCGGCATGAACCAGACCATGGCACCGCAGGTCCAGACGGTATTCGTTCCAGCCTCGGTGAGTGTCCGCCCGATCGCGGCCACGCTGGTTCGCCAGATCGCCGCCATGGGCGGCGAGATCTCGCATTTCGTGCCGCCGTCGGTGGCCGAAAGTCTCAAGGCCAAGTTCAACTGATCCTTCAGGCACCGGCCGCTTCAGGCGGTGCCTTTTCTCTCCACATCGTCTCATGTCATCGGAGTTGCCATGATCCGCGCTCTCGCTTTCGTCTTTGCTCTCGTGTTCGCATTGCCGGCGCTGGCCCAGTCGCTGCCTGCCGGCCTCGACAAGCAGAATGCCCTGGTCATCGACACCACCAAGGGCCGCATCATCATCAAGCTGCGCACCGATCTGGCGCCACAGCATGCCGAGCGACTGAAGACGCTGGCGCGCGAAGGCTTCTACAACAACGTGCCGTTCCACCGCGTCATGGACGGCTTCATGGCGCAGACCGGTGACGGCCAGAACTTCAATGGCACCGGCGGCTCGAAGTACCCGAACCTGAAGCAGGAGTTTTCGAGCACGCCGTTCAAGCGCGGCACCGTCGGCATGGCGCGCCGGGGCGATAGCGTCGATTCTGCCAACTCGCAGTTCTTCATCTGCTTCGGCGACGCCTCCTTCCTCAACGGCCAATACACCGTGATCGGCGAGGTCGTGCAGGGCATGGACGTCGTCGACAAGCTCAAGAAGGCGCCTCCGGGCTCGTCGGGCGGCGCCGTGACCGATCCCGACAAGATGGTCAAGGTGCAGGTCGCCTCGGACATCAAGTAGGTCCGAGAAAGCAGGGCACATGGGTCTCGCGCCCGGTTCCCTCAGGCATTAAGGAACCTTTTGCCACGTCGCGGAGGCATGCCGATTCTGCCGCCCCGTCACATCGACAGGGCCGGTGGCTTCAGCTTTAAGCGCATTGGGTCTATTCTCGACCAGCATCGCGGGCCTCGTCGTGCTCGGATCGCCGTCAGGAGGGGTGACGGCCGCACATGGGAAGGCGCCGCGACATTTCAGACCCAGGATTTACTTTGTCCTGACCCCCGTCAATTCCACAAAAACCGAGAGACCAGCATGGCTGTGACCGAAAATACCTTGATCCTCGAAACCACCCAGGGCCCCGTCACCATCGAGATGCGTCCCGATCTCGCGCCCGGCCATGTCGCGCGCATCAAGGAGCTCGTCCGCGAGGGCTTCTACGACGGCATCGTCTTCCACCGCGTCATCGACGGCTTCATGGCGCAGACCGGCTGTCCGCAGGGCACCGGCACCGGCGGCTCCGGCAAGAAGCTGAAGGCCGAGTTCAACGCCGAGCCGCATGTGCGCGGCACGACCTCGATGGCCCGTGCGGCCAATCCGGATTCAGGCGACAGCCAGTTCTTCATCTGCTTCGATGACGCCCGCTTCCTGGACAAGCAGTACACGGTCTGGGGCAAGGTCACCGAGGGCATGGAGAACGTCGACAAGATCAAGCGCGGCGAGCCGGTGCAGAACCCGGACAAGATCGTGAAGGCCTACATGGCCGCCGACGCGGCATAGTATCGCGGCAAAGGCCGCGATGCGCGAGTAGGGAGTAGCGAATAGCGAGTAGTCTATTCGCCATTCCTGTTCGCTACTGGCTCTGATCATGCGCACCGACCTCTTCGACTTCCATCTCCCGCCCGAAAACATCGCGCTGCGGCCGGCGAGCCCGCGCGAGGCGGCGCGCATGCTGGTGGTGCAGGGCGACGGCGTGCTCCGCGACCGCACGGTCGCCGACCTGCCGGACTGGCTGGAGCCGGGTGATCAGCTCGTCGTCAACGACACCAGGGTGATCGCGGCGCAGCTGTCGGGCCGGCGCATCAGCCGTAACACTGAGGCGAAGATCGAGGCGACGCTGATCAAGCGGCTCGATGGCTCGCGCTGGCAGGCGCTGGTCAGGCCGGCCAAGAAGCTCTCTCGCGGCGATACGATCCGGTTCGGCAACGAGGGCAAGGTCTGCCTGCTCGGCCATCTCGATGCGACCGTCGAGGCCAAGGGCGCCGACGGCGAGGTGACGCTGTCCTTCGTCTTTCACGGTCCGGCCCTCGACCAGGCGATCGCCGATCTCGGCCGGCCGCCGCTGCCGCCCTACATCGCCGGCAAGCGCCCGGCGGATGAGCAGGACACGCGGGACTATCAGACCATGTTCGCGGCCAAGGAGGGCGCGGTTGCTGCGCCGACCGCCGGACTGCATTTCACGCCGGCGCTGGAGCAGCGGCTGCGCGACCGCGGCGTCGGGCTGCAGCGTGTCACCCTGCATGTCGGGGCCGGCACTTTCCTGCCGGTCAAGGTCGAGGATACCGAGGGCCACCGCATGCATGCGGAGTGGGGCAGCCTCACGCCTGAGACGGCCGCGGCGCTGAACGAGGCGCGCGCCAAGGGCGGCCGCATCGTTGCAGTCGGCACGACGTCGCTGCGGCTCGTGGAGAGCGCGGCGCAGCCCGACGGCACGATCGCGCCGTTCGAGGCCGAGACCTCGATCTTCATCACGCCCGGCTATCGCTTCCGCGCGGTCGACATCCTGATGACCAACTTCCATCTGCCGCGCTCGACGCTGTTCATGCTGGTCTCGGCCTTCGCCGGCTTGGAGACGATGCACGCGGCCTATGCGCATGCGATCCGCAGCGGCTATCGGTTCTATTCCTATGGCGATGCGTGTCTGTTGTTTCGTCAGCCAGACGAGCGCATCGTCGAGCCGTAGGGTGGGCAAAAGGCCCACCCTGCAAGTTCGCCCTGAGAGCTACGCCATCGCGCGCTCCGGCAAGAGCTCCGCGATCTGCACCGCATTGAGCGCGGCGCCCTTGAGCAGCTGATCGGCGGCCACGAACATCGCGATCGAATGCCCTGACGGATCGGACAGATCCTTCCTGATGCGCCCGACCAGCACATCGTCCTGTCCCGACGCGTCGACAGGCATGGGGAAGTGGTTCTTGGCGCGGTCGTCGACCACGCGCACGCCGGGCGCGATCGCCAGGATGCGGCGGACGTCGTCCTCCGCGATCGGTTTCTCGCATTCGAAGGTGATGGATTCGCAATGGGCGCGCAGCACCGGCACGCGGACGCAGGTGACGCCGATGGCGATGCCTTCGTCCTCAAAGATCTTGCGGGTCTCGTTGATGACCTTGGTCTCCTCGTCGTTGTAGCCGGTCTCGGGATCGATGGCGGTGTTGTGGCTGAACAGGTTGAAGGCGAACGGATGCGGCATCACCTTGGGCGCGTAGACCTGGCCGTTGAGGCTCGCGCGGGTCGACTGCACCAGCTCGTCCATCGCCGCCGCACCGGCACCGCTGGCGGCCTGATAGGTCGAGATGATCACGCGCTTGATGCGGTTCTTCTGATGGATCGGCCATAGCGGCACCAGCGCCGTGATGGCCGCGCAGTTCGGATTGGCGATGATGCCCTTGTGATCGCGGATTCGGCGGGCGTTGATCTCGGGGATGACCAGCGGCACGTTCGGGTCCATGCGGAAGGCCGAGGAATTGTCGACCACGACGGCGCCGGAGCGCACGGCGATCGGCGCGAACTTCTTGGAAATGCCGCTGCCGGCCGAGAACAGCGCGATGTCGACGCCCTCGAAGGAGCGTTCGGTCAGCTCCTCGATCACGATGGTCTGGCCGCGGAAGCTCACGGTCTGGCCGGCCGAGCGGGCGCTCGCAAGCGCCTTGAGCTTGCCGACGCGGACGTTGCGGCGGTCCAGGGTGGCGATGAATTCGGCGCCGACGGCGCCGGTCACGCCGACGATGGCAATGGTGGGATCGTGGGGCACGTCTCAGGTCTCCGGTTGAAATTCGGGCAATAAAAAAGCCCCGGACCTTCATCAGGCGGGGCTTCGGTTCGAAGATGGTCGCAATCGAGTTCGACTACGCGCGCACGCCTCCCGAGGCCCTCGTGGGCTTGGTGGTTTTCGTCGTGCGTTTGGTCAAGATCGACATGGCGGGGGACCATAGGGGCGGTCGGAACCGCCGTCAACGGCCGAAAGGGGCGAAAACGGCGCCATCGCAGTTGAATCGGGGGCCGTCCTGACGCAATAAGCCGGCCATGAGCTCTTCCGCTGGCGACCTTCCCAACCACTTCGAATTGCTCGCGACCTCCGGCGCGGCCCGTACGGGCCGGCTGACGACGCCGCACGGCGTGGTCCGCACGCCGGCCTTCATGCCTGTCGGCACCGCCGGCGCCATGAAGGGCATCCACTGGCGTGACGTGCGCGAGGCCGGCGCCGACATCGTGCTCGGCAACACCTATCATCTGATGCTGCGGCCCACGGCCGAGCGCATCGCCGCCCTCGGCGGCCTGCAGCGCTTCACCGGCTGGGGCGGGCCGATGCTGACCGATTCCGGCGGCTTCCAGGTGATGTCGCTATCGGGTTTACGCAAGGTGACCGAGCAGGCGGTGACGTTCCGCTCGCACATCGACGGCGCGAAAATCGAGCTGTCGCCGGAGCGCGCCATCGAGGTGCAGCGCCTGCTGAACTCCGACATCGCGATGCAGCTCGACGAATGCGTGCGGCTGCCGGCCGAGCGCGACGACATCGAGCGCGCGATGCGGCTGTCGCTGCGCTGGGCCGAACGCTGCCGCCGCGCCTTCGAGAGTGCGCCGGCAGGCTACATGCTGTTCGGCATCGTGCAGGGCGGCGACGTGCCCGCGCTGCGCGTCGCCAGCGCGCAGGCGCTGGTCGACATCGGCTTCCACGGCTATGCGATCGGCGGCTTGGCCGTCGGCGAGCCGCAGGCGGTCATGCTCGAGATGATCGAGGCGACCGCGCCGGCGCTGCCGGCCGACCGTCCACGCTACCTGATGGGTGTCGGCACGCCTGACGATCTCCTGGAGTCGGTCAGGCGCGGCATCGACATGTTCGACTGCGTGCTGCCGACCCGCAACGGCCGCCACGGCGTCGCCTACACACGCTTCGGGCCAGTGAACCTGCGCAACGCGCGTCACGCCGACGACCCGCGTCCGCTGGATGAAGAGAGCCCGTGGCCGGCGGCGCGCAGCTATGCCCGCGCCTATCTGCATCATCTCATCAAGGCCGGCGAGGCGCTCGGCGCGACGCTGCTGTCGGAAATCAACATTGCCTATTTCCAGCAATTGATGGCTGGGATGCGCGAGGCGATCGCACAGGGGCGCTTCACGGAATTCTACGAGCGCACCAAGGCGGATTGGGCTCGCGGCGACATCGCCCCGCGCGCCGGCTGACGGCCGCGTCAGGTGAAGGCCGTCAGCTTGTTGTGAGCCCGGCCCTATGCGCCGGCCCACATGAAATCGTGCTGGTGATGCATTGCCGACCTGCCCGATGGCCGACCGTTGTGCGATCCGTAGCGACGGACGGCCGTGATATCACGTCGCGGAACTCTCTCGCCCTGGCGCCGTTCAGTTGCAGACGAAACGGCTTTTCACGGAGTGCTTGGTGACGAAGCCATAGCCGCAGGTGTCGCAGGTCCAGAGATAGCTGATGGCATTGTCGGCCAAGTATGCCGACGCCTCCGCGGCAATCATGGAGTCGGCGCAGACCGGGCATCTCGGCAGATCGCAGCCGCGGGGATTCGGGCGGGCGGTTGCGGTCGACACGAGATCAGCAAGTGCTGACATATTGACCTCCTGGACGATCTCTTTGTTGGCGATCTCTGCTTGAACGACGTCAATTTCGAAAAGGGTCGATTTCGAACGAGTCGCGTTCGAACGGGTCTATTTCCGACGAGTCCAACTTTTCGCGGATATGCGGATATCAAGTCCGTCACACAAAGAGTTTGTCTGGGTGGTCTGTTCTTATGTCTGTTCTACAACGGCGCTGTCGTTTGGCACGAACGACCCGATTGTATCACTCCGAAGATGACATCTTGCTGATGTCCGCGCCCGGGTTGCCGTCGACCTGCATCATGAATTTTCGTCCGGCTGAAGTCAAACATACACCCGGTTTATTGACCTTGTCGCAACACAAATGCGTTGGTTTTTCGCAATTTGGCCACGACTTGTTGTGCGCCGCGATCGTCTTAAGATCGCGCAAACGTGCTTGCGCAGCGCAACAGGCTCGCTGAAGATGGTCAGAAGCGTTGTCGATGTCGCGCGGGGCGCGCAGAGGAGTGATTTCATGGAGTCGTCAGCACAGCGTCCCGGACGCGGGCGCGTATTTGATTCAATTGTCGACGCGTTCGGCAATACGCCGATTGTGCGGTTGCGAAAGCTGCCGGAGCAGCATGGCGTCAAGGCGACCATCCTCGCTAAGCTGGAATACTTCAATCCCGCCGCGAGCGTGAAGGATCGGATCGGCGTCGGCATGATCCTGGCGATGGAGCAGGCCGGCGTGATCAAGCCCGACACCGTGCTGATCGAGCCGACCTCGGGCAATACCGGCATCGCGCTGGCCTTCGTGGCGGCGGCGCGCGGCTACAAGCTGAAGCTGGTGATGCCGGAGTCGATGTCGGTGGAGCGGCGCAAGATGCTCGCCTTCCTCGGCGCCGAGATCGTGCTCACGCCGGCGTCGCAGGGCATGAAGGGCGCCATCGCCACTGCCGAGGAGCTGTTGCGGACGACGCCGAACTCGGTGATGCCGCAGCAGTTCAAGAACCTCGCCAATCCGGACATTCATCGTCGCACCACGGCCGAGGAGATCTGGAACGATACGGCCGGCAATATCGACGTCTTCGTCGCCGGCGTCGGCACCGGTGGCACCATCACCGGCGTCGGCCAGGTGCTGAAGTCGCGCAAGCCCGGCCTCAAGGTCGTCGCGGTCGAGCCGGAGGAGAGCCCGGTGCTGTCGGGCGGCCAGCACTCGCCGCACAAGATCCAGGGCATCGGCGCCGGCTTCGTGCCCGACATTCTCGACCGGTCCGTGATCGACGAGATCGTCAAGATCAACAGCACGACCGCGATCGAGACCTCGCGTGCGCTGGCCCGCAACGAGGGCATTCCCGGCGGCATCTCCTCGGGCGCGGCGATTGCGGCCGCGATCGAGATCGGCAAGCGACCGGAAAGCGCGGGCAAGACGATCCTGGCGATCGTGCCGTCGTTCTCCGAGCGTTATCTGTCCACCGCGCTGTTCGAGGGGATCTGATCATGGCCGACCAGCCGCGGCGGCCCCGCACCCTCGCTGACGCCCGTACCGAGGCCGAGGCCGCGTTCAAGAAGGTGACCACCAAGCCGGTGGAGGCGGCGCCGAAGAAGGCGGCGGTCCCTGGCGTGCGCGAGCAGGTGACGTTGCGGATCGACCAGGACGTGCTCGAGCACTTTCAGTCCGAAGGGCCGGGCTGGCAGGACCGCATCAATGCGGCGCTGCGCAAGGCGGCAGGGCTCTGACGGCGGCTGCATTATTCTAACGAAAGAGCCCGGAGCTCGTGCTCCGGGCTTTTTACGTGGGGGAGACGACGACGTTTACCGGCGCAGCGCGCTGCCGAGCACACCGCCCATCATGCCACCGATGAAGGCGGCGCCGGCGGCGTTGCCCGCGCTGTCTTGCGGCGGCGGATTGCGATAGACCGGCGCGCCCTGCGGCGGCGGGCCACCGGCAGCGACGTTGCCGGCCGGCTTGGCGCGGCGCGGCTTGGCCTCCTCGCCGACTGCGGCGGTGGCCGGCGCCGGCTGCGGCTCGGCCAGCAGTGCCTTGTGCTGCAGCTTGGTCAGGAATCCGGTCGACGGATAGCCGCGGGCCGCCTGCCAGCGCTTCATGACGCCGCGGGTCTGGTCGTCGAACACGCCCGTCATCTTGGTGTCGAAGCCAAGGCCGGTCAGCCGCCGCTGCACGTCGCGGCGCTTGGTCTTGTCGAGGCCGATCTGATCCTCGCTGACCTGGCTGCCTTCCTCGGTGTAGGTGGCGGGGTCGACGCCCTTGGCGACATTGCGCGTCGCGGTGTTGATGGCGCCGCTCTCGATCGCGGCGATGCGCGCCATCGCCAGCGACTTGAACTGCCCGTTCGGGTAGGTCGCGAGATAGGCGTTGAGCTCTTCCGGCTTGTTGGAATCCTTCACCGAGCGCCAGAATTCGAGCTCGGCCTCGCCCGCGGTCACGGTGGCCGTCGCGACGGCCGGCGTCGTCCCGGCCGTGGCCGCCGTTGCAGCAGGGGCAGCCGCCGGATTGAGGTAGACCGCGCCGATCAGGTTGGTGTGCCCCCAGGGCAACTGGCCCTTGCTGGTCTCCTCATTGACCTGGGCGCGCACCGCCGTCATGGCCTGTTGGATCTCGATGCCGGGCTGGGCGATGTGCGAGATCAGTGCGCGGGTGAACGGGCTGTTGGCGCCGGCCTCGCCGTCGAGGGCTGTCTGGCCCGGGCCGGTGGCGAAGGCGATCAGCGTGCCCTCGCCGGACTTCATCTCGGCAAGGCCGGTCTGCACCGACACGCTGCGCGTCGGCGAGTTCGACTTGATCTTGGCGGCGAACGGATTGTCGCGGCAGGCATCGAGGAAGACGAGCTTGACCTTGGCGTCGCCCATCGTCTGGTCGAGGGTCACGTCGATGTTGATGGCCGAGCCCAGCTTGACGTCCATTTCCGACTTCAGGTCGGCGTCGACCGGCAGCAGGTAGTTGGTGCCGGCAATGGCGATGCCGTGCCCGGCGTAATAGAACACCGCAATATCGGCGCCCTGCGCCTTGCGACCGAAATCGAGCAGCTTCTCGGTCATCTTGTCGCGCGTGAGATTGGTGCCCTCGACGACGTCGAAGCCGACGTTGCGCAGGGTTGCCGCCATGGCCTTGGCATCGACCGGCGGGTTCGGCAATTGAGCCACGCTCTTATAGGCGCCGTTTCCGACGACAAAGGCGACGCGGCGGTCGGCCTTGGCGGCTTCAGCGGTCAGCACCATGCAGAGCAGGGACAGGGCGACGGTGAGGTAGCGCATCAGGAGATCCCCCAACGATCAAGCGAAGCGTTCACTGCAGCATTTGTCGCGGATCGGCGCGAAAAGTCTTGTTCCCGAGCAAAAAATCACGCTTCCGCCACAAACCAGTTCGCGGGTGTTGCGCCAGATCCACGACGATCGCGTGCAGCGCGCCGGTTCCGTGATCCGGATCACATCGCTCGAGGGGCGGCAGGGGCTCCCCGGCGCCTCAGGTCCCTGCCGAGCTGCCCATCGGCACGGGCCGAGGCTGCGGCGGACGCAGGTTCAGCAGGTTTCCGGCGAGAATCAACGCAGCGCCGACCACGGTCAATCCGTCGAGACGCTCCGCATAGACCAGCCAGCCGACGGTGGCGGTCAGCGGAACGCGGAGAAAATCCATGGGTACCACGATGGTGGCGTCGGCGTAGAGCAGCGCGCGCGCCATGCAGAAATGCGAGAAGGTCCCGCAGAAGGCGACGAGGAGGATCCAGCCCCAGGTCGTGGCCGATGGCGGCGTCCAGAATACGAGCGAAGGGATGAGGCCGGCGATGGATTGCACCACCAGCATCCAGAAGATGATCGACACGGTGGGCTCGGTGCGCGTCAGCAGCTTGACCAGAGCGATCGAGATGCCGAAGCCGACCGCGGCGGCCAGCGCGATGAGCTGTCCCGAATTGACCGCCCCGGTATCCGGGCGGACGATCACGACGACGCCGACGAGGCCGAGCCCGATCGCCGCCAGCTTGAACAGGGTGATGCGCTCGCCGAGGAAGGCTGCCGCCAGCAGCGCCGTCCAGATCGGCATCGTGAACTCGATGGCCACCACCTGGCCGATCGGGATCAAGGTGAGCGCGAAGAACCAGCCGAGCTGCGCGCCGTAGTGGACGAGGTTGCGCGCTGCGTGCTGCTTGAGCCGCGAGGTGCGCAGCCTGGCAAAGCCGCCGCTCAGTGCGATGACCGGCGACAGCATCACCAGGCCGATCAGGCAGCGCAGCTCCATCAGCTCGAACACGTTGAGCTCGCGCATGGCTTCGCGTCCGGCCACCGCCATCACCAGCATCAGGCTGAGCCAGCCCGTCATCCACAGTGCGGCGATCAGTTTCGAAGCAGGACGATGCATGAGGTGGTGGAGACAGGGAGGAGGGCGGCGAAGGCGCGCTGTATCACCTCGCGTGCAGGGCAATGCAAATGAAATCAACGGTGCAGTGCATCAACGCCGCTACAGGCTTTGCTCGCGACGGACGCGTGTCATCGAGAAAAACGTGGAGTGTGGCTGTGTTTCGTCCTAAAGCGACCGCCGCGAAACAGCCCGTGAAACAGCCCAAGGCAGCCAGAGACAAGACATGACCGAACGCGCCGCTTCAGCCGACTTCGTGACCGCCTTTGCCACTGGCTGGCCGGAGCGGGAGCCTCATCTCATGGTGCTGTCGCTGACCACCCATAAAGGTGTGCAGGACTTTGCCATGACGCGGGAGCAGGCGCTGCTGGTCGCCAAGACCATCAAGCGCACCGCCGCGCAGCTGGCTCCGGCGCCGTCCGCAGGTGCGGTCCCCGGCGCCAAGCGCAGCGGCTGATCGGGATCACCGCGACATTGAAATGTTGGCTGCGCGGAACTGGCTGTCGGCCCGGATCGATACCGACTGCCTGTTGCCGCGGGTGGCGAGCGCGATGTTGGCATTGAAGCCGGCGGTGGTTGCAACCAGCTGGAAGTTGCCGCCGCCGCCGCGTCCCTGCAGCACGCCACTGATGCCGCGGCTGGACTCACTCCAGGTTCCCGAGATGGCGGAGCCCTCGGCGATCACCTCGGCCTGCAGAGCGAACTTGTAGGCATCGCTGGCGCAGGTCAGGACGAGCGTCATCCGCGGTCCGGAGACGCCATAACGGGCCCGGCACCGGATGCGCTCGGTTGAGCCGTCCTCGAGGGCAACCGTGCCGCTGCCGCCCCATGTTCCGGCCAAGGCGGTGAAGGGACCGGGATCGGCGCGCCCCGGCGAAGCGGTCACACCTGCCGTCAAAACGACGGCGGCGGCCGCTAGCCGCCGCACCATCTTCAGGAGCGCGTGCGCGCCGTTACAGGCGCGAAGCCTGCCAGCGGCCGCTGCAGGGGATACCTGCCGAGGCGCCGTTCCACTTGCCCGAGCCAGAATTGCCGTTGAGCTGCCCATTCGCATATGCGCCATTGATGGAGACCTTGACGAGGCCTTCGCGTCCAATCGAACCCGACACATTGGCGCCAGCCGCAGAAATCTTACCGTCTGCGACGATCAAGGTCGAGCTGGCTGTGGGCTCGCAGGTGCCACTGTTGGTCACGATCGTCACCTGCCACTGGCCGTCATAGGGCGACTGGGCGAATGCGGGGGTGGCCGAGCTACCCACCAGGATCGACGCGGCGAAAGCCATTCCAATGCGGTCGAGACGCATGAATCGTTGTCCCTCAATGTCGTTTGATCAGGACCTTATTTGGAAGAATTGTGACGAAAATTTGCCGCACCGCCGCAACGAAATTTTATCGAGCAATTTCAGCTCATTAACGATTAATGCGGAACCCCGCCTTGAACCATTCGGGCGGCATTGTGGGCAAACTGCGCCTTCGCGTACCCCACGAGCGGACCAGCGTCACAGCCTTGCAGTGGCAGGTGATGCTGCCGTCGCAAGGCACAGGAGCGCGCCGGCTGGAGCGACGACGCAATTGTTGGGGCGATGCGATCGGATGCTCAGTGCGGGGTGAGGCTGGGCGCCTTGGTCGCGAACTGCTCGTCCTGCGGCTTGGCCGGAATCGTGCCGGTCACCTTGGCCGATTCGATGACATCGCCGAGCAGCTTGAGGCCGAGCGGCGCCAGCGCGCGCTCCCACAGCTCGCGGGCGGTCTCGCCCTTCTTGACGAAGCACCAATCCTGAGCGGCGATGGCGCCCGCATCCATGCGGTCCGCGAGGTGATAGATGGTGCCGCCGGCGATCGGATCGCCTTCATTGATGGTCCACTCCACCGCAGCGATGCCCCGGTGACGCGGCAGCAGCGACGGATGGTAGCCGATGCCGCCGAGCCGGGCGGCTGCGACCGCCTCATGGGTGACGCGGGCGTGGCTATGCGCCGTGACGATCAGGTCCGTGTCGGGGGCGATCTCGCCCGCCGGCACGACCTTCGGATTGGCCTGGACTACGACCTCGATCCCGGCCGCCCGCGCCGCGGCTGCGAGCCGGTCCTCGCCATCATGAACGACGACCCGCGCGATCTCGATTCCTCTCTCGCGCAGCATGTTCAGTGTGGCGACACCGAAATGGCGGGAGCCGACGAGAGTGATGCGCATGGTCAGGGATCTTCCACGGTTGGGGGCTGGATCCGGTCGGACTCTGACCGGATGAAACGGGTCAAACCAAGCCTTGGCCTCCAGGTCAAGCGCCTGCTGGGCCGTCGTCACAGTCTGGCTTCGTCCGGCCGGCGGAGGCGTTGGGGACCCAAACGGGAAGGGGAAAGCCGCTCCGAGCCAGAGTTGGGGCAGGGCCCTTCGCGCCTATCGGCGCGCCGATCGCCATGGCCGCCATCAAGATGCAGGCCGAGCGGATGACACGCCCTCTTTGGTGCCGGCTGCAGCTTCAGATGGACCGGGAGTCAGGATAGGTACCGGCAGCTCGCCGAAAGGTTGTGTCAAGGCCGGTTGCTGCATCACGGCATATCGGTCGACACACCTCAACTAAAAGGGTCGAACTATCAGCCGAACTGATGAGGACAACCGAAGACGCTACTCCTGCCGGCTCAATGGACGCGATCTGGTCGGTCTGCGAACGCAATTCCCCTCGGCCAATGGCTGAAGAGGTCAATGAACTTGTGATTGTATTATCAGTTGGCCGTCTGCGTAGTAAAATTGACGCTTCTGCATATGACGAAGATAATTTCTTAAAGGCCCTGCAGCACAATGCTCAAGCCGCTCCGCCGCGCGGCCGGATAGCCGGGTGCCGCGCCTGTCACCGATCCCTGGGCAACAGCACCCGGTTATTTGCCGGCGGTCATGTGGCTTCCGGCGGCGGATGGTCGATGCCGAGCGCGGCGCACAGTGGTCCGAGATGTTTCTCGTAGCGGCGCCAGCTACCGATCGAACGGCGGTAGATCGGCTCGCGCACCTGCATCAAGCTCGCCGTGCGCACCATGCGCTCGGTGCGATGGAAGTCGAGGCAGGCATCCTCCCAGTCGAGCCCGCAATGGGCGAGCACGCGGCGTGACACGCCCTCGAGGTCGTCGACCAGATCCTCGTATTGAACGTCCATCAGGATGCCGGGCGGCAGCACGTGATGCCAGTGTTCCATCACGCTCTCATAGCCCCGGTAGTAGTGGCCGAGCTCGGTCAGGTCGTAGGCGAAGGGCTGGGCTCCGGTGAACAGCAGCGAGTAGCAGGAGACGCAATTGTCGAGCGGGTCGCGCCGCGTGTTGATGATCCTGGCGCGCGGGAATGCTGCGTGGATCAGCCCGACGAACAGGAAGTTCAGCGGCATCTTGTCGACGATGCGCTCGGCCTCCGGCGCCAGCGTCCGAACGCGGGCTGTGTATTCCTGTCCGATCTTCGTCATCTCCTCGGGTGGCAGAAGCGTGATCAGATCGGGATAGGCCGGCACGACCTTCTGGCGGTTGGCGCATTCGCCGACGAGCTCCTTGAAGGTCTCGAGCTCGCCCGCGCCGAAGACCTTGGAATGGCTGGCCAGCACCTGCTCCATCAGGGTGGTTCCAGAGCGCGGCATGCCGACGATGAAGATCGGGGCCCAGGAGTCGTCGCCGTGCCCTTCAACCATGCGAAAGAACTCGGGCGTGAAGCGCGCCGCGACATTTTTCATCATGCCGAGCCGCTGCTCGGAGTCGTAGTCGAAGGTCTTGCGCTTGAGGGTGTTGGCCTTGTGCAGATGCGAGAAGGCCTGGTCGTAGTCCTTCAGGTCGGACAACGCCTTGCCCATCGCGAAATGGGCTGCGATCTGCTTCTCCTGATCGAGCCGGTCGACGCGTTCGAGGAGCTGCCGCAGACTTGGAAGCCGGCTGTCGTCCGGCTTGAACTTCGACATGTTCGCGAGATTGAGGTGGATCGGCGCGTCGTCCGGCGCCAGCTCCAAGGCCTTCTGGAACGCCGCCGTCGCCTCCTCGAAGCGCCCGAGCGCCTGGTAGGCGACGCCGAGATTGTTGTAGGAGCCGAAGCGCTCCGGCTTGATCCTGATGGCCAGCAGGTTCTGCTCGATCGACTCCTCGAGCCGGTTGAGTTCGAGGAAGGCGTTGCCGAGGTTGCCATAGGCGTCGGCATAGTCGGGCCTGCTCGCGATCGCCCGCTTGTAGTGCTCGATGGCACGTTCGCGATGGCCCTGGCGCAGCAGCACGTTGGCGATGTTGTTGTGGGTCTCGGCGTGCTCCGGGCTGAAGTCGAGGACCTTGAGGTAGTGTTTCGCCGCCTCGATGTCCTTGCCCGCCGTATACAGCAGGTTGCCTAGCGCGAAATGCGCGTCCAGGTGCTGCGGCTTGTTGTCGATCGCCCGCCGGAGCAGAGCCATCGCCTCGTCGATCAGGCCCTGGTTCTGCCGGACCATGGCGAAGGCGTAGAGAATGCCGGGATGGCTCGGCGACAGCGACAATGCGGTCTCGTAATGCTGCACCGCTACGTCGTAGCGCCCCGCCGAGGCCTCGACGGCGCCGATGCTGCCATGGGCTTCTGCGGACTTGTCGTTTACCGCCACCGCGCGCTGGAAGTAGTCCTTGGCCTCGTCGAGCCGGTTGGCCGTGGTTGAGATCATCCCGAGGCCGATGAGGGCGTCGAAATTGGCCGGCTGGCCCGCAAGGATCAGCTTGAAGATCTGTTCGGCATCGCTGATTTCGCCGCGGCTCTGCAGCCTCTTGGCGACGGCGACCACGCCGTCCGCCAGCGTCTGCAGTGACGCAAGCCGCGTGGCGTCGAATGGCCGCGAGTCCGTCGTTGGCGTGACCACCGGCGGGGCGACGTTGGCGGGCTGAGGCTGCGTCATGCCCGCGATCGCCTCGGCGATCGTTGGCCGCAGGGCCTCGGTGCCCAGCGCATCGAGCAGCGGCTTCAGCCGGTCGCCATACATGCGCCAGCGGCCGACCGATCCGGTGAACAGCGGCTTGCGCACCTGCACCAGGCTCGCGGTGTTCACCGGGCGCTCGTTCTCATGGAAGGAGAGGCAGGCGTCATCCCAGTCCAGCCCGCAATGCGCGACGATCCTGCGGGCATTCGGCTCGAAATCGCGCACGACGTCCTCGTAGGACAGTTCGAGCATGACGCCCTGCGGCAGGACCGCACGCCAATGGCTCATCAGCGCCTCGTAGGCCCGGTAGTAGCGACCGAGTTCGGCGAGGTCATAGGCGAACGGCTGCGGCTCGGCAAATAGTTGCGTGTAGCAGGACAGGCAGGTGTCGATCGGATTGCGCCGGACGTGAATGATGCGCGCATTCGGCAGCGCGAGATGGATGAGCCCTGCGAACAGGAAGTTCGACGGCATCTTGTCGACGATGCGCTGGGTACTCGCCGGAAGCTCCATGAAACGATGGAGATAGGCGCGCGCGAGGGCGGTGACATCGGCATCGGACAGTTGGGCGAGCATCTCCGGATAGTCGCCGCGGGCGCGATCGGTGAAGAGCCCCGCGGCTGCCGCGAAGTAGTTGACCTCGCCGGCGCCCTGCACGGCGGGATGGCTGGCCAGGATCTGCTCGATCAGGCTGGTGCCGGACCTGGGCATGCCGATCACGAAGACGGGGGCCTGCGACGGATCGCCATGGCCGGCGCGCGCCTGGAGCATGTCCTTCGAGAAGACCGCGCGGATGCGCTCGATCTGGCGCAGCGTCTGGTTCTCGTCATAGTTGATGCGGCGGCGCTCGAGGGCATTGCCGGCGTTGAGGTGGACCAGCGACCGTTCGCCGTCCTTGATGTCGGCATAAGCCCGCCCGAGGGTGAAGTGCAGGGCGATGCGCGCATCCTCGGTGAGCGTCTCCGATCTCGCGGCCAGATCCTGCAAGGGCGCCCAGCGCGCGTCGTCGACCGCGAACGGCTTGACCACGCCGTAGTTGAGGTGCGTGCCGATACTGCGCGGGTTGACAGCCAGTGCGGATTCGTAGGCACGCGCCGCCTCGTCGAGCCGGCCCACGATCGTCAGGACGCCCGCAAGATGGTTCATGGTCGTGGTGTCGCGGGGATCGTGCGCAAGAGCGGACTGATATCCGGCGATGGCCTCGTCGTAGCGCTGCACGTTCCGCAGCGAGTCGGCGCGATTGCGGTGGGCAATGGCGTAGTCTGGTCGCAGCCGCAGTGCCTCGTCATAGTGGGACAGGGCCTCCTCGTGCCGGCCCGCCGACTGCAGCGCATTGGCGAAATTGTTGTGCGCTTCGGGGAAATCCGGCCGCTCGGTGACGGCACGCTCGTAGTGGAAGATCGCCCCCGGCCAGCTCTTCATGTCGAGGTGGATATTGCCGAGATTGTAGTGCGCCTCGGCGAGATGAGGGCTCAACGCGAGAGCCTGCTGCAAGGTGCGAATGGCGGCATCCAGTTCGCCCACCGCTTGATGACAGCCCCCGAGATTGAGCAGGACCGTCGGCATCTTGGGCTCGATGGCGAGCGCTCGGGTATAGTGAGCGATGGCTTCCGGATGCCGGCCGAGCTGCCGGCACGCATCACCGAGACTGCTGGCTGCTGCCGCAAATTGCGGCCTCGCCGCAAGCGCTGCCTCATGATGCGACATCGCTCGCTCGGACTGGCCGAGCCGCTGCAGGGCGAGTCCGAGCGCCTGGTGGAGGTCCGGGTTCGTGCCATCGATGGCAAGCGCCAGTTCGAGGTGCCGGACGGCCGCTGCGGGATCCCCCAGGCCGTACAGCGCGCCGCCGAGCAGCAGGCGGGGCTCGATCGAGGATTCGTCGAGTGCGGCGGCGCGCGCGAAATGCGATGTCGCCTTGGCGAGGTCGCCCAAACCTGCGAACGCCTTTCCGACCGTCAAGTGCAGGTCTGCCGAGTCGCCCGCCGCGTCCGCGGCCCGGTCGAGCAGGGTTCGTGCCTCCTGCGCGTCGCCGAGTTGCAGGCGGACAGTCGCAAGGCTGCACAGGGTCCGGAAATGCCTTGGCTGAAGAGCAAGCACCTTCCGGTAGGCCTCCTCGGCAACCTGCAAAGCGCGACCGTCGAGCGTGGACGGGAGTGGCGCGCTGGAGTTGGTCGATGCGGACACGAGTCGGGGGCGGAAGGCGAGTGCTGGCTCGTTCATGATCACAACTGACTGATTGTTCGACGGAAGCAGTTGTCGTGGCGGAATGAAGCGAAACGGAGGCTTGGCGGGTGCCGATCCCGATTGATCGTCTAGAACCCTTCGAGCCGGTGCGGCCGGCGCGCTCCGCGATCTGGGCCGCGATCACGCTGCCCGGTCTCGCCAATGTCTTTCGCGCGATCGCCGGCTCTCGCCGGAATGCAACGAAGCCGGCGCAGACCGAGGAGTCTGCACCGGCTTTGATTGGGCGTGTCGTTGGAGGCGTCAGCCCCACATGTGATGCATCGCGTGGTGGTGCGACATGTCCGGACCGCTCGAAGCTGCTGCCGCCGTTGCGGCTGTGGCCGCTGCCGCCGTGTGGTGGCTGCCATGATGGCTGTGGTGGCCGCCGCAGTGGTGCGTCGTGGTGGTGTTGTTGTTGCCGCCGGTTGTTCCTCCGCCGGCCGTTCCACCGCCCGTCGTGCCGCCACCGGTCGTCCCGCCTCCCGTGGTGCCGCCGCCCGTGGTGCCTCCGCCGGTGGTGCCGCCTCCCGTCGTGCCACCTCCGCCCATGCCGCCGCCGGGCGTGGTCGGGCTCGCCGGGGCGCCGCCCGTGCCGTTGGCGATGTTCGGATTGGCGCCCGCCGGCATGCCGGTGCCCTGCGCAATGCCATTGACCGCAGTCGCCGTCACGAAGCTCGTCGCGGATGTCACGTAGGCCGATCCGCCGATCGCGATGTTGTTGCCGGCAATGTCTCCGGCATTGCCGATGTAGTTCGCGGCCGCAGCCTTCAACATCGCCTGATCCGTCGCCAGGGCTGCACCCGTGTCGCCGTTCATGATGCCCATCAGCGCCTTGGTGGCCATGATGGTGTCAGACTGTAGAGCTCCGGCGGCGAGCTCGTCGTCGAACCGTCCCTTGAACACCGCTCCCTGCGCCGCATCGAACGCCGCGCCAAAGTTCTGGTAGTTCGTGATCTGGTCGATCAGGGCTTGCGACGCCGTACCTGTTCCATTGGCGACCGCGACCAATTTCGCACCCAGCGTATTGCCCTCGGCGAGGAACGAGGCCCAGAAATTGGTCTGCGCCTGGTTGTCCTGGAACTTCGTGACGGTCCCGGTCAGGCCGCCGGCCATTTCGGAGAACCCGCCAATGTGACCGGGCGCCCCGGTGCCGCCCGCCGCCGCGTTGAGCGCCGCGTCGTTCTGAAACACGTCGATCATGTCGACGATGTTGTCGGCGGAGCCGCGCAGCGCCGTCGGATTGGCCATCGTCTCGGCGACATCGTATTTGTTCAGCTGAAGGTTTGCTTGGCTGAGCAGCGTCATCAGATGAAGTGTCGTCGTTTGGGCAGCAACGGAGGTTTGACCTGCTTCAATCGCGGCGAGCTTCGCCGGGTCATTCAGGATCGCTTGAAGGCCCTGCGTCACGGCCGTGAAATCAGTCTGGATCTGGTTGATGTTGTTGGCGCTCATGCCGCCCAGCGAAAGGTCAGCGACGGCATTGAACACCGTTCCGATGGCGGTCAGGTCGCCCGCTGCCGCTGCAGCAAGATTGGTGGCGCTGTCGTTACCGGCGGGAAGGCTCTGGAACGCCACGTCCATGGCACCCGTGTTGGCCAGGAAGGGAACGTTGTTGAGCGCGGCCGAAAGATGCGCGTCACCCTGGATCTGCGCCAGGATCTGCATCTGCACGTTGTGGATGGTCTGGTCGGCTTCGGCGAGCGTCGCCGGATTGGCTGTCAGCGGGGCGGCGTTGATCAGCGTCGTGAGCTCGTTCGAAACCTGGGTGAGCACCGCGGTGTCGGTCGCGTTGAGCGTGAAGGCCTGACCGCCGACGGTGACCTGGCCGGGATTGGCCAGCATCGCGTTGATGTCGTTCTGCACGGCATGCAGATCGGTGGTGTAGCTGCCGAGGAACGGGTTGGAGTTGCCGCTGTTCTGCGGCGTCGAGAACAGCCCGATCGAGATGCGAGTAGCGTCGTTGAACACGACGCCGGCCTGCACGAGGTCGGTCGACAGGTTGAGCGCAGAGGCGCGAACCAGCAGATTGGACGTGCCATTCGCCAGCGCCGTCGGGTTGAAGGTATTGGCTGCCATTGATCATCTCCCCAAGTTTCAACCCGGCGTCTGCTGCTTGGCGTATCGGCAGCACGCGGGCGTTGATCGGGCTGCGACGTCTCGTTCACCCCTCGCGGAACGGGCGAAATGTCGCAGCCTCAGAGCACCTGGGAATTATTTGCTCTAATGGGGCCAAAAGAAGCGCCGCCGAGTCCTCAAATATGATGTTGTTCGGGCAAATGGCTACTGTCGCAGCCGGGTTACGGCCGCGCCAGAAAGCGGACTAACTCCTTGATTTCCGTCGTGGCATCCCTGTAACACCGTCGCTCAGCGACCCTTCGACGCACGGTGCAGACAAGAAGTTGCCCCGATCTTGGGGCCTGTCATCGATCTCTCCTTAGAAAAGTTCCAGCGTGACGGACGCGCTCGGCGCGGAACAGAACATGCATCTTCGCGAATCTCGAGAAGCTCCTTCATTCAGGCCGCGTCATCTCTTCTCCTCGTTGAACTAATCGTCGTTCTCGTTCGCCCGGGAGCGTTGACCTGATCTGGTTGCTCCCGGGTATCTGATTCCGCCGCAGTTGCTGCGGCTGCTTCGTCCTGCCGTGTTAACCCCACATGTGATGCATGGCGTGGAGATGCGACATGTCGGGCCCGGCAGCCGCGGCTTGGCTCGTATGTGCGCCCTGGCTGTGATCGTGATGATGGTGATGTTCGCCGTGATGCGTGGCGTTGCTGCCGTTGTTGGCCGTGGTGCCCGCCGACGTGCCGCCAGCCGCCGTTCCGCCGGTCGACGTGCCTCCGGTCGCCGCGGCGCCGCCGGCCGCGGCGCCGCCAGCGGCGGTGGTTCCTGCCGCCGCGGTGCCGCCGGTGCCGTTGGCCAGGTTCGGTGTCGCAGTGACGGGAATGGTGCCGTGCGCGGTGCCCTTGATGGAGGTTGCCGCCGAGACCGTCGTGGCCGTCCCGACATAGGTGCCGCCATTGACGGGAATGTTGTTGCCGGAGACGTCCATGGCGTCCGCCGCAAAGCCCTGGCCGGCAGCGGCGATCATCGCCTTGTCGGCCGCGAGTGCTGCGCCGGTGTCGCCGTTGAGGATGCCCTGCAGGCCCTTCACGGCACCGGCCGTGTCAGCTTCGAGCGTGCCGCTGAGCAGTTCGTTGTCGAACCGTCCCTGGAACACGGCGCCCTGGGCGGCGTCGAAATTGGCGCCGAACTGCTGGTAGTTCTGGATCTGCGTGATCAGGGCCGCACTCGCCTGCGCGCCGCCCGTCGAAATCTTCTGCAGGGTGGCGTTGATCGTGTTGGCCTCGGCCAGGAATGCCGCCCAGAAATTCGTCTGCGCCTGGTTGTCCTGAAATTTGGTAACCGTGCCGGTCAATCCGCCGGGATCCTCGGCGAAGCCGCCGGCATGGCCTGCAGCGCCGTTGCCGCCGGCTGCCGTATTCAAGTTCGCGTCATTCTGAACGATGTCGATGATATCGAGCAGATTGTCTGCGGTGCCGCGCAAGGCCGCCTGATTTCCGGTGGTCGCGGCCGCATCGTATTTGTTGAGCTGCAAGTTGATCTGCCCGAGCACGGTCTGCAGATGAATCGTCGTGAGCGCGGCTGCGTTGGCCGTCTCGCCGGCTTCGATCTGCGCGAGCTGAGTCTTGTTGTTGAGGATGGCCGTCAGGCCGTGCTGCACCGCCGTGAAATCGGCCGTCACTTCTGCGAGGTTGCCGGTATTGATGCCGCCAGAGGCGAGCTCGACCGCCTTGTTGAAGACGAGGCCGACGTCCTTGAGGTTGGCGCCAGCGGTCGCCGCAGCAACGCTTGCCGGATCATCCGCACCGGCGGGCGAGGTCTGGAAGGCAACGTCCTGGCCGCCGGTATTGGCGAGGAAGGGCACGTTGTTCAGCGCGTTCGCCAGATGCGCGTCGTTGTGGATCTCGCCCAGGATCTCCTGCTGGAGCGCATGAATGGTCTGGCTGGCGGCGGCCTGTGTGGTGGCGTTCGCAAATTGTCCCGCGGCCTGCAGCAGCGTGCCCAATTGGCCCTCGACATTGGTGAGAACCGCCGTATCGGTGGCGTTCAACGCGAACGTATGCCCGCCGAGCGTGACCTGGCCCGGATTGGCGAGCATCGCGGCGATGTCGGTCTGCACCGCGGTGATGTCGGCCTGGTAGCTGCTCAGGAATGTCGGCGAGTTGCCGCTGTTGGCGAGGCTGAAGAGGCCGAGCGACGCGCGAACCGCATCGTTGAAGACGACGCCGGCCTGCACCAGGTCGGTCGAATGCTGAATCGCGGTGGCGCGGGTCAGCAGGTTCGACGTGCCGTTGGCGAGCGCGGTCGGGCTGAAGTTCACTGGCGTGGTGTGCATTCCGCCGGTTCCCGTCCCGCCGCCACCCGTGCTCGGCGGCGTCGTGGTGGTGCCGCCCGTGCCGTTCGCGATGTTCGGGGTTGCCGTCACCGGGATCGTGCCCTGGGCTAGGCCGTGCACCGACGTGGCCGTCGAGACCGTGGTCGCCGAGCCGACATAGGTCGCGCCGCCGATGGCGATGTTGTTGCCGGAGACGTCCATGGCGTCGGCAGCGAAGCCCTGGCCGGCAGCGGCGAGCGCCGCCTTGTCGGCCGCCAGTGCCGCGCCGGTGTCGCCGTTCAGAATGCCCTGCAAGCCTTTCACGGCGGCCGCCGAGTCGGCTTCCAGCGTGCCGCTGAGCAGCTCGTTGTCGAAGCGGCCACGGAAGACGTTGCCTTGGGCGGCGTCGAAATTGGCGCCGAACTGCTGGTAGTTCTGGATCTGCGTAACCAGCGCCGCGCTGGCTTGCGCGCCACCGGTCGAAATCTTCTGCAGGGTTGCGTTGATGGTGTTGGCTTCGGCCAGGAATGCGGCCCAGAAATTGGTCTGCGCCTGGTTGTCCTGGAACTTGGTGACCGTGCCGGTCAATCCGCCGGGATCCTCCGCGAAGCCGCCGGCATGGCCGGGCATTCCGTTGCCGCCGGCCGCCATGTTCAGATTGGCGTCGTTCTGGATGATGTCGATGCTGTCGAGCAGATTGTCCGCGGTGCCGCGCAACGCGGCCTGATTGCCGGTCGTCTCCGCCTTGGCATACTGGTTGAGCTCGAGGTTGACCTGTCCGAGCACCGTCTGCAGATGGATGGTCGTCAGTGCGGCTGCATTCGCCGTCTCGCCTTTCTCGATTTGCGCGAGCTGGGTCTTGTTGTTGAGAATGTTGGTGAGACCTTGCGAGATCGCGGTGAGGTCGGTGGTAACCTCCTGAAGGTTGCCGGTGTGGATGCCGCCGGAGGCGAGGTCGACGACCTTGTTGAAGACGAGGCCGACGTCCTTCAGCGTGTTGCCTGCGGTCGCAGCGGCCAAGGTCGCCGCATCATCGGCACCGGCCGGCGTATTCTGGAAGCCGACGTCCTGGCCGCCGGTGTTGGCGAGGAAGTTGACCTTGTTGAGCGCGCCGGACAGATGCGCGTCGCCGTTGATCTCCTGCAGGATCTCCTGCTGGACCGCGTGCAGCGTCTGATCCGCGGCCGTGATCGTGGCAGCATTCGTGATCTGCGGTGCGGCCGTGAGCAGCGTCGAGATCTGCGCCTGCACGTTGGTGAGAACGGCGGTGTCGGTCGCATTCAGCGTGAAGGTCTGGCCGCCCAGCGTCACCTGGCCGGGATTGGCGAGCATCGCGGCGATATCGTTCTGTACGGCGTGGAGGTCGGTCGTGTAGCTGCCGAGGAACGGGTTCGAGTTGCCGCTGCCGGCCTGTGAGAACAGGCCGAGCGAGGCGCGCACTGCATCGTTGAACACCACGCCGGCCTGGACGAGGTCGGTCGACATGTTGAGCGCTGAGGCGCGCACCAGCAGGTTCGACGTTCCGTTGGCCAGCGCCGTCGGGTTGAAGGTGTTGTTCGCCATAGATCATCTCTCCCCAAGTTCATCCGACGCCCGGCAGGGCCCCGTACCGAAACTGGCCAGACGATGCGGAAGCGCATCGGCCCTGCGTCGGACGTGCTGCGCGCCGCGCCTCACGCCCGTGCGCCTCTGTGTCGCGCGCTTTTCTGACGCGCGTTACTTTGTCGCACCTCGCTATATGCTCGGAGCAATCGGGCCAAAAAAGGCGTGGGGGAGTCCGCAATTATGTTGTTCTCGAGACATCGCGGATCTGTGACGGATGCGCCGCGATCGCGTGCCAAGTGATTGATTTTTGGTGGCAAGCGGCAAATGCGAGGGGGCGCGATCAGGCGCGAGCTGCATGTTGTCGTCAAGATGCTGCCTGCATCTCGCCGGTGAGTGGCCGGTCTCCAGAAGTCAGCCGTAGGGTCTGTCAGGCGTTGTCAAGGCTGCCCGGCGACACTTGCGCGCGGCTTTGCCGCAGGGCCATCGCTGGAAAAATGCCACGATGGATCATCCGTCCGGGTGAGCTTTAAGGTGAAGGCGTCCCTGGGCGGGGCGGCCGGCCAACCGCGCCGAACGCTGTTCAGGATGGCGGCGCGACCTGGCGCTGCGCCAGGAGCGCAGTCCTGATCTTCTGCAGCAGCGCGGTGTAGAGCTGATTCCAGGCCGGATCATTCTGCCCGTTCGCGTCCAGCCCTTGCTTGGTCAGGCCGAGGCTGATCCGGTAGACGGCGAGGGCGCCGTCGATGTTGCCGAGCGGAACGAAGGCATCGCCCAGATTCTGGTAGGAGTTTGCAAGCGTCTGCTGCAGCAACGGATCGTTGGAGGCGCTGTTGGCGAGGTGGGTGATCAGCGCGGTGTTGGCGCGACGCTGATCGAACGCTTCGGCATGCCGGCCCTGGGCGGCGAGCACGTCCGCCAGCAGAGCGTGACACCAGGCGAGATCGCGCTGGAAGCTGAGATTGCCGCGGTGTGCTGCGGTCAGCTTTTGAACGATGGCGAGGCTGGCGGAATAGGCGGCATGCGCGGCCTCGAGGTTTCGCTGAACGAACAGCACGGCGCCGATGCGGTTTAAGGCGACCGAGAGGTTGCGTTGAAACCCGGCGTCGTCCGGATTGGCTCCGGTCAGGTGTCTGACGATGGCGATGCTCTGCTTGTAGTTCTGCAAGGCCCCCATCAGATCGCTGGCGGTGGCCGCGCGATCGCCTTCCGCGATCCCGGCGGCGGCCTGATCCAGCAGTCTGCCGGCGGCGACCGTGACGCCGACCGCAAGGCCCCCGTGGGGAACGTCGCCGCGCGGCTGCGCCAGCAGTGCGGCGAGCGCGACCGGCTCGTCGCTCTCTACGGAGTCCTGCGCAGACTCTGCCCTGGAGGTTCGATGCCGATCAAAGGGCGCAGGCGACGCCTGCTGCTGGGAGGTGCGCGGTTGCGGACGCAATCCCTGTCCGAAGCCGGGAATTCGAAGCAACATGCCCTCGACCTGCGCGGCCGTGATCAGGCGCGTGCATTCGAACTGTCGAGGCGTGCCCTGCCATCGCGGGCACCACAGAAAGTTCTCATGGTCGAAGCGATGACGGACATCATTCCAGCAACTGTTGCAGGCGTGGCGGTTGATGACCCGATAGGGGGTCGCAAACTCGTTGGTCGGATGAGTGAAGCCGCTGATCAGCACGACCGGAGTGCCGACAGCCCAGGCCAGCCATGACAGCCCCGAGGAAAGGCCGATGAAGAACGCGGCGTGCTTGAGCCAGCGGGCGCGCTCGGGCAACGGCCGGTCACCGGTCTCATCCTCGGCTTCGGCAGGAATTTGCGTTTGGTAGGCGCCGTGGCTGCGCGCCGCGGTCTGATCGATGCAGATCACGCGATAGCCGGTCGCGCGCAGGAAATCGACGACGCTCTGCCAGCCCTCAGGATTGTTCCAGTGCTTGCACGCGGTCGTCGCCTGCACCGCGATGCAGACATAGGGCTCCTCGATGGGACGGCTGTCTTCGCTCAGTGCGACGCGCGGCGGCTGCTCGGCCGGATCGACGCCGAGGATATGAGCGGCCGTCCGATGCAGACCGACCTGCCGGAAATCACAGGGCTGATGGACCAGTTCGGCATCGTCGAAGAACAGCGCGACCGAGTAGGTTGCGTAGTATCGCTCCGCCTGGACCATCTCGTGGCTGAGGAACGTGATGTCAGGGTAGGCGGCGCGGAACAGCGGGATCAGCGGCTCGCCCATAGCACAGCTCAGGCGGCACCGATGCAGGTCCTTGAACCTCACCGCATAGCCCATCCAGCCGATGATGTCGCCGATCGTGCCGACCGGGAACTGGATCAGGACGTCTCGGTCGGTTGCGTCATAGTCGTGGCACAGCAGCAACTCGGGCCCTGACCAGACTTCGAGCCTGAACGGGACGAAGTAGCGTTTGCTGCTGTTGACGTGACCTGAACGCAGGTCGATGTCGAACAGGACGTTGGTGGTCTCGAGATCGCTCAGCCGGACGCGCCAGGGGTGTCCGGTGTCGGGGAGCATCACGCGGCAGCCGTCGTTGAAATCGAAGCGCAGCCCCTGGGGACCCTCCTGGGTCGGCACGGCCGCTGGCGGCGGCAGTCGCGGCTTGCGTGCGTGATCAGACGCCTCGGTGCGGGCGCCGGGCTGGGCGGCGGGTAACGCACTTGTCGGCACCATCGCCGGGTCCGAGGTGCGGGGAAAATTTGCAACGTTCATGTTGAGGTGCTGACGCGGTCTGCGTTCATTCGTGAGCGATGACGCCGACCGCGGCTGTTCGGCCTTGTTACTCCACGAAGGCGCGGCGCCACTGGTCGAGAACCGGCTTCATCAGATAGCTGAGCATCGTCCGGCTGCCGGTTTGAACGTAGACTTCGGCCTGCATGCCGGGCATCAGGTTGACGTTACCAAGCCGCTTGCGCTCCTCGTCGGACAGCGTGATCCTGACCGTGTAGAAGGTGGTGCCGGTTCGCGGGTCATTGGTGATGTCAGGCGACACGAACGAGACCTGGCCGCTCAATTTCGGCGTGGTGCGCTGGTTGAAGGCGTTGAAATGGACCATTGCATCCTGCCCGGTGTGGACGTGATCGATGTCCTTGGGCTGGACGTGCCCTTCGACCTGGAGTTCGTCCGAATCGGGGACCAGCTCCATGACGGTCTCACCCGGCTTGATGACGCCGCCGATGGTGTGGACCGCGAGCTGGTGGATGGTGCCGGAGTTCGGCGCGCGCATCTCGATGCGGTCGAGCTGGTCGCGCGCGGCGACGCCCTTCTCGACCAGATCGCCTTCCTTGGCCTGTGACTCGCTGAGATCCTTGACCACCTCGCTGCGGAAGTCCTGATCGATCTTGACGGTCTGCAGCTCGGCTTCGCTGATCTTGGACCTCGTCTCGGCCACGCTGGAGACCAACTGGCCGCGTTCGCCGTCGATTCGAGCGGCTTCCCGCTGCAGCGTCGTCAGTCGCGTCAGCGGAACGAGCCGCTTGTCGTAGAGCTCCTGCACGCCGGCCAACTCGCCCTTGATCAACTCGATCTGCTTGTTCTTGGATTCGAGCTGGGACTCCATGCCGCTGATCTCGTTGTTCAGCTGGACGATGCGGCCTTGCAGCAGCTCCTTCTGGCTCTTGCGGGTCGTGGCACGGGCCTTGAACAGCGCGTTCTCCGACGCGATGACGGTGCGGACATTTGGATCGTCCTGACGTGAGGTCAGCGTGGACGGATAGTCCGGCTGATCGAGACCGTCACGCTCGGCCGAGAGCCGCGCAATCTTGGCGCGCTGTTCGTTCAATTGCTTGGTGATCGCCTGGAGCTGGGCCTGGCTCTGCGTGGCGTCGAGCCGCACGAGCAGATCGCCCGCCGCGACGCGCTTGCCGTTGTCGACCTTGATCTCGGCGACGATGCCGCCGGTCGGATGCTGAATGGCTTTCACGTTGGACTGCACCACGAGATTGCCGGGGACCACGATCGCGCCGGCGAGAGGCACGAGGGTCAGCCAGCCGCCGCCGAGAACGCCGGCGACAAGCAGCACCCGCAAGCCGAGACGCAGCTCGTTCTCGAACATGCGGCTGACGCGCGGCACCAGCGATTCGTCCGAGCCGTCGTCGAGATCGGCCGCCGTTCCTTGCGTCGCAATGAAGGTCATGCCGGTGGTCAAGGCCGTGCCGGCGGTGCCGACCAGGCGGCCGACCCGGGTTTGCGGAACGACAGGCGCGTGCGCCAGGCGGGCAGGGAGGTTCTGCTGTCCCATCGGCCGCGGCGCACCGACGCCGAAATTGCCGTCGCGTCGCGCATCCTGCAGGTCGAGCAGGGGGGCCGAATTGCCGCCCGCCATGCGTGCAGGCGGATTGCGCTGGGGTGGCGACAGCTCCGGCTCGTAGCCACGCATCGGTGCGGGCTGCTGCCAGTCCATCTCGCGGATGCCTTCACCCCGGCGTGCCCGGGGCGCCTGGGCGCCGAGACCGAACAGCGACAGCGACGCACCGAGGGCGCGGCCCATGGTGCTGCCCTTCTTCTTCGAGCGCGGCTTTGGCCTGACTTGCGACGGCGGCGGACGCCGGCGCTTCTTGCCGCCGTCACGTGCGCCGCGGCGCTGCCGCGGGTCCTCGTCTGAGCCGTCGTCGAATGCGCCCTGCAGCCGCTGCAGTTCGAGAATCAATGCATCGCCCTGCGGACCGACGGCGCGGGTCTTCGGTCGCACATAGTCGTCGTCGTCGAAGGGCCTGAAGTCGTTGATGTGTTTCATTGATCAAGCGCTTTCTGCTGGGGCGGCGCGACGAAGCGAGCGGGCGTTCGGATTTGGCGCCGCTGCGGGAGCTGCAACCCTGGGCGGAGCAGGGGCATGCGCGACGGCAGGTCCCGCGGCCTTGTTGGCCCCGGCGACGCGGGCAAAGATCTCCTGGCAGGGCCCGAATGCGATCGCCTTGCCCTCGTACAGCACCAGCGCCATGTTGAGCGCATTCAGCGCGCTGGGACGGTGTGAGATCACGATCACGATGCTCTGATTCTGCTGCCGCATGATCTGAATGGCGCGGCTGAGCGCGTTCTCGCCGTCGGTGTCCAGATTGGCATTTGGCTCGTCGAGGACGATGAGAAACGGATCGCCATACACCGCGCGGGCCAGACCCACGCGCTGCCGCTGACCGGCCGACAGCGACATGCCGCCTTGGCCGATTCGCGTCGAATAGCCTTCCGGCAGCCGCAGGATGATGTCGTGCACGCCGGCGATCTGCGCCGCCTTCAGAATCGCATCCGAGCTCGCATTCTCGTCGAAGCGGCAGATGTTGTCGGCGATGCTGCCATCGAACAGGGCAACGTCCTGCGGCAGGTAGCCGATGTGGCGGCCGAGATCCTCGTTGCTCCATTGGTCGAGCGCTGCGCCGTCGAGGCGGACGGATCCATGCTGTGCAGGCCAGATGCCGACCAGCGCCTTCGAGAGCGAGGTCTTGCCGGAGGCACTCGCGCCGAGCAGTGCCAGACCCGTGCCTGCCTTGATCGAGAACGACACGTTTTGAACAATCGACCGATCGGTGCCCGGCGCGGTGACCGTCAGCTCCTGTACGGTCAGCTCGCGGAACGGGCGGGGCAACGCGACCGGCGGCGCTTCCGGCCTAGCGGTGGCCTTGCAGATATCGCGCAGACGCGCGATGCCCTG
The DNA here is from genome assembly GCF_032484535.1 of Bradyrhizobium sp. SZCCHNS3016. Taxonomy (NCBI): domain Bacteria; kingdom Pseudomonadati; phylum Pseudomonadota; class Alphaproteobacteria; order Hyphomicrobiales; family Nitrobacteraceae; genus Bradyrhizobium; species Bradyrhizobium sp. SZCCHNS3016. The sequence goes on from NZ_JAUETE010000007.1 coordinate 289,466, forward strand.
GCGCGCGGCGACCAGCTGTTTCCAGCTGCCAAGTGCGATCTCGATCGGGGCGAGCGCGCGGCCCATCAGGATCGACGAGGCCATCATCACGCCGCCGGAGGCCTGCTCGGAGACGACGAGCGCCGCGCCGATGCCGAGCATGCCCGACTGCAGGATGAAGCGCAGCACTTTCGCGGTGGCCCCGAGATTGGCATAGACATCGCTCGCGCGAATGTTGTCCTTCAGATAGCGCTCGTTGACGGCGTTCCAGCGTGCCGAGAAGCGATCCAGCATTCCGAGCGCGCGAATCACCTCGGCATTGCGCTGGGTGGCATCGGCGAGAACCTGCCGCGCAGCGCTCGTATCGCTGGCGGATTTGCTCGCCTGACGTGACAACCGGTCGGTCACCAGCGTCATCGAGATGATTCCGACCGTGCCGATGACGGCCGTGATGCCGATCAGCGGATGAAACAGAAACATGCCGATCAGGAAGATCGGTATCCATGGCATGTCGAGAAAGGCGGTTGGTCCCATGCTCGACATGAAGGCGCGGAGCTGGTCGAGATCGCGCAGCGGCTGCTGCATCAGCATCGGCTTGGTGCCGCGCAGGGGCAGGGTGGCCAGAGCGTGATGAATCGCGTCCTGCAAGCTCGCGTCGAACACGGTCGCCACCCGGCAAAGCATGCGGGTGCGCAACGCGTCGAAATAACCCTGAATCAGATAGACGGCCAGAATCATCACCGACAGGCCGACGAGCGTGGCGAGATTTTTGCTCGGAACGACGCGATCATTGACCTGCATCATATAAACCGAGCCCGAGAGCATCAGGATATTGATGACGCCGCTGAACACGCCGATGCCGGCCATGCGTTTGACAGCCTGGCGCAACCCGCGCGTCACCGGATCGTCGCTTCCCGAGAGAAGGTCGTTGAGGGCAGCCGCGGCTTTCGTTCTCGGGCGGTCTTGAGCCAGACTCATCCAGGCGCGTCTCCCAAAACACAGTGCTTCACTCCGCGCTATTGACAGTCGATACCGACGATTTTCCGGCAACAATTGGACACGTGGGCAATTCTGTCGCAGCGTCGCGGGTACAGGACCGGTGCGAGGTACAATGCGCCCGGCCGGCTCTGAAAAGTTGTGGCGTCGTTCAGCGCGATCGGGTCTGCGCGAAATCTGCCCGAGATCGTCGATAGTTGCAGCGTGATAACAGCCATCGGCATGCGACGCGCGTCACACATTCGTCCGTCTATCACCTTGGTTCCGTACTCATTGGTCGCGGTCCGGGCCGAATGACGCCACGAAGGCGAATAAATCTTCCTGCGGTGCAACGCACAGGCGTTGTCATCTCGATCATGCGGTATTCGATGATGGTGCTGAGAACGATCATGATGGAGGCGGCAACACGAGGACGTGCGGCTCCGCGCACCAATCCAAGACGTGCAATCAGCTCAGCCGGCCATGGTGGCCGAAGATGTGTTCTATCATCGAACGTGCGGCCGCTGTGGAACCAGTGACCCGTCCAGCATCGGGCGCACGAGATCAACATCAACTCGAGGGAGGACGAAGCAGATCAGTCCGCGGGTGATCCGAGCAACTCGTCACCGGCTCGGGCCGCGGCAGCTGATCGACCATAGGCGTGATCCAACCGATCACGTTCAGGCGTAGCGGGGCAACGATTGGGTGCTGAACGGCGCTGTGACGCCGAAGTCGGACGAAGTTGCTCACTTAGTAAAGCGTATCCGGGGGACGACAAAGTTGCTGGACGACATCACCATCGAGACGCGTGATGCGGGAATGGATTCGGGTCGAGGGGCGGCCTGCAGGGTTGAATACTTAATCATCCTGTGCCGGATCGATCCGCTGAGACGAAATACGGTCGCCGGGTCGGCGGTGAATCGCGCCGATCGCGTGCGCGCAGCTCTGGAGGCGCACGCATGAAGATCCGCAAGACCGACTATGGAACGATCATCCTGCACTGGACCCTGGTTGGGGCCACTGTGATCGCCTTCATGACAGGGCTTCGCATGGCGACCGAAGCGCCTGGACACGCGTGGATCGCAAACAATCTCGACTGGCTGCTGCCCCGGCACCGGACCTGGACCTGGCACATGCCGGCTGGGGTCGTGCTCGCGAGCGTGGCCCTCGCCTACATGATCTATATCTCGAAGTCAGGGCTCGGTCGCCGCGTCACCATCGACAAGATGCGCTTCAAGGGCTTGCTCGGCCGCCGGCCGGCGCGGCTGGGATCGATCAGTGTGATGCTGCACTGGGTGCTTTTCATCTCCATGGCGATCCTGATCGTCACCGGAGGCATGCTCTTCTTCGGCGTGGCCTCTGGCTACGTCACCATGATGATCCACTGGTACGCGACCTGGGTGATCCCGGCCTTCGTGGTGCTGCACGTCCTGGTTCACTTCAGCATCGGCGGAAAGATGCAGCTCTATCGCGTGTTCCGGCCGGCGCCCTTGCCGCCCCCGCCGCCGAAGCTCGATCCCGTCGAGCTCCTCACGATGCTGGTCGAGCAGTCGGAAAAGCTGGAGGAGGCGGAGGCGCCTCCGAAGAGGCCGGCGCCCGCTGCGCGGCCTGCAGCGCGTGAGCCGATGCCGGCGCCGCGGCGCATGGAGGAGCCGATGCGGGCGCGCTCCGAGCCGCGTGTGCCGCCAGGCCGCATGCGTCCGCCGCCGGCACCTGCCAAGGGCAATTCCCGCCGCCGCAATCCGAGCTTCCAATCCAACCCGTTCATGGTCGCGATCGCCGCAGCCATCGTGATCGGTTCGGCGATGTTCGCCGCCGACTACTACGCCGAGGACACCGTCACGGTGTATCGGATTGCCACGTCCGATGCGCCGACCCTCGACGGAGATTCGTCGGATCGTGTCTGGCGCAACATCCAGCCGCACATGGTCACGACCAACCAGGGCGACAATTTCGACGGTACCGGCGAATCGCGGGTGTGGATCAAGGCAGCGCATGACGGCACGTGGGTCTACTTCCTCGTCATCTGGGAGGATCCGACGCGGTCGTTGAAGCAGCTGCCGCTGATCAAGAAGGCGGATGGCTGGCATCTCCTGCAGAACGGATTCGACAAGGGCGACGAGAACGACTTCAACGAGGACAAGTTCTCGCTGTTGTTCACGACGCTGCCGATCACCTTGGCCGCGGACCGAACGTTTCACATGAGCTCGCAGCCGATGCCAGACAAGCCGCCGACCCTGTCCGGTCGCGGCATCCACTACACGCCGGCGCCGAATCTCTATGCCGACGCCTGGCTGTGGAAGGCGACGAGCGGCGGCCCGACCGGATGGATGGATGATGATCATTTCGGTCCGCCTGCGGAGCCGACACCGGATCAGGTCAAGGGACTCACGCCCTACAAGGGCGGGTTCGCATCGGATCCGGGCACAGCGAACTATTCGGACAATTTCGTGATCGACAGGGAGGCCGCAAGACTAGGGAATCGGGGTGTGAGACCGAAGCGTCTTCCGAAGGACGTCGCCGCGATGACCGCCGCGATGGGCGAGATCAATCTCGATCCGAACATCGGCGAGAGTGAAGGCGCACGCTGGTTCATGACGGAGGCCGAATCCGTGCCGTATTCGGCCGAGGCGGATGCGCAGACGCCGATCGGGACCGTCGTGCCCGGTGTTCTCGTCAGCGGTGAGTTCACCGGTGATCGCGCGGACATCCGTTGCGCAGCGCGTTGGGCCGCGGGCCATTGGACGCTCGAAATTGCCCGCAAAATGGACACGAAAAGCAAGTACGACGTTCCGATCAAGAATGGCGTGTTCATGCGTGTCGCAGCGTTCGACCATACCCAGATCAGACATACGAGGCAGATCCGGCCTATGCGACTTGAGGTGCAGTGATGGGTAAGATTTGCAAAATCCAGTACAACAAGGAAACGTTCTACGCGAATGTGGGCGATATCCTGCTCGACGGCGCCATCAACAGCGGCGTGGATCTGCCCCATGACTGCCGCAGCGGAATCTGCGGATCCTGCAAAGTGACGGTCGTCGACGGCAAGCTGTTCGGCGGCATGGAAGGCGACATGGCGCATGCGTGCCAGGCGCGTGTGGTGTCCGACCTGAAGATCATCACGGAGCCCGTGCCGGACACGGTAACAATGAATTGCGAGGTGGGTGATCTCGTGCGGCTCGCGCCCGATGTCGTCGGTGTCACCATCGAGATGCCGAAGCCGCTGCGATTCTTCCCCGGGCAATACGCCAAGGTCCAGTACCGCGGTTTTCCGACGCGTTGCTACAGCCCGACCTATCCGATGGTCGGCGCGCCCGACAGCCATCTGCTGTATCTGCACATCCGCATCCTGAAGGATGGCTTGGTGTCGTCGGCGCTCGGCCGCGACATCCAGGTCGGCCATCGCGTCAAGCTGACGGCGCCGCTGGGCACTGCGTTCTTCCGGCAGAAGCATCGCGGTCGAATCATCCTGGTCGCGAGCGGCACGGGCTTTGCCCCGATGTGGGCGATCGCGGTCGCCGCCATCACCGAAAATCCGAAGCGCGAGATCGTCTTCATCGTTGTGTCGCGCACCTTGCAGTCGTTCTACATGCATCAGGCGTTGTGCCGGCTCGCGCGCTTCCCGAACGTGAAGATCATCCCGATCGTGTCGGAGCCGCAGAACGTCTCGCCGGCGATTCGCAGCGGCCGGCCGACCGAACACATGCCGGAGCTCACACCGAACGACGTCGTCTACACCTGTGGCGCACCGGCCATGACGGAGGCGGTCGCTAAGATGGCGCGCGGGGCCGGAGCGAAGTGCCATTGCGATCCGTTCGTCTCATCGGCGCAGCCCTCCGAGTCGAGCGGCGGACTCATGAATCGGCTGGTCGGGTGGCTCGACAGCCAGCGCGGCCGGCCGGCCATGTTCCAGCCGGCGGAATGAGATCGTGGCGGCCGCGACGCGCGCGGCCGCAGTCCGGCGCTCAGCCGGCCACGAAAGCGAGCAGAGTGCCCGTGGCCGATGCGGGCGGCACGACCAGGCTCGCACCGCTGCGCACGGCTGCAGCCCGCAGAGCCTTTTCGGTCGTGGTCAGATCATGTGAGGCCAGCACCAGGCCGGCGCCGCCCCGCTCCGGCAGACCGGCAAGCGACACGCCCGGATAGCGCGCTGCGAGTTGATCCCTGGTCAGGAACACGAAATCGGCGCGGTCACCGCCCGAGGTGACGGTCACGGCGCCGTCGGCTTCGTCTCGCCCGTCGCGATCGATCAGGCGCGACAGGTGAGCCGCATCCTTGGCCGGGTCCGGCGTCACGATCAGCGCCTGCTTCAGTTGCCTGGCGGCGTTGGCATGGCGCATCAGTTCCGGGATCCACACCGTTTCGCGCGTCTTGTGTTGGCAGGCGAAGATGCGCAGGCCGCCCGGAGCCTCCGCGACCGGCCATTGAAACACGCGGAATTTCGCGGCCGAGATGCTGCCGTCGGGCAGCGGCACCGGACGCTCGAAGTCGATGGGACCAATCGGCTCGAAGCCCTTCGCGCGAATTTCCTCGGCGCCGGCCGCGGAATCGATTGCCGTGAAGGCGATGCGCTCGATGCCTTCGCCGCGCTGGGCGAGGAAGTTGCGGGTCGGAACGTTATGGTCGGTCTCGGCGAGGATGCCGAGCAGCTCGATGTAGTCCGGATCGAGCATGATGGTGTAATTGCCGGATCCCATCTTGGCGCTGTGCGTGCCGCGTGGAGACAGCGTAAAACCCAGCCGCTTCCAGGTCTCCGCCGCCGCGTCGAGATCCTTCACCACGACGACCGCGTGATCGATACCGATGACATTCTTGAGGGCCACGCGTTTGTCTCCTTGCAGCGAACTTGGCATATTGGCGGCCGAACTATGCCCAATCGACCCATGCGCCGCAACCGGCGCTGCGGGGCGCTGGGCGCAAGGCAAGATCGACCTCCGGGATGTTGGTCGATCAGCAAGGATGAGCTGTCCTCCATGAGCATGACCGCAGAGAACGTTCAATGGCCGCCGTCCTTGTGGACGGCACAGACCCCGCCTAGCCCTGATCTGCCCGTGCTACAGGGCAGCTTGCAGGCCGATGTCGTGATCATCGGCGGCGGCTTCACCGGCTTGTCGACGGCACTGCATCTGCGCGAGGCCGGCGTCGATGTCGCGATCGTCGAGGCGATGGAGCCGGGCTGGGGCGCCTCGGGCCGGAACAACGGCCAGGTGATCCCGACACTGTCTCGCCCGGATCCCGAGGATCTCATCGCCCGTCACGGCGCTGCCGGCGAGCGCTTCGTTGCGATGCTGCGCGACAGCGCTTCCGCGCTGTTCGAGACCGTCAGGCGCTACAGGATCGATGCGGAGCATGAGCAGGCCGGGTGGGTGCAGCCGGTGCATTCGCCCGGGCGGATCAAGATCGCCGAGCGTCGATTCAAGCAGTGGTCGAAGTTCGGCGCCGATGTCGAGCTGCTCTCACGCGACCAGACGCGCGACATGCTCGGCTCGGACGCGTGGCATGGCGGCTTCTGGAACAGGACCGGCGGCCACATCAATCCGCTGGCGCTCGCGCGCGGGCTGGCCCGAACGGTGCTGAGCCTTGGGGGCCGCATCTACGCGCGCTCTCCGGTGATCGATTTCGAGCGGCGGGGGGATCGCTGGGTCGTGCGCACCGTGCAGGGCGAAGTGTCGGCGCGCGCGCTGGTGCTGGCGAGCAATGCCTATAGCGGCGAGTTTTCCAAGGCTCTCGCTCCGGCCATTGCCCATGAGGTGATGCCGGTGCTGTCCTGGCAGATGGCGACGCAGCCGCTGTCGGACAATGTGCGGAAGACGGTCATCCCGGCGCGGCAGGCGATGTCCGATACCCATGGCGAACTCTATTTTGCGCGTTACGACGCCCGCAACCGACTGGTCACCGGCGGCGCCGTCATCGGTCCCGGCAACAAGGCCGAGCGGCTGAAGGCGCGGGTTGCCGCGCGTCTGCAACGGTTGTGGCCTGTTATCGGCGAGGTCAAATTCGACTACGTCTGGAACGGCTATGTCGGCATGACCACGGACTACATGCCGCGCATGCATCGCCTCGGTCCTGATGCCTATGGCTGGACCGGCTGTAACGGCCGGGCCGTGGCGCTCACGATTCCGCTCGGCGCTGAGCTGGCAAAGGCCGTGCGTGGCGTACCCGCCAACGAGCTGGCGCTGCCGTTCACGGAGCCGGTCACCATTCCGGCGCACGCCCTGCTGCGTCCGTTCGCGCCGCTGATGCTGCTCTTGTACCGATATCGCGACGCGCGTGAGATCGGCTAAGACGTGGGATGTTCGGTCCGGGCGAAGTCGCCGCCCGGAATGGCCTCGAGCAGAGCCTGCGTATACGGATGCTGCGGGTTGCCGAACACGTCGTGCGTGGGTCCATGCTCGACGACGACGCCGTCCTTCATGACCGCGACCAGATCGCAGATCTGGGCTGCAACGCGCAAGTCATGCGTGATGAAGATGATCGACAGGTCGAGCCGCTCGCGCAGGCTGGTCAGCAGCTTCAACACCTGCGCCTGGACGGAGACGTCGAGCGCGGACACCGGTTCGTCCGCGACCAGCACCTTGGGCCTCAGTGCCAGCGCGCGCGCCAGCCCGATGCGCTGACGCTGACCTCCGGAGAACTCATGCGGGAAGCGATCGGCGGCGGACGGGTCGAGCCCCACCAGGCTGAACAGCTCGCGCGCCTCGGTCAGCGCCTGGTCTCGGGCGGTGCCATGCACGATCGGTCCCTGCGCCACCAGCTCGACCGCCTTGCGCCGCGGGTTCAGCGAGGCGAACGGGTCCTGAAACACCATCTGCATCTGCTGGGTCCGGCTTCTGACCTCGCTGCGCGAGAGGCGAGCCCAGTCCTGACCGTCGAGCAGGATCGTTCCTGCATCGGGATCGATGAGGCGGATGATGCAGCGGGCGAGGGTGGATTTTCCGGAGCCCGATTCGCCGACAATGCCGAGCGTTGCGCCCTTTGGCAGTGCGAGCGAGACGTCCCTGACCGCATGGGTGACGCGCTCGCCGCGGCCGAGGAAGCCACCGGTGCGATAGGTCTTCGAGACGCCGGAGATGGTGAGGATCGTCCGGTCCGACAGCTCGCGTGCCGGGGGCGCCGCCACGGGCGGCACCGCGGCGATCAACTGCCTGGTGTAGTCATGCTGCGGCCGTTGCAGGATATCCGCCGCCGCGCCCTGTTCGACGACGATCCCATGCTGCATCACGACGACGCGGTCGGCGATCTCGGCGACGACTCCGAAATCGTGGGTGATGAACAGCACCGCGGTCTTGCGCCGCTGCTGCAGCTCGCGGATCAGCTTGAGGATCTGGGCCTGCGTCGTGACATCGAGCGCCGTGGTCGGCTCGTCGGCGATCAGCAGCTTCGGATCGAGCGCCAAGGCCATGGCGATCATCGCGCGCTGGCGTTGGCCGCCGGACAACTCGTGCGGATACGCCTTCCCCGCGCGCGGCGGATCGGGAATATGGACGTCGGACAACAGGGACAGCACGCGCGACCTGATCTCGGCCTTGGAGAGATCGGTATGGATGTCGAAGACCTCGCCGATCTGGTCGCCGATCGTGCGCAACGGATTGAGCGCGGTCATCGGCTCCTGGAACACCATCGCGATCTCGGCGCCGCGAATCCTGCGCATCTCGGCCGCCGTGGCGGTGCAGAGATCGCGCCCGGTAAACAGGATGCGTCCGCCATCCGTGCCTACACCGTCGGGCAGCAGCCGCATGATGGCATTGGCCATCATCGACTTGCCGGAGCCGGATTCGCCGACGATGCAGACGATCTCGTTTTCGGCGATCGCAAGCGAGACCTCGGAGATGGCATGCGTGCGGTCGGCGCCTTTCGGCAGACGAACGCTGAGGCGATCGACGGTCAGAACGGGCTGTGCTGGACTCATCGCTGCTTCAGCCGCGGGTTCAGTGCATCGTTGAGACCCTGGCCGACCAGCGACACCGCAAGCACGGTGATGAGGATGGCAACGCCGGGGATCGCCGACACGTACCACTGCACGCGCAGCACATCGCGCCCGAGACCGATCAGGTTGCCCCAGGAGGCGACGTTGGCGTCGGACAGCCGCAGGAAGGCGAGTGCACTCTCCAGGAGGATCGCGACCGCCATCACGACGCCGGCATAGACGATCACCGGGGGCAGCGCGTTGGGCAGGATCTCGCCCAGTATCAGCTGGGTGTCGCGCATGCCGAGCGTGCGGCCGGCCTGGACGAATTCGCGGCCGCGCAGCGACAGGAACTCCGCCCGGGTCAGCCGCGCTGGCGCGGGCCACGACACGATGCCAACCGCGATCGTGACAGTCGTCAAGGTCGAGCCGAACACCGCCACCAGTACCAGCAGCAGCACGAAGTTCGGCAGCGTCTGGAAGGCCTCGGTGATGCGCATCAGGATGTTGTCGACCCATCCGCCGTAGTAGCCCGCGAGCGCGCCGACCATGACGCCGATCGCCACGGCAATCAGCGTCGCGACGCCGCCGATCAGGAGCGAGATGCGGGCGCCATGAAAGATCTGGGCGGCAATGTCGCGGCCGGAATTGTCGGTGCCGAGCAGGAAACGCGGATTGGCGAACGGCCAGATCAGCGGACGCCCGGCGAGCGCGAGCGGATCGCGCGGATAGAGATAGCCGGCGCTGATCGCCATGCCCACCACCACAAGAAGCAGGATCAGGCCGAACACCGCGGAGGGACTGCGGAAATAGCGTTTCACGGCGTCCATGCTCAGTTCTCCGCCGTGATGCGCGGGTCGAGCCGCGCATAGAGCAGATCGGTGATGAAGTTGACCGCAATCACCAGGAGCGCGGAGACGAACACGATGCCGAGCAGGGTGTTGAGATCGCGCTGGACCACCGATTCATAGGCAAGGCGTCCGAGGCCAGGCAGCGAGAACACGGTCTCGACGACGACGGAGCCGCCGAGCATCGTCCCCGCCTGCAGTCCGATCAGCGTGACCATCGGCAGCAGCGCGTTGCGCAGAACGTGGCGGGTGATGATGCGGGTCTCGTCGAGGCCCTTGGCACGTGCGGTGCGGACGAAATCGAGGTTCTGGACCTCGAGCATGGATGCGCGCATGATGCGCAGATAGATGGCCAGGAAGATCAGGCCGAGCGTCAAGGACGGCAACACCAGGTGGCGGGCGATGTCGAGCACGCGCCAGAGGCCGTTCGTGACCGCGCCGATATCCTCGAAGCCGCCGGCTGGCAGCCACTGCAGGTAGATCGAGAACACGACGATGGCCATCAGACCAAACCAGAACGACGGGGTAGCGTAGAAGATCAACCCCACGGTGGAGATCAGCGTGTCGGGCCACCGGTTGACGTCGCGCGCAGCGATCACCCCGAAGACAAGACCGAAGAAAAAGGCAAAGGACAGGGACGAAGTCATCAACAGCAGGGTCGGCGGCAGCCGCTCCAGGATCACGGCGGCGACGGGCTTGCCGTAGATCGCGGAGAATCCGAGATCGAGGCGCACCAGCCGCCACAGGTAATTGGCCAGCTGCATCGGGACCGACAGATCCAGCCCATAGAAGCGGCGCAACTCGCGGGCAGTCGCAGCATCGCCGCCGCCCATCTGGGCCATCATCGCGTCGACCGTGTCGCCCGGCGCGAGTTGCAGCAGGAGAAAGACGCCGATCAGGATCAGGAACAGGGTGGGGATCGAGGCGGCGAGCCGCCGCCCCGCAAGGCTCAAGATGCGCATGGCCTTATCCTGACGGATTCCGGCTCAGGCGGAAAGCCACAGATCGTGCCAGCTCGACGATCCCCAGCGCGGCGTGTTCGAGTGGTTGCGCGCCTTGGCCGTGATCACGGTGACGAAGATCTGCTCGATCGGCATCCACACCGGCAGCTCGGTATTGGCCTCGCGCACGAAATCGGCATAGAGCGCCTTGCGCTTGGCCGGATCGACCTCGGTCGCCGCGTCATCGATGATCTTGTCGACCTTGGCGTCGTCCCACCCCCACTGGTTGGTCCACGGCGCGCCCTTGGGCTGCCCGGAGCGGTACCAGACCGTGGTCGAGACGGCCGGATCGTTGCGATACTGGTGCCAGCCGGTCGCGAGATCGAAGGCGTGCTCGTCATAGACCTGCTTGAGGAAACCGCCGCCATCGTTGCGCACGATCTCGATCGCGATGCCGACCTCGCCCAGCGATTGCTGGAGGAAGGTCGACCACAGCGAGATGTCCTCGCCCCATGGCGCGGGCAGCAGCCGCAGCGAGAAGCGGGTGCCGCCGGCGCCGGGCTTGTAGCCCGCCTCGTCCAAGAGCGCTGCCGCCTTGGCCTTGTCGTAGGGATATTGCGGCGTATTAGCGCCGGGGTAGAAGTCGGTCGAGGTCGACGGGATCGGGCCGGTGCCCAGCTTGGCGAAATCGCCGAGGAAGTTCTCGATGAAGAAGGGAACGTTGATCGCATGCGCGATGGCGCGGCGGACCCTGACATCCGCCAGCTCCTTGCGGCGGACGTTGAACTCGAGCGTGTTGGTGCGCGCGTTGCCCTCGTTGCCCTTCGTCGAGACGATGAAGCGCTTGTCCTTGCCGAGCCGCGCCATGTCGGAGATGGTCAGGCCAGAGAACGGGCTGTAGTGCAACTCGCCGGCCTCCATCTGCGCGGCTGCGGCGGCGCGGTCAGTGATCACTTTCCACACGATGCGATCGAGGTAGGGCGCGTTCGGCCGCCAATAATCGGTGTTGCGCTCGGCCATGATGTATTGCCCGCGCTCGTACTTCACGAACTTGAACGGACCGGTGCCGACGGGGGCGAGGTTGGCGGGGTTCTGCCGGATGTCGCCGCTCTCATAGATGTGCTTGGCCGAGATGTAGCCGAGATCGGGTAGCGCGCGCAGGAGCAGGTTGAGCGGCATCGGCCGCTCGTAGCGGAAGATCGCGGTCTGCGGATCCGGGGTGTCGACCGCTGTCAGGAACAGCTGCAAGGTCGATCCGTAGTTGAGGATCTTCTTCCACATGTTCATCGCGGTGAAGGCGACGTCCTCCGACGTGAATGGCTTGCCGTCATGCCAGGTGATGCCCTTGCGCAGCTTGAAAGCGACGGTCTTGCCATCCGGCGTCGCCTCCCAGCTCTCGGCAAGCACGCCGACCGGCTGGCCCTTGGCATCGAGGTCGACGAGGTTCTCCTGGATCTTGCCTCCGATGATGTAGACGCCGGTCGATGCCTGGAGGCTCGGGTTGAGCTGGCGCTGCTCGGCGCCGTAATGCACGTTGAATACGCCGCCTTTGCGCGGGGTCTCCTGGGCGAAGGCCCGGAATGGATTGACCACGTTCGCGGCGATGGCGGCGGAGGTCAGGAGGGCGGTCCGGCGGCTGATCTCGAAACGGCTCGAATTCATCAAGGTCTCCCGAAGGCCAAGCGGGGACGCTGGCCGATGGTGCAATCGCGGCGAAGATTACGCGGATCGCGGGTCCAAGTCATTTGCGAATTGCGATGCAGATCTGCGGCATTCTCGGCCGGTCCATGCAGCCGGCGGCACCGTGGCATACATTGCTCGTATACAAACGAATGGGAGAAGATCTTCGCCGACGGGGACTTGAATGAGGTGGGGATTGCCGGCTGCCACGAACCGACCGGAGGCAACTCTGACGCGGCGCCAATAGACTGCGCTATCTCAGGTCGACGTCATGGGGCCTTCGATCGGCAGCCGCAGCTCGAACGCAACACCGTTGTCGCCCGGCCGCAGCGAGATCTCGCCGCCATGGCTTGCCATGATGGCGCGCACGATCGACAGCCCCATGCCGGTACCGCCGCTGTCGCGCCGGGTCGTGAAGAAGGCATCGAAGATGCGGTCGCGGTTCTCCGGCGAGATCGGATCGCCGTCATTGCTGGCGATGACGATCAGCATCTCCTTGCTCTCCTCGGCCGCGAGGCGGATGCGCCGGGCGCCATGCCGGACGGCGTTGTCAACGAGATGCGTGAGCACGATCAGCACGGTCTCGTTCGGGAGCGTGGTGCTGCGCTCGACCGGGCCGGACGTCTCGATGACAGTCGAGGGGAAACGCGCTCGCAGCGTGCTGACGGCCTCGGCTATGCTACCGGCCTCGACCGTCGACACCGTCTCCGCCCGTGCCAGCTCGCGCAAGCGTTGGGCCAGCGCCGCGAGGCGGTCGGCGTCGCCAAGGATGTTGGTGAGGAATTTCTCCTGCTCGGCGCGTGTCAAGGTCTCGGAAGGGCTGGCCAGAGAGTCGAGCAGCAGCTCGGCTGCGCCCTTGATCGAGGTCAGCGGCGATTTGAGCTCGTGCGTCAGATGCGCGGAAAAGCTCCGGATGTAGTTGGAGCGTTGGGCCAGTTGCTCGGCCATGGCGAAGAAGTGCTCGGCGAGCTCCGCGAAGTCGCGGGTGCCGTAATGGGCGAGCGGGCGGAAACCGCCGGGATCGTTGCGTCCGATCCTGCCGGCGCGATCGACCAGCTCGCGCATCGGCCGTGTGATCGTGCGTGCCACGATGAGGCCAACCAGCAGCGTCGTGAGGACAATGGCGGAGCCTGCGGCAACGAACTTGCCGCGCTCTTGATAAAGATGCTCGAAGATGTTGCGGGGCGTCCGCGAGGTGTAGATGACGCCGGCGACGCGATCGTTGACGACCACCGGCATGGCCGAGAAGACATGAACGCCGACGCCGCGGCTGATCGAATAGATCGGTGGCGGCGTCTTGTCGGGGATACGAATGCGGAGTGCAGCGCTGTAGCGTCCCTTCAGCGCGACGGCCACTTCATCGACATGGGCGAGTGACTTGCCCATTTCATCGCGGCCGGCGATCACGACGCCTTGCGGATCGAGCACACGGAATCCGGCCAAGGTGACCTTCTGCGTCTCCCTGACGATCGGAAGCAACCGCGCGCCGATCGCGACATAGGCGGGATCCGCAGGATGGATCGCGTCGCGGGCGTCCGGGCGGCGGACGAACAGATCGTTGGCCAGCAGATCGAGCAGGGGACGGATGGGTGTCACCTCGTCTGCGGATTCGGGGCGTGCCTCGGGCGGGACTTCGGCGCCGAGCGGAAGGCCAGCGGCAAGGCGCGCGGACACCTCCTCGGCAAAGACCGCCGCGAGCACACGGCTCTGCGCGATCAGCTCCGCCTGTGTCTGACGGATCAGCTGGTTGTCGTAGATGCGAAAGAAGAACAGCCCGACCAGGGGCAGGGTGGCGACCAGTGCCAGCACGCCGAAGACGATCTGTCCCAGCGACGGACGCCATTTCGCCTTGGGCTTGGGCGCGATCATGGGGCGCCGCAGCGGCCGAGCCGGAAGCCCACGCCATGGACGGTCTCGATCGCGTCCTCGCAATGCGCGGCTGCGAGCTTCGCTCTGATGTTGCGGATGTGGCTGTCGATCGTTCGGTCGGAGACCTGGATGTTGAGCTGATAGGCGGCGGTCATGATCTGCTCGCGACTGAAAACGACTGCAGGACGCGTCATCAGCGTGCGCAGGATGCTGAACTCCAGCGCTGTGAGCGTCAGCGGCGTATCGCCGAAGCGCGCCAGATGCTGCTGCGGGTCGAGACGAAGCCTGCCGTGCGCCAGCTCCTCCGGTTCGAGCGAACGATCCGCAGCACCGGAGTTGACCCGGCGGAGAATGACGTTGACTCGGGCAACGAGCTCGCGCGGGCTGAACGGCTTGGTCACGTAGTCGTCGCCGCCGATCTCGAGCCCGAGAATGCGGTCAATCTCCTCGTCGCGTGCCGACAGGAACAGGATCGGCACCTGCGAGGTCCGGCGGATGCGCCGGCAGACTTCGAGCCCGTCGAACTCCGGCATGCCGACGTCGAGCACGATGAGGTCGGGCCGGTCCTCGGCGAAACTGACCAGCGCGGCCCGACCGTCGGCCGCCTCCGTCACCGCCATGCCGGCCTTGCTCACGGCGACACGCAGAACCTCGCGGATGTGCGCGTCATCGTCGACAATGAGGATTCGGGGGGACACGGCCAGGGCTCCGCGGCGAGGCATCAACTGGGATTCTGCGTTAGAGGATGTCTATCGAGATAGCGCTGCAAGCGCCAGCCGCGATAACTCCAGGATCGCCACGACGCCATTTCGGCCACCTGCTGGTCCAGCAGCCGGTTGTGGATCCGGGGCAGACCGGCGTCCTGCGGCAACAGCAACATGGCCCGCCGCACGGCCGGCAGGGCTGGGGTACCGAGGCTGGAGAGATAGTCCCTATCGATGGCAGAGCCGCTGCGTCCTGCCTCACGGCTGTTGGTCACGTTGTAGTCGGCGATCAGCCCGTTGAAATTGACCAGCGCGCAGCCGTAGAGCGTCGCCGCGAGCGCAAGCAGGTTCATGCGCACGAGCCATGCATTGGGCTTCTCCAGAATGATCCGCGCCATGATCAGGATCAGTCCCACGGCGACCAGCGCCATCCATATCAGAGCTGCGATGCGCCACTGCGTCAGGAGATAGCTCTCGATATAGATGTGGACCCGCTGAATCGAGGATACGACCAGCATCACGTTCTGTCCGACCCAGAGATAGACGAGCGAGCGGATGAGCCGCGACCCCTCCTGTCCCGAGCGGACGGCGGCGATGACAAAGGCGGCCGCCAGAAGTGCCGTAGCGATCAGCGGGTAGGCGCCTCGGTGGGCGTAGGTCGCGTAAGTCATTCCGTTGGGAAGCGCCGCATGTCCCCACAGATAGACGCCATCCAGGGCGGTCTGGATCGCAAACAGCAGGTTGAACAGAATCAAGGAGCGGACGACGGTCTGCTGGTTGAGGAGGGGGCTGACGACCGACGGCGCCTGGTCGCCATCGAGATCGATCGGAGGACGTTGCGTCTTGCCTCGTTGGCGCCAGCGCAAGTTGATGAATGGCCAGATCAGGGACACCATCAGGAGCCAGAAGATGGGACGGCCTACGCTCAGGCTCGACGCAATGTGCTGAGGATGCAGTTCGTCGAGCCATTGCTCGATGACGGGATTGGCTGCCGCGAACAGGAGAATGAAGACGAGGCTGAGGGCGAGGGGGATGCTCCAGGTCAGCACGATGCGTGCAAAATCGTTGGCACGAAGCGTGGCCAAAGTATCGGGGATCAGTTGGAACGGTCCGATCAGAAGAAGTTGCCGTGCTGCGCTCAGCGGCACGAGAAGTCCTTCGGCGGCCGGATCTGTCGACAGGGCGACGGCCGATATCGTCCCAAGGACGACGATCAATACCGACAACGTCGTCAGGTCATCGATCGCGGGCAACAGGCCTGCAACGAGGACGATATTCGCAAGAATCGCGCGCGGACGGTGGATCCGGTCGTGATTGGCGAGGAGGCTGGCTGCGAAGAGCGCTGCCGCAAAGATCGGGAAGGAGAGGCCTAGCGTCTGGTCGTAAAGCAGGATGTCGGCGAGCCCGAGCAGGCCGATCGCGATGATGAACCTGTGCCACATGGACTCAGATGCCTCTGGGGAAGCCGTCAGCTCGGCGGAGCCTTTCATTGAAGTAGTCCTTGGTTGAGTCACGACTCGGTCGGCAGCCCCCGCCGATGAAGCGAGCATGACCCCCGCGCGTGCAGCGGTGCCGGAGACGGTCTGCAGCATTTCAGGATTTGTTTGCAGATTTCGTGCAGACGCGATTCCACATCT
The DNA here is from genome assembly GCF_032484535.1 of Bradyrhizobium sp. SZCCHNS3016. NCBI lineage: Bacteria > Pseudomonadati > Pseudomonadota > Alphaproteobacteria > Hyphomicrobiales > Nitrobacteraceae > Bradyrhizobium > Bradyrhizobium sp. SZCCHNS3016. The sequence continues at coordinate 306,005 of NZ_JAUETE010000007.1, forward strand.
GGCGCAGGGGAAGCGTGATTGTTACGCAATGGTTGTCTTTCCCTGGGATGATCGGCTGCACACATGCTCGGACGTATCAGGACCGCGGTTCTCTGGCTTCTCGCTCTGCTCTTCATTTTCGTCACGCTGAACAGCAACGAGCCCTATCTGGTTCGGCTGCGGGGCAGTGGCCACGCGGCCCTGCTTTTCATAGGACTTGCCGTTCCGCTGCTACTGATGCTCGGCGGTCGGTGGCGGCGGGATGCCGCCGGACGCGCTCTCGTCGTGGCATGGTGTGTTCCGCTGATCATGCTGACGTCGACGCAGTTCATGTTTGCTTGGCGCAAGTACGAGACGTTCCGCACGCCCCCGGACGTGGCGCATCTGCTCGGCCGGCATTTCATCGTCGGCTACACGGCCGTGGACGACGCCGCCGCGCTGGCGCGACAGGGATTGATCGCGGGCGTCTATGTGACACACCACAACGTACGTGGCCGGACCGAGCCTCAATTGCGCGCCGAGATCGCGCGATTGCAGGCCGAGCGCCGGAGCGCCGGGCTGTCGCCCCTGCTGGTTGCGGCGGATCAGGAGGGAGGCACTGTCGCACACCTGTCTCCGACCCTGCCGAACATGCCCGGCCTCGCGACGCTGGCCGATCTGCCGGGCTCTCGCCGCGCGCAGGATGCGTTCGCGATGGGACGTACCCAAGGTGAGGCGCTCGCGGCTGCGGGCATCACCTTCAATCTGGCTCCTGTCGTCGACCTTCGCCCGAGTTGGACGCGCAACCGACTGGACTTCCACACCTTGATCGGCCGGCGCGCGATCTCCAACGATCCCACGGTGGTCGGCGACATCGCGCTTGGTTATGTCCGCGGCCTGGAAGCAAGCGGTGTTCGCGCGGCGGTGAAGCATTTCCCTGGCCTGGGGCGCGTCGCAGCGGACACGCATCACTTCTCAGCACAGCTCGACACGGCAGTCGATGTGTTGGAACAGTCGGATTGGCGGCCGTTCCGACAAGTGCTGCAGGGCTCGCACGCGGCAATGATGGTCGGTCACGTGATGGTCGATGCGATCGATCCAGAGCGGCCTGCCTCACATTCCAAGGCCGTGCTCGATGGCCTCATTCGCGGCCGCTGGAACTATCAGGGCGTGATCGTGACGGATGATCTGGTCATGGGGGCGGTCTATGGCAATGATCTGTGCAAAGCCGTTGTGGAAGCGCTCAATGGCGGCGCCGATCTCTTGCTGGTGGCTTATGACGGGACCCAGTTCCATCGCGTGCTTGCTTGCGCCAAGGAGGCTCTGGCGGAAGGACGCATCGATCTCGATGCACTCCGGAGGAGCGATGAGCGGCTGAGGCGCTGGGGGCCTGAGGACAATCCGTCCGAGCCTTCGACCATCTCGACGGTTCGGGTGGAAGGCGTGCGTCGGAATGTCGTCGACTGACTCGCAGCAGGAGCCCACACTCAGCGCGGGCCGTTGCCCGTCCAGTTGCGCCAGGCGACGTTGGAGAGGCTACGCAGGTCGGTCGCCAGCGGGCGTCGCGTCTGCTTATCGTGCTGGGCAATGACCTGCTCGGACTCACGAATCTTGAGCTGGAGCTCAGCGACTTGCCGCTTGGTCAGTTCCAGCGCTTTCCCGTCGGCGCTCTCGCCGACGGTGAACCGGGCCGTCTCGATCTGCTTCAAGACCGCACGATTCTTTTTGAGCTGGGCGCGATGCCAGGCAACCTTGCTGTCACTGTCCGCAACCATGGTGCACTCCCGCGAAATGCCGCGAAGACTAAACAACCAGGTCTTGATTCGCGACGGCTCCAGGCCGGCATCGGCAACATGGGAATACCATTTGTCGATCTGTTGTCCTGATTACTTGGGGCACGAACGCTCCAGTCCCCCGCGAGCGTCTCGATCTCATTGATCAGTTCGGATGCCCCCGCCTGTGGAATGGCTTGCGTAAGTTCATGATTTGTTCTAGATTGCGGCGATGCTTGCCTATGGGTGTTCCATGCGCGATCTGTGTTGGGTCCGAGACGAGATCGATCGAATGCGTCTACAGGTCGGGCGGCAGCGTCGTGAAATCTTGCAACTGCGGCGAGCCGGAGTGGCGACAGTCGCGGCCGAGGCGCTGTTGCAGCGCATGCTGGAAACTCTCGAGCGGCTGCGGCAGCAGCGCGAGCAGCTCAAGGTGGAGCAGGCGAGCCTGCAGCCTCGCAAGCAGCGGGGCGCCCGGCACGCATGAGATGCTGGCGGCGTTGGGAGCATCGCGGAGCGATGCCAGTCATCTGGAGCCAGAGCGAAAAACGGACCCTCCGGACGCGAGGGCTCTGACCGGCCGATGTGCGTCAGCGGTTCGATGCTTGCGACAGGTCGTTGTTCGGCGCGCCCGAGCCGACTTCATCCTGATCCGTTGCACCCTGGCTGGGGTGTGCGGAGCCCTGCGACTTCCTGTTGGCTGCCGTCGTTGGCGCTGGTTCGGAGGTACGAGCCTCGGGCAAGACGATGTCCGGCGGCACGGTCATGAGCTCTTCCGCGGTAGCCTCGCACGATTTGATCTCGAAATTGTTGTCCAGGATCTTTTCGCCGTGCGTGCCGAGCGTGATGAGATCAGCCTGTTCCGCAGCCTCCCAGACCTCGCGCTCGGTACGAAACGGACGGGTCAGCTGTTCGTCATTCTCAAACAATGCGTAGGGCACGAGCGCCTCCAGATTGCGATCCATCGAGGCAGCGATGCCGCGCTGCTCAAAGCCGGCCGTCCATTCGAGGCAGGCACGTCCAGACAAACTGCTGCAGGTGCTGGCTGGTTCCACGCAGGAGAGTGCCGATCCGATCGACCAGTTGTGACGATCCGTCCGGCCCGCCCGGCGGAACATGGACGCAAGCGCGAGGTTGCCCGCGGTGTCGAATTTCCAGGAGAATTCAATGGACATCAAGGGAAAGAAGATCGCGATCCTCGCGACCAACGGGTTCGAACAATCCGAGCTCGAAGTGCCGCGCGATCGCCTCAAGCAGGCGGGCGCGACCGTCGAGATCATCTCGCTCGCGCCGGGCGAGATCAAGGGCTGGGATGACAAGGATTGGGGACGGTCCGTCAAGGTCGACAAGACTTTGGACCAGGCTTCTGCTGCGGACTACGACGCCATCGTGCTGCCCGGCGGCCAGATCAATCCGGATCTGCTGCGTCTGGAGCCGAAGGCACTGCGATTCATCAAGGAGATCTTCGAAGCCAAGAAGATCGTTGCGGCGGTCTGTCATGCGCCGTGGCTCCTGATCGAGACAGGAATTGCCAAGGGGCGCAAGATGACGTCCTACAAATCGATCAAGACGGACGTCGCCAATGCCGGTGCGCAGTGGCAGGACGCGGAGGTCGTGGTCGATGAGGGCGTGATCACGTCGCGTAATCCCAGCGATCTGGAAGCCTTCAGCGCCAAGATCATCGAAGCGGTCAAGGAAGGCCGCCATCTCAAACGCAATGCGGCCTGAGTCCGCAGCGATCGGGGCGCGGGGACGGGCCCAGCGTCCGAAGGTGTTCGGACGCTGGGCCGCAGTCCACACGGAGCGCCTCCAGCGCGATGGGGGAACGCCGCCAGAGGCCCAGAAATGACGCGCGGCGGGCCGGGTCGTTCCCAATTCCGCCCCCGATCGCACATTGGCCAGTGGTCGACGGCCTCGCAACGTTCGGTGAGACGTCGGAACTTCGCTGCTCATCCCGGGTTTGCCGCTCTTGAACGGGCCGCGGGAGATGTGTCGTGAGTGAGAAAGCAAAAATCGAGGACTACAAGGCTCCGGCTGGCGGTTGGGGATCGGTGCGCGCGGTCGCGAGCATCCTGACGCAGGAGGAGGTCACGCTGCTCGGCAGCGAGATCCTGCTCAAACAGAACAAGCCAGGCGGCTTCATGTGCGTCAGCTGCTCCTGGGCCAAGCCGGCAAAGCCGCACCCGTTCGAATTCTGCGAGAATGGCGCCAAGGCGACCGCTTGGGAAATCACCGGCAAGACAGTCGGACCGGAGTTCTTTGCTAGGCACACGCTAGCTGAGTTGCGGACCTGGTCGGATCATCAGCTGGAAGAGCAAGGGCGTCTTGCTCATCCCCTGCGCTACGATGCTGCGGCGGATCGCTATGTCGCCGTGAGCTGGGAGGAGGTCTTTCGTGACGTCGGCGCGGAGTTGAACAATCTCGATCCGCATTCGGTCGTGATGTACACCTCGGGCCGGGCTTCGCTCGAGACCAGCTACATGTATCAGTTGTTCGGCCGCATGTACGGCACCAACAATTTTCCCGACAGCTCCAACATGTGCCACGAATCCACATCAGTGGCTCTGCCGGAGGTGATTGGCGTCCCCGTCGGTACGGTGCTCCTTGAGGATTTCGACAAGGCGGATTGCTTCTTCTTCTTCGGCCAGAACACGACGACCAACTCGCCGCGCATGCTGCATCCGTTGCAGAAGGCGGCACAACGCGGCGTGCCCATCATTACGTTCAATCCGCTGCGGGAGCGTGGGCTGGAGCGCTTCACCAATCCGCAAAATCCCATTCAAATGGTGCTGACCGGGGGAACGCGGATCAGCACGCAGTATCATCAGCTGCGCATTGGCGGCGATGGTGCGGCGCTACTCGGATTGTGCAAGGCCGTGATCGAGGCGGATGATGCCGCGGTCGCGACCAAGAGCCCGCGCGTGCTCGATGTCGCCTTCATCGAGCAGCACACGTCCGGCTTCGAAGCTTTCGCAACTTGCTGTCGGCAGGCATCGTGGAGCGATATCGAACGCTCCTCCGGCCTCACGCGCAGCGCTATTCTGGAGGCCGCCAAGGTCTACGCAGGCTCACACGCCGTCATAGCCAACTATGGGATGGGAATTACCCAGCATCGCCATGGCGTCGAGACAGCCAAGATGATCGTGAATCTGCTGCTATTGCGCGGCAACATCGGGAAGCCCGGGGCGGGTATCTCGCCTGTCCGCGGCCATTCCAACGTGCAGGGGCAGCGTACCGTGGGAATCTCGGAGAAGACCAAGCTCGTGCCGCTCGACAAGCTGGCCGAGCTCTATTCTTTCGAGCCGCCGCGCTGGGACGGTCTCAGCACGGTCGATGCCTGCCAGGGCATCATCAAGGGCGATGTGAAGGGCTTCGTCAGCCTCGGCGGCAATTTCCTGCGCGCCGTTCCGGAACGTTCGCTGATGGAGCCGGCATGGTCGAAGCTGCGGCTGTCGGTGCAGATCGCAACCAAGCTCAATCGCAGTCACCTCGTTCCAGGCGAGGTGACCTATCTGTTGCCGTGCCTCGGCCGCATCGAAATCGACCGGCAGGCGGGCGGAGAGCAGGCGGTCTCGATGGAGGACTCCACTACCTGCATTCACGGCTCGCGCGGCCAGCGCCAGCCGGTCGCCGAGACCCTGTTGTCCGAACCAGCCATTGTCGCCGGTCTCGCCAAGGCCACCCTGAAGCCAAATCCGCGAGTCGACTGGGATGCCTGGGTCGGCAACTACGCGCGCGTCAGAGATGCCATCGAGCGCACCTATCCCGACCAGTTCAAGGACTTCAACAAGCGCCTGTTTCAGCCCGGCGGCTTTCCGCGGCCCATTGGCGCCCGCGAACGCAAATGGAAGACATCGACCGGCAAGGCGAACTTCACTGTGCCCAAGGCGGCACTCAATCCGCCGGAGGAAGGCAATGGCGTGTACCAGTTGATGACCTTGCGCGCCGACGGCCAGTTCAACACCACCATCTACAACGAGGACGACCGATTTCGCGGCGTCACGGGTGGCCGTCAGATCGTTTTCATGAACGCGAGCGACATGGCTGATCTGGGCATCAAGCAGGGCGAACTGGTTCGGCTTTCGACCGAGGCCGATGACGGCGTGGCGCGCTCGCTGGGCGGGCTCCAGGCAGTGGCGTTCGACATTCCGCGCTACAGCGTCGCGGCCTACTACCCCGAATGCAACGGATTGATTCCGCTATGGCACTACGCGGAGGGGAGCAAGGTGCCCGCCGCCAAGTCGATCCCGGTCCGGATCTCGCGCGACATGGCCGCCTGAGCCGTCCGGAGCGGTCAGCCGGCAGCCCGTTGTCGTGCGTCGCCCGGCGCCACCGTTGCGCAAGGGCTTGTGATCTCCGGCGGGGTCGCGCCGGGGCGGAGCGGGACGACCAGCCGGCACACCAATCCTTCGGGACGCCAGTCGAACGAGGCGCGCCCACCGAGCTGGCTTTCCACACTGGCCATCAGGCTGCGCGTGCCGAAGCCGCGCGAGGTCGGCGCGCGCACCAAGGGACCGCCGGTTTCAATCCAGATCAGATCCAGGCGCTCATTCTCGATGGTCCATTTGAGTGAGAGATGCCCGGAGCGGACCGACAGCGCGCCGTATTTGGCCGAGTTTGTCACCAGCTCGTGCAGCGCCAGCGCCAGCGTCTGCGCGGTCGCCGGCTCGAGTTGCAGCTCGGCGCCGTCGAAGGCGACCTGGCCGCCAGTCGCATAGGGCGCGAGTTCTTCGGCCACCAGCCTGCTTATCTTCGCACCTTCCCAGCTTGATAGCGAGAGGATGGTGTGTACGCGGGCCAGCGCGCTGATGCGCCCCTCTACCGCGTCGACATAGGTCTTCACGCTGTCGGCTTTTGTCAGGCGAACGATCGACTGGGCCAAGGTCAGCGCATTCTTGGCGCGATGATCGACCTCGCGGGTCAGCAGGTTCTGGCGTTCCTCGGCGCGTTTGCGCTCGGTGATGTCGATCGTGACCCCGCTGACGCGGATCACGCGACCGGTCCTGTCGGTTGTCGCTGCGGCCGTTCCGACGCACCAGCGTTCTTCGCCATCGGGCCGGTTGATCCGGAACTCAGCCTCATACGATGTCGTGCCTCGGCTGAATTCCCCGACCACCTGGCGGGCACGCTCGGCATCCTCCCGGTGCAGGAGCGCCATGATGTTCACGGTGTTCAGCTCGAAGCTCTGAGGCGAGACGCCGAAGATACGGTACTGGCCCTCGTCCCACATCCAATCGCCATTGACACCGTCCCAGTCCCACGAGCCCATCCTGCCGGCCGCGATCGCCATGCTCCGACGCTGCTCGCTCTCGACGAGCTTTGCTGTCGATCGCTCAAGCTCGGCCGTGCGGGCCCGTACCCGGTCCTCCAGCTCAAGGTTGAGATGTTCCAGCTCGCGTGTCTTGCGATAGAGCTCGGCAAAAACCTTGATCTTGGCGCGCAGCACCTCCGGCACGACGGGAACCGGTACGTAGTCGACGGCGCCCATCTCATAGCCACGAAGGCGATCGAAGTCGCTCACCTGGATGGCGGAGATGAAGATGATCGCAATCTTCTGGAACCTCGGATGCTCACGGATCATTTGCGCCAGTTCGAAGCCGTCGAGCTCGGGCATGCAGACGTCGACGAGGATCACCGCGATCTCGTTCTTCAACAGAATTTCGAGCGCCTCGCGCCCGGAGGTGGCGACTACGAGTTTCTCGCCGAGTTCCTTCAGGATGACCTCGTAAGCCAGCAGCTTCGCCGGCTGATCGTCGACCAGGAGGATGTTGACCTTCGCATGTTCCATCATGATGAACCGTTCAGCGGTGCAGCCACATGCGGATCGCAAGGAGCAGCTGCTCGGTGTTGACGGGTTTTGCCAGATAATCGGAGGCGCCAGCTTCGAGACACTTCTCGCGGTCTCCCTTCATGGCTTTCGCGGTCAACGCGATGATGGGGAGCCGGACGAAGGCGGGATTCTGCCTAATGACGCCGATCGTCTGGTAACCATCCATCTGCGGCATCATGATGTCCATGAGGACGATCGCGATCGCGGGATTGCTCTGCACCAGGTCGATCGCTTCGCTTCCGGTGGTGGCCGTCAGCACTTTCATGCCGCGGCGTTCCAGCACGCTGGAGAGAGCAAAGATGTTGCGGGCGTCGTCGTCGACCAGAAGCACCGTCTTGCCGATCAGATCTTCGTCGGAACTGTTCAGCTTCTCGAGCATGCGCTGCTTCTCGAGCGGCAGTTCCGTAATCACACGGTGCAAGAACAACGACGTCTCGTCGAGCAGCCGCTCCGGCGACTCGACGCCCTTGACGACGATGCTGCGCGCCATCGTATGCAGTTCCGCATCCTCCTCGGCCGACAATTCCCGCCCGGTGAAGACGACCACCGGAACGCTCGACAAAAAATCGTCGGAGCGCAATTGATCGAGTACGTCGAACCCGCTCATGTCGGGCAGCCGCAGATCGAGAACCACGCAATCGCACGGCGCGCTGCGCAGCGTCTCGAGCGCCGAAGCTCCCGTATCCGCCGCGATGATCTCGATGTCGTCGTGATCCAACAGCTGGCGGATGCTGAGTTGCTCGGCCGCGTTGTCCTCGACGATCAGCAGCCGCTTGCGTCGCGGCTTGGCGTATTCCTTGATCTGCGACAGGGCCGCGCTGACGCCTTCCGTTGTCGTGGGCTTGCTGACAAAGGAGAAGGCGCCACGCGCCAAAGCGTGCTGGCGGTCTTCGTCGAGCGTGATGATCTGCACCGGGATGTGCCGCGTCAGCGGATTGTGCTTGAGCTGGCTCAGAACGGTCCAGCCGAGCATGTCCGGCAGGAAGACGTCGAGAGAGATCGCGGCCGGTTGATACTGCTTGGCGAGGTCCAGCGCCTCGGCGCCGCGGCCGGCGATCAGGACCTTGAAGCCCTTGTCGCGCGCAAGGTCGATCAGGACGCGCGCGTAGTGTGGATCGTCCTCGACCACGAGCAGGATCGTATCGCCGGGTTCGAGATCGAGACGATCGTCCGGCGGGGGCTCGATCCCGCGCTCCGGCGCGGCCGCTTGCTGTAGGGCTGGGGGTTGAACGTAGGGAACGGGCGACGCCGCACTGACGCGCGGCGTCGTTGCGGGACCTGAATATTTGAGCGGCAGATAGAGCGTGAAGGTGCTGCCCTTGCCGGGTGCGCTCTTGAGATGGATCTCGCCGCCCAGGAGGTTGGCGAGCTCGCGGCTGATCGCGAGCCCGAGGCCGGTGCCACCATATTTGCGGCTCGTGCCGGCATCCGCCTGCTGGAACGCCTCGAAGATCAGCTTCTGCTTGTCTTGCGGAATGCCGATGCCGGTGTCCGAGACTTCGAACGCGATCACGGCCGGCGCAGTGTTGAGCACCGGATGTTCTGCGCTCCATCCGCCGAGCGCCGCAGATACCTTCAAGCGCACCCCTCCTTCAGAGGTGAACTTGAAGGCGTTCGAGAGCAGATTCTTCAACACCTGCTGCAGGCGCTTGGAATCCGTGACGATGCTACGCGCAAGGTTCGGGTCGACGTCGATGTTGAAGGCGAGCAGGCGATTTTCCGCCTCGTGGCGGAACGGACGTCCCACGGTCTCCAGGAGGTTGGTGGTGAGGATCTCCTCGGCATCGACCGTCACGGTGCCGGACTCGATCTTGGAGAGATCGAGGATGTCGCTGATCAGATTGAGCAGATCGGTGCCGGCGCCATGGATGGTGCGGGCGAACTCGACCTGCTTGAGGGTGAGATTGCCGTCCGGATTCTCGGTCAGTTGCTGGCCGAGGATCAGGATGCTGTTGAGCGGCGTGCGCAGCTCGTGCGACATGTTGGCGAGGAACTCGGACTTGTACTTGGATGTCAGCGCGAGCTCGGTCGCCTTTTCCTCGAGCGCGCGGCGGGCCTGCTCGATCTCCTGGTTCTTGCGCTCGACCTCGACGTTGCGCTCGGCGAGCTGTTGCGCCTTCTGCTCGAGCTGCTCGTTGGTCTGTTGCAGCTCGCGCTGCTGGGTCTGAAGCTCCGCGGCGAGCTGCTGCGACTGCTTCAACAGCCCTTCGGTCTGCATCGTGGCTTCGATCGAATTGAGCACGATACCGATGGAGTCGGTGAGCTGCTCGAGGAACGTCATCTGCGACGTCGTGAACAAACTAAGCGACGCCAGCTCGATCACCGCCTTGACCTGGTTCTCGAACAACACCGGCAGCACCACGAGGTTCTTCGGGACGGCGCGGAGCAGGGCGGAGCCCACGGGGATGACGTCGGATGGAATCTCGGAGACGAGCCGCTGTCGCTTGTCGATTGCGCATTGTCCGATCAGCCCCTCGCCGAACTGGACGTGCGTCCGGTGAGGATAGATGCCGTCATCGGCGTATGAGGCAAGCAGGCGCAGCTGTGGGGTGGACTCGGTCTCGACCTGGTAGATCACACCGCGGTGGGCGTTCACCAGCGGCGTCAGCTCGGTCAGCAGCAGGCGGCCGACGGTGGTCAGGTCGCGCTGGCCCTGCAGCATGTTGGTGAACTTGGCCAGGTTGGTCTTGAGCCAGTCCTGCTCCGTGTTGAGGTCGGTGGTGAGCCTCAGATTGGTGATCATCGTATTGATGTTGTCTTTGAGCTCGGACACCTCGCCGCGGGCATCGACCTGGATGGAGCGGGTGAGATCGCCCTTGGTCACGGCCGTCGCGACCTCGGCGATGGCGCGCACCTGGGATGTCAGGTTGGCCGCGAGCAGGTTGACGTTGCCGGTCAGATCCTTCCACGTGCCGGCCGCGCCGGGCACGTTGGCCTGGCCGCCGAGCCGGCCCTCGACGCCGACCTCGCGGGCAACGCTCGTCACCTGGTCGGCGAAGGTCGCCAGCGTCTCCGTCATGTTGTTGATGGTTTCGGCGAGCGCTGCGACCTCGCCCTTCGATTTGACCGTGAGGTTCTGCTTGAGATCGCCATTGGCGACGGCGGTCACGACCTTGACGATGCCGCGGACCTGCTCGGTCAGATTCGCGGCCATGAAGTTCACGGTATCGGTGAGGTCCTTCCAGGTACCGGCAACGCCCGGCACCTGCGCCTGTCCGCCGAGCTTGCCCTCGGTGCCGACCTCGCGTGCCACGCGCGTCACCTCGCCGGCGAAGGCGTTGAGCTGATCGACCATGGTGTTGATGGTGTTCTTCAGCTCGAGGATCTCGCCCTTCACGTCGACGGTGATCTTGCGCGACAGGTCGCCGCGCGCCACGGCGGTGGTCACCTCGGCGATGTTGCGGACCTGCGTGGTCAGGTTGGCGGCGAGCAGATTGACGTTGTCGGTCAGGTCCTTCCACGTGCCGCCGACACCGGGCACAACGGCCTGGCCGCCCAACCGGCCCTCGGTGCCGACCTCGCGCGCGACGCGCGTCACTTCGGCCGCGAACGAGCGCAACTGCTCCACCATCGTGTTCAGGGTATCCTTGAGCAGCAGGATCTCGCCGCGCACGTCGACGGTGATCTTTTTCGACAGGTCGCCGCCGGCGATCGCGGTCGCGACCTCGGCGATGTTGCGCACCTGGGCCGTCAGGTTCGAGGCCATGAAGTTGACGCTGTCGGTCAAATCCTTCCAGGTGCCCGCGACTTCCGGCACCTCGGCCTGGCCGCCCAACTTGCCTTCGGTGCCGACCTCGCGCGCCACGCGCGTCACTTCGGAGGCGAAGGCGTTGAGCTGATCGACCATAGTGTTGATGGTGTTCTTCAGCTCGAGGATCTCGCCCTTCACGTCGACGGTGATCTTGCGCGACAGGTCGCCGCGCGCCACGGCCGTGGTCACCTCGGCGATGTTGCGGACCTGAGCCGTCAGATTGCCGGCCATCGAGTTGACGCTGTCGGTGAGATCCTTCCAGGTGCCGGCGACGCCGGGCACGTTGGCCTGGCCGCCGAGCCGGCCCTCGGTGCCGACCTCGCGCGCGACGCGCGTCACCTCGCCCGCGAAGCGGTTGAGCTGATCGACCATCGTGTTCAGCGTCTCTTTGAGGCTCAGTATCTCGCCGCGCACGTCGACGGTGATCTTGCGCGACAGGTCGCCTCCGGCGATCGCCGTTGCCACCTCGGCGATGTTGCGCACCTGCGCCGTCAAATTGCCGGCCATCGAGTTGACGCTGTCGGTGAGATCCTTCCAGGTGCCGGCGACGCCGGGCACCTCGGCCTGTCCGCCGAGCTTGCCGTCCGTGCCGACCTCGCGCGCCACGCGCGTCACTTCGCCGGCGAAGGCGTTGAGCTGGTCCACCATCGTGTTCAACGTCTCCTTCAGCTGAAGGATCTCGCCGGAGACGTTGACCGTGATCTTCTTCGACAGGTCGCCCTTGGCGACGGCGGTGGCGACCTCCGCGATGTTGCGGACCTGGCCTGTTAGGTTCGAGGCCATCGAGTTGACGCTGTCGGTCAGGTCCTTCCAGGTGCCCGCGACTCCGCGCACCATGGCCTGCCCGCCGAGCTTGCCCTCGGTGCCGACCTCGCGGGCGACGCGGGTCACCTCGCCGGCGAACGCGTTGAGCTGGTCGACCATCGTGTTGATGGTGTCCTTCAGCTCCAGGATCTCGCCGCGCACGTCGACGGTGATCTTCTTCGACAGGTCGCCATTGGCGACGGCGGTCGTCACTTCCGCGATGTTGCGGACCTGCGCCGTCAGGTTCGACGCCATCGAGTTGACGCTCTCGGTGAGATCCTTCCAGGTGCCGGCGACGCCGAGCACGTTGGCCTGGCCGCCGAGCCGACCGTCGGTGCCCACCTCGCGCGCCACGCGCGTGACCTCGCCGGCGAACGCATTGAGCTGGTCGACCATTGTGTTCAGCGTTTCCTTCAGCTGAAGGATCTCGCCGGAGACGTTGACCGTGATCTTTTTCGACAGGTCGCCGCTGGCGATGGCTGTGGCGACGTCGGCGATGTTGCGGACCTGTGCCGTCAGGTTCGACGCCATGAAGTTCACGTTGTCGGTCAAATCCTTCCAGGTGCCGGCAACGCCGGGCACCTGCGCCTGGCCGCCGAGCTTGCCCTCGGTGCCGACCTCGCGCGCCACGCGCGTCACCTCGGATGCGAAGGCGTTGAGCTGGTCGACCATCGTGTTGATGGTGTCCTTCAGCTCCAGGATCTCGCCGCGCACGTCGACCGTGATCTTGCGTGACAGGTCACCGCGGGCGACCGCCGTGGTGACGTTGGCGATGTTGCGGACCTGAGCGGTGAGGTTGCCGCACATCGCGTTGACGGAGTCGGTGAGGTCCTTCCAGGTGCCGGCAACGCCGGGAACGATGGCCTGACCTCCGAGCTTGCCGTCGGTGCCGACCTCGCGCGCCACACGCGTCACCTCCGACGCGAACGACCTGAGCTGATCGACCATCGTGTTGATGGCTTCCTTCAGCTGCAGGATCTCGCCACGAACGTCGACCGTGATCTTCTTCGACAGGTCGCCATTGGCGACCGCGATCGTCACCTCCGCGATGTTGCGGACCTGGCCGGTGAGATTGTTGGCCATGGAGTTGACGCTCTCGGTCAGGTCCTTCCAGACGCCCGTGACTTCGGGAACCTGGGCCTGGCCGCCGAGCTTGCCCTCGGTGCCGACCTCGCGCGCCACGCGGGTCACTTCGGACGTGAAGACGCTGAGCTGCTTGATCATCGTGTTGACGATGGTCGCCGACTGCAGGAACTCGCCGCCCAGAGGCCGGCCATCGACGTCCAGTTTCACGGTCTGCAGGAGGTCGCCTTGGGCCACGGCGGCGACCGCGCGAGTCACCTCGCGGGTGGGCCATAGAAGATCGTCGATCAACGTGTTGATCGAGCTCTCCATATCCGCCCATGAGCCGCTGGCGATGCCGAACCGCACGCGCTGGCGCGTCTTTCCCTCCCGTCCCACGACCTGGCCGACGCGCTCGAGCTGCTGCGCCATCCGCTCGTTGGCTGCAATGATCTCGTTGAACGTGTCAGCGATCTTGCCGTCGATACCGAGATAGTCGCCGTTCATGCGCACGGAGAAATCTCCGGAACGCATAGCCTGGAGGACGCGGAGCAGATCCTGGCTGGCATCGGCCGCCTCGGCTCCGTTGCCTTGACGGCCAAACCCTTGGCGCTGGGGCATCGGACCGACAGCAGAATCGAGATCGCTCATCAAGTTCCCCGTGGCAGACCGTCTACCAGCAAAAATCCGAGACTCGGATAGCCGGCGGCCATAGAAGCCGCCGCAACTACTCAAATCAAGCCAGGATGCCGATTTCCAAGGCTGATGGAACCGGCCTTTACTGGCGCGAGTGCTTCAACTCCACTCCAGGAAAAGGGTTCCCATGTATTCGTCGCTGACGAAGGAGGCGATTTCCATTGGAACGGGGAAAGGGGGCGTGCCTCATTCGAGTAAGAGGAGAACCCGCCTCAAGTTCGCTGTTGCTGCTGTCTTGATGCCTCCGAACGGGACTAGCAATGGAAACCACGGCAGAGACGGGGATGCCGGAAGCAATGGCGCCGAGATGCCGACGGATCCGAAGATCCCGAGACGCCTAAGAATGCAGGCCCTTCACGACAGTGTCGCGTCACTTCTGAGCAGGGCCCGCGCTGCAACGTGCGCCATGTTCCACCAGCCCAGAGCGAACATTAATATCGTGTAACAGAGTTGCGGCGGTCCGCCGTGGCTCCCAGCTGATTGAGATGAAACGATCGGATCTTTTCAGAGAGAACGCAGACAACTGTCTCCAACTCGCGGAGCGCGCCGACGGAGAGCCGGCGTTCCGGCGCTATCGACGCATGGCCCAAGGCTGGAAAGCGCTCGCGCTCCAGCAGGATTGGCTCGATGGCGAAATCGCACCGCTCGGCGAGTTCCGGACCGCGCTACGCGAGTAACCAATCTGGATGGAGGAGCGTCCCATGACCCCCCGCACCGTTCTCATTGCGCTGCTGACGGCTTTCAGCCTGGCCTCGGCCGTCGCCGCGTTCACGACGATTCGTCAGGTGCATACGGAAGCGTATTCGCTGCCGCAGCCCATCACCCACATCTGAACCAGCGGCAGCCGAACTTCTCCATCTTCTCCATCGTGGCCCCGCCGGAGACCTGAAGCGGCGTCCAGATCGGCCCGGGCGCGACGGCGTTCACGCGCGGTCCGAGCTGCTTGGCCAACGACTTCACATGGTTCATGGTCGCCGCCTTTGTTTGCGCATAGTCGTAGAGATCCGCAGAGCCATCATAGGCTTGCTCGGACAAGGTGCCGATGATGACCGATCCCGGCTTCAGATGGGGCAGGGCGGCCTTGATGATCCAGAACGGGGCATAGATATTGGTTTTCATCGTCGCGTCGAAATCTTCGGACGAGACATCCAGGGTCGACTGACGCGTCTGCTGCCGCGCGGGTGTTATTGACGACAATGTCGAGTCCGCCGAGTGCTTCGACGGTCTGTTGCACCAGCCGCCGGCAGAACGTCTCCTCGATGGACGTGGTCAACAGCCTGAGATCGCCAACGTTTCGTTTGGATCGCTCAAAGCACCGTGTTGCGCCAGATGCGCGGTCGGCTCTGCGGCCTGTTGGCTCAAGGAGGGAACGAACAGGCGCGGCCCGCGTCGTTTCGATCGAATCGCAGCGGCGTCAGCGCTATCCAATCCGGCGCCCTTCGTGGATCACCAACCAAGGAGAGCCATCCGATGGCGCAGCAAGGCCAAGAAATCGTCAGGACAGGACGCGGTGAGGATCAGCCCGCCGACAAGGAGCGTGCGCAGCAGATTCATAAGACCACATCTCCGGATGCTCCGTCCCGCGAGGCGACACGTCATCCCGAGCAGGACGGTAACCCGTCGGAGGCCGACTGAGAGCGCTTCAGGCTCTTGGGAACGGCCGGTGACGGCCGAACGTTATCGATCCACTCGCACCGGGAGGACCACATGACGTCGATGCTCGATGAACGCGAATATGGCAACCTGATTGGAAGCGACAAGGTCGAAGGCACGGCCGTTTATGGCGCCGACGACACCAAGATCGGCACCATCGAACGCGTGATGATCGACAAGCTGAGCGGGCGGGTCTCGTATGCCGTCCTGGGCTTCGGCGGTTTCCTCGGGCTTGGGAATGATCACTACCCGTTGCCCTGGCAATCCCTGAAGTACGACACGCGACTCGGCGGATACGTTACCGGCGTGACCGAGAACCAACTGCGAGGCGCGCCGAAATATTCCGACGAGCGTGAGTGGGACTGGGGGGATGCCGGGGCGGGGCGCAAGGTCGACGACTATTACGGCGTCCAACTCGCGTAGGACCGCCGATCCCGTTCATTGCCCTGACGAGGCTTGCTGACGAACGTGGCGTGTAGCGGCCATCGTCAGCGATCTCCGATGAATCTCAAGCGGCCGGCGGCTGAGCGCCGCTTTCGGCCGCCGATCCAGCCATCATGCTGCGGCGGCTCGACAGCCAGATCGGGATCTCGCGGTAGCAGGTGCCTTTTTCATTCATCTCCGCGACCGTCCACCGGCTCGGATGCCGTTCCTTGCCTACGAAGACCCAGTCGTCGGCGGCGGGCGGCGGCTCATTCGGCCTCGTCCTCAGCCATGCCGAACGGGCTCCTTTCGGCAAGCGATCCTGCTTCATCTGATAGAGATCATATACTGGTGAACGCATGACGCTACTCGTCCTCAAGCAACCGCAATCCTCAACACCCTCAGCGTGTCGCGTCGTCGCGGCGGAATTGTGGGAGCGGCGCGGCCAGGCTGTGCAAAAGCACGATCAAGCCTGCAATGGACGGCATCTGCCATATTCTTCGCGTGGCGCGTATCACTTCGAAAAGGCGACGCGCGGGGCCGTTCAATAACCCCGCGAGCCCGGACCGACGCCGATTGCGTCCGGCAATGAAGAGCCGCCGGCCTCGACCGGCAGACTGATCAAATCAGAAGAAGGCGTAGCTGAGATCGAGACCGTAGGTGGCGTGGAGAATGAAGCCAAACGCAGTGGCGCCGCAGAGCATCAGGATCGTGCGCAGCTTCTCGGAGTCGATACGGGTCTCTTCGAGATGGGTCGGGAGAGCCTTGATGAGTGTTGTCATTGTGGGACCTCTGTACGCGAAACGAAGACGGAGAGTGAGTTTTGAAAAGTATATCCGAGGTTGTTAGATCCCGTTTCTGGGGAGGTGGTTTTTGTAGGGCCCCAGAAGAGTTCTAATTGTGAAAGAGGAACCCAGCATCGTGCAGTTTTTGGGGCAAAGTTGCGGAAAGTAAATGATCAGTAAATTAAATCTGAGGTTGATATTAGTTGCGTGCAGTATTGTTGCACGTTTTGGCTGTTGAAAGAAGTTGCCAGGTTGCGGAGACGCGGCGTCGCACGCTTTTAAGCTAAATTCCTTCAGGGAAGCGGTTTAGACGCGCTCAGCCTGCGCGGGCCGGTGCCGATAAGCACTGTCCGAGGTACGACGCCAATGCGGTTGCAAAAGCAACTCGAAGTATAGAGGCAGCCCACCTCGACCTCGGCCGATTTGTGGCGAGGTGTTAACGGCTATGGCGATGTCGCCACTCGCTCGCCAGCTTCTTTGGCATGACTGGTATCATGTGAGTGGTGACGACGGAAGGCGGTCGCTGAAATCTCGCGGGTGGGTGTGCTCATCAAACAACAGCCGCACAATCATCGAGCGTGGATCCCGCGTGCGTCTCGCGTCGAGCCTAGTTGAGGCGTCAGCGTGGCAGGCGTTTCGTGGATGATGATCGAGGGAGTACGCGCGGCACGTCTGGCTGCGTGACGACAGCGCGTTGCTAGGCCGGAGCAATCAAGGCGGAGGGCTGGTCAGTCACCGACACGAGCGGTCCTCGTGTCGAAAGCTGCGTCGGGCGGGGACGCGCTGGCGCAGTGAATGATCCGGCTTGCCGGCATGTTGGCCTTGACGGTGCTGCCATTCTCTCTTGCGCGTCGGGCTTCCAATCACCGCCTCGAAGTCAGCACCGGGATCGGGACCGAGTGCGAGTTCTCTTGATGCTCGCGGGATGCACCCCCGCAGGCGAATGGCCTCCCGCTGGGCCTGCGATCCGTCGGCGTCCCCACGCGGCGGGACCGTGGGATAGTGCGGCAATTCGGATACACCAACCAAGAACGGTATTTCCGTGTGTTTCGGAGCGTTGCAATCCATTTGCGGACATGTCAGCAGGTAACTCGTTAGGGCGAACGGCCCGCCCAGGCTACCAGCATGACGCGCACAAGGGTTTTGGAATACCGGCCGGACATCGATTGGCTGCGCGCCGTAGCCGTGATTTCGGTCATTGGATTTCATTTCGAGTTGCCAGGCTTTGGCGGCGGGTTTGTCGGCGTCGATATCTTCTTCGTCATCTCCGGTTATGTGATCTCCCGGCTCATCTGGACCGGCATTCAATCCAATTCGTTTTCGTTCATCGCCTTCTACGAACGAAGGGCGCGGCGCCTGCTTCCAGCGCTCTACCTGATGATTGTCGTCACCGGGATAGTCGCGTTGACCTTGCCCCCAAGTTTTATCCAGATCTGAGTTCGTTCGGGCGGTTTGATGTGCCCATCTGGGCGGTCGTAGCG